>JAGCPH010000020.1 GCA_017645275.1 Bacteroidales bacterium | reverse complement strand
TCTACGAAGGTACATCAGAGGTTCAGAGAATGGTTATCGCTGGTCATTTATTTAAATAGGAGGGAAGATTATGAATATTATAGTTTGTATTAAGCAAGTACCTGATACTACCGAAATCAAAATCGATCCGGTAAAGAACACCCTTATCCGTGAAGGCGTTCCGAGCATCATGAACCCGGACGACAAGGGCGGTCTCGAACTCGCTCTCCGTATGAAAGACAAATACGGCGCTAACGTTACAGTTGTCACAATGGGACCTCCACAAGCCGACCTCATCCTGAGAGAAGCTTTCGCTATGGGCGTTGACAGAGCTATCTTGTTGAGCGACAGAAAGTTCGCTGGCGCAGATACCCTCGCAACATCATACGCATTGGCAGGCGCTATCAAGACTCTGGACTATGACCTCATCATCGCTGGCCGTCAGGCTATCGACGGTGACACAGCACAGGTCGGTCCTGAGATGGCTGAACACCTTGGATTACCACAGGTTTCATACGTCATCGACGCTGAACGCGAAAAGAACGGCAACTTCATCGTGAAGAAAGAGAATGAAGACAGCGTCCAGACTCTCGAAGTCGAAGGAAAATGTGTCCTCACAGTCCTCGCATCGGCATTCGAGGCACGTTACATGACAGTGGCGGGCATCGTTGACGCTTACAGCAAGGAAGTTGAAGTTTGGGGCGCCGACAGACTCGATGTCGACGAGAACAAACTCGGTCTGAAAGGCTCACCAACAAAGGTGTGGCAGTCATTCCCGAAACAGCTCAAGGCTCCGGGCGAAGTGTTCGAAGTCAGCGAAGAAGAAGCTGTGGAAATCATCGTTAAGAAACTCAAAGAAAAACATTTAATCTAAAAGTAAAGCCATGGATATCAAAGATTACAAAAACGTTTATGTGTTCGCAGAACAGCGCGGAGGTATGATTCAATCCGTAGCTTACGAACTTTTAGGTAAGGCTCGCGACTTGGCCGACGCTCTCGGCGAGAAAGTCGTGGCAATGTTACTCGGTCATAATGTCAAAGACCAGGCTCAGAGCCTCATCGAGATGGGTGCTGACGAAGTGCTCGTCGCCGACTGCCCAGAGCTCAAGGATTATTTGACAGAGCAGTACTCACAGGTTGTGTATCAGATGATTACAGCCGGCTGCCCAAGCATCGTACTTTACGGCGCTACCACCATCGGCCGTGACCTCGCACCACGTATTGCTTCACGTTTGAAGACCGGTCTGACAGCAGACTGCACCAAGCTTGAAATCGGTATCGTCGAGGAGACAGGCGAGAAGCAGTTCCGTTCGACACGTCCTGCTTTCGGCGGCAACCTGATGGCTACCATCCTTTGCCCTAACACACGTCCTCAGATGTCGACAGTGCGTCCTGGCGTGATGCAGAAACGCGTCCGCGAGGCTGGCAGAAAAGGCACCATCACCATGTTTGCTCCTAAGTTCGACACCAGCAAGTTCAAAGTCAAAGTCATCGAGACCAAGATGAACTGCAAGTGCGCTGACGACATCGCCGATGCCAAGATTTTGGTGTCAGGTGGCCGTGGTGTCCACGATAAGGAAGGCTTCAACAAGCTTCAGGCTTTGGCCGACGTGCTCGGCGGCATGGTGTCATCATCACGCGCCATGGTCGACGCAGGCATCATGGATCACTGCTTCCAAGTGGGTCAGACAGGTAAGACTGTCCGTCCAGCCCTTTACATGGCATGCGGTATCTCTGGCGCTATCCAGCACCTCGCAGGTATGGAAGAGTCAGACTTCATCATCGCCATCAACAAGGACAAATATGCTCCTATCTTCTCAGCCGCTGACCTCGGCATCGTAGGCGACCTCCACAAGATCGTCCCAATGTTGACAGAGAGACTGAAGAAAGAAGTTGAAAAATAAGAATTTTTTCAAATTTTTAAAAAAAATCCCAATAGAGGTTGCTCCATTGGGATTTTTTTATATTTTTGCACTTTTAAACTTAATATATACCCATATGAGGTGTAGGACTATACTGGGTTTTGTCATCATTTTGATGAGTTATATTACTGCATTTGGACAAGGCATTACGCTTCCAGTGCGTGATTCATATTTGCCAGACAATATTGACACTGTAGAATGCGCTGTCAGTATCGAAGGTAGTGTTTGGGACGTTAAGATCGGATGGTCATCTGACGCAATTGTTTCAAACCATCTTATTCCTTTGGTTGGCGATTTGAATGACGACGGTGTACCTGAGATCGTATGTTTCACTAAAGATGGCGACAGCCATATCCCACCTTATAGATATAATAATGAGTTTATTGTTTTCGATGGCTTTACAACCCATGTCAAAGCGATAATCACTTTGCCGGCAAACGTTACGGCGGATGACGCAGCGCCGTATGGGCTTGTCAAACTTCCTAACAGGAAAGGACTTATTGTGGTTGCATGTTGCGACTATAAATTGAGGGCTTACGACATCTATTCATCAAATCCTGAAGAGCCTTATTGGGTGTCGGATGTGGATTATGGTTCAACCAAAGATGGTATCTATGAATGGGCCGTCAATGTGAGTTTTGCTGATTTTAATTCTGACGGCAGCCCTGAAGTATATGTGCGTGACAAGATTTACAATGCCGAAACAGGTGTGCTTTTGGCACAGGCTGACAGTCCGAATTCGGGCTCGTCGTATGGCCATTGGTCACATCAGACATTATATAAATTGTCTTCTCCACTGGCTGCTGATGTTGTGGGCGACGATGATCTTGAGCTTATTTTGGGCAACATGATTTATGATGTTGAGATCAACAATAAGGAAGGACGTGAGTCGAACAGCATCACACTGGTAAAAAGCATCACGCCGCCGACAGGAGTTGTTGAAGATGGCAATGTTCAGGTGGCTGATTTCAATCTTGACGGCAATTTGGATGTGTTTATCAGCGTGAGGAATGTCGCTGAAGTCAATGGTTATGTATACGGCTATGTTTGGGATGTCCATGATGATTTTGTGAGCAATCCTTTTAGCATAAACACTTCGTTTTCAGGAAAAAGTATCCCGATGATTGGAGATATAGACGATGACGATTTGCTGGAGGTGCTTATACAATGTGGCGCTGCTGGTACCAACGAAAAGTTCCAAGCACACAAATATAATCCTGACACACGTACTTTTTCTTATATGTGGGGTATTGATGTAGTGGAAAATTCATACTCAAACAGCATCACTGCATTCGACTTCAATCAGGACGGCATATTGGAACTGATTATTTGTGACGAACAAAGACTAAGGATAGTGAATGGCAGCGGTAAAAGCCATATCACATATAATGATACCATACCAGTTTATATAATGGAATCATTCCCTTATACCGAGATCACCATTATGCAGTATCCTGTTATTGTTGATGCCGATAATGACGAGGTTGCCGAACTTGTTTCGGTTGGAAACAACAGGTTGAATTTTATCGAGTCGGATGGTGCCATGTGGGCTCCTACAAGAAAGGTTTGGAACCAATATATGTATAATGTGACAAATGTTAACAATGATTTGACCATCCCCATACACCATTACGACAACTCAATGTCGTTCACTGACCCTGATGGAGTGGTGCGTCGTCCATTTAACAACTTCCTGCAACAAACCACGACGCTCGACCAATATGGCCGTCCGGTTTATGCCGCAGCCGACGCTTCGCTTAATGATATCTCGATGAACAACATGGTTTTGAGAATTTATTACAGTAATGAGGGTGACGTTGACCTGGAAGCTGGATATAGCATTACCGCATTCAAAAACCAATATGGTGGTGAGATAATGGAGGTACATACGGCGTCAAATCCTTTGCCTAAAGGCAGACAAGCCACAGAGTCTTTTGTTTTTGACGAAAACTATTTGTGCGGCTTACATGATTTGAGCCGTATAGTGATTGCGCTCAACTGCACGGGTTCGGGCATCGCCCAATATGGCGGCCACCAGATGGAATGCGATACCGTTAACAATTTGGGCTTTTTTGATATGTCGAATATAATAGGTCCATCAGATACCTTATATATTAATAAGAGAGCTTGCAGAGAATACGTTTGGTATGGTACACCATATGATGAATCGGGCGTTTATTACCATATCGTGGAAAACGAAGACAGCTGTGACAGCATTATTGCCCTAAATCTGACGGTTATAGACTCACTTGAATTTGAGATACATGGGTTAACCAATTTGGGTGTCGCCACTGACTTATGGACCGGCATTTACAGATTCTGTATAGCCGACTCATTGGAATTGGAAACTTGTGATATAAGTTGGGAATGCTCAAATCATGATTGGGTTATCATACCGACAAACAATAGATACTGGTGTCAGTTGTTAGTAACCACCTTGGGTGATGCCACGTTGACCGCCCATGTAGATTGCGGCGAAGGATGTGCCAACGACAACTCATTGGAGTTGCATGCTTTCCATATCGGTGTCGACGAATTCAACGAGTCAAGCATTGTTGTATATCCCAATCCGGCCAAGTCATCCTTGATGATTCAAGCCGACATGCTTACAAATGTAAGGCTGTTCAACTGTTCTGGACAAACTGTCAAAATGTTGGACTGCGCACAAACCGGCATGGCTGTCATGGATGTTGAAGAGCTGCCTCGAGGTCTGTATTTTGTCGAAATCAGCACATTGCAAGGCCGCGTTGTCAAAAAAGTGGTATTATCAAAAATCTTCTAAAATGAAACGATTCTGTGTGTTAATATTATTTACCACTATGTTTCTGGTCGGTTGCCAGAAAAAGGATTCAGCAGGAGATACGATAATACTGTTGGGCAAGGAGGTGTATGTGAGACCTTATAGGGAGATGATTCCAGACTCGTTGTTCACAAAATATGTGGCGATGGTGAATATCGACACGACACAGGAAGGTTATATCCCTCCAAATATAGAAGGCGCTTATAAGATTAACCCTTACGAATTCTGTTATACGAATTTTTGGCCTGCACCACACGAACATGAGGTGTATTTTAGGGTTTCTGACCAACATAATAGGGTTGCAAAGGTTGAGATGTTTTCGCATTTTTTAACGGTTACGGATACAGCATATATAACAGGTGACAATCAGAATTTCACTCTGTACTTTACCCAAAGGATTGATATGCATCAAGTTAATATTCCGCAAACCATCATCAGAAATGTTTTCATTACAGGAGAAAAGACCGATGCCGGAATTCGTAGCCTGAGGTTGGGCGATATAATTACAGGTGTTGAAGGCGGCACGAATCCGTTTGTCGTGTCATTTTTCCCTGGATGGTATAACATCTACAAGGACGGCGACGGACTTGCCGAGAATACCGATTTTTTTGATAATCAATATCATGAACCGTCATGTATAAGAGAGTTATAGTTTTCATATTATTGATTATTGCAATAGGTGAATTGACTGCCCAGAATATCAATGACAAGAATTTCTGGGGTGTTAAAGTCGGTGCCAATTTCCCGAGATTATACTATTCGGACAAAAACCTGAAAGAATTGCCGCACGATATGATGGTGGGCCCAACTGTCGGATTGTTTTATGAGTTCAAACTTTACAAAACAGTGTCTATGGCTGTTGAAATAGACTATCAGCAAAGGGGAGGGGCTACTTCGTATGTTTATGAAAACAAATACAATGTCAATTATAAGCTGAAAGCCCATTATGCTTCTTTGCGTTTGCCATTTACCTGGTATATGATTGGCAATAAAGACTTTAGCCCATATCTGTATGTCGCTCCTGATTTCGGTTATGCCTTTGGTGGAAACATATCATTGACACAGCCGGGATTGCCTATTTCGGATGTTTCGGTAGGTATCAGTGATTCAAATATCAACCGTTTAAATATTGGAATTCTTGGTGGATTAGGAGTGAGGAAAAATGTTAATCTCACCAACTGGATATTGGTATTAAAGGTTGATGCAGCGTTGAGTTATGGATTCATCAACACATTCTCGCCTTCGGAAACCAACGAGACGGCCACACCAACCAATATACATGCCTACAACAGTCAGGGCAAACGTCATTCGGTAGGCTTGGAAATCAATCTCAGCCTCGGATTTGAGCGGATTGGGGCAAAACCTTCGAAGAGCACCAACAATAAAAGTTCAAAAGGTTCTGGCAAATCAAAGGGCTCGAAAGGTGACTGCTTCCCGTTCAGGTAAAAATTTTTCCGTAATTTATTTGCCAAATTAAAAAATTTAGTATTTTTGCAGCGGGTAAGTCTTATACGACCAGCTCCTGTCAAACTCCCCCAGGGTCGGAAGGCAGCAAGGGTAGATGGTTGAGCGGTGCGATATAAGTAGCTTACCCTTTTGTGTCTGTAATGATAATCGAACCGACATATACAGGCCGCCAGTACTGGCTAACAACAGTCATATCGGGATTGTTGTTAAGTGTCGTATTATCACTGGTTTACATCGTCTTTTACGAACGCCTTTACGTCGAATCGTCATACCTTTTCTCTATAATATACCTCATTCCGTTCGTCTGGCAAAGCATCACACTCGCTTACTTTAAAAACAAATTCGTGTGGAGCAAATTCTCATACTGCAAAGCGTTTTTGATGAGTTTTTTGATAGGAATTATCGGCTCAATTGTGTTTTCTGGCGTAATTTTGGCTGTTTATTCCTGTCTCGGAATGGAGAGTAGGATGGGACTTTACGAAAACGGACACATGATGCGCGAGCTCTTCTCGCCACTTGCCACCGCCTTGTCGATGTTGATAATAAATGTCATATTGTCATTCGTCTATTCATTAATTATTGCTATCTTTGCACATAAAAAAGTTTGAAATGGATATATCTGTCGTCATACCTTTGCTCAATGAAGAGGAATCGTTGCCTGAACTCGAGGCTTGGATCCGCCGCGTCATGGAAGAGAATCATTATTCTTACGAGATAGTGTTTGTCGACGACGGCAGCACCGACGGCTCATGGCACTGCATCCAACAGCTGAAGGCTAACAACTCTAATATCAAGGGGATACGCTTCCGTCGCAACTACGGCAAGTCAGCCGCCCTCAACGAAGGTTTTAAGATAGTGCAAGGCGACGTGGTAATCACTATGGATGCCGATCTTCAGGACAGCCCCGACGAGATCCCAGAGCTTTACAACATGATAGAAAAAGACGGCTACGACCTCGTAAGTGGCTGGAAGAAGAAACGTTACGACTCCACGATGTCGAAAAACATCCCTTCGAAGTTCTACAACTGGTCGACACGCCGAATGACAGGTATCAAACTGCATGACTTCAACTGCGGACTCAAGGCTTACCGCAACGAGGTCGTGAAAAGCATAGAAATCTACGGCGAGATGCACCGCTACATCCCGGTCATCGCCAAATCAGCTGGCTTCACACATATAGGAGAGAAGGTGGTGCACCATCAGAAACGTAAATACGGCGAGTCGAAATTCGGAATGAGCCGTTTCGTGCGTGGCTACCTCGACCTGCTTACCATCTCGTTCATCTCGAAGTTCGGCAAACGCCCGATGCACCTCTTCGGAGGCCTCGGCTCAATAATGTTCCTGGTCGGTTTTATCATCGGTATGGTGTTGGTCGTCAAGAAGTTCGCTTTCCATGCCTACGGAATGACCAGCCGTCCGCTGTTCTATTTCGCATTGGTATGCATAATCGTCGGCGTACAATTCTTCCTCACCGGATTCCTTGCGGAACTGGTGCAGTCAACGTCGTCAAAATCAAAGGTTTACGGTATTTCCGAAAGAATTTAGTATCTGTCGTAAGGGTCGTCATACGGCTCATCGAACCCTTCTTCATCGAAATATTCGTCCTCTTCCTCGCCGAAGATGTCTTCTTCATCCTCAGCGAACATATCTTCGTTCTCTTCCCAGTCGAAGTCTTTCTCGAGCTTGCTCTCGTCAAACTCGTCGATGTCGTTCATGTCATGCATAAACTCGGCAAGCTCCTCATCCGACATCTCGTCGAGATTGGCAGTCAACAGCTTATTGTCACGCGAAGTGGAACGCAACTCCTTCAAAACCTCAGGGGAGATATAGAATTCGTCAATGTTGTCCTGGCAATATTTTATGTATTTCGGGTCTTTCTCAAAGACTTCAGCCAAAGTCTCACCCTCATATTTTCCAAAAGTGAAAATCGAATCAACGTCGTAAAACTGCATAATCCTAATTTTTAAATTACTACTGCAAAGGTAACAATAATTTCAAATAATGGCAACTTTTTTTCGTTATTTTTTGAAAATAAAATAAACTGCGAGCACCAAAAAACCGAAGCCCACCAGATGATTCCAGTGAAATTCACCCATTTTGAACACTTTTATGCTGATTATCATGAAAACGATGAGGCTGACAACCTCCTGAATCACTTTCAATTCAACCAAACTAAACGGTCCTCCGTTGACTTCCGAACCGATCCGGTTTGCCGGAACCATGGCGGTATATTCAAACAACGCAACGCCCCAACTCGCTAAGATGATGAGAATCAATGGCCAATCCTTGATAATTCCCATATCCGACAACTTCAAATTGCCGTACCATGCAAATGTCATAAAGATGTTCGAAACAATCAAAAGCAATACTGTATAAACGCCTCTCATATTTTTAAAATTTGCTGCAAAAATACGATTTTTTTATTTAATGCCATTTACAGAAATACGAATTTTTAATGTCATTTGCAGAAATACGACCTACCACAGGGTACTGTGAGTATTTCGAGAATGACATTAAAAATGTATTCTCATTTATTTTTTTATTATCTTTGCAAAAAATATTAAGATATGATTTCGATCGAAAAAATCATAAAAGATTCTATTGATGCCAAGCAGTTGATTCTCAACGATAAAGCTCTTGTCAAACGAATCAACGATGCCGCTACGATGTGTGTCGAAAGTCTGAAAAACGGCGGAAAGATTCATTTCTGCGGCAATGGAGGCAGTGCTGCTGATGCGCAACACCTCGCAGCCGAGCTCAGCGGACGTTTCTACTACGACCGTCCTCCACTCAATGCCGAGGCTCTGCATGTGAATACAAGCTATCTCACCGCTGTGGCAAACGACTATTCATACGACATGATTTACGCGCGTATGCTTCAGGCTTCCGCCAAAAATGGCGACGTGCTCATCGGGATAAGTACCTCGGGTAACTCGGCTAACATATTGAAAGCCATCGAGGTAGCAAAAGAGATAGGCGTGAAAACCATAGGGATGACAGGGGAGAAGGGCGGCAAAATGGCCGAATGCTGCGATATATTAATAAATGTGCCTTCCACATGCACTCCACGAATCCAGGAATCGCACATCATGATCGGTCATGTCATCTGCGAAATCATCGAAGCAACAATATTCCCGCGCTAATCATGGACTGGAACCGCATCATCGACAAATCATGGACCTTGTTCCTCGACCGCGACGGTGTCATCAACACCCGCCTTGTGGATGATTATGTCAAAAATATCAATGAGTTCCAATTTATTCCAGGAGTGTTGGAGGCATTCAAGATATTTGCACAAAAATTTGGTCGCGTCATCATCGTGAGCAACCAACAAGGTGTGGGCAAAGGCCTCATGACCATGTCCGATGTCGAACATGTGCACGACTACATGCTGCAAGAGATAGCAAGTCAAAAGGGGAGAGTCGACAAGATTTACGTCTGCCCTCAACTCAAATCCGACCCCGACAACTTCCGCAAACCGAGTCCGCGCATGGCCTACATGGCACAGCACGATTTCCCAGAAATTGACCTCGAGAAATCTATCATGGTGGGCGATATGAACTCCGACCTTGAGTTCGGCAAAAACTGCGGTATGTACACTGTTTTGGTCGGCAACGAGCCTGTAAAAATCAAGCCGGATGCGAAATATAACACGCTTTTTGACTTTGCAAAGATATTAAAGTAATATTTTAGATAACATATTTTAACATAATAATATTCAATATTTTATGTCGGCGTTGATATTAACTGTTTTTATTGTTTACACAATACTTATTCTGGTTATCGCGCACTTCACGTCGCGGAAGTCAGACAACGCTACTTTTTTCACCGGAAATCGCAAATCACCATGGTTTGTAGTGGCTTACGGCATGATCGGAGCATCGCTTTCGGGTGTCACTTTTATGTCGGTGCCTGGCGACGTTTACACCAACCAGTTCACGTATTTTGGCATTGTGCTTGGTTATATCATCGGTTATGCGTTGATAGCGTTGTTTTTGCTGCCTTTGTATTACAAACTTAACCTGACATCGATATATTCCTACCTCAACATGCGCATCGGAAAACACTCCGAGAAGACCGGCGCAGCGTTCTTTATCTTGTCGCGATTACTTGGCTCGGCTCTGCGTATGTATCTGGTTGTCTTTGTGTTATACGAGTTTGTGTTTAAGGCTTGGGGCGTTCCTTTCTGGGTCCCAGCTGTCATATTTATCGTCTTGATATTGATTTACACATTCAAAGGCGGCATCAAAACGGTGGTCTGGACCGACACTCTACAGACCACATTCTTGCTTTTGGCTGCGATTATTACCGTTGTGTGCATTTTAAAAGAGCTCAACATCTCTATACCAGACATGCTGAAAGCCTCGTCGGAACAAGGCTATACGAAACTCTTCGAGACTGACCCTAACCACAGTAAATTCTGGCTGAAACAGATAATAAGCGGTGCATTCATCACCATCGTCATGACTGGCCTCGACCAGGATATGATGCAGAAAAACATGACCTGCAAGAGTCTCCGCGACGCCCAGAAAAACGTGATGACTTCGAGCATTCTGTTCATCTTTGTGAACATGGTTTTCCTATGTCTCGGCGCCTCGCTGATCTATTACGCACAGCAAACAGGTTTCCAGCTGCCGACAAACGACAGTGGAGTAGTGGTCAATGATAAAATATTCCCATCTATCGCATTCAGTTTCAGTAAGTTAACGAGCGTTGTCTTCGTGATAGGCCTCGTGGCTGCAGGCTATTCTTCAGCTGATGGCACTCTGACAGCCCTCACGACCACGTTCTGCTATAATTTTCTCGATTTTGGCAACCGCAACGACATTTCTGAAGAAGCAAAAGCGAAGAAAAGAAAGCATATCCACATCATCTTTGCTGCGCTTTATCTGTTGGTAATCATAGCGTTCCGTCCGTTCCACACCGAATCCTTAATCAATAAAGTGTTTGCCATTGCCGGATACACCTACGGACCGCTGCTTGGCCTTTATTCATTCGGACTTTTCGTGAAAAATCGCCGTCCAATAGACAAAATGGTTCCTTACATCGCTATAGCGTCGCCAATTTTGAGTTATTTATTAAATATGTATTCAACCCAACTGTTCAATGGTTATCAATTTGGCTTTGAAATATTGATAATCAATGGGTTAATCACATTTATAGCTTTGATGGTATTTTCAAAACATGATATAAAAACATCTGAAATATGAAAAAACTCTGTTTAATCATCGCATTATTCGCATCATTATCACTTGATGCTCAATATGTTACAACAGCGGCAAAGAATGCCCAGTCACAAAATGAAGGCATATTTTATTATCTGCCGCGCAATGTGATAAAGCTCGAACTTACAGTCGAAGAAACAAATTATTATATCGGACCATATGCCGAATTTGCCTCAGAATTGCTTGGAGTTAACGATCATATCAAAGAAAACAAGACCGAAATTGATGTAAAAGGCATTGATATTCAATTAGGTAGCGAAATAGACCCCAATGTGGTGTTTTTTGTCGAATTTGATGAAAAGAGTAAAGAGCCGATCCCGAATTTCATAATAGATCAAGATGGAATTATCAGGGCTGTCGGTTACGAAAATCTTCCTGAAGACCAGTCCTTGTGTAGAAAAACATTGGATTACAATGATATGGAATATAGAGAATCTGCACCTGTTTCATTCATCGAAATCCTTGATATTCAAGAAGATGAGGATGATGACGAAGACGATGAAGAAGAGGGTAGTAGCAAGAAAGCTCCGAAAAGGATGACCAAAGAAGACAAGGCAAAAGTGGCTCTTGAAAACATTGAAAAGATAAGGACCGCGCAGTTTGACCTAGTTTCAGGTGTACAGGAAGTGAACTTCGGCAACACCATGACATATATGGTTGACAATATGAAAGCTATTGAAAATGAATATATTAGCTTGTTTAAGGGTAAAACTGTAAAGAGTACATACAAGGTGTGTTATTATGTAACACCTGATAAGAGCCAGGCTAACGGCAATGTCTGGGTTGGAAAAATTGAAGGCGGCGAGACAATAAAGATGCAGTTCGACACTAAAAATGCTTCAGCAAACATCAATGCCTTAGGCAATGATATCTTGGAATCGGGACAAACCAACAAGATTTTCTACAGAATACCGGCACTGACAAACGTAAAAGTCACATTGGGCAACGATGTAATCGCAACCAGGACGTTGTCTATCAGTCAGTTCGGAGAGATAAGACTGGTTTCCACCAAAAACAACAAGATACTGTTCAACCCAAACACCGGTCAGGTCATAACAGTATCTAAATAGTTGATTTACAGAATCTTAGAACGGCAGATCGTCACCATTGTCTGACGCGAAATACTCGTCATTCATCGGTGGCATTGGTGGCAAGGGCTGTTGCTGCATCTGATTTGGCTGCTGTGGCATTTGTCCCACAGGCTGCTGTGCTACAGGCTGGTCGAGTTCAAGGCGGAATGCCGTGACATCGGTGTACCATTTTCCATTAAATTCGCGTGATTCGATACGAATCTGCGCCTTGATAGTCTGGCCGACAAAGAAGCTGTTTGCGTCGTTGACGCGGTCGCCCCAGCACATCAGACAAACTTTTTTCGGAAACTGTTCGAGTGTTTCGATAATCAATTCCTGTTTTTTCCACGGTCCGCGCGGTGAGTTTCCCTCAATCAAAGTACCTAACTGTACAACTTTTCCAATGATTTCCATATCTATTTCAAATTATTTTCTAACTGCAAAAGTAACACATTTTTTGCAATGATTTTCAATTTTAACAATTTTTAACACAAAGTTCAAAAATCTGCATCAATTCTAAAAAGATTATTATTTTTGCAAAATCCCATTTGGAAAATAATATACATTATGTTAAATAGTATCTTTGAAAAAAGTGGAGGAATTATCTCCTCCACAATTGTTGTTATTCACCAAGAGCTGCTGCCTTGTCATTCATTTTAAGACGTGTGTAAATACCTCTAAGAGCGAGTTTTACAGCTGGATCGTCTGGAAGAAGTTCGTAGGTCTTCTCCACGTATGGCAATGCTCTCTCATCGTATGTCTTAGCCTCTACTGCCATAGCGTCAGTAGCTTCAAGATATTTGTTGAAGTTAGCATATTCGCTTGGATCTTTATCGTTAGCTGCCTGATAGATTTCTGAAGCCTTATCAATCAACAAAGCACCAGCATTGTAATATGCGTCGGCATATGCTTCGTTCTCTGAGATTGCCAGATTGTAATATTCAAGAGCTTTCTCCACGTCATAAAGCTTTGATTCACGGTTGCCGTAGATTGTTCCAAGGATGAAATAATATGCCGGCTGCTCGGTGTTCTTCTGTGCCATCTCGAGGATCTGGTCGATGATTTCATCTTCTCTGTGTAGTGTCAGATAAGAGTTGATCATTTCGTTCATAACGTTCTCATCCTCAGGATATTTAGCTCTTGCAATCATGATGGTCTCAAGCATCTTGTCGTTGTCGCCTGCTCCGCGGTATGCTGCTGCGAGGTTCTGGTAAACTGAAGCTTCGTCAACGCCGCTTTCGAGCAATTTGTTGAACATGACAACACTTTCGTCGTATTTTCCGACCTTCATTGCGCTGAGTGCTGCGCTGAGCAATGCGCTGGTGTCGTTTCCGCCAAGATTTGCTGATGCTTCGTATGATTTCTTGAAGTTGATATATGCATTCTCATAATCGCCTTCGTTGTAGCTGTTGGCGCCAAGGTCATAGTAACGAAGTCCGATGTTGATAGCATACTGCTGCAACTCGCTGGCATTTCTCTTAAAGTAATCATTATCAACGGTTTTGAGCTTATCCAATGCTGCTAATGTCTTTTCGCAAGCCTCTGGATCGATGTCGTTGAACTCAGGATAAGCACTGATTTTGTAGTAAATAACTGCATAATAGTGCCATGTCTTGCCCTGATTCATTGTAGCTTCATGTGTTGATGCGGCGTCGATAGCTGTTTTTGCCTTCTGCAGCATAAGCTTTGCATTCTGCATCTGTTTTGCAGCCTTCTCGTCCTTTTTCTGTGATTTGTAAACATCAGCCTGGTCGATGTACTGCTGAGCTGCTTTCTGATCGTTGAAAGCGTTCTGAACCTGTACGTTTTGAGCAAAAGCGAATTGGCCAGCAAGTGCCAATGCTAATACTAACAATAATTTCTTCATTTTATTCAATTTTTAATGTTAAACTTCTTGTTTGTTGTCTTCATTTATAACGTTGTCGTTGCCTTCATTATTGTCTGCACCCTCCTGATTCTCAGTGTTTTCGGCATTTTCATCAAAATCTTCCTCTTCTTCGATGTCTTCTGCCTTGACTTTTGTCACAGCAGCAATCTCGTCGTTGTCGCGGAGGTTGATGAGACGCACGCCTTGAGTTGCACGACCCATAACTCTCAGAGTATCAACGGCTATACGGATAAGGATTCCTGACTTGTTGATGATCATGAGGTCATCGCCGTCGACCACATCTTTGATAGCGACCAGCTGTCCGGTCTTATCTGTTATGTTCATGGTCTTGACACCCTTTCCGCCACGGTTTGTGATGCGGTATTCCTCGAGGTCGGAACGTTTTCCGTAGCCCTTTTCGGAAACCACGAGCACGTTGGTCTGCGGGTCATCGATGCAAATCATGCCGACAACTTCATCGTTCTCGTCATCCACTGTAATGGCGCGTACACCTGATGCTGTTCTACCCATCGGACGTACTGTCGACTCTGGGAATCTGATGGCCCTACCCGACTTCAACGCGATCAAAATCTCGCTGTTGCCGCTGGTCATCTTGGCTTCGAGCAGCTCGTCGCCTTCGCGGATGCCCAATGCGATGATACCTGTTGCGCGTGGACGTGAGTAAGCCTCGAGCGTGGTCTTCTTGATGATACCCTTCTTTGTGATGAGTGTAAGATAATGATTCTCAACATATTCAGGGCTCATGTTAGTCAAGTTGATGTATGCTTTGACGTTGTCGTCCGGGTCGAGGTGGATAAGGTTCTGGATAGCCCTACCCTTGCTTGCCTTGGTGCCTTCAGGGATCTCGAACACGCGGAGCCAGTAGCACTTGCCTTTCTCTGTAAAGAACAGCATGTAGTTATGGTTCGTTGCCACGAAGATCTGTTCGATGAAGTCTTCGTCGCGTGCGTCGGAGCCTTTCGAGCCCTTGCCTCCCCTGCTCTGGCGGCGGTATTCCGTCAGGTTGGTGCGCTTAATATAATTAAGGTGTGAAATCGTCACCACCACAGCGTCGTCGGCGATGATATCTTCCATCTTGAAGTCTTCGGCTGTGCGCTCGATAGTGCTCTTACGTTCATCACCGTATTTCTCCTTGACGTATAGCAATTCTTTCTTGATGATGTCAAACTGCATTGCAGGACTTGCGAGCACTTCCTTGAGATGAGCGATAAGTTTGTGGAGCTCTTCGAGTTCATCCATGATTTTCTTGATCTCGAGGCCTGCCAACTGACCTAAACGATAAGCCACGATTGCTGCTGCCTGCGGGTCGTCGAAGCCGTACTGGTCCATCAAGGCCTGTTTTGCTTCCTGTGAGCCGCCCTTGCAAGCACGGATTGTGGCGATGATCTGGTCGACGATGTCGATGGCGCGTGCCAGACCTTCCAAGATATGGGCGCGTTTCTCGGCTTCACGCAGATCGTGCTGGGTTCTGCGCACCACGCACTGATGACGGTGCTCCACGTAGTATTGAATCAACTGTTTGAGATTCAATGTGTAAGGACGACCGTTCACCAGGCACACGTTGTTCACGCTGAATGAGCTCTGCAAGCCGGTCATCTGGAACAACTTGTTCAGCACCACGCTAGACACGGCGTCACGTTTCAGTTCGTACACTATGCGGAGACCGTTACGGTCCGATTCATCGCGAATGTCGGCGATGCCGTCGAGTTTCTTCTCAGAGATGAGATCGGCGGTACGCTTGATCATGTCAGCCTTGTTTGTTTGGTAAGGCACTGACGTGGCGATGATTCTTTCGTGGCCGTTATGCTCTTCTATAGTAGTGTTTGCGCGCAAAACGATACGTCCGCGGCCTGTTTCGAAAGCGTCTTTCACGCCCTCATAGCCGTAGATAATACCGCCTGTCGGGAAGTCAGGAGCCTTGATATATTCCATCAACTCGCTGACTGTGATGTCGTTATTGTCAATGTAGGCAATGATTCCGTCGACCACCTCGCTGAGGTTGTGAGGCGGCATATTGGTAGCCATACCCACTGCGATACCGCTTGCTCCGTTGACCAGAAGGTTCGGGATGAGTGACGGCAGTACGGTAGGCTCCTGCTCAGAATCATCGTAGTTATTCATAAAATCGACAGTGTCCTTGTCGAGGTCGGCAAGCATCTCTTCGGCTATCTTCCTCAGACGTGCCTCGGTGTAACGCATTGCCGCTGGCGGGTCGGCGTCCATGGAACCGAAGTTACCCTGACCGTCGATGAGAGGATAACGCATGCTCCAGTCCTGGGCCAGACGCACCATGGCGTCATACACTGACGAGTCACCATGCGGGTGATACTTTCCTAAAACTTCACCGACGACCTTCGCTGATTTCTTATAAGGACGATTCGACAAAACGCCCATGTCCATCATACCGTAAAGGATACGGCGGTGAACAGGTTTCAAACCGTCTCTCACATCAGGCAGAGCACGTGCAACGATAACCGACATCGAGTAGTCGATATAACTCGTTTTCATGTGGTCCTCAATGCCAATCGGGACTATTCTTTCACCTTCAAACTGTTCTTCCATTTATCTTTTCTTTAATTTTTAAAATCCAAAAATTAGTTGACAAAAATACGGAATTTTTTTGAATTGGAAACAATTTTCTTTATTATTTTTTAAACATTTTTTACAGTGTTTTTAACAAAAATCGTGCCAAAATGGCTGCGACAAGGAATATTATTTGTATTTTTGCAGTTTGAAATTTTAAGAATATGGATCAGAAGTTTTCGCAAAGGGTTCAAGATATAATGCTTTACAGTCGCGACGAGGCTGTGAAAATGGGCAATCCCTACGTCGGTTTGGAGCACATTTTCCTTGGTATCGTCGACGACAAAGACAGCAATGCGGTACAGATTTTGAGGAATCTGGAGCTTGATATTGAGGCGTTTAGACAAAAACTGGAGTCTTCGATTAAGACTAACAGTATCATCATGGGCAGCACCAGCAACATGCCGCTAACCAAACAGGCCGAGCGCGCGCTGAAGTTCACCTATATCGTGGCCAAAGACTTCAACAGCGAGCAGGTGGCGTCAGAGCATCTGATGCTTGCAGTTTTGCATGACGATAACAATATTGTGTCGCAACGTCTTGAATATGAGGGGATTACGTTTAATAAATACAAGAAGGAAGTGGAGAAATTGACACCAAATTATCCTGCAAAAAGCGCTAATGAAGATGTTGTTCAGGAGCCTAAAAATATGTTTATGGATGAGGATGAGGAAGACGAGACTCCTACTAAAACCACTGACAATCAACAGAATAAGAAAAACGCGAAGTCGGCAACACCTGTTCTCGACAGCTTTGGCCGTGATTTGACGAAAGCTGCTGAGGAAGGCCGCCTCGACCCTATCGTAGGACGTGAGACAGAGCTCGAACGTATAGCTCAGATTCTCAGCCGCCGCAAAAAAAACAACCCGATACTCATTGGCGAGCCAGGCGTTGGAAAGTCAGCGATTGTTGAGGGCTTGGCACAACGTATAGTGGAACATAAGGTCTCGCGCACATTGTTCAACAAACGTGTCATCGTGCTCGACATGGGCTCAGTGGTCGCCGGAACGAAGTATAGAGGCCAGTTTGAGGAACGCATGAAAGGCATCATGAACGAGCTCGAGAAAAACCCAGATATCATCATCTTCATCGATGAGATCCACAATATTGTGGGTGCGGGCAATGCCAACGGCTCACTCGACGCTTCTAACATGTTAAAGCCTGCATTGGCACGCGGAGTGCTACAGTGCATAGGCGCGACCACATTAGACGAGTATCGCCAGTACATCGAGAAAGACGGCGCATTGGAACGTCGTTTCCAGAAAATACTGGTGGAGCCGACGAGTCCAGAGGAGACTGTTCAGATCCTGAATAATATTAAAGGTCGCTATGAAGACCATCATCTGGTGAGATATTCGCCGGAAGCTATTGAGGCTTGCGTAAAACTCACAAACCGCTATATCTCCGACCGTCACCTGCCCGACAAGGCCATCGACGCTATGGATGAGGCCGGCGCGAGAGTGCATATCGGAAACATCCATGTTCCTGCGGAGATTACTGAGCTGGAGCACGCTGTTGAAGAGGTGAAACAGCAGAAGAAAATCGCCATCAAAGAGCAGCGTTTTGAGGATGCAGGCAAATATCGTGACGAGGAGAAGACATTGGTTGAGAAACTTGAAAACGCCAAGAAAGACTGGGATAAAGAGACAACAGAACATCGTGAGACCGTGACCGAGCAGAACGTCGCTGAGGTCGTGGCCATGATGACTGGCGTGCCGGTGCAGCGTATCGCACAAAACGAGGGTGACCGCCTTATGAGCATGGAGACAGAGCTCGCAGGCACCGTCATCGGTCAGGATGAGGCGATAAAGAACGTGGTGAAGGCCATCAGACGTAACAGAGCGGGCTTGAAAGACCCGAACAGACCGATTGGAAGCTTCATTTTCCTCGGTCCTACTGGCGTCGGAAAGACATATCTGGCAAAGGTCTTGGCGAAGTATCTCTTTGATTCTGAAGATGCTTTGATACGTATCGACATGAGTGAATATATGGAGAAATTCGCGGTTTCACGTCTTGTGGGAGCGCCTCCAGGATATGTCGGTTATGAAGAAGGTGGCCAGCTGACCGAGAAAGTGCGCCGTAAGCCCTACTCTATCGTTCTCTTGGACGAGATCGAGAAAGCACATCCGGATGTGTTCCATCTTTTGCTACAGGTCTTGGATGACGGTCAACTCACTGATTCTCTTGGCAGAAAGGTCGATTTCAAGAACACCATCATCATCATGACATCGAACATCGGCTCACGTCAGCTGAAAGATTTCGGTCAGGGTGTGGGATTTGGCACACAGGCGAAGAAAGATTCAAAAGACACCGATAGTCGCGCCATCATCGAAAACGCGTTAAAACGCACCTTTGCGCCTGAATTCCTTAACAGAATCGACGAGGTGGTTATGTTTGACTCGTTGAACAAGGAAAGCATCAACAAGATCATCAACATCGAGCTGAAGAACGTGTTCGAGCGCACCAAAGAGATGGGTTACGAGCTGGAATTGACAGAAAAAGCACGCAATTTCATTGCAGAGAAAGGCTGGGACGAGCAATACGGGGCACGTCCGCTGAAGCGCGCCATCCAGAAATATGTGGAAGATGTGCTGGCCGAGGAGATTATCAAGAATAATCTTGAAATAGGTGCGAAAATCGTTATAGATTATAACGAAGAAAAGAAAGATATGAATGTAGAGACGCGCCATGGCACGTCTGTACAAACAATAGATAAATGAATCTGAAAGATAAGATCGATAATAAATTTTTCAAGGTTATAACCGCCGCATCGCGTGAATTGGGATACGATTCATACATAGTGGGCGGCTATGTCCGTGACCTGTTATTGCAACGCCAATCGAATGATATTGATGTGGTTACGGTTGGCAGCGGCATTGAGTTGGCAAAGAAGACCGCCTCTTTGCTACCAGGCAAGAAACACGTGAAATATTACGGTCGTTTCGGCACCGCTATGATCAACGTGGCAGGCCATGAGATTGAGTTTGTGGGCGCCAGGAAAGAGTCGTATACCGCTGACAGCCGCAAGCCAACGTGCGAGAACGGCACCTTGGAAGACGACCAGAACCGCCGTGACTTCACCATAAACGCAATGGCTATCTCATTGAATGAAAACGACTTTGGTGAATTGGTCGACCCATTCAACGGTGTTCAGGATTTACACGACAGAATCATCAGGACGCCATTAGATCCCGACATCACCTATTCTGACGACCCGTTGCGCATGATGCGGGCCATCAGGTTTGCGACACAACTGCATTTCATGATAGAGGCTGAGTCGTTTGAGGCCATAAGACGTAACGCACAGAGAATCAAGATAATATCGATGGAGCGCGTGACAGAGGAGATGAACAAAATCATCATGTCTGACGTGCCGAGTATAGGTTTCAAGCTGCTCGACAAGAGCGGTTTGCTGCCAATCATCTTCCCACAGATGGCAGCGTTGAAAGGCGTCGATATTCAAGAGGGAAAAGGTCATAAAGACAACTTCTATCACACCTTGGAAGTGCTTGATAATGTGGCAAATAGCGGTGGTGACCTGTGGCTTAGATGGGCTGCGGTGCTTCACGATATCGCCAAGCCACAGACCAAGCGTTTCGAGAAAGAGGCCGGCTGGACATTCCACGGCCACGAGGTGAAAGGAGCGAAGATGGTGCCTAAGATTTTCGCCAATTTCAAGCTTCCGCTGAACGAGAAGATGAAATATGTGGAGAAGCTAGTTTACCTCCACCTCCGCCCTATCGTCTTGGCTCAAGACATCGTAACTGATTCAGCAGTAAGGCGTTTGCTTTTCGACGCAGGCAATGACATTGACGATCTGATGACACTTTGCGATGCCGACATCACCTCGAAAAACGAGGAGAAAAAAGCTCGCTTCCATAATAATTTCCAGATTGTTCGCCAGAAATTGAAAGAGATTGAGGCGAAAGACCACTTGCGCAACTGGCAGCCACCTGTCGACGGCATCGTCATCATGGAAACATTCGGTATTCCTGAGAGTCGCGAGGTCGGAGTGATCAAGACAGCCATCCGTGAGGCCATTTTGGACGGCATCATCGGAAACAATTTCGCAGAAGCATACCAGTTTATGAAAGAAGAAGGCTCGAAACTTGGCTTGAAAGTCGTGAAAGAAGTGACTGAGCCTGTCGAAGTGAAGTCAAACGGACCAGTGCCTGAGAAACGATAATGGCAAAGAAATACCTTATAGTACTAGCTGGGCCGACAGCGTCGGGTAAGACGGCGACCGCGATAAAGCTTGCGAAGGCTTTTGATGTTGAAATCATATCCGCCGACAGCCGTCAGTTTTACAAAGAATTGTCGATTGGAACAGCCGCTCCTACAGCTGATGAGCTGGCACAAGTGAAGCATCATTTTGTTCATAATATGAGCATTGAAGACAAATACGATGTTGCTGATTATGAAAGAGATGTATTAGACTTTTTAAAGCAATACTTTAAGACTAAAAATATCACCATCATGACTGGTGGCTCGGGGCTTTTTATCGATGCTGTGTGCAATGGACTGGATGCCATTCCGGATGTCACGGACGAGATCAGGGTGATGGTCCAGAAGATGTATGAGGAAGGCGGCATCGAGGCGTTGCAAAGCGAGGTTGAGAAGGTTGACCCGGAGTATTTTCAGATTGTCGACAAGCAAAATCCACGACGTTTGCAGCGTGCTTTGGAGGTGTTTTATCAAACCGGGAAGCCCTACTCCACTTTCAGGCAGAAAAACGTTGCGGAACGCGATTTTGACATCATAAAATTGGCGATCCTTTGGGACAGAGACAAACTCATTGAGAGAATCAACAAGCGCGTTGATATGATGATGGAGCAAGGTTTACTTGATGAGGTAAAGTCGATGTATCCAAAACGTCATCTAAACTCTTTAAACACAGTAGGTTACAAAGAATTGTTCGATTACCTCGACGGTAAATGCACTTTGGAACAGGCTGTTGAGCAGATTAAAATCAGCACTCGGCAATATGCAAAGCGGCAAATGACGTGGCTGCGAAAAAATGGTGATTATAAGTGGTTTACGATTGAGCAGACCGAAGATATTATAACTTACATCAAGAAACAAATAGAAACCAACGTCATTTCGAGCGTAGCAAAGCGAAGTCGAGACCTGAGCTATGCGAAAGCATTCACCTCTGGTGAATAAATCACCGGTATTTGATTATGACGTTAACAATTGTTGGGCGGTGATTTCTCCATTTCACTCCATTACATTACGCTTCAGTCGAAATGACGTCAACCAAGAATAGTTTTTAAATCCTCTTTAAGTTTTGTGACGTTTTCGAAGCGTATCGCATTGATACCTACTGCTTTTGCGCCTTCCACATTTTTGAGGTTGTCGTCGATGAAGAGCGACTCTTCTGCTTTCAGGTTGTATTTATTCAATAAAGTGTGAAAAATCTCAGGATTCGGCTTCAGCTGCTTGACTTCGCCGGATACCACGATGTTGTCGATGAGGCTGAAGATGCGATATTTTTTCTGCACTGTCGGGAATGTTTCGGCAGACCAGTTTGTGAGGCCGTAGATGACAGGAAAACCATTCTCTTTCAATGACTTGATAAGGTCGTACATGCCAGGAATCTCCTCTCCCATCGTGTCCATCCAGTTGGTCTGGTACAACTTGAGCGGCTCGGCGTATTTCGGGAACATTGCGCTGCGTTCTTTCACCGCCTGTTCGAACGGTTTTCCGCCGTCCATCTCGGCATTCCACTCGCTATTGCAGACGTTTGCGATGAAATAGTTCGACTCTTCGATGTCGTTGAAATACTTATCGAAGAGGTAATGCGGGTTCCAGTCGACGAGCACGCCGCCGAAGTCGAAGATGATGTTTTTAATTCCTGATTTTATCATTTTTCAAACCTAATAAGCAACATAGTATTGAGCCGAGCAATCCGACATATATCGAATCGACGGGCAAAGATACGAATTCTCCGAAAATGAGGCATGCTGTGCCAAAAATTATTGAGAAAAACACCCATTTCGGCTTGAAACGGCCAGGGAAAAACAGTGCCAAGGTGAGCGGCACGAATGTCGCTGTGGTGCGCAAACCCATCGAGAGGAAGCCGAGGTCGTTGATGTAACGTCCTGAGAATGAAGATGCTACGACAAATGCCAATATTTGGATGCCGACGATGGTGAGACGACTCACAGCGAGATTGTTTTTCGGCTTGAACACGTCTTTTACCAGAATTGTCGACGCTCCGAGGGTGAGTCCAGAGCCACCGATGATGATGGTTATCAACAAGGTGCCGAGCACCAGTCCACCGATGAACTTAGGCATGTGGTTGGTGACAAACATTGGGAATGCTTGGGCTGAGCTCGTCATGATGCCGATGTCTTCGGGGATGTCTTTACCAATGATATTCAATGCGTTAAGCTCCTCGATGGTGATGTAATGAGCTCGCATATACATGCCCACCATCACGCAGGCAAAGCCGATTGGTATTGAGATGAGGGCTGAAATCATAGCACCACGACGTGCCACGCTGTCGGATCTGCCCGACCAGATGGCCTGGGCGTAGGTCTGGGTCGAGAGCACTCCAAGGATCACCGACAGGCATGAGCCAGCGTCTTTTGAGATGCCACGCGCGAAGATGTTTTGGTATTTCGCATTGACATCGCCGACGGTATTCAATCCGTCAACTAATTGAATATCAGTGTGTAATAAGATTCCTTTTATTGAGTCGATGAGGCCTGTATAGCCTTTTGAGAGCACCAATACTATCACTCCTGCAGCCAGTGCCGACAGACAAAGTAGTATGATTTTGACCACGCCGCCGATGCCCGCGCTCCAGAGTCCGCCGAAGACCACGTAAAGTGTCATGATTATTGCGGAGATGACAGCCGACACCCAAAATGGGATGTTGAACAATGTCATCAGCAAGGCGGCGGCTGAGAGAACCTGCGCTATGATGCTGATAAACATGCCCAAAGAGCATAAAACTGAGCCTGTCATCTCGGCTTTGCGGCCATATTCCTTGCGCACTATCTCGAGCAATGTGGTGCTGCCGCTATGTCGGAGAGGCACGACGTAACCTATTGCAAGTGCCACACATCCAAGAGCCATTCCGAGGGTGAACCACCATGCGGAGATGCCGAAGCTAAAGGCCAATTGCGCCGTTCCCACCGTCGACTGTCCTCCCACCAGAGTGCCGATGATGGCTCCAGCCACCACCCATGTGCCGGCACGACCGCCTCCAGTGTTGAAGTCGTTGGCGTTTTTTACCTTTCTGACAGAGAGTATGCCAACGGTTTCTATGAGGGCGACTGCGAGAATGAGGCCTAAAATATGATAAATCGATATTGACATATTTTTCAAAAAAACGATGCAAAATTACGAAATTTTCGGCTCTTAGCCGTTGGCTGTTGGCTATTGGCAAAAAAAATTTCAACTTTTTAATAAATTTTGTATCTTTGTGGTCTAAAATCTTATAAAAAATGAAAAAATTATTACTTATCATCGCTGCGGCGCTCGTGTTGGGTGGCTGCTGCAAGACAGAGAAATCAACAGAAACGACAATGAATACTACAATGGAAGACCTGCTGACGCGCCGTAGCGTGCGCAGCTACACCGACGAGGTGCCTCCTATGGAGGTTATTGAAGAGATCTGCGTGGCGGGAACCTACGCCCCGACAGGAATGAACAAACAGGCCCCTATCATCATCGCGGTGACCAACCGTGAGGTGCGCGACAGGCTGAGCAAGCTCAACGCCGCCGTGTTCGGCAAAGACAATGACATGGATCCGTTCTACGGAGCTCCAGTGGTGCTGGTGGTACTCGCCGACACAACAGCCGCATTCACTTGGAAGGAAGACGGCTCGCTGGTGATGGGCAACCTTTTGAACGCCGCACATGCCAATGGACTCGGCTCATGCTGGATTCACAGGGCAAAAGAAGTGTTCGAGACCGAAGAAGGCAAAGCCATTTTGCGCGACCTCGGCATCGACGACACTAAATATGTCGGCGTCGGCAACTGCATTTTGGGATACGTTAAAGGCGACTATCCGACGGCAAGACCACGTAAAGACAACTATATTTATTGGATCAAGTGATAGACAAACGATAGACAAGCAACTTTTTACATCGTTGATTATCAATGTTTTAAAAATTTTGATGATAGACAAAAGATAGACAAAGGGTGTTTTGGGCTTGACAATTTGTTTTTCATAAAAAATTTTGTTATATCTTTGCATTGTCAACAATAAAAATGACAATGCGACCATTTAAAAGATATATCACAATCGCGCTCCTCGTTTTGATGACGGCACTTGTCGCTTGCAGACAGGTATCGCATCATGACGAGGCGCGTGCTTTATATAATAAAGGTGTGGAGCTGCGCGAGGCAAAGCAAAACGAGGAGGCAGCCAAGGCTTTTGGAGCGGCACTCGTGGCTATCGACCGCTGCGATGCCGACGATGTTGAGACCAAGGAACTAAAAGCAGAGACCGAAGATCGTCTTGGTGAGATTTATTGGCTGCAGGGACTTTTCGAGGAGGCTTTGGAGCTTCATCTCGATGCCTCTGCCCTTTTCCTGGAGCTCGGAAAATCGGAAAACCTGATGAAGGCGTATCGGAACGCAGGTCGAGCCGCCGCTTCGCTGAACAATCTCGACGATGCCGAGTATTATTATAATGAGGCTCTGATAATTGCAAAATCATTGAAAGACAATGCTTTCATTGCAGATTTATATCTGGATTTATCGAGAGATATCTACATGACAAATGAGAATTTTGACAAAGTCATAACCTTTGTAAACCAGGCACTTGCGGGTGGCGCAGACCACGACCAGTGCCACCTGCTGCTTGGTGTCGCCTATTATTATCTTGAAGATGACGAAAACGCAATAAAGCATCTTGAAGAAGCGGCCAAGAGTGACAAGGCTGGCGCAAGGATGTCGGCGTATGATGCGCTTTATCTGATAAGCCAGCTGAATGGCGACTACCAGCAAGCCCTTGAATATCATGAGCTTTACAATGAAAACATGATTGAGGCCGACCATGAGCACAGAAGCGAGGAGATGCAGCGCATCAAGAGCGAGAACGACCTCAAGATACAGGAAAGTGCGTTGAAAGAAAAGCAGAAAGTGAGGCTGGGTTATCTTTTCGGAGCACTCGGATTGCTCGCTATTGCGTTGATTATCATGATACTTCTGCTCCGTCAAAGAGCTTTGAGAGCTCAGATAGAATCAGAGAAGACCAAGAACCAGTTTGAGGCTGCGTTAAAGAAAAACAAGGTCTACGTCACTGCCCTCGCCCTGACGGAACAGATAACGGCAAGCACCTTGGATTTCCAGCTCGACGATGACTCGTGGGATGATTTTATGAATCTTATCAACCTGATTTACAATGACTTCAACAAAAGACTTATAGAAAAATATCCTTCGTTGACAAAAGAAGACTTACACATTTGCTCGCTGACAAGATTGGGATTCAACAACCAGGTGATTGCGATTTTGCTGAACCAGCAGACGAACTCTTATGCAAGGAGAAAATCGAGAATCAAGCAGGAGAAAATGGGAGGAAATGAAGATACACGAAGTTTTGAAGAAATACTTGAAGAAATTTAAAATTTAATTATATGAAAAACATCACAAAATTTTTAACCGTTATTCTATCGTTATCATTGATAACCATTGCCGGTTGCAAGAAAAAATCCCCTGTGAATGACGAGCCGCAGACTCCGCCGGCTCCAATAGAGTTCACCATTGACAACTATGTTTATCAGGTTAACAGCGACAGCGTTTCTGTAACTTTAACAGAATGTATTGAGTTGCAATATTTGTCGGGAGACGTAAACATCCCGGAAACGGTTTCGTATGACGGCAAAGAATACACTGTGACTGTCATCGGCGACTATGCTTTTAATTTTGACATGGCCTGGACAGAAATAGGCACACTGACCCTTCCGAATACGATTACCAAAATCGGCGACTGGGCTTTCCACGCCTGTGGTTTCACCGGCAATTTGAATCTGCCAAGTTCTCTCACCTACATCGGCGAGTGCGCATTCTCAGCTAACTATTATTTTTCTGGTTCGCTATATATCCCTGATTCCGTTACATTTTTAGGTGATAATGCTTTCAACTCTTGTTATAGTTTTGAAGGCACATTACACATTCCAAGTAATATCACCGCCATCAATGATGGTGTGTTTGAGTATTGTTGTAGCCTGACAGGGCCATTGCACATCCCGGAAACCGTCACAAAAATTGGTGATCGCGCTTTTGAGAGTTGTACTGGTTTTGCAGGTAATCTGGAGTTCCCTGAAGCGGTCACCTATATCGGAGAATTGGCATTTTATGATTGCACACAGTTTACAGAAGTCATATCCCATGCTACTGAGCCGCCGACATTAAGAGATGATGTATTTCCATACGAAAAGTACACAACTCTCACAGTACCATGCAATAGTGGCTATCAATACGAGCATTCACCTTGGATTCTGTACTTTGAAACAATTGAAGAAGATTGCGACACCGCGCGTCATTTCGACCGAAGCGAAGCGGAGTGGAGAAATCTCTAAACTAATTAAAATATTAATCTTATGAATAATAATATTTTCACAAGCTTTATTAAAATAGCAGTATTATTTTTGTTGGCATTTCTCTTGATTACAGCTTGCAAGAAACAAAAAATTGACAATGATTCGGGAAGTGTTCCTGAAGAGCCTGGCGTTTTAATCACTGATCCGCTTTGTTTTACTGCCGAAGACAGCCGCATTGCAATAGAAATGGACGCAAGGTTTGGCTATGATACAATATTATATTTCGAGTATAGTTATGACAATGTCGTTTGGAACAGGTTTATACCTAATTATACGATTGCGGTTTTGGCGCATGAAGGCGACAAGGTATATTTCAGAGGCCATAACCCACAAGGACTTAGTCCGAATCTAGAATTATATGATGAAAACAACCATTATCTTGGCGTGGGTGTGCGATTCAGAACAAATTACAAGGAAACAGCTGTAAGCGGCAATATTATGTCATTGATTGACACGGTTTTCAGGGACAAGCAATTGCCTAAAAATTGTTTTGCGGGGCTTTTTATCGACACTTACATAACATCAACGCCAGAGCTTCCTGCCACAAAAATGGGAGAATACTGTTATTCCAATATGTTTGAAGGTTGTTCGAAGCTTAAAACAGCCCCAGCTTTGCCAGCGACAAATCTGGCTAAATACTGCTACGAACGTATGTTTTTCGGATGTTCACAACTTGCTTCAGTCCCGACTTTGCCCGCCACATCTTTGGCCGAAGGCTGTTATAAGCTGATGTTCTCGTGTTGCAGCAACTTGTGCGGCATAAAGGTTTATTTTACCGACTGGTATAATGGAGCGACACTATACTGGCTCGATCAGACTTCTGAATACGGCACGTTTTACTGTCCGCGGGCGTTGCCACAGCAATTTGGCACAAACAAGATTCCCGCCAACTGGATTGTTGAACCTTTCTGATAAAAATAACATCTAATAATATGAAAAGATTTTTTCTAATAATAGTTATGATAATCTTGGGAATATCGACAATAACCGCACAAACTTTCACTGTCGGCGACCTGCGTTATTCAATCAACGAGGACGGTGTTTCTGTGACTTTAACCGGTCATGTCAATGGTATTTCCGGAGAACTGAACATACCTGAAACAGTGACTTACGATGACTATGATTATTCGGTCACCACTATTGGGGAAGAGGCGTTTTGGGGATGTTCAGGTTTGACAGGTTCATTAGTAATTCCACAGTCTGTAAGTCGGATTGGCGAAAGCGCCTTCATGTGGTGTACAGGTTTCGACGGCAATCTGGTTCTTCCTGAATCACTTGCATATATTGAAAATTATGTGTTTGGCAGATGCGATAGCCTGACAGGACCTTTAAACCTTCCGAAAGCATTAACACACATTGGTGATTGTGCATTTTATCTTTGTAATTTTACGGGTCCATTAATCATCCCCGACTCAGTCAATTTTATAGGGAAAGGGGCATTTGGCGAATGCTATGGTTTCAGCGGAGAGTTGGTAATCGGAAAATCGGTCGCAAGGATTGAATCGAATGCATTCGGATATTGTAATGGTATCACAGAAGTGATTGCACTGCCAGAAACAGCTCCTGATGTTGAGTATAATACATTTAATTTATTCAATTGTACAACAATCACGGTGCCGTGCGGATGCACATCAGCTTACGAGCACAGCTATTGGAGTGAGCATTTCACAACAATCCATGAGGACTGTAATGGTTTTGGCTCTGAAGTACCTGAATGGTACTACGAAATCGCCGATGGCTCTGGCAGCGTAGCATATCAGTACCTGTCGTATGAATCTGACACTATAATCCAAGATAAAAAAGTGAATATCATTGAAGATACTAATGACTATATTTATTGTGAAAACAATAAGATTTACTGGTGGAACAAGACCCTTGAGGAATTCACAGTCTTGTACGATTTCGGTGCGCAAATAGGTGACTATTGGGAAATAAAAGCCGGTGACAACTCAATTGTTGTTCATGTCGATATGGTTGGTACCACCGAATACAACGGGCATATTTACAAGACTATGCAAATCAGCGATTATGACGACATTTTCAGTGGCACAATAGTATGCATGGTAGGCCATCTGACAAGTTTCTTCCCTGAAAAAATGCTGAAAAGACATTATAATTATGATGTCAACGGATTGCGTTGTTTCTGGAACGACGGCGTTCTTCGCTATAAGGAAGGCGACATCGATTGCGACTATATCTATGACAATCACCATCTGGGCGTCGAAGAACAAGCTGACAACAACGAATTTGAGGTCTATCCAAATCCGACAAATGGGATAATCACAATTGTAGGGACGTGGCGTTCAGCGTCCACACATGGGATAGAATACACTATCACAAATATTTGCGGACAAACCGTCATGAATGGTTTGATTTCGTCTGATAATCAACAGATTAACCTTGGAAATTTGGAAAACGGAATGTATTTTATCAAAATTGGTGATGAGACTGTAAAGATTATAAAAACAAGATAATATTTAGATATGAGAAAGACATTTGCCACACTATCAATTTTAATTCTTGCCTTATCAATATTTTGTTCAGGTTGCAAGAAAAAAACACCGGCTAACAACGAGCCATCCACACCGCCAGCCCCGATTGAATTTACTATTGACAACTATGTTTATCAGGTAAACGACGACGGCGTTTCGGCCACTTTAACCGAATGTATTGATTTACAATACCTGTCTGGAGACGTGAACATCCCGGAAACGGTGTCACATGACGGCAAAGAATACACCGTGACTGTCATCGGCGATGGTGCTTTTGGCAATTGCTGGCAGGAATTAGGCTCACTGAACCTTCCAAATACAATTATAAAAATAGGTGATTATGCATTCTATGGCTGCGGCTTAACTGGCAGTTTGAATTTGCCAAGCTCTCTCACCTACATTGGCGAGAATGCATTTTCCGGTTGCCATAATATAACAGGTTCATTATATATCCCTGATTCCGTCACATTTTTGGGTAACAATGCTTTCAACTCATGTTTTAGTTTAAACGGGACATTGCATATTTCCAGAAATCTCACGACCATCAACGAAGGAGCTTTTGCTTTTTGTGACCAGCTGATGGGAACTTTATACATCCCCAAGTCTGTCACTGTAATAGGCGACTTTGCATTTGATTACTGCTATGGTTTTACCAGTTATTTGGAAATCCCCGAATCGGTCACCTATATCGGATTGGCGGCTTTCTCGAATTGCAAAAAGCTGTCGGGAGTCGTTTCACTTGCCACCGAGGCGCCGACGCTAAGAGGCGATGTGTTCCCATATAACACATATACAACTCTTACAGTACCATGCAATTGCAGCTATCAATACGAGCATTCGCCTTGGATTCTGTATTTTGAAAATATTGTCGAAGACTGCGACACCTCCTCCCGTCATATCGACCGAAGCGAAGTGGAGAAATCTCTAAACTAATTAAAATATTAATCTTATGAATAATAATATTTACACAAGCTTTAATAAAATAGCAGTATTATTTTTATTTGCGATTCTCTTAATCACATTCGGTTGCAAGAAATCGTCGGGCGGAAACCAGCCGCAGCCGTCGCATCCTACAGGAACGATTAACGGATTGTTTTCTGTAAGCGACTCGACGAAGGTTTATTTTTCGAAAGGAAATCTGCAATACCGCGCATCCACTAATGTTTGGCGTTTCGCTGAAAACCAATGGGATACAATAGGTTTCGACAATTCCAATATCTCCGATGAATACAACGGCTGGATTGATATGTTCGGCTGGGGCACTGGTAACAATCCCACGTTGTTCAGTTTTGGCGACTCTGATTACCATACATATTCAGAGTGGGGCGACAACACCATTTCCAATGGTGCGGGCAGCAGCTGGCGCACAATGACAGGTCCAGAATGGACATATCTGTTCAAACAGAGAACTACAAACAGCGGTCTGCGATTCGCAAAAGCCACAATCGACGGCATTAACGGCGTGATATTGCTTCCCGACGACTGGACAAGCGACTATTTCATTCTCAACAATACAAATACAACCGGTGGCGATTTTGCTTTGAACGCAATCTCGAAATTGGAATGGAAAAACAGCCTCGAACCGCATGACGCTGTCTTCCTTCCCGCCGGCGGTTTCCGATTCGGGAATCTAATACAAAGCGTCAATGTTTACGGCTGCTATTGGACATCAACACCTTATTATGACGACTTCGCATTGTACTCCTTCGTTGGTGAAGATGGAGGGAATATCAGTATTGATGGCCCACGTCATTGCGGATTGTGTGTCCGTCTGGTTTGTGATTTCAAATAAAAATTAAACTGTTTATCATGAAAAAGCTTCTTCTTTTAGCTGCGATTTTTTGTTCAATAACCCTTAACGCCCAGGATTTTCATGTCGGCAAATTATTTTATACCATCAACGACGACAGCGTAACTGTGACTGTCACTGGTCATATCGACGGCCTTAGTGCGATGGGAGAGCTTGACATCCCTGAGTCGGTGACCTATGAAAATCAAGATTATACAGTTACAGCGATTGGATATCGGGCCTTTTACAATTGTGCCTTTCTGGACGGCCCATTGACCCTTCCCAATACCATTACCAGCATCGGTGATTGTGCTTTTGACTTCTGTCAGAGACTGCATGGTGACATAACCATCCCTGATGCCGTCACTTACATTGGCGAACACGCATTTAGCAACACCAGTTTAGACGGCTATCTTACTTTGGGTGAAAGTGTAACCACAATAGGTGAAGCTGCTTTTGGAGGTTGTTCATTTAATGGGTTATTGATAATTCCTAGTTCCGTGACATCAATAGGTTCTTACGCTTTCTGGGACTGTACCGGTTTCTCCTATATCATTTGCATGGCTGGAGTACCGCCTACTATTGGAGACCGTCCGTTTGAAAACATGGATTGTTCAAAGCTGATAGTCCCTTTCGGACGTCTATCTGTTTATAGAAATTCAGAATGGAATCAATATTTCGACACATTTGTTGAAACATGGAGCGGTTCATACTGGCTTAATTATGCGGGTGGCAACGGTTCGCCAGAAAACCCTTATCAGATTGCCAATTCGGAGCAGTTGGCTTTGTTGGCGTGGATGACATACGAGGGATGTGATTTTGCGCACTATATTCTTACAAACGACATATTCTTATTTAACGATCGCGAATATGATTGGAGAACAATCGGTGATTATGATATCAATGTGAATTCACCACGGTATTTTAGAGGTGTTTTCGATGGAAACAACCATAAAATATTTGGATTAAACATAGAAAATCCAGGGCAAAACATGGTTTCAGGTCTGTTCGGCTGCACCGATAATGCCACAATCAAGAATGTGCATATTGAAAACGCTTACATTAAAAACGGTGTAGTAACAGGAGCACTCGTGGGATCGGCACAAAACACAATTATTGAAAATTGTACAGTTACCAACAGTCATATCGAATATAGCCAAACCGCCGGAGGTATTGTGGGGACTTATACTGTTAATGCCGACGACACATTTTACATTAAAGATTGTGTAAATGAAGCCAGATTGGACAGCATTTATGATGGCGCTGGCATCGTTAGCGCTATTTCTGTTGAAAGCGGTGATTTTAAAATAGAATCATGTATTAATAAAGGTAATATCATTGCACAAAACTGTTCAGGCGGAATAGCTGGCATGGCGATACAATCTCTTATCACAAATTGCCAGAATTTCGGCAGGACATACGGAGGAAAATCCGGTGGTATTGTCGGTCGTGTTGACAATTGTATCGTTCAAAATTGTATTAACAACGAGACTGGTGTTTTCGACGGCGGTGATTACAATGCCGGAGGTATCGTGGCTCAGTTCAGTAATGGCATGTTGTTGAATTGTCAGAACTATGCATCTGGTTATGGCAACACCATCGGCGGCATTGTCGGACTTTGCAACGACATTGAAATCAGGCAATGCACAAATAACGGAACTATTTTTGGCAAAGGCTCTGTGTGTGGCGGCATTATGGGAACGATGGGGTATCAGAATATTTTGGTGGATATTTATGATTGTGTCAACAACGGCGATGTCGTGGGCGACAGCGTAAGTGCAGCAGGTGGAATCTCCGGCAAGCATGCTAACACCATCACACGATGCGTGAACAAAGGCACGGTAAAAGCTTCGCCAGCAACAGAGTTGCACATTGGCGGACTTAGCGGCGGTTTTCAAAACTATATAACAAACAGCTACAATCGTGGCGACGTAATAGTTGAAATAAAAACTCTTGATGAAAGTTTGGAAAGCGTCTGGGCAGGCGGAATAGTCGGCACAGGTGGTCAATCAATAGAAAATGTTTACAACACTGGTGACATTTACATCCCTTCGGCGCTGTTGGCCTCCAATATTCAGGTCTATCGCGGAAATATTGCCGGATATGAATATGAAAATACTTACGACTTGAACTGCTATTGGCTCGATGACGACGACATCCCTGCCTGCGGAAATCCCGATTCGCCTGATTTGCCTGGCTCTTCGGCTTTTCATCGCGGCGATTATCCACCTTATTGGCTGCTCACCATCGGACAATACGGCACCAATGATATGGTAAAGGCACTGAATGCCGGTGCAAACCACGAGTGCGTTTGGATTGAAGATGTCAATGGCGGTTTGCCAATTATTACGAATTATGAGGACAACTATCCACTTATCGGCGACGAATGGTATTATGAAATCACCAACGAAAACGGTAGCGTCACTTACCAGTATCTTGAATGTGCTGCCGACACCACCATCGGGACATCCAGACCGAAAGTCATTGTTAAGAGTAACACATTGTATGACAAAGGATTAAACGTTGTAAAGACTCATGAATACGTTTACAGCGACAACGGCATTGTCTATTGGTGGGACAAGCTCACAGGAAGCTACACCACGCTTTATAATTTCTATGCCAATGTCGGCGACGAATGGACTATTAGCGTTGGCAATCAAAGTATTACGATGTATGTAGATGCGGTTAGCTACACCGAATACAATGGTAACGTCTATCGAATAATGACCGTAAGCGATGAACAAGACATCTTCAGTGGACAAATAATTTGCGGCATCGGGCACACCAGAAGTTTCTTCCCCGAGAGATTGCTTCAGAAAGACAGAAATTATCGCGTTGACGGCATGCGCTGCTATTGGGTTGACGGTGAGGCAATTATCCAGTTTGGAGATGTGGATTGTGACGAAATTTACGAAGAGCATCACACCGAAAAACCAGAGCCTAACGATGATTTAAGTTGCGCAGTTTATCCTAATCCTGCCTATGATTTCATATTGATTAACGTCAAACAGCCAACACATTACACAATATCCGACATCTTTGGAAAAACAATTTTAAAAGGAATTATTTCATCTGATAATCAACAGATTAACATAGAAAACTTGCCGGATGGAATGTATTTTGTAAATATCAATAATCAAATTGTAAAGATTATTAAAAATTGAGAATAAAATTACGGCGCTGCTTTAAGGGCATTAACGCCATTAATGGCATTAACGCCCTTAAAGCAGCGCCGCATTAATTACTTTTACACTATTAATGTGTCTTATCCGGCCATTCCGGAATTGCCGGTGCCTCCGGCCAATCTTTCATCTGTTCCAAAATAACCTCGATGGCCTTGTCCAATTGGGCATCAATGCCATTGAACTCGTCATATGGGTTGTTGTCGATGACGATGTCAGGGTCAACGCCGTGTCCTTCGATGATCCAGTTGCCGTTCTGGTCGAATGGCGCGAACTCTGGACGGTTCAACGTACCACCGTCAATGAATGGCAAGCTGCCACGAATGCCCACAACGCCACCCCATGAACGTGTGCCGATGGTGGTACCGAGTTTATAATGTTTGAACTGCCATGGGAACAAGTCACCGTCGGATGCCGAGTATTTGTTGAATAACAACACCTTTGGTCCGTTTATCATCTGGTTAGGCTTGATTTCGGCTGCGTTGCCGTTACGTGTCACAGTCCACATGGATGCCTCACGGCGCAAACGCTCGATAATCATCGGAGAGACGTTGCCGCCGCCATTGCCACGGTCGTCAATTATCAAAGCTTTCTTGGTGAGCTGCGGATAGAAATATTTCACAAACTCGTTCAAACCCTCAGGGCCCATATCCGGGATGTGGATGTAACCCACCTGACCGTTGGTAGCCTTGCTGACTTTCTCGATGTTGTTTTGCACCATGTTATAGTAATAAAGCGAATTTTCGCTTGCTATTGGTGTCACCACCACGTCGCGTGCGCCGCTTTCTGATGCTTTGCTGTTCAGACTCAACACCACAGCCTTGCCAGCCTTGTCAACCAAAGCCTCATATATATTGTTCATGTCTTTTGTGGAGACGCCGTCGACAGCCACAATGAAGTCGCCTTCATTAGCATTTACGCCTATTTCCGTCAAAGGTGAGATTGTCGCGTCGTTCCAGCTCTCCCCTTTCAAAATCTTATTGATTTTGTAATAACCACTGCCATCGCGCTCAAGTTCGGCACCGAGCAGGCCGAGTTTGAGACGTGGTGTCTCGACGCGGTCGCCGCCGCCGGTGTAAGCATGACCGATGTTCAATTCGCCAATCATCTCGCCGATAAGGTAGTTGACATCGTTACGGTCGCCACAATACGGAATCAAAACGGCATATTTGTCGTGAATTGCCGGCCAGTCGTTGCCATGCATGTTGGGTGCATAGAAGAAATCACGCATCTGGCGCCATGCCTCGGTGTAAATCTGAGCCCATTCCTCATGCAGGTTGACCCATTTCTTCATGTTGGAGAGGTCTATAGGCTCGTCGATGCCTTTCACCTCACGTTTTGGAGCGTTGATAACCGCTATATTCCAACGTTTTCTGACGACCATCTTCTTGCCGTCAGGAGTCAGATAATAATCGTTGAAGTCACCGATTCTGGTCGCCTCTTTCTCTTCTAAATCATAATAATACAAGCCGCCTCCACGATTGCCCCAAGTCATGTAATAAAGGCCGTTTTCAACTGCATTGAGGTCGTAATAATAAGCTGTATTTAGGTCTGGCAGCGGAATGATACGGCTCATAATGCCTTCAAAATCAATCTTTATCGACTTTTCTTCTTCTTTTTTAGAGTCTTTTTTCTTGTCTTTACCCTTGCCAGATTTCTCAGGTTTTTCTTCTTTTGCTTCGCCTTTATCAATTGTCACTTCGTCGTTTTTCGTAAGGAATGGCGACGGTGTGTCTTTCTGCAATGTAATCATATAGATGCGGCTCATCTCGCGATAAGCATAGTTCCACTCCACGCTGCTGTAGGTCGGGTTGAAATCGCGTTCTGAGGTGAAATACAGATACTTCCCGTTCTTGTCGAATGTAGGATTCGATGAGTTGAACCAGGTGTCGGTGACAGGTTCAGCCTTCTGAGTATCAACGTTATAGATAAAAATTCTGCTGAACTCCGACATGTTATTGTCGCTATATGCTATCCATTTGCTGTCGGGCGACCATGTGAAATCTCTCATCTCGCCATCCTGGCTCTTTGCGACCTCAGTCACCTTCTTCGAGGCGACGTCAATCATCATGAGGCGGTTCATCTTGTCGTACCAGGTGATTTTCTTGCTGTCTGGCGACCATGAAGGCTGGTATTTGTAAGTCTCCGAAACCGATTTAGGATCAGTGAGTTGTATAGCCTCTTCTTTGCCGTCTTGTTTCTGAATGTAAAGCTCATCGTTGCCAGTTCTATCTGAGATGTAAGCGATATATTCACCGTCAGGCGACCAAGCCACGCTACGGTCGTGAACACCGTCAGACTTTGTGAGATTACGGGTAATTCCTGACTCTACAGGCAATGTCCACACATCACCACGAGCGCCCAAAACAATACGTTTGCCATCTGGAGACACGTCGCCAGAGGTTATGAACTTGGATGCATCCACATATTTTGTTCTCGATGAGATGCCGTCGCCTATAATCTGTACTGGAATCGGGTGAATCGAGTTGTCTTTCAGGCTCAAGCGGAACAGCTCGCCGCCGTTTTCATAAACGATGTCGTTGTCGCCCAACGAAGGATATTTCACATCGTAATATGTATAGTTTGTGACCTTCGTAATCGCCTTTGTTTTCAGGTCATAGCAGAAGATATTCATCGTTCTGTCGCGGTCGGAGCAGAAATAAATCTTATCGCCAGCCCACATCGGGAAGATATCCTGAGCCACGTTGTTGGTGATGTTTGTCAACTCTTTTGTGTTGAAATCGAAGATCCAGACATCGTCGGCCATACCGCCACGATAGTATTTCCAGGTGCGGAACTCACGCATCACGCGGTTGAACGCAATCTTCTGTCCGTCAGGGGAATAGGTTATCCAGCCGCCTTCTTCAAATGGGAGCTGTTCGCCGAGTCCGCCGTTGATGTTGGCCACGAAAAGCTGTCCCACAAAGTCGTCCCATGTGATACGGCGTGAGCGGTAGACGATGTTCTCGTTGTCGCGCCATGTCATGACGATGTTGTTTGGACCCATACGATCTGAGAGGTCGTCGCGGTCGAGCGTTGCGGTGTATGTAACACGTTGAGGCTCACCACCTTCTGATGGCATCACGTAGACTTCGGTGTTGCCGTCGTACTGGCCTGTGAAGGCGATGTTTTTGCCATCGGGCGAGAACCGTGCGAAGATCTCGAATCCGTCAGGGTCGTTGGTCAATTGGCGAGCTACGCCGCCGTTGACGTCAACGGTGTAGAGGTCACCGGCATAGCTGAAGACGACCTGGTTTCCGTGTATTGCCGGGAAACGCAGCATCTTAGCCTCGTTCTGTGCTTGCAGCGACATGGTGCCAAGTGCAAGCAACATGCTGAAAATCAATAAGTTTCTTTTCATAGTATTTAAATTTTAAAATAGTCTGTCCATCTTAACTTCTACCAGTTTTATCTCATCGCCAAGATACACTAGATACGCCTTAATCGATTGATTACCATTCATTTGCATCAGTGCTGCGGTGTAATCCTGAAGCTGGTTGAAATATTCCTCATGCGCCTTTCCTGTCTTGTAATCAATCAAAATTGTGCCGTTTGGTGTCTCAGCATACCTGTCAGGCCTGATGATTCGGCCATCGTAGGTATGGATATCCATCTCGTTTTTCACAATGGCATCGGCCGAGAACGCTGGCTCAAGCTCAGGAATATCAGTCACTTTGCGGAAGGTGTCAAGCAGTTTGGCAGCCTGTTCCTCATCGATAGTGCCATCGTTGACGTACGGTCGTAAAGCTCTCTCAGCATCGTCAATGGTCTTTATCTTTGAGAGTATCTGATGCACCAGCGAACCCCATTCCTCCGGCATGAACGAACCTTTCTCCGCCCAAATCATCGTCGGGTCGGCGTCAACTTGCAGCTTGTCAAACCAATTCAATGTTGTCGAAGCCTGTTCGCCTTCTTTCAGTTCCAAAATCTTCACCTCGTCGTCTTTCGTGTCTTTCTCCTTGATATTCAACAATGTAGCATCGAAATTACCATAGTTAAACGATGTCTGCTCCTCGCCTTCCACGATGCCGAACTCATTATTATGAACGAAAAAATCGTCAAATGCTGCATCGTCTGACGGATTTTTTTTATGCTGGATATCAAGAAGGCTGTCTTCAAAGAAATCGGTGAAGAGATTGTAGCTATTGTCAGATTTTTCTGATGGTTTCTTGTCGTTTGTGTAGACGAAAAGCATGTTTTTGGCACGCGTCATCGCCACGTACATTATGTCGAGGTTGTCGAGCATCGTCTTGTTGTTTTCGGTCTCGACCAGCTTCTCGAAAATGGTACCTGTTAGCTTCTCTTTAGACAGCTTCAGCAGAAATGCGTCAAGATATGGAATATCTTTAGTGTATTGATTATCAGCGCATTGAATCCATATCTCGCTTTGCGTGAAGCTCGATTTAAGGTTTGTATCGGCGTACGGGTATATCACAACCTTGAACTCCAGTCCCTTCGCCTTGTGGATGGTCATGATGTTGACGCAGTCGAGGTCGCCGGTGATCTGGACCGCCAGTTTACTCTTTTTCTTTTCCCAAAACTCAAGAAAATCGCTTATTCCTGCACTGTGGCGTGACTGCCATTCGTGAACCATGTTCATGAAATATTGCAGGAACACGTCTTCCAGAATGTTGAAATTGTTGGATTTGCAGATCTGGACGCAGGTGTCGTAAATGTTGTATGATGCGTAATCATTCGTTGAGACGCACGGCCGTGCGTCTCCACAAGCGAAATAATCAATCGCCAATTTCGTGACCGGGTTCTTGTCGTCGACCATCAATTTCAGTGTGTTGACAATCAGTTGAACCTTGTCGGACGACTGCAACAACACCGATTCGGCAGACAGAACCTCAATGCCGTTCGCAACCAGATAATCGGCGATGTCGGTGCCGTCGCTATTGGAACGAACTAAAATTGTAATATCTTTATAATCAACTCCTTGTTTGTGCAAAGCTAGAATTTGCTTTAACATAGAGGCTTTAACCTTTTCCTTGTATTCGGCGGTCTTCATCTCGCCGTGAAACACCTCGACAGAGACAAATCCATCGGGTTTTTGCGGGTCATAAACCTGCTCGGCGTCGTTGTATACGTCGCAAGATTTCAATAGCCGACCAGCATAACGGAAGAACGTGTTGTTGAATTTTATCACATTTTTCGACGAGCGGAAATTCGTTCCCAGCGTCATTTTTTGTGCCGAACTGACAAACTGTTCTTCGCATCGCAGGCCGAACTCCCCTTCCGGACGTTTGTAAATCTTTGGCAGATTGATGATTTGCTCGACTTCACCGCTGCGGAAACGGTAAATCGACTGCTTGGCGTCGCCCACAATCATGTTCATATTGCCGAACGACAGACTGTTCTCCATCAACGGCAGGAAATTCTGCCACTGCAGCACCGAGGTGTCCTGAAACTCATCGATGAAATAATGGCGGTACCTCTCGCCTATCCTCTCATAAATGAAAGGCACTGAGCAGTCGCCCAAGATGTCGGAGATGCGCTTGTTGAACTCCGAGATATGCACTTGCGAGGTCTCAGCGATATATTCACGAATCAGCTCGAAAACATGGTTGCGCAGAACGTACAGATACAGGTCTTTTTCAATTGTCTCGAAGATTAACTTCTTGGAATACAGCGATTTATATTTTTCAATCGCGTTGGAATAAACCGAAACAATAGAGTTGTCAGAAACCAAACTTTTAGCGTCGTTCCAGTTCTTTTCGCCGCTTAAAATCTTCTCAATAGTGGCTGTCGTGACGCTGCTTTTGCCTTCCTGCATCTTCTTTTTCACCGACGGCAGACCTGTTTTCGCTTTCCCGTTGTAATCCTGGTTGGTAATTCCCAATCGGTTCTCTTCTGCTTCTATATTTTTGATAATCAGCGATAAAGACTCTTTGGTCTTCTCGTTTTCCGAATGGACGTATTTCTTTATCGTTTTATATTTTTCTTCATCTAAGTCGATGAAATTCTTATAGTTACCTTTACGGTAAGCGTCTTCCGAAAGGAGTTTTTCGATGAACTCGCCAATTAGCTTTTTGACATTCCATGAGGTCTCTTCCGAAAGGTTGAATTCGACAAATTCTGACAAAATCTTGGTGATAAACTGATCCTTTCCAATCTCGTCGGAAAGTCGCTGTATTATCTCGTCGATGAGGTCGTCGTTATCAAGAATCACTGAATATTGCCCGGGTAGATCGAGTTCTTTGGCAAAACTGCGTGAAAGACGTTGCACGAAGCTGTCGATGGTGCACACAGCCATGTCGCTGTAGTTGTGCAATATCTTGATATACAGCTGCTTAGCCCTCCTGATAAGCTCTCTCTCCTCTATGCCAAGCGCTGAAATGAGATAGCTTCTCATCTGCCTTATATCGCCTTTCGACGAACCCTCACTTATTCCTAGAAGGAAGCGTAAGATCTTGGCTTTCATCTCGTTAGCCGCCTTATTGGTGAATGTCACAGCTAAGATTTCGCGGTAAGCGTCGGCATTGTCGCCCAAGCACAAAGTCAGATATTCCTTCACTATTGTGAAGGTCTTGCCCGAGCCAGCCGATGCTTTGTAAATCTTGAACGGCTTGTTATTTTGATTCAGGCTTGTCATCTGACTTCTTTTTTTGTTTCTTAGACTTGTTCTTCCTGTGTATAGCGAATATTTCCCTTAAACTATCAAAGCTTTGCGAGTAAGAGATACCGACTCCTTGTGTGAAATCGGAATAATTCTCGAACGAATACAGATAGTAATTGCTCTTGATGTTAGTGTGGTTATAAGCCTTGACACTCAATCGTTTGGTGATACGATATGTGATGTCGACGTCGCCCACGAGGTTGTTTGCGTTGCTTGTGTTGACGTTATCGCCTCGTATCACGCCGAAGTTGCCTTCGATAATCAGTCGGTCGTCGAATAGCTGTGTCGACAGGGCCACTTCCAACTCCTCGTTGGTGAGTTTGTCGTTCGGGGTGTATTTGATACCTATGTCGAAGTCTTTTGATATCTGCGACAGCCAGCTACTCAACTGGTTTGTAACGACTTTATATCCAGCGTTAGCACCCATATGCGCGAAGTCGGCGGTGCCTGTGTTGGCAAACGAGCCGAGGATCATGAGCGAAAATACCTGTTGTGCCATCACCGACTGGTTGGTGGTATCAACGACGTAGTAAACCATGCTTTTCACGTCGTCGGTGGCATTAGGTATATCTATGCCGAACGTCAGCGTAGGGTTCATGAGCTTGTCCGACAGACGTATTATACAGTCCACGTTGATATTGTTGCTCACTGATGTCGAGTCGACGAAATCCGGGCCAAGCGACGTGAGCGAAGTCTTTGTGCGGTACACGCCCACCACGTCAATGTCAGCATCGGCGGGGTCACCAGTCCAGCGGATGGTGCCGCCTCTTTTCAAAGTGAACGTACGTTTCATCATCTCGAGGGTAAAGACGAAGTTACCGCTTTCGATAAGGTAGTCGCCGCGTAGGTTGAAGTCATTGGGTGTCAAGCCGATATTGATGTTGCCGCCACCTTTTGAGCTGATGCTGCCCATGTTCATCGGAAGATATATATTAACATCGGCATCGGATGTCACCTTGGTCTTCAGACTCATCGTAAACCCACTGTCTTTCTTGGTGAATTTATTAACATATTCATCCACGATGGTGTCGGATTCAGCCTGTTTGTTGACGAAGACGATGAAGTCGTTGTCCATGTCGCTAGTGCTCGTCAGCGGGATGTTGATCTCAGTACCTCGTTTTGTCTCTGCTTCGATGTTCATTGAGATATGGTTTGCCGGACCTTGTATCAACACCGTGCCGTCGGTGACAGCGGTGCCATAGAAACCCATCGCCTTGTCGGCCGGTATGTTAAGTGCCAGAAAATCATCGCATTTGAGACGGATATCGAAAGTGAAATCTCTCAGATGATCATGGCCGATATAGCCATTCACGACCGCTTCATGGCCGAGGGTGTCGCGCATCACAAGATTATGGAACAGGAACTTGTCGCGAGTCAGACGGATCACATCGTTGAACGTGTAATACACATTTGTGAAATTGACCAGACATCCGGCGTTGGCCATCGCCATTCTACCAGTGATTACAGGCTCTTCGACCGAACCTTTGATGTCAATATCGCCGCTGGCAGAGCCCGTCATCCTGCTCACCACCGAACTTAGGAACGGTGACACAGTAGCCATATTGAACTTGTTGAAATTCAAGTCGAAATCGAGATTGTTGGTCTTCTTTTGAGTATAATAATAGCCTCTCAGGTCGAACGATTTGACTTTATCGTCGTTTGCATCGATTTTATATATATCCGAGCTGACATAAACAGCCTTGAGCTTGTCGACCCAGGATGTGCCCAATGACACTTCGCCGACTTCCTGTTTGTTGATGGACATATTGCCCACCTCCAGACTCGAGAAGAAAACCAGATTGTCGTTCAAGCCCGAGACACACACATGACCGTCGATAACTCCATCAAAATCAAGGTTATAGCCTTTGGTGACAAAGTCGAAATTCGATACGTTGACGTTGTTGAAGACCATATTCAGCGTGTCGGCGTCTGTTTTCGGGAAATAGCCGTTCAACGCCATCGACTGCGACTTGGTATGCATCATCAAACTGTTGATTTCTATGCGGTTATCGTCGAAAACTATGCTGCAATCGTCGTTGATTTGCCAGATGGAGTCGTAAACCATGATAGTGTCGGCTTTGACATATAAAACGCCGTCTTCATCAGCATTTCTTGTGAAAAACGATTTGATAAACGCCATGTTATGGTCGTTGGTGTCGTCGTCGTTCCATTTCAGGTTTACATTAAGCGTGTCGTTGGCGCATTTTGCTTTAATGAGCACATTCTCAAGGCTGATAGGATTAGGATCGTTGGCCATAGTGTCGCGCAAAATGATGTCTTCCAGCCTCAACGTCGATTCATAAACGCTGTATTTTGCGTCATTTCTGATGTCCAAATTCTTGAATTTCACTCCGTTGTACACTATTTCGGGAGACTCAATGCTTGAAGAGTGATATTGGTGGAGGTTTGTGTACGAAGCTGTGATCTCCGTGCCGCTTGCCACATAAAGCTCAGGGATAAACAGCTTCATCAACGGGCGTGTGTCCTTCAAAGTCAGGCCAAACGAGAACTCCTGCGTGTTGTATTCTTTGTTGATAACATTATGCCACGAAGGGATGTCGAAATAATGTATCACGTTTTTCTTCAAAACATCTGCAATCTCTTTAAAACAGATGATTCCCGAGCCGTCAAAGTTGAAGAAGTCGCAGTCAATGGTGATGTCTTTAACACCTTCATTTTCAACGATATTGGCGGCAAAATTGCGCATATTGTAATTGGATCCGTTGTAATAACTGGTGTTTTTGATGACAAGATTTCCAAGAATATTGTCGATATCGTTGCCGCTCATAGTGAGGTCGATGGACGACGACAGCAGCATAATCGTATCAAAATCAGAGAGATGTAGATTCACCAAGTCGGCGTCTTTAACAAATCCGTTTAGGTAAAACTCTGGAATCTCGTGGTCGAAATCGAGCCCCGATTGCAGGTAAGCGCCAAGATACCGGTGGCTTATGATGGCTTTTGTGTCGAGATGTCTCTTTTCGAAATCGCTGTAAATCTGGATGTCGTTAAACTCATTTCCTCTGAATGTCAATGAGTTAATCTTCAAAACCGAATTAAAATCTGTTTGGGCCACGTCAAAGCCCTTACCTCTCAGGTCAAGTTCAAACGTCAGGTCGGTGAGGTCGTTAGTATTAAGTATTTTATTGATTTTTATATCGTTGCCTTCGATAATGAAGTCATATTCCGAGTCGTCGTCGATTCGCATTCTGGCGTCCGTTTTTATGTCACCCAACTCGGAGTTTAATATGAATGATGTTGTAAAATTGTTCGGGTATCCCTGGAATGTTCCGAAAGTGATGATGTCGCCCAGTCCCGCGAGCATTTCCGGCAATGGCACTGTTACCGATTCTGACGGTATTGTCACGCTGACGATGTCGTCATACGATGTCTCGAGTTTGTCGATTGACACATCGATATAAGTCTCTTCGAACTCAGGCAGGCCTTCCATCATGACGTTGCCCATCATGTGGGTGTTGTCGCCATAATACAAATCCAGGTCGCTGACCGTAAAATCGCTGACTGTGCCTTTGTAATCGCAGGTAAACACCAGTTTGTCGGGCATTTTCTTCAGCACCCAGGAAAAATACCTCAGGTCGCTGAGCAAAAGCGTGGATTCTCTGATATTGCTTGTCATATATACCGAATCGACAAATTCGTAGTATGCGCTGGAGCTGTTGTAGTCGAAACGCAAATCGAGGTCGACATGTGACTCACCTGTGCTGAGTTTGAGGCTGTCGACGGTGAGACTTTTCTCGCAGAACAGCACGTCGCCGCTGCCATCTTTAAGCACCAGTCCGCAACGGTCCTTGCCCCTGAGCGTGTGCACCATGCCCATGATAGTGTCATTGAACATCTCCAGTTTGCTGAAAGTGCCGTAAATGCTGTCGATGTCGATATGTGCATAGTCCATGCTCTTACGTCCTGGATGGTCTTTGTTTTGGTTCCAATACACCACATGGCAATTGTCGACCTGCAACTTATCGACTGTCAGATGAAAATTCGTTTCTGTGTCGTGGTCATTGCCTCCTCCCGATTTCAGCTGTGCGAAGAGCTCTGTAGCGTTGAGTTTCTGGTCGCCTTCATATTTCACGATTCTTCCCAAAACATCTTTAATGTAGATGTTTTTAAACCTCAGCACATCGGAGTCGAACGATAGACTTATCTTTGCGTTAAGCTGCCCGATTTTAAACAGAGGATAGCCATAAAGGTCGTTGGCATGCACGTTTTCGACGCAAATGGTGCCGTCGTTGGTGATATAGAAAGTCTTGATACGGACGTCGGCGTTGAGACGTTTTGACAGCTCGGTAGCCACTGAACGCGCAATCATACACTGCACCGTCACGTCACGCAAGGCCGCCGTGACGCTGGCGATAATGGCAAAAAATATCACAAAGATAATTAAAATGCCGTGTATTATGTTATTTTTTGTACTTTTGCGCATTATTTTATGCTATGAACGAATACATTTTAGCCATCGAATCATCGTGTGACGACACGTCGGCGGCAGTCCTCAGAGGCACGACAGTCTTGTCGAATGTCATTGCTAATCAAGAGGTTCACCGCCAGTACGGAGGCGTCATCCCCGAGCTCGCATCGCGTGCACACCAACAGAATATCATACCTGTGGTTGATGCCGCAATTAAGCAAGCAAATATACAAAAAAATCAAATAAGTGCAATATCTTTTACACGTGGCCCGGGACTTTTAGGTTCGTTGCTCGTAGGTACTTCATTTTCAAAGGCTTTCGCGCTCGCTATGGACATCCCGATGATTGAAATTAATCACACCAACGGCCATGTGCTGGCGCTTTTTGCCCAGGAACCCGACAATCCTACGCCAGTTCCGCAGTTTCCGTTCCTCTGTCTGACGGTGTCGGGCGGTCACACCCAGATCATGAAGGTAAACGACTATTTCGACATGGAGATTCTGGGTAAGACTATCGACGACGCTGCCGGTGAGGCATTTGACAAGACGGCAAAAATCATGGGACTTGGCTATCCGGGAGGCCCTATAATCAATAAGTTAGCAAAAGAAGGCAACCCTGACGCGTTCCAGTTCAGCAAGCCGCATATCCCCGGATATGACTACAGTTTCAGCGGACTGAAAACGAGTTTCTTGTATTTCTTGCGCGACAAACTTAAGGAAAACGAGAATTTCATCGAGGAAAACAAGGCCGACCTGTGCGCTTCGATACAGAAAGACATCATCGACACGCTCATGAAGAAGCTCATCAAGGCGGCGAAAGACACGGGAATAAGACAGGTGGCTATTGCAGGCGGAGTGTCAGCAAACACTGGGCTTCAGGACGCTTTGAGAGCTGCCGGAAAGAAATATCACTGGGAGGTGTTCATCCCGAAGTTCAAGTTCAGCACCGACAACGCCGCAATGATTGGAGTGGCTGGATATCTGAAATATCAAAGAGGAGAATTTGGCAGTCAGGACATGACGCCTTATGCTAGAACCGCTACGCGATGAGGTTGAGAGTTTAGAGTGTAGAGTTTAGAGTTTAGAGTAGTTGTAAAGTTTTAAAGTTTATAGTTTAAAGTGTATTGTTGAGTATGAATTGGGAGACGTTACTATCACCGAAACGTGAGGCTCGCGCACAGAGTGTGGCCGACATCAGAAACGAGTTTCAGAGAGATTATGACCGCATAATCTTCTCAAATATCTTTCATCGTCTGCAGAACAAGACGCAGGTGTTTGCTTTGCCAGGCGCGAAGCTCGTGCATAACCGATTGACACACAGTCTCGAAGTGGCAAGCGTGGGTCGTTCGATAGCACGCAAAGTGTCGAAGTTCCTCATCGACAAATACGGTACCAGTTTCCATGACGTGATTTACGACATCGATACCATCGTTTCGACAGCTTGTCTGGCTCACGACCTCGGCAACCCTCCTTTCGGACATTCCGGCGAGGAGACCATGAGCAGCTATTTCAAGTTCGGCGAAGGTCTTAAGTTGCAGAGCCAAATCCCTGAAAATCAATGGACTGACTTGATATCATTCGAAGGTAATGCCAACGCTTTCCGTCAGCTCACGCATCAATTTGCGGGTCGTCGTGAGGGCGGCTTGTCGCTCACCTACGCCTCGTTGGCGACTTTGATAAAATACCCCTACCCTTCGTTTGGCAAGGGCGACCGCAAGAAATACAACGTCTTCAACAGCGAGATCGAGCAGTTTGAGAAGGTCATGGAGGGCTGCGGAATACCTCGTCTCGACAGCGAGAAGCCGATTTATGCCCGTCATCCTTTGTCATATATGATGGAAGCCGCCGACGACATCTGCTACCTGATTCTGGACATGGAAGACGCCCACAAGCGCGGCATCATTCAGACCGTCGACATCGAGAAGCATTTCATGGCGTTTTTCGATGAAGCGAACAAGGACGAGGCTTGGTTTTTCGAGCGACGTGACCATGTGTTTCGCACCGTCACTGATGCTAATGAGCGCATGGCGTTTTTGCGTGCCACCGTCATCAACAAACTGGTGGATTGCGTCTCGAAGGTGTTCGTCGAGAACTACGACGACATCATGGCTGGCACGTTCAAAGGCAGCCTGATAGCACATCTGCCAAAGCACGAAAACGACGCTTTGGAAGGTTGCAGAAGTTTCTCAGTACCAAACATTTACAAGCATCCATCTGTAGTAAAGATTGAAGTACGCGGTTACAATATCATTGGCTCGTTGATGAACGAGTTTATCGACGCTGTTTTGCATCCCGACAGCGGCTATCACAAGCGCTTGATGTCGATCATCCCCGACCAGTTCAAGACCGAGAAGACCGACCTGTATTCGAAGATACAAGTCGTCTTGGATTACATCTCAAATATGACTGATTTATACGCCGTGCAGCTGTACAAGGATTTGAGGGGGATTGAGTGATTTACCCTCAATTTGTTGGCAACATCATTTCACAACGGTCTATTATCGTGTTTGCGATACGGAAACCGTCGTCACTGACGCCTTTGGCATGATTACCGTCATAATTCATTGAAAGATGCATGGTCTCATAACCGGCATTAACATAAGACAACAATTTCTTGTCACGTTTGCCAACGGCTTCCAGATAGTCATTTATATTTACCCTTTTCCGACGGTCGGTGCGCACATTAAAAACTGCGTCGAGAGCCATGAGCACTCCTAGCCACAGATAGTTACCTGCAGCACGCACATACTTTTCGTCTTGATATAATTTTGTTTCAACATCAAGTTCACCATTCTCGTTCAATGTCTTACGCGCATTTTCAACATATCGTCTCGCTTCGGCAATAGGGTCTTTTCTTTTCATAATGCGAAGATTTAAGATTCAAAATTCATTGCAAAATTACAACTAAATTTATTACGGGTGGTTCAAATTTTGATTAAAAAAGTCATTTTTAACATTTTTTAACATAAATTTCAGAATTTTGATACTTATTGTTAAAAAAATTTAACAAATCAAATGAAGAAACGATATTTTCAAATAAAGTACCACCTCCCGGGGTTTGAAATCATTTACTGGGAGGTGGTGCTGAATTTTCATGAATAATACTTATTTTATTGCTTCCTGCGGGTTATTGCATATCCGCCACCGAGAGCAGTGAGGATTAACAGACCAGTGCCAAGTGGCAAGTTAATGTCTCCACCATTTCCATGACCACCAGGCATTATTGGATTCTCATTTATCGGTTTGTCGAGACCATTGCCAACATCTTCAAAAGTATTGAAAAAATTGTCGTTACGATTGCTTTGTGCATATGAGCACAAACCGAATGTCAAAAATGCAGTTATCAATAATATCTTTTTCATCTTACAACAATTTTTTGGGTTTGACCATTTAATTTCAAAATGTACATGCCAGTTTGAGACGGTTTACGAACAGTTTCCACGCCTGATAATTCATGGGTATCAATCATTCGCCCTGCTATGTCGAAGATTTGAAGCGGCCCTTCTCCTCTGACGATAAGGTTGTCACCAGCAATGTAAGCGAACTGCGTGTTTTCGTAGTTTTCATCGATGCCTGCTATCTCCCTAAAAATGATTTTAAAACGGTTATCAATCTCATTACCTGTGGCATGGAATGTGTAACTCGGTTCAATCAGCAGGTCGATATCATTGCCAGTGGCGTTATCAATAAGGTGTAGATATTCAAAATCAATGTCTTTCAGCTCAATTTCGATGGTAAAATCATCATTTCTTGAGTTATTGAAAATAACATCCATCTCCTCGCATTGCTCGCCAACATGTGCAATAGCATAGTCTGTACCGTTGTTTCGAATGCTCAATGTTGGCAACGATTCAGAGATATTTCCCACTTTCTCTAGACCTATGCCTTCGCTGAAATAAGCGAAAGCGCGATCATCGCTGTTGCTGCCAACAACCATGAGTTTCATACGGCCTACAATGTCTTTTGATGTGCTTGATTCGGCTGTTGCCACAGCATTTGTCTTTTCTATGACAAGATTGGTGCTCGTTGATGTTCTCACAAGAATTCCCTGTCCTGGCTGAATTGGGTCGTCATAAGTGCAAGCTTGCCACGCTCCTTTAAATGACAACGAATAATAGCCCGACGCAAGATTTGCATTGTCGATAGCGCCGCCGTTACCTTTATAAATCACATGTGGGAATGGGTTTCCGATTATGTTGACACCTTTCAGACCGTCTTTGCTATCGGTGTAAGTTACATTAATTGTCACGTCGTCATAGTTCAACATGCCTTTAAAGTCTGGTGAAAACGTATTGCTGTTGGCATAAAGATAGCCTCTTCCGTTTTCAAAAATCATGAAATCGGTATTGTAATGGTTGCGATAGTTCTCCCAGCCAGGCAAAGCCTCATTGTAACGGTACAAATCGTATGTTTCTGTAATGAAATCGCTGCCTGCGATAGCCATTTCATTGACTGATGACGAGATCAGATACCATCCGTCGGTGTCTTTGGCTGTGTATGCGGTAATATCTTTTTCAGCTGTAGCCTTTACATTGGCCGACTCGTTGATGACTTGTGCACCGTCTTTGATGACAAGACTTTCTTCACTACCGCTGACCATATCACCTGTAACAATAAGGGTTGATCCCGATTCGATTGTGAGGGTTGCTTCTGAAGCTATATTAAGGCTTGCCACTGTCACTTCCACTGCTCCGTTGTCGCCAATTGTGACATCACCAGTGCTAATCTGCACATTGGCTGTTGCCGTGGGCTCTGTGCCACCCCAAATTGTAGGGTCATTCCAGTCCCCGGAGCCGGTGTTGGTGGTTGGCGGAGTTACAGGTGTGGTAAATGCAAAATGGAACCAATTACCCATGCTACCCATTTCACCATTATGTTGAAATGTGATATTATTGGTGCAATTCAGCTCAAGTTCTTGGTCAGTGCTATGATCATAAATCCTAAATGTTATAGTCTCACCGCTAATTACATTACTGACAATTGTGAGATTGCCAATAATAAACTCTTGCGTAGGAAGAAAGAATTGCTGACACAGGCCAATTGAGCGGCATTCATCGCCACAAAACGCCGCTATTTCCAGTGTCGTCGATGTTTGCAAAACATCGTCAATGTAGATTTGCCCGTTTACTGTCATATTGTACTCTGTACCAGTAATCGGAGTCCAATGCTGGGCGCTTGTTATACCGAACAACGCCAAGCAAAATGATAAAATTAATGATTTTTTCATAAATAATTTATTGTACTATTATTAATTTGTTTATATTTCCCGAATCTGTTAGTATTTGAATATTATATACTCCCGCTTCCGAGATTCCGCTGAGATTGCGTATGTCGCCACACTCTCTTGCAATCACTTTGCCCAACATATCGGTGACAACAATCTCTGTGATTATCGTGTTGCGTTGAACATCCAATGTTATTGTCTCGTTCTTTTTTACTGGGTTGGGATACATAGTTATTGTGGAAGTAAAACCATTTCCAGTAAAATCAAGAGTTATCGGATTATCAAGAATACCCACGACAGCATTTCTCGTGAATGTGATGCTCTGACTGCAGTTAAAGTTTTCCTCATTGGTGTTTCTGTTTACGATACCGAATGTGATTTGCTCTCCTTCATCTGCATTGACTGTAAGTACAGCAAAGTATCTGTCGAGTGGCTCGAAGTATTCCAGTTTCACGCTGCCTCGGTTCTCGCCATTTACGAAAGCCCCCAATTCGATGTTCCCCTCATATATTTCCTCACCGTTTACAGCCACCGTCGCTATCACCGTCATATTGTCGGCATAGGCATGGACATCGTTGGCCCAATACCTCTCGTACTGGTCGGTTTCTGGTGTTATGCCTCTGCTTTCGGTGAATGTCAGTGTCTTAGCTTCATTGGCCGTCGACTTGTAATAATATCCCACACCCGGTGTCATAGTGAATTCCGGGAACCAGCCGTAACCGGCATAATATGTCGACGAAGCGTTCTGTCTCTTTATGACATCGTTTGCCGAAGGTGTAAAGCCCGACATGGCTGCCCCTACCGTCTGTGCAGTGCCTACTGGATATCCTATCCAGTTCCAATTAGGCTGCAATGTTATCGGATGGTCTGCGGGATCGGCCGGTGTGCCCATAAGTGCTATGGTTTTGTCGGCAGACATTTTTATCATATATCCGCTCGTGTTTTGTATACTTGACAGGGAACCATACCAGTAATTATAGTTCAATGACGGATAGTAGTTCTGCACCGACATGGTCTGCGTCTTGATATACAGACCGTCGTTGCCAAGTGAGCTCTCCAATTCCGTAAGGCCACTTGCTCCTTCCTGTTCGATATAGGTGCTCCACCAGTTCCAGCCAGTGGTGAGGCTTGATATCTGTGCTGTCGTAGCGGGCAGCCTTTCCAGCATCGGGAAGCCGTCGTTCTCGTTGTTGGTGTCGGCCACCCAGTGCAGGTACTCGTCGTTGGTGTTGTTGGCGTCAACCCAGGCATTGAGGGCGTCCAACAAGTCGGTGTAGGAGGTCTCAGCGATGGTTATTTCATTATTCATAATGCCAGCATTTGATAATGATGCGGTATCAGATATGATATAATCGTATTCCGCTTTTCCAATAAAAGAATAATCTTCCAATTGTGTGGCATAAATATTTTTCAGCTCGCCATAATTAAAATATCCCATAAAAGAGCCAACGGAATTCACGTAGTCTAGTTCGTGCCCCAAAACAGTTCCTGTACTATAGCAATTGTATATGTTTCCGCAAGCCGAGCCGCACAATCCGCCTCTACCTTCATAGATATTACCATAACCAAAAGGTCTGACATCACAATTTGAATAACAGTTGGTCATTATTCCAGCATAAGAATGACCACCCAGCAATCCTCCAGCAGCCTGGTCGCCATAAATCTCTCCCGTAGCCGAACAATTATATGTTATACAAGCACCACCATCGGAACTGACAATTCCACCTAATCCTCCTACAGTCCATGTTCCTTTGGCCACAACATTTACCGCATGACAATTAACAACAGTTGATTCAAAAGCCACGCCAAACAAGCTACCCACATAAGCATTGCCCTCAAATGAGCCGTTTTCGATAATAATATTTTTAAGTGATGCGTTTCTTGCCTGACCGATAAGCCCAATGTATCTAGAATTGTCGTCCCTTATATCTTCTTTACAATAGAGATTTGATATTGTATGATTATTGCCTTCGATTGTGGCTTGGAAATTATAACGGCATATCGGAGTCCATTTGTAGGCGCCCATATCAAGGTCGCTAATTATGAAAACTGTATCTTGTCGGTAATCAAAACCCATTTTGGCGAGCCAAGCCAAGCCTTCAGGCGAGGATATTGTCACGTTGCCATTGCTGTCTTCGCTATATCCTGCCGGACAATAGGTTACCGCATCTATCCATAGCATCTTGTCAACCACAAAATTTAATGGTCGTCCCCAGCCGATGGTTTCTTCACCACAAATAGGTCTCACATAGAAGCTATATTCATTGCCCAACGATAGTCCTTCAAGTGTGTTTTGCGTTGTGTTTGTAGTAATAATAACAGCATCTTCTTCCGGTGCGTTTTTAATATTGTATTTAACTTGCCATTCTTCAGCATCGCCATTTTCCTGCCATGACAAAGCAACCGCAAAACTACCATTGTATGGGATGTTCTCGGCTGTAATATTGCTAACATTTGGACAAGTAACTTCATAAAAGTCACTAAACACCGGCATATGGGTCACTTCATCTCTAACCCAAGTCCTTAGATTTGGTGAATTGTACTCTGCCACCTTATTATTTAAGGCTGTGATCACATCCATATGATCATCAAATGTATAGTTTACCGCTGTATCAGCAATAAGTGTTCCTGTCGGGTCATTAAAGATGTTAAATGCAGCAAGATTCTCGATGGCATCAACATTATAAACATTTCCTAGAAAATAAGCTCGTTTGGCCATATAATCGTATTCTGGGCCTTGAGAGGTCCAACTACGTTTAGCAATACTGATATCAGAAAAGCAGTTTGAGAAAGTACCACCATGTACCTCCTCTGTAATAAGACCTGTCCATCCATATAGCGAAAACCAGTTAAAAATCTCACCTAATTGAGTCACGCAGTTATTTACCTCAGAATTGCTTAAATAGCCGACCAGGCCACCACATCCAAACTGCGCACAAACATTGCCATAAGCATAACAATTGTTTATTTGAGTCCCATAGTTTGCACTACCTATCAAACCGCCGCCCTGACTATTTCCTGAATTAACTATATGTTGTATTGAATAGCAATTCTCTATTTTGCAATTACTTACATATCCCGCAATGGTGCCTGCAGCATTTACCGAATTAACCTTAGCGTTTATCATTCCTAAATCTGAAATGTCTGAATAACCTAATAATGAAAACAAACCTCCATTGCTTGAAGCACTGACTACCATGTTTTGAATCACATGACCATTACCGTTTACATTTCCACCCCATAAACTTATGGGCATCCAAAGGTATCCGCCTAAATCTATATCATTTTCTATAGAAATTACTAATTGAGAATACTGAATATAGTCTATACAATGAGACAACCACGCCAATCCCTCTGCAGAAGATATCCTAATGGTATCACCATCTAATAAATAGCCATCAGGTTCTGATGTCACTATATCTGTCCAATATATATTATCTATACATGGAGTGTTCGGATTAATATCTGTAGAATTTCTCACCTGTAAATGGAAGCTTTCAGGCATACCACCGTAACTATATACCACTACTGTAAAACCGTGACGTGTAGATACTATTGGTGAAAAATCCGTACCAGCCATATTTTGGAAAACTGTGTCAGATGGCAGGCCATCATATAACCACGTATGATATGTCACCGTAGTATAATCATCAAGGTGTCGAGTTTCAATAACACGCACAAGCGAATCCTTGTTAACACCATCATAAATAACAACCGATTGTTCCATGCCAAAATCAAGTACATCGAGTACCAATTGTCCCGAACTATTCTCGGGTACAAGATTTAGATCAATTCCAACCCCCCGCATCTCATTAACAGCTTTATACTCACTGCCTGCCCTCATCGTATACAGATGAACAGGCTCTGATACCATAAAGTTGTCAATATTTTGAAAACCCATTTGTTTTTGGCAAATAATATTATGTGAATCGCCATTTGGACGAATACCCATAATTGCAGATTGCCATTCATTGAAACTAAACGATGGATATATTGCAGATGTCTGAAACCAACCATCTCCATCACCACCCCAACCAAAATTGAAATGATAAAAATCATCTTGATTGTAGCCGTCCAAAACAAAGGCATGAGCAGCAAATATACTTCTTCCACAATATAGCACGGGTTCCCCCCTATTAATATTTGCTCTTAAAGTATCCGCCCATTCACCATCAGAGTACATTTGCCTTTGAGCATAGCCCAATGATTGAATATAGCCAAAATAACTAATTAAAGCGCAACGCACATCCTCTTCTTGAGCTCCGCTTTCACCTGCACTATACATCATATTTACCGCGACTCCACAATGGTACATCAGTTGAGCGACAGCATCAATCTCTTCTTGGGTGCTTTCATCGTTTAATACATTAGGCATGTTATTATAGTCGTATGTAGCATTTTCGAAATCAACATATAAAGTTCCGTATCCCGTTGTATTAACATTACCATTAAAACTTCCCGGATCTGCCCCGGAAACATTGTAGCTATGACTACCTCTACCCTGTTCCGGATACCCCCAATACTTTATAATCTGCGCCATTGCCGTAGCCACACAGCCAGTTACACAATGTCCATCAGGGCCGTTTTCATCTTCCGGGCACATCGCATTGTAATACTGTCCCTGGTCCCAAGTGGTTGTCAAAAGTGGACCGACTTGGGTGTTGTCTCTGTTGTTACTGAGTTTGCCGGTAGCTTTCACCATGCGCCATTGCTCAGCGGTCTTTTCGTCGGCAACAAGGTTGTTCTCAACAGCATATTGGATTTGATCCTGATATTCTTGCAAGACATCCTGAAGCTGAATCGGGATGTTGTTGATATCAAACTGGCGACCGTTGTCTGAGTATCCCAAGATAGGATATGCACAGTCATCAGCCGAAACAATCACGAAACCATTTGGCGCGTTGAAAATGTAAAACGCAGCATCGCCTCTGTTAATACTATATGTCTTTGCAAGTTGTAGGTCGTTGCCTCTGAGTTGCACTTTAGTATTGGCAGTCAAAAATTTGGCACCGACACTTTGGGCAATGTTAACATCAACTGGATTTGCCAAAGTTGTGACGCTAATCGACAGCAACAATGCCATCAGAATTACATAAGCTTTTCTCATATTATTAATTATTTTACTATCAATTTGTTAAAATAAACATTGCCTGATTCGCATATAACTCTCACGAGATACACTCCTGACGTATTCAATCCTTTGTACACTGTCCCAGCAACCGATTTTTCACATACAACTTCGCCCAAAGCATTTGTTATCAGCATATTAGATGCTTTTTCCCAATCCGGTATAGTAACCGAAAACTCTTGATTGCGACCAATAGGATTGGGGTACACAGACATATCTGATATGATACCGTTGGTGGTCAAGAAATCTATTTGCATTGGATTATCAAGTGTTCCAATCACTGCATCTGCAGTGAATGTGACGCTCTGCCAGCAATTGAAGTTCTCAGTTTCCGTGTTCCTGTTTACAATACCAAAAGTAATATTGTCACTTTCTTCTCCACTTACTGTAAGAACAGCATAATATTTGTTCAATGGTTTGAAGTATTCAAGTCTAACACTACCTCGACATTCACCATTCACAAACGCACCTAGTTCATAGCCATCAGACGAAACATCCACGAATCCACAAGTCACAGACGCAATAATAGTAAGATTATTTGCATAAGCATGACAATTACTGGTCCAATATGTCAACTCGTCATCTAATTTAGCATTACTGCCACTATTGGAAAACGTAAGTGTCTTAGCTTCATTGGCCGTCGACTTGTAATAATATCCCACACCCGGCGTCATAGTGAATTCCGGGAACCAGCCGTAACCAACATAATATGTCGACGACGCGTTCTGTCTCTTTATGACATCGTTGGCCGAAGGTGTAAAGCCCGACATGGCAGCCCCTACCGTCTGTGAAGTACCCACAGGATATCCTATCCAGTTCCAATTATGATTTAAAGTTATTGGATGATCTTGAGATTTACTAGGTTTACCTGAAATCTCAGCTTCGCAATTATCCGACACTTTTATCATATAGCTACTCTCATTCTGTAGCACTGACAGAGAACCATACCAATAGTTATATTGTATTGATGGGTAGTAGTTTTGCACTGATGAGGTTTGTGATTTGATGTATAAACCATCATTTCCCAGTGAATTTTCAAGCATGGTGAGTCCGTCGATATCGTCCTGCTCAATGTATGTCGAATACCAGTTCCAGCCTGCAACCATTGATTCAGAATGTGTTGTAGTAAGTCTGTAACTTGTTGAAACATCCTTTCCCGATAGCTCATTGGCTCCTGAATGGCCACTCAACACTATGTTTTTAGCCGAGACAAGGTAATTTTTGTCCTCTGGCTCGCCGATTGGATGCATGGTGACGTTCAAAACTACGCCATCATTGCCTTCAACTTCGGCGTTTTGCATCGAGAAGACCATAACACGATAAGTGGAATCGTTGGTGGCCACTGCGTAAAGCGTATGGTTTTCAATACGTTCAGCCAACTCAAAATCGGATTGGGCAACCGAATAATCTTGATATGGATACACGAAATCGGCTTGCAGAGCCACGATGTCGGTATAGTTGTCCATGGAGATTGCCACAGCGATGTCGCCCTCGTCCAAAATGAACGGGTCGGCTTCAATTGAGAGACTGTTAGGCTCGTATCGATGACCGCTCAATGCCACGTTTTTCAAGCCGTCCTGCGGGTCGTTGCTGTAAATCTTCATCGTAGCGGTGAAATCGCCCTTCAGCTCACGGCTGTAGCTCACATGCAAAGTGGTGTTGGAGTACTGCTCCACCGTTAGCGGGAATGTCTCAGCCACAGCCCAGTCCTGCTGGTCGAACACCACATTGTCGATACGCATCTGGGCATTGCCATTATTGGTAACGACATATTCTTTTGTCACCGTCTCTGTTACCGAAGAATTACCCATGTCGAGCGATGAATTTCCGCTAATTCTCGGGCTTCTGATGTTGACATAGCCTTGATATTTCTCAGAAAGCACGTTCTCGCCCACCGCATCGGCAAGCACCGACTTGAATGGGTTGAGATAATAATAACCGTAAAGACCATGCAGACGCACCTTGATATATGCCACAATACCGTCATCGCCAGTAAATGCTGAGCCTGTAGGCGAATATGCCATCACACGCAATGTATCGTTATACACAACGCCTGTGCAAACATGGTCGGTTTTTCTTGAACTCAATTCAAAGCCGACATACTCCAGAGCCGTCGGCATCTTCATATCCAATTGGAAACCAATGAGTTGCTCCATATTATTGACTCTCAAAGGCACATTGACAATGCTGTCGCAATAGCCGCTGGTGTTCTCAATATGTACCTCATTGACCGCAAACGGGTCAGCCACAAGGCTAATTACGCCATTGCCGGAAATTGAGTTTGAAACGATAGTCGCTGTCGCATTAACAGCACCTTTCACTATCGGGGCGAATTTTATTGTAAAACTCGCGCTTTGACCAGCTTGTATCGTGGTTTCGGCAAATGATGGACAGCTGAAAACCGCATCACTGAAACTCATTTCAGTTAACGTAAGCGGCTCATTGCCGACATTCGTTACTTGCGCTGTTCCGTTGTATTCACTCCAAATAGGCACATGACCGTAGTTGATGGTGCCAGTATTGATTTGAATCTTTGGCGATAAAATTGTGACAACACCATTGTTTGCTGTGAAACTTAAGGCTTCGCCAGAAGCATTAGAGAGTTTAGAGGCTGTAGCGTCTATAGTATTGTCACCGGGTTCGTTTTTCAGTTTCAAAGTGAAACTCAGAAGGGTGCCTTCATTGCCAACAAATGGCGTAAGGCTCAATGAGTAGGCGAAAATACGGAGGTTTCCGCCCACCACTGCTGCTGTGACGCTGTGGTCGGTGATGCGGTCGGCGTTGAGCTCCACCGAATTGGCGACGTAAGTGAGGTTGTCGCCAAGCGGAATCTCCGTTTGTAATGCCACCACCGCATCGGTGTTGCTTAGCGAGAGCTGCAACGTGAGCTCGTCGCCTGGGTGACCGCTCGCCGATGACACCGCAACCACGTTATCGGCCTTGACCGACAACGTGGCAAGCAGCATTATTATTGTTAATAATATGTTTCTCATTTTACGTAAACCACTTTAGAATGTTGAACATTACGACCGTTAACCTCCATGAGCACGGTATAAATACCTGCTGCCATGCCGTTGTTTGGAGTCCACTCGTAGGTATATTCGCCACGGCTCTGTGTGCCGAGATTGATGTGGTCGACTGTCTGGCCTACGATGTTAAAGATGGTAAACGATACGTTTGCAACACTTTCATTACCAATGATATACGGTATTGTAAGCGTGCCGTTGAAGGGATTCGGATATGGCTGTGACATAAACAATGTCTCGTTTTCCTCAACACCTGCGCCCGATTCTATTGCCAACACGTTGTGGCCTGTTACATCCGACAATGCTACTGATGCTATTGTGCCATCACCTATGCGTAGCAATGCATGTTTGCCTGCTGGAAGTTTATTGCCGCTCATACTGTAGGCCAAGAACATTGAGCCGTTGCTTACATCAACTTTCACATTTTCAAAGCCATTTAACGACTGCAATGTTTCAATTGACTGACTATCAATATTTTCAAACACAAACTGTACGCCGCCAAGCTCCACTGGAGTATCGACAAACAAAACACCGTTGTCTAAGCTGTAATATGCTGTTGCCACAGGGTCTTTTCCTGGAATCTCTCCCCTGCTGGTGATGATGTTGATTACCGCCACAATGTCCAAAATGTCGATATTGCCGTCTGAGTTGACATCGGCTGCATCGAAGATGAATGGTTGCGGATTGCCGTTAGTGAGGTATGAAACTATAGTTACCACGTCGGCCACATCTACCGCCATACTGCCGTTGGCATCGCCTTTTGTTGCAGTGAGCGGCACTGTTGTTACTGTTAATGAAGCGTCGCTCTCAGTAAGGTTTGTACGCATCACCTTATAATAATAGTAGTAACGCTGGCCTGGAATTACATCGTAATCTGTAAATAAAGTATCTTGTACCAACGAAGTATTAAGCTGGATTGAATCTGTGGCCATCCATTCTTTATATGGTTCTATCCAATTCCAGTTGTTATCATAATGACCTGCAATAAGTACACTGTCATAACGATATCTGTACATATTATAACCAAGATAATCCTCAAAATCTCCCTCGTTGTTATTCCATTCCAAATCCACTTTGCCGAGACCTGGAGTGGCCATAAACTCATTACTCAACGAGCCTGCTGAAGCCACCTGCACATTGAAACGGAAATCCTCAATAGGAATTTCAAAATGTTCGTCGTCTTGTGCGTTTGCAACATAAATCCTATTTAATCCGTCTGTTGCGGTGGAACCATTAATGGTAAGATATGCCGTGTAAATTGTACCTTCTTCATTCCATGAACCATTTTCAGAAATAGCGTGCTGTGTATATGGAGGACGAACTCCAATTGAAATAAATGGTGTAACCGATTTATCCATCGGACGATTGAAATACACTTTAAATTCATGAGTACCACAACCTAATGGAGGCAACTGTTCGAACTCATCCTGAGCATCATAGCCGTTGACGACAACTTTCCAAACAATGCCGTGGGCTTCAGATACTGGTTGAGTTGCCATATTATCTAAATTGAAGCGACCAAAAGTAGTTGAGTTTGGAGTATCAAAATCATAAATATGTCTACGAACAATATCTTCACGAGCACTACCCAAATAAAAACCTGAATAAATAGTTAATTCTCCCGGAGAGTCAGTATATATAGACAGCTCTATATTATTATTACTAAACCAATTTGAATGTATTAAAGGCATAAAAACCCTATTAAGCCAATAAGAATCATCTCTTTCAAAACTAATATTTTTCAACTCTTCAGTATTAGGTCTTTTAAAAACATTTTTAGTAACATTATTGTTTTGATAATAGTTAGGAGCATCAACAAATTGTGTGTTAAAATAATAATACCCACCTAAAGAACCATAAAAAAACGGTTCAGGCGCTCCTATATTATAGTTCAAATTGGAATTTGAGATAACAGGAATATTGCCATAATGACAATACATAGTATTATCTCTAATAATTGAATTATGAATAAGAGCCAATTGATAATTATACAAACTAACACCGTTAACATCTATATAACCATTTTGTTTATAACCAGAGGATATCTCACCATTCATGTATTGAATTATTGCATAACCGATAGTATCTTGATAATTTAACCTCATACGTCCCCATTGACTCCCTAAATCAGTTTTGGTAAAATTAATTAAACTATCTGGGGTTCCAACTGCATATATTCGTCCGGAATTTGATATACTAACATTGTCCTTTAATTTCAATGTAGTTCCTGGTTTTATTATCAAATAGCCCGTCTCAGTCAATGCCAAATTACTTGTCACAATATAATGCTTATCAGGATAGAGAGTAACCGTATCAGTAATCATACCAGAAAGCTCAACTCCATTTTCCACTTGTATTGTAAAATGCACATTTAGTTGGTATTGTGTTGGATTAGCTGTTAAGTGAAGAACCATATTTATATATCTTCCATCGGCACATTCAGGATTTATAGTAAATCTTAATGGATTAGCTGATTTGCTCTTTGCATAAGCAGAAATGCTTTGTCCGAAAGCTACATGGTTTTCATCTAAGAATGTAACAATATTAGGATCTTCATATTCATCAACAGTTAGCCACATCATAATGTTGTCGGTGGCTCCCCATGTGCTGCGGAGTGTAGGATACATGTAAATTGTCTCACCTGCATCAGGACGATAGTCGCCATCGCCCGCAATTGTATCGTTTAATTCCATGCAAACGAAATTCAATTGTGCAGGAGCATCGCCAGCATCGTAGCAAGCCTTGAAGTTAACATGATTGCCTGCTGTGTTAATCAAATCACCCCATAACATTTCTTGCGAAGCGTATGGCTTGGCATGAAGCAAAGCTGAAATACCGCCAGCCACCAAAGGACAAGCCATTGAAGTTCCACTATATGCTTTGTAATAACCATTAGGCACAGTGCTGTAAATTATTGCGCCAGGTGCTTGCAGTTCGTAATTGTAAAGTTGTTCCTCGTCATACTGAGAATATGAAGGACCATCGCAGTCGAAATTGGTCCAACAAGTTGTATAGCCACATTGCCCATAAACCTGTTGTGTTGCTTCTACACCAAAAACGAATGTTAATGCTGCTGGAAACATATCAGCATTAGGTTCCGTACAACCAGGAAGTCTCATGCTTATCCCATCATTACCAGCAGCAGCCACCAATACTGCATTCTGGTATGCTTGTCCGAGTGCTTGTTCTAAAGCTATTGAGTAACTGTAGCTACCGAAGCTCATATTCAACACATTGGCACCATTATTCTTAGCATAGTTAATACCTTGGATAATGGTGGCTATATCGCCAGTTCCGTTGCTTTGTAAAACAGCAATCGGCATAATGTATGCTTTCGGATTGGCGCCTGTAATTCCGACACCGTTATCACCAACAGCGGCTGCTATACCTGCGCAGTGTGTGCCGTGGCTGTTCCAGTCGTGCATATCGCCTGTATGATTAACAAAATCCCATCCGTGGATATCGTCGGCAAAGCCATTGTTGTCGTCATCGTATCCGTTGTTTGTCTCGCCAGGGTTGGTCCATATATTGGCTGCGAGATCAGGGTGTTCGATGTCAACGCCAGTATCGAGGATAGCTATAATAGCACGCTCATTGTTGTTGTTTTGGTCGGCAGCCCAGAGTTCCGGGAGGTGAACAGCGCTTATGCCCCATTGGAGTGAATACAATGGCGAATGAGTGTAGGCCCAAGTATTGTGGTAGGAGCCTGGTTTAGGGTCGCCGTCAGCTGGTGCTGGAGCGGCGGCCTTAGGGGCGTTAAGGCCATTAAGGGCGTTAAGGGCATTAGTGCCGCCTAGAGCAAACGCCATGTAGTTTGGTTCAGCGAACTCGACTTCGTCGAGCTCATTCAATGCTTCAATCATCTGGTATGTCTGCATCTGGTCTTCCATCACGAAACGGCAGAGGCGGCTGAGGTCACGCTCCACCACATCTGGACCATTGTATGATTTTGATACTTTAAGTTCACGGTTAGGGTTATCGTTCGGACAGAGACGCTCGGCTCTTGCCACAGGATATTGTTGCAGCAATGCGTCAACCTTTTGCATACCAGTAGTTTGAAGCATGCCGCGGTTGTCGTTCTGCAGTTGTAATGTTGTGTTGTCAGCAAACTTCACAATAAGTTCGCCCTCTTTGGTGGCGTGCTGGTTGTACCAGTCAATCTTCACCACCTCGTCTTCGTTGTTGTTGCTTTGGGCTAAGCATACCATGCCTGTCAAAGCCATGATTGTAAGGATAAAGAGTTTTTTCATATTGTAATTAGTTAACCATTGATAAATTTATTATTTGAAAAACCACATAAAAAAGGCGTGGAGACCGACTTGCCTGACGCTCGGGTTTCCACGCCCACCAATCTAACAAGTCGTTCCACGCCGTAAACGAATACGGCGTTTGTGAACTCCTCCTTGATTGGTTTTGTCGTAAAGACTTGTGGAAATTTGAGCGTCAAGGAATAGCTACAAACGCTATTTTTTATATGTCTGTGTTGCTTTCTACATGATACTTTGTATTACAATGCGACTGCAAAGATATAGGATTATTTTTAATTATGCAAGAAAAAAGTTAAACTAACTTTTCAATTTCAAAATTATTACAAAAAAATAATCAGTTGCCCAGACCAACTGAACAACTGATTAACTTCTAACTTCAAACTCTTAATTCTTAAAATAGCTCCCCTCTTCCATCATCTCTCCCTTAGCGACACATGCCATGAAGCGAGTTCTCGCCTTGCGTTCCTTGGCAAACATCACTTTTGTTGATTCCGCATCCTCGGTGAATTCAAGGTGGTTGTCGATAGATAATGCGCCGGCCATGCCCTCCACATCGAGGTTGTCGGTGCCTATCAAGGTAAATGTCCATCCCATTGCTTTCTGCTTCTCTATCAATGTCTTAACCATCTTAAGATTGTATTCCTGGCTGCAGTTTTCCTCACCATCAGTGATGATGGTCACAAGCACGTTCTCACCAGCTTCAGTCTGTGCGTTAAGCTTAGCAATGCCTTTGCCAATCGCATCATATAGCGGTGTCGCGGCATTCGGACGATAGTCTTCAACGGTCAGCTTGCGGGCTTTCATCGCCGGCTCGTTGTCCATGTGAACTTTAAAATGACCGCTGTCAAACGAGATCAGCGTGATTCGTTGCTCCATCTCAGGATGCATCTCCTGCATCTTCTGGCATGTCTCGATAGTCTCGTTGAGGCCGGCCAAAGCCTCGTTTCTGATGATGCTCATCGAACCCGACTCGTCGACGATGATGAGGTTGTAAACTTTCTTTCCTTGGTTTTCCGATGTTTTCATATTGCTAAAATTTTGATTGTTAAACATTTATTTCATCTCCTTTTTCATTAAGAAGATTTATTTTCAAAAAAGTTAAGCGCTTTCAAAATTTTTTAATAATTTTGCAAATATGATTAGCGACGAATTGATTATCAACGGCTTTTGTTCTTTCGACGAGCATATCACGAAAGAGTATTTTTACGGTTTTTGCCGTAAGGCATATGATATTTTTGACCATAAATACCAGCTTCGCTACAAAACAGGCCTCGATTTCTATTCGTTGGCGCACGAATATTACATCAGCCTGATGATTCATCAGTTCAAGCCTCTGCTCGACCGCCCGAATGGTGTCAAGCTCTCAACTTGGATGACCAACGGCTTCCGTTTTGTGATTCTCGACGCGCTGAAGGCTTATAACAAGGAGTTTTCGCCATTGAGTGACTCGTCGGCTGATGATGTTTTGGCTTATATCCGCTCGAGCGATTATGAGGATGGAATGATGCTACAGGTGGCCGATGCCGTGGCGTCTTATTACAAGAAAGACCGCGTGATGCAAGAGATTGCGCACTTCGTTTTTTATGCCGGGTATTCGCAAAAAGACGTGGCGGAAATGCTTCATATCACCCCGTCGGCAGTGAACCAGCGCTATAAAAAGATGATGGACGAGGTGGTGACGCCGTTTGTCATCGAGAACTACTCCGAAGGTCTTTACAAAGGCGCGATGTTCGAGGTACACGAAGAGATGGCGGAATACGAGAAAGCAGGAGCGGCACCTGTTATGGCTCCACGTCATTTCGCGAGAGCAAGATTTTGCTTGGAAATACCAGAAAAATATATGGAAAACAGACGTATCACCCCCGACAGGATTTCGGTTCTCAAGCCGAACGAGATTTTCGTTTTCGGCAGCAATCTGCAAGGCATCCACGCTGGCGGAGCGGCATTTATGGCACGTATGCACTTCGGTGCTGTGATGGGTCAAGGCGTTGGCCTTCAAGGACAATCGTATGCCATCCCGACCATGCAAGGCGGTGTGGAGACAATCAAACCTTTCGTCGATGAATTTATCGATTTTGCCAACAATCACAAGGAGCTGAACTTCCTCGTAACCCGTATCGGCTGCGGCATCGCAGGCTTCGAGCCATATGAGATAGCGCCGCTTTTCAAGGATGCAATAAACATGGAAAACGTCTGGCTCCCTGAAGATTTCCTCGATGTTTTAGACAAATAAGGCTACCAGCTTCTCGAGATTTTCCTTGTCGACCTCATCGAAATTGGCCAGTTTCTCGCTGTCGATGTCGAGAACTGCCACTACTACACCGTTTCTGATTATCGGCACCACAATCTCCGACCTCGTGAGACTGCTGCAGGCGATGTGTCCTGGAAACGCGTCAACGTCTGGAACTATCTGTGTTTTCGCCTCTTGCCATGCAGTGCCGCACACACCTTTGCCTTTGCGGATTCGGGTGCATGCCAGCGGACCTTGGAACGGGCCGAGCACCAACTCATTGTCAATCACTCTGTAAAAGCCCACCCACCAAAAGTTGAACGTGTCTTTCAGACATGCCGATACATTAGCCATATTGGCAATTTCGTCGGTTTCACATTCAACCAGCGATTTTATTTGCGGCAACAGGTTCTCGTAAAGCTCCTGCTTGTTATTTCCTTGGATAATCAAATTTTCTGACATATATTTTTATACTATAAATATTTAAATCTTATATTATATAAATTACAATTGTAATTGCAAAAATTATCGCTTCGAGCGATGACATTCCTATCAACTTATTAAATTCCATTCCTTTAGCCTTTGAGAATTTGCGACTAACTAAAACTGAATAGATTAAAAACGGAATGAGATATAATAATATTATATAATTTTTAAAAACCAAATAAATCAATATTATTGCAATTATCGGATTCAAAAAATAGATCCATTTCATGAATTGCTTTCCGAAGACTGTGACAGTTGTCTTTTTGCCATTTGCAGCATCCTGTTCAGCATCACGATAGTTATTGACTATCAATAAGTTGTTAGCCACTATACCGATTGCGAGTCCTGCGAGGATTATTTGCCAGTTGACAAATTCTGTCTGAATGAAAAACGTGAGAACCACTGGCGCGATGCCATAAAACAGCACCACAGCCACGTCGCCCAACGCATGACGTGAAAGCGGGAACGGACCAGCCGAATATGCTAGTGCACACAAAAGAATGACTATTCCGAACGGCAGCAAGATCCAGCCGCCATAATATAATAAGGTGCAGCCGACAATGAATGTCAAAACGCCCCAGACTATGATTCCTCGACGCATTTTTTGAGGCGATATCAAGCCGGAAGCCACCATACGTTGCGGTCCAAGTCGCTCATTGTCAGCACCTTTCAAACCGTCGGCGTAGTCGTTGACAAAGTTTGAAAGGATTTGTGCCATCACAGCAAAAATAAGACATATTACGGCAGGCAACCAATTGATTGTCACATACATAGAAGCTATAGCCACTGACATTATCACTGGTGCCATCGACACCAACAATGTCTTTGGTCGCGCCGCCTGAATCCAATATTTGAACTTCACTTTTGACATTTCAATTCTTTTTTGCCTGATAAAGCCGACATAGTCCTAACGAAAATGCCTTATGTTTAACATCTTGATAACCAATATCTTGCAACATCATCACAAACTCTTTCGGCATCGGAAACTTCTCGACAGTCTGCTGCAGATAACGATAAGCAGCGCCATTGCCTGATACTTTTTTCCCTATGAATGGAAGTATGTTTTTAAAATACAGATTATAAAACCATCGTACGATAACATTATGAGGCTCAGAGAGTTCCAGCACAAACAGACTGCATTGGGGTTTCAAAACCCGCAAAATCTCACTCAAGCCTTTCATTCTGTCGGAGAAATTACGCACCCCGAAAGCCACAAACACCGCATCGAATTTATTATCCAGAAAATCAATATTCTCGGCACAAGAATTAAATAATTTAATTCTGTCGTTGAGTCCGAGTTTTATAACCTTCTCCTCTCCTATTTCAAGCATCTTTTCAGAGATGTCGAGGCCTAAAACCTCAGCATTTTTAATGATTTTAGCGATTTGTATTGTAGAATCAGCGGTGCCGCAAGCCACATCAAGAATCATAGGATCCTGCACAGTGGCCAATGACTTTTTCAAACGCTTGACAGCCTTCCTGCGCCACGACTTGTCGACGTTAAGCGAGAGTATGTGGTTTAGCTTGTCGTAAGTCGGAGCTATGTCGTTGAACATCAATGCTATTTGCTCTTTATCAGTAGCCATATTTGTCCTTCCATTTAGCTTTCAGCGAGCGGCGCAGTTCTTGTTCACGTGGGTTGTCCTGAGGCGAATACAGGCGTGTTCCAGATATCTCATCAGGCAAAAACTCCTGATCTACGAAGTTGCCTGGATAGCTATGTGCATATTTGTAACCATCAGAATAACCAATGTCTTTCATGAGTTTTGTCGGGGCGTTACGCAGATGCAGAGGTACGCTGAGATTGCCAGTTTTTTTCACCAGTGCCTGAGCAGAGTCAATGGCGACAACAGCAGCATTACTTTTTGCCGATGATGCAAGATATGTGGCAGTCTGCGAAAGGATGATTCTGCTTTCAGGCCAGCCTATTTTATTCACAGCGTCGAAACAAGCATTGGCGAGCAAGAGCGCGTTAGGATTGGCATTTCCGATATCTTCAGATGCCAAAATCAGCATCCTTCGGGCGATAAATAACGGGTCTTCACCAGCTTCGATCATGCGTGCGAGGTAATAAACCGCCGCATTCGGGTCGCTGCCACGTATTGACTTGATAAATGCCGAGATTATATCATAATGCATCTCGCCGAGGCGGTCGTATTTCAGCAGGTTGCTCTGGATATATTTTGTTGTAACCTCGTTATTTACAACGAGTTTCTTCGCTTCAGGCTCCGCATCGTCGAGCATCCCGACCACAAGATCGATGGCGTTGAGAAGCTTTCGCGCATCTCCCCCGCTGATCTGCATCAGTGCCTCGTCTTCCTCAATGATTATTTCTTTTTTATAATCCTCTTTTAGAACCTCTACAGCGTTGACAATCAGCTTCTTAAGGTCGTCTTTTTCAAGGTTTTTCAAGATATAGACCTGGCATCTCGAGAGCAATGGCGATATCACCTCGAAGCTCGGGTTTTCTGTCGTGGCGCCTATCAATGTCACCAAGCCTTTTTCTACTGCGCCGAGCAACGAATCCTGTTGAGCCTTTGAAAACCTGTGAATCTCATCAATGAACAGTATCGGCGGTTCGGGTGCCATGCGCGCTCGGTCATAGACCTCGCGCACGTCTTTCACGCCGCTACTCACCGCGCTGAGCACGAAAAACTGACGTTTCACCTGTTTTGAGATGATGTATGCGAGCGTCGTCTTGCCCACTCCTGGAGGCCCCCAGAATATCATCGAGGGGATATGGCCGCTCTCGATGGCACGACGCAGCACGGCATTCGGACCTATAAGGTGCTCCTGCCCGATATAGCCGTCCAACGAGGTCGGACGCAGACGTTCCGCTAATGGTGTCGTAGGTCTCATCTTTCAAATCTGTCGCCAGTTTCTTCAATCACTTGTTTCTTCCAAGAGTCAGGATAACCTGGCTGTTTCGGCTTGGCAGGATAGCCGTAGCCATTACGTTTGAACTCGCCGTTCTCCTCTTGTTTCACATTGCTATCTAAGTATTTGACTAACAGATAGTTATCCAATTCTTTCCATCTCTTGATGGTGTTAGCGGCAGCTTTGGTGTCGAATTCCGTTAGGAATGCTATTGCCTCCTTTTCGCCGCTATTTTGCAGCATCTCAACAGCTTGATTGTCAACGACTTTCACTCGTTCTTGGTATTCAGTCTCGAGCTCATTCTGCACTTTCTGGATGTCGCCAATCACCCTGTTATAAAACAGGTATTTGAAATGTGCGAGGCGGTTGAACACCCAGAATGCGGCGTTGTCGGAGTAAGTGAGCATATCGCCGTTGCCCACACGGTATTCAATCGGCACTTCCGAAATCGAGCAGTAGAATGGTGTGTAAACCGTTGAGCCAGTGTCATCTACGCCGAACCAGATGATGCCTCCCACCTGGTCGGGCAGCCAGTTGCGTGACTGCGCGATGAATGAGAATCCGGTCTGCACCGTCTCGGTGCTGCGTTCGTTGAAATATTTCACGCCGTTGTACTCCCAATACAAAGGGTTACAGCGGTAAGGCGAGCCGAATGGGCCTGCACCGACATCCTGAGTCTTGTCGAGTTCCGTGCCTTGGTAGTGGTTGCGCATAAAAGACATCACATCACTGAGCGATATCAGTCGGTCGGGCTTGATATACAATGGCATACGTCCATGTTCGAGGTCTTTGCCAGTCACATAGTCCCAATACTGATCCATACCCTCAGCCACCTCGTTAAACATAGCCCATACACGCAAATCGCATATTCTTGCAGCCGAGAAGTCAACAGGAGCGTAAGCCGCGCTGAAGTCAAAATCCTTGTCTTTTCCGTCAAAATAGCCTTTTTTACGTGCGAATTTGATTATGTCATTTTTATAAATCACCTCCACTTCTTTATTATAAAGCTTTTTCCAGTCTTTGTCGGTGATTGATTTCTTGCCGTCTCTCAGTGGAAACGTCTGTATTCTCGCGGCATTGGCGTGACCCGACACATATCCGTCAGGGATGCGGATCGCCACCCAGACAGCGCCTTTCTCCTCGCCTTTTCCGATGATTTCAAAATACCAGACCTCGTCCTTGTCGGAAATCGAGAATGTCTCGCCGTCGCTGCCATAGCCATATTGTTCAACCAAGTCAGCGATCACTTTGATAGCTTCGCGTGCCGATTTCGAGCGTTCGAGAGCCATAAACATAAGGCTGCCGTAGTCGATAAGTCCTTTAGGATCAACGAGTTCCTCGCGACCACCGAATGTCGTCTCACCCAAAGCCACCTGATGTTCGTTGATATAGCCCACCACCTGATAGGTATGTGCAGGCTGAGGAACGTATCCCCTTATTTCGTTGGTGCTTCGATCATAAATGGCGCGCATCGAGCCTTCCGACCAGTCTGCCGCCGGGGTAAAATACAGCTCGCCGTAGCGGATGTGCGAGTCGGCAGCGTATGTTATAAAATTCGAGCCATCGACGCTTGCGCCTTTGGTAATCAAGAAGTTAGTGCATGCTAATGATGACAAGCCTGCCATCACAAACACAGTCGTAATTATTGATTTCAGATACTTCATCGCTATTATTTTTGAGAGTGTTATAATTTCTAAAAAAATGCGTTCACAATATCCTTAACCACATAAAAACCAATGACTAAGGTATAGGCTATCTTCATGAAGGTGCCTGCCAAGAAGCCTATGAACGAGCCGAAAGCCGAGCGCCATGCGAGATTGTCGGGTGTGCCGCCCATTTTCTCACCGATATAGGCGCCCACGAACGGACCTCCGAGGATGCCTAACAAACCGAACGGGCCGAGCACGATGCCAAGTGCCGGCAGCACTAAGATGCCTACAACCAATCCGATAGTGCTCCCTCGAGTGCCCGCCTTGGTGCCTCCGAATTTTTTTGTGCCCCAGACCGGCACTATATAGTCGAGAACCGTAATCACCACACAAATCACGCCTGTCATCACCAGAAACTGTGACGAATAGCTGATGCGGTCGGTCCAATGCAACAGCAGCAACGCCAGATAACTTACCGGAGTGCCAGGAATTCCAGGGATAATATCGCCGATAAAGCCGATAATAATCACCACAATAGCCGAAATCATCAACAAATAATCCATATCAAAAAATTTTGCACAAAGTTAAAAAATTTTCTTGACTTTTTGATAAAAACGCTGTAATTTTGCAAAAAATTATTTAGGGACTAAAAACTTTCAAAATGAAAAGAAGCCTTTTATGGATAGGATTATTCCTATTGAATATCCCTGCATATTCATGGGATTTGTTAGGAAATGTTGGTGGCAGAAGCACTTCTATGGGCAGCTGCTCAGTATCTTTTTGTGATTTCTGGAGCATACAAAACAACCCCGCCGGACTGGCACAATGGCGAAGTCTCAGTGCCGGAATCTCATATGAGAACCGATTCTTAATGAAAGAGTTAAGCTATGCGAACGCCGGATTTGTCATACCTATTAATATAGGCACTCTCGGGGTCTCCTATAGCCGCTTCGGATTCGAGAATTATAACGAAAACAATGTCGGACTTGCTTTCGCCCGTGACTTCGGACCATATCTGAAGATGGGCTTAAAGCTTGATTATCTGTCGTTTAGGTTCTCAGGCGATTACACCACACGACGAACGGCGACATTTGAATTGGGCATCCAATCTGACATCACTGATTATTTATGTCTTGGGGTTTACATCTTCAATCCGATTCATGTCAAGCTGAAAACTATTTATAATCAACATGTTCCGATAGTTTTCAGGTTCGGGTTGTCTTACACAATCACGAAAGATTTCATCATGGCAACCGAGGTGGAATACGACTCCGACCGCAAGATGGATTATCGTTTCGGACTGGAATATCACACCACGAAAAGTTTTTATGTCAGAGCCGGAGTGCACACCAATCCTGGTACTGCATGTTTCGGTGTCGGATATACCGTAAACCGTGTAATTATTGACGTTTCCGCCACAATGAACCAGCTCACGGGAACAACATTACAAGCCAGTTTAATTTTCACAATCAAAGAACCGAAGCCATGAAAAGACTGATACCTATATTAATATTAATGTTCCCAGTTTCGCTTTGGGCGCAAAACACCATCACCGACGACCTCATCATCGATCAGATTGAGCGCATGGTCGACGAGACCGACGACGAGGTGGATTATACACAACTCATTGAAACCTATTGGGATATCTGCGAGCATAAAATCAATGTGAATAATCCCGAAGAGTTATCACAACTCATTGAGTTACATTTAGTTAATGTCTTCATCGTTGAAAATATACTATTATATAGAAAAAATTTCGGCGACATCGTGAGCTTGGAGGAACTGAAGTTCGTGGAAGGCATAGACGAGATGACATTCAACATCATGCAACCGCTGATTTGCTTTGAAAAACCTAAGGAAAACGAGAAATTGAGATTTAAGAACGTGTGGAAACAAGGCAAACACCAGGCGCAGTTCCAGACAGAGCGTTGTTTCAACAAAAAGGCTGGTTATCTAGATGTTAGTGATTCTATTTTGTATGAAAACCCAAATAAAAAATATCTTGGAAGCCCAGATAAACTATATCTGAGATACAATTTTTCGTTTCGTGACAAGGTCGAGGCTGGTTTTGCGCTCGAAAAAGACGCCGGAGAGTATCTCTTTACGCCTAAAATCAATGATTCGATCAAGAAAATGATTGGCAACAAGGCATACAAAACCATAGATTTTGCTTCGTTTCATTTCGTTATCCATGACTGGAAATTTGTGAAGACGCTGGCACTCGGCGACTATCAACTCGCGTTCGGTCAAGGAGTTACGTTATCCACTGGCGCGGCGTTCTCGGCAAGTGGAGGCTCACTCATGAGGAAAAGCAAAGCTATCCGTGCCTCCAAATCAGCAAACGAGACAGGCTATCTGAGAGGTACCGCTACGACATTGAGTTACAAGCATTGGGCGCTCACAATGTTTTACTCACACAAAAAAGTCGATGCCAACCTCAGTGCCACCGACACCCTCGATGAAGAGAACCATGTGACGGCGTTGCAACAGACGGGGCTGCACCGTACATACGGCGAACTCATTGATCGTCATGCGATTACGCAGCAACTCATTGGCGGAAACATCAGCTATCGAGGCTCAAGGTTTCAAGTCGGATACACCATCCATCGAACTGACTTGAGCAGTGCCTTGATACCTGATCCGAGGCTATATAATACCTTTTATTTTAAAGGGAAAACGCTTGTAAATCAAGGAGTTGACTTTTATTATGTATTGAAAAAATGGGCATTTTACGGTGAGGCGGCCATGAGCGACAACCTTGCGCCTGCTATTGTGTTCGGGACGACAGTACAACCAGCGGGATATATTGATATCACCGTGTTTTACAGATATTACGACAAGAAATATCACAATTTCTACAGCAACGCCTTCTCGTCGGGCAGCAATCCGCGCAACGAGAAAGGTCTATATCTCTCAACATCAATCACTTTCGCGCCGAAATGGAAACTCATAGCCACGGCAGATTTCCCGCAATCAGATTGGATCAAAACAACGGCATACGCACCAAGTCGGACACAGGAATATAACCTTCAAATAAATCATGAAATAAATAGCAAATCATCGTTTTTCATCGAGTTACGATACAAAGACAAAGAGAAAAACGGCAGCAGCGATAACACTTACATGCGCGAGTTAATACATGAACGAAAGATGTCGCTGCGATTCCATATCACCTACCCTGTTGGCTATAATATCACCTTGAAAAACCGTGTGGAATACAGCATCAACAACTCTGGTAATGAAACGGGTTACCGTTCCTATCTGATATATCAAGATATCTTGTATAATCCTGAGAATCAGCCGTTTAGCTTCGCTTTTCGGTATGCTTTGTTCGACAGTCCGGTCGGTGCAGTCTATGCTTACGAGAACGATGTGCTCAACTCGTTTTCGATTGGGAGTTTTTATCATAAAGGCATGAGAATCTATCTGTTAGGCAAGGTCAAGCTCCGATGGGGGCTGTCGATAAATGCAAAAATCGGCAGCACAATTTACAGCGATGTCACCGAGATTGGCAGCGGCCTGGAAATGATTAAAGGAAACGTGAAGACTGATGGAAAACTGCAACTTATTTGGAAGTTGTAGCGCGGTAGAAACTTAGTAAAGTTTCTGACGTTTAATAAGATATGCTGTCAGCACCTGGTCATAAAGCTTGTTGATGTCGGCCTCGACATAATCGATTTGGTATTGGTAGCAATGGCGCAAGAGCTCGTCTTTACGAGCTTTCATGATTTGCTCATATTTTTCCTTGACTTCTGTCGGGTTGAGCTTCACCACGTCGCCCGATTCGAGGTCCACAAAACGATATGGACGATTCTCGAACTCGAGTTTCTGCTCGAGCAAGCCGTCATGCACATGAAACAGAACCACCTCGTGTTTGTTGTAGCGCAGATGCTCCAAAGCCGCAAACAAATCGTCGTGCGACTCAAGGCTGTCTATCATGTCGCTGAAGATGATGACAAGTGAGCGTTTGTGCGTCATCTCGGCGATTTTGTGCAGACAAGCAGTGGCGTTGGTGTCTTTCTTCTGGTTCTTATCGTAAGGCAGCAACAGCTTCTCCAACTCATTGTAAATCATGTTGATATGCACTGGAGCAAGCTTTGCCTCGGTGTGTATTGTGACATCGTCGTCAAACAAATCCAAGCCCACAGCGTCACGTTGACGGCGCATAAGCTCCATCAAGGCGGCTGCACTATAAACTGAGAACCATAATTTGTTTGGATTTTGGTAGTCAAGGCGTTGACGCACAGGGAAATACATGCTCGAGCTGGCGTCAATCACAAGCTGGCAGCGGAGGTTGGTCTCCTCCTCAAAACGCTTGACAAAAAGCTTATCGGTCCGACCATAAAGCTTCCAGTCGATATTGCGGATTGGCTCGCCTGTGTTGTACAAACGATGTTCCGCAAACTCGACTGAAAACCCATGAAACGGACTCTTGTGAAGTCCTGTGATAAAGCCCTCGACTATCTGCCGGGCATGAAACTCAAGACTTCCAAGCGGCGCTATGTTAGCTTTGTCTAATACCATAATTTAGTTGTCATTTCGAGCGAAACGGAGTGGAGTCGAGAAATCCTTTTCAAATGTTTTTATCTAAAAAGGATTTCTCCATTCCACTTCACTTCGTTACGTTGCAGTCGAAATGACAAAACGATAATTACAAGAACTTCTTCAGTTTCTCTTCAAACACTGCTTTTGGAGCGCCACCTACGTGTTTCTCAACGACTTCGCCGTTCTTGAAGAAGAGCACTGTGGGCACGTTTCTGATGCCGAACTGTGCTGCGAGAGCGCCACATTCGTCAACGTCAGCCTTCACGACTTTTGCCTTGCCGGCATATTCGTCAGCCAACTGATCCATGTAAGGAGCAATCATGCGGCACGGACCGCACCATGTTGCGCCAAAGTCAACCATTACTGGGACTTCCGACTTCAAGACCTCAGCCTCGAAGTTCTGTTCATTAATCTGCATTGCCATAGTTTTAAATATTTTTCGTTAATAAATTTTTGCAAAGATAATCATTTTAACAAATCATACGTCACCAAATCGGCGAAATCGTTCATTTTTTTGAAAACAGCCTCAGCGTTGATCTTGCCTTTCTCAGGATGCGTCGAGCATGTCATGTTGTGCTCCTTGTCGACAAGCAACATCGAAAACGGCTGATTGCCCGGATTGTCTTTGAGAATATCAATTATTGATTTTACATTATCGCTTGTCAGCTTATTGATATTCAGCACAAACTTAGCTTCTCGCTTCGATTTCTCAAACACCTCGTCAAGCATCTTCACTTCCAAAACCTTCAGCTCGTTCGGACGTTTCTTGTCATCCGGCAAATCCCTGTTATAATAAGGCTCTTGGACGATTCCTGTAATATATAAAGGTGTTCCGATTGAGAAAAGATGTCTGAATTTCAAAAATGTTTCTCCAAACAAAGCGAAATCATAGCTACCAGTCTGATCCTCAATGAGATATTTGCCAAATTGCTTGCCAGCTTTTGTCGTCATCTCGGTTGCCGACGACACAATTCCAGCAATATGAATCGTCATGCCCTTTTTATTCTCGATGACTTCCTTCAGATTCTCGAGCTTCGTGTCGACGAAATATTTAATTGTATATGCGTATGCGTCAAGTGGATGTGAGCTCAGGAAGAAGCCGATGGCGTCCTTCTCTTCCTCCAGCATCTTGATGTTTGACCAATGCTCACAGTCTGGGATGTCGAGTTTGAACAGGTCATCGCCGCCTGCCGCCTCAAGCTCTCCAAAGAGGTCGATCTGAGCATTATTTTTGCGCTCGTTGCTTGCATTCACCTGCTTTATCGACTTCTCGATGAAGTTCATCTTTTCGCCTGGAGCGATGTAGAAATATGCGGCGCGGTGCAACTCTGTGAAATCGCTGAAAGCGCCAGCTCTTGCTAGCTGTTCCAGAACCTTACGGTTGAGGTTCTTCGCTCCCACCCTCGCCATGAAATCGGCGAAACTGGTGTAACGCCCGTTAGCCTCACGTTCCTCTTTTATTACGTCAGCGACCTCGCCAATGCCCTTAATTCCACCAAAACCATAGTAAATACTACCAGTCTCATCAACGGTAAATTTGTATTCAGATTTATTGACATTAGGTGGCAACACATTGATTTTCATACGCTTGCATTCGTCAAGCATAAAGACGACCTCTTCTGCGTCGCGGATGCTCGAATTAAGCACCGCAGCCATGAATTCCGCAGGATAATGTGCCTTCAGATATGCAGTCTGATAAGCGACCCACGAATAACAAGTTGCGTGAGATTTGTTGAAAGCGTACGAAGCGAACTTCTCCCAGTCGTTCCAAATCTTCTCGAGTGTCTTAGCGTCGTGACCGAGCTCCTGACCCTGTTTCATAAACTTGTCCTTGAGCTCCATCATCTTTGCTATCTGCTTCTTTCCCATTGCTTTACGCAAGGTGTCCGACTCGCCACGGGTGAAGTTGGCAAGCTGTCGCGACAGAAGCATCACCTGCTCCTGGTACACCGTCACGCCGTAGGTATCTTTGAGATATTTCTCCATCTCCGGGAAGTCGTACTCGATAGGCTCGCGGCCTTGTTTACGTGCGATAAAAGTAGGGATGTAATCCATCGGGCCCGGACGATAGAGCGCGTTCATAGCGATAAGGTCTTCAAACACAGTGGGTTGCAGCTCCTTGAGGTATTTCTGCATACCCGGCGACTCGAACTGGAACGTTCCAATTGTGTTGCCCGAGCTGAACAAAGCGAAGGTCTCCTTGTCGTCAATCGGGATATGGTCAATGTCGAGGTCTATACCGTGAGTCTTTTTGATATTCGCAAGAGCGTCCTTAATCTGCGTAAGAGTTTTCAAACCCAAGAAGTCCATCTTGATGAGACCAACAGTCTCCACGACGTGGCCATCGTATTGAGTGACAAGCACATCCTCGCCTGTATCCTTATCTTTGATGGTGCAGACCGGCGCAAATTTCGTCAGGTCGTCAGCGCCGATGATGACGCCACAGGCATGGATGCCGATCTGACGGTTCGTATCCTCGAGTTCGCTAGCGTACGTAAGCATCGACGACACATTCTCATCATCGCCGTTTAGCATCTCTTTAAGCTGAGGAACGTATTTATAGCAGTTTTTGAGGTTCACCTTCGGCGACTTGCCCTTCTCATCCTTGATATTATCGGGGAAGCTGCGGTCGGGGATGTAACTCTTGATCGTTGCTACCTCTGGCAACGGAATCTTCTGAACGCGACTCACATCCTGGATGGCCGATTTCGCAGCCATTGTGCCGTATGTGATGATATGAGCAACCTTTTCCTTGCCGTATTTCTGTGTAATCCAGTCCAAAACTTTTCCACGACCATCGTCATCGAAGTCGACATCGATATCAGGCAGTGATATACGGTCCGGATTAAGGAAACGCTCAAACAGCAAGTCGTATTTCAGGGGGTCTACATCGGTGATTTTCAAGCAGTAAGCTACCACGGAACCTGCCGCCGAGCCACGACCAGGACCCACGCTGACGCCGAGTTCTTCTCGAGCACCACGGATATAATCGGCCACGATGAGGAAGTATCCTGGGAATCCCATCGATTTCATGGTGTGCAGTTCGAAATTGATACGTTCTTTCTGCTCGTCGGTGAGGTTCTCGCCGTAGCGCATCTTCGCGCCTTCCCACGCCAGTTTCGCAAGGTAGTCGGCCTCCAGTTTGATGCGGTACAGCTTCTCATAGCCGCCCATCTTCTTTATCTTTTTCTCCGCCGCCTCTTGGCTCATCACCACCTCGCCTTTCTCATTGCGCGTGAACTCGTTGAAGAGGTCCTCCTCGGTGAATTTCTTCTTGTATTCCTCCACCGTTCCGAACTCCTTTGGGATGTCGAACTCTGGCATTATCGGGTCGGAGTTGATGGAATACGTCTCCACCTTATCGGCGATTTCCATAGTGTTTGCTAGCGCTTCCGGTATGTCGGAGAAGATCTTGTACATCTCCTCTGGCGTCTTCAGCCACTCCTGCTTGGTATAATGCATTCGCGTCGGATCGTCGAGGTCTTTGCCAGTGCTGAGGCAGATAAGTCTGTCGTGTGCCTCGCCGTGTTCCTCTTCAACGAAATGCGCGTCGTTGGTGCAGATGACTTTGGTATTTGTCTTCTTAGCCAGTTCCAGAATCACCTTATTGACTTCCACCTGACGTGCGTAAACCTCCTGGTCGCCGCCTGGTTTGTCGGTCTTATGTCGTTGAAGCTCAAGATAATAGTCTTCGCCAAAGAGTGATTTAAACCACATTATAGTCTCCTCCGCCCCTTTGATGTCGCCATTCATTATCTTTTGCGGCACCTCGCCACCGAGACAGGCTGAGCATGCAATGATGCCCTCATGATATTTCTCGATCAGCGAGTGGTCGATACGCGGGTTGTAGTAGAAACCGTCAGTATATGCTATTGATGCGAGCTTACAGAGGTTCTTGTAGCCCGTCTTGTTCTTTGCTAATAAAATAAGGTGCCAGCCACGGTCGACACGGCCGTCACGCTTGGCGATATTCACAGGAGCGCAATATGCCTCGGTACCGAAAATCGGCTTGAAAAACTGCGTCTTAAGCTTTGCGATCTCTTGATTAGCAGTGTCTTTCTCCTCTTCGGTCGCGTCCTCCTTTTTTAATATAGCCTCATGCTCCTTTATCTTGTCTTTAATTTTCCCGTTTACCTTATCGGTATAATCAGCTAACTCCTTGATTCCAAACATGTTACCATGGTCGGTAAGAGCCATTGCATACATTCCGTTTTTCAGACATTTGTCAACCAAATCCGGAATCTTCGACATTCCGTCGAGGATAGAGAAATGCGAGTGGACGTGCAGGTGTATAAACTTGATTTTGTCAGTTTCAGCAGGTGTTTCCGCAGGTTTTTCTTCAGCTTTAGGCTCTTCTTCAACCTCGTAATTCGGCTTTATCTCGATTCCTGCGGCTTTCATCACGTCAGGATTCGCCTCACGGAATTTTTTGAAGAACTCCTCACCTTCCGGGATATCAGCATTATCAAGCACTCCGAGGCGTACACATTCGAGGAAGACGCGTGCTGTAGCCTCCACGTCGGCGCAGGCGTTATGAGCCGAGTTGAAGTCTTCGCCAAACAGAAGCTTATGAAAATCAATAAGTTTAGGCAGTTTAAAACGTCCGTGACTACCGCCTGGGAATTTGCAGTATTCGGCAGTCTTTTCTGTGCAAGTATCCACCACTTTCCAATTCGGCAGCGGGTTTTCGCCACGGTCGCGCAGGAACTCGCATCCTACAATGCTAAGGTCGAAGTTGATGTTATGACCGACAAGGTATTTAGCTTTATTTGCCGCCTCGAGGAACATATTGAGCACATCGGCAAGCGGTTCGCCATGTTCGAGTGCGTATTCCGTAGAGATTCCATGCACCATCTTGGCGTTGATAGGAATCTCAAAGCCGTCGGGGCGCACTATATGGTTCTGAGCCTCAACGAAATTGCCGAGTTCGTCGTGCAGCTGCCATGCTATTTGGACCATTCGCGGCCAGTTTTCAAAGTTAGTCAGCGGGGCGTTTTTTAAGAGTGGCAATCCAGTGGTCTCGGTGTCGAAAATCAGAAACATATCCTTATTTTTTAGCCATTAGCTATTAGCCGTTAGCCATTAGCCAAAGCGAATTTACAATTATTCATTTGATAATCAAGGGGTAAATTTCCATGAAATCAGGTTTCAAAGATAAACAAATTTTTCGGATTTTGATGATTAATTTTAAAATTTTTACAAAGATTTGAGAATCAGAAGTTTAGAAAAATATTTTTCGGAAAATGTTGGTGGTGTTGAAAAATTTTGTACTTTTGCAGCCGCAAACCTCGGGTAGGTTTAAGTTAACTAATTATAAATCAATTAAAAAAGTAATTTTATGCCAGCAAAAATCAGATTACAGAGACATGGTAAAAAGGGTCAGCCTTTCTATCACATTGTAATTGCAGACGGTCGTGCACCTCGTGATGGTAGATTTATTGAAAAAATCGGAACTTACAATCCTGTTACAGTTCCAGCTGAGATCAATTTGAATTTTGACAAAGCTCTTGATTGGTTAAACAAGGGTGCTCAGCCAACCGACACAGTCCGTTCAATCCTTTCAAAGAAGGGTGTCATGCTCAAGAAGCACCTCATGATCGGTGTTCAGAAGGGCGCTATGACAGCAGAGCAGGCTGAGGTCAAATTCCAGACATGGATGAAAGAAAAAGAGGCCAAGTTAGCTAGCGAAATCAAGGCAAAAGCCGACAAGAAGAAAGCTGACCAGAAGGCCAGAATCGAAGCTGAGAGCAAGGTCAACGCCGCTCGCGCTGAAGCTATTGCCAAGAAACAGGCAGAGCTCGCAGCACAGGCAGCAGCCGCAGCAGCAGCCGAGAACGCTGAGGAAGCCCCAGCAGCAGAGGAAACACCAGCTGAAGCTTAATTAGTCTTTAGTCTCTAGTCGTTAGACTTTAGGCTATAGTCGTTAACAACAAAAGGCACTGGATTTTTCCGGTGCTTTTTTATTTACAAAATTTCTCTCGCTATCCAGGCACAGGCCTCTGCATCGGCAAGCGCATGGTGATGATTTTCTAAATGATAACCGCAGGCCTCCGCGACAGTGTGAAGCTGATGGTTTGGAAGCAGTTTCCCGAAATGTTTTCGCGAAGCTCGGCAAGTGCAAAAGAACTGATAATCAGGGTAATCCATCTGATAACAACGGAAAACAGCCTTCAGGCAGCCCTCATCAAACGGACTGTTGTGAGCCACGAGCGGCAAACCTTCAATGAGCGGCTCAATCTGTTCCCAGACGTATGGAAACACCAGCGCATCCTCGGTATCACGCTGAGTCAAACCATGCACTCGGGTGTTCCAATAATTATAGTAATTCGGCTCCGGCTGAATCAGTGAATAAAAGCTGTCAGTGAACACCCCGTAACGAACCACGACGATTCCCACGCTACAAACGCTGGTCGGCTCGCAGTTGGCTGTCTCGAAATCGATGGCGGCGAAGTCTTTCATCTTCTCTTGATTCTGTACTTATTCCACAAGCGTTTAACAATTACAGCCATCTCAATACGGAGCCATTGAGGTTCAAGAACTTCAACAGTATCGCCATTCCAGAGAATTTCTTGCATAAAATCGAATGTCGGACGAATTTTTAATGTAAAAATACTGCCAAATTTATTTTTCTCGACCTCTTTTTGTGAAGAATGTAGTGGTAATGCCCGCATATAATTAGCCTGACCGGCACCGACTTTGAGTACAACAGTTTCCACAGGAACATTTTTCGCATGAATCACACCAAAGAAACCATCAAAATAATCTTCTGGGCCAAAGTCATCAGGATAAGTGAAACTATCAGAATTTATTGACAAATGCTTAATTCTGTCGAGCGAGTAAATTCTGATTTTATCATCAAAAATACGACGTGCTACCATATACCACCGTTGACGGAACAGTTTCACACAATACGGAGCGACTTTTAAAGACTTTTCCTCTTCTTCCCAATAGCTTTTATAAATAATTTCCAGCACTTCACTCTTTTTCATCGCTTCAAGAATTCGAGCCAGATGCTCCTTCCCCGACGGCACATTTTCGAGAATTATGCGATTGTTCAGGCTTTTGTTTTCAAGTAGCAAATTGCCGACTGACACCGATTCAAGCAACCAATTTCGGAATTCTCCATTTTTGATGTCATCAGCGTTTTCAATATAATAATGGTATCCTCCCTTGCGCTCGCAATTGATGATAATCCCGAACAACTCCTCCGCCTGATTTTTCCAAGTGTTAAAAGTCTTACGAGGAATCTCCATTCCCTCACTCATATCCTCCTCAATCCAAAGCTTGTTTATTTCCTCAAGCGAGATATACTTCGCCTTGTAAATAGTCTCAACGAGCCAAACGTATTTATTTAAGAGGTTTTTTGACATGATAATAATCTATCTTTTTGTTAGTGAAGTTGTCAAATATGATGGCGGCTTTGAATGTTATAAATATGGTTATTTGCATATAATCTCTTTTATTTTACTGTAATTCTCTTTACCAAGATTACCAACAGTTATATACTGACAGCGAACATTATCGTTTGTAATTATAATGTCTTCATAATTTTTAAAGAAATCATCACCCAATAATTTTTTCCACTCCTTTTTTGAACGCATAACGAGAAAACGAACCTCTTCTTTTCGTTCAGAAGCAATATAATGTATCATTTCTTTGGTAAAGTCTTGTGATGGAATATATGGCAATGTGCGCTGTGCAGTTTGAGAACTATAGCCAAAATATTGTATAAGCGCAACTTTTTTGTAAAACTCATTTTCATCAATTCCTACATCTTCACGTAACTGACGAAACATTTTGTGCCAATACCAATCGCCCAACATATTGATAGCATCATTGCACGAGATTTGACAACCTGGCAGGACTTTATCATCTTCAGGAAGAAAAGAGTCGGTATCAAAAAGCAGAGTCTGCTTTTTATATTTTATAATGGCTTTGCGAATTTCATCGTTCGATTGAAGAAGCTTTGCCAGCTTCTCATTAACTTCTGGAACATAGCCTGGATTTAGGCTTAAAATGATAAGCCTTGCTTTGAATGGATTGCCACCCCATGGTTCTGCAGGTATATTGGTCACCATTTTATTCCCAAGTATGTCATCTTTTCGTGGATTGTTATCTGCTGCCTTTATAATACTATTGTTATACTTTTCAATCTCTGCTTTATCTTCTGAGCAGATATAATCTTGGCTTATACTAAACAAACAATCCGTTGCAGATTCATTATATAAAGCCGCCACTTCTTTCCATGGATTGTTATGTGTTTTTAAAAACTCATTGTTTCCCATAACTATATAATCCTTTTATTATTACTGCTGCAAATATAATAATTTTTATTCTCTCCAATTATATTCCGCTCCGATAATCTCCAATGCCGAATACTTCCATTCTTCCTTATCGAAGTTTGGAGTGAATTTTGCCATTAGGAGTTTACGTTGGCGATCTTCATAGGTGTCACGCCAGCCGTTAAACTGCATAGTGCGCATATTTACTTCCATAAAATCACTGGCATCAAGCTGATAGAAAACCGTCCCCATACGAGTCATTTTATAATTCCGACGGGCGCAATCTTCTAAAGGCAAATAATGATTGTCAAGGATAAAGCAATAAGAGCCTACACCATCTTCGTGCGCCCACGCTCCAACCGCATAATATTGCACATAATCAACAGATTCTTCCAATTTGATTACGTCACCCATGAAAATGCGCTCACCATTGCTGTCAACAAATTCAGTTTCAACACCGGCAAATATAACTCTATGAGCATAGCCGGTACGGTCGTATCTATCTTGAAAAACCGCTTCAACCACATCCTGATTATGATCGTCTTTCCATTGTTCATCATCATCCCAAACATAGAAATCATCACCAAAGAAAAAGAAATTGCCAAAGTAGGTATAACCAAACTTATTTGTTTCCAATACATAGCGAACTTTAATATCTGGAAGATCATCATAAATTCCTAATCCGATTTCATTAAGATATTCTTGACAAAGTGATTTAAGGACTTTATCATTGATTACCATTGGGTTTTTATTATTTGCAGCCATATAATTTTTTTGTTAACACTGCAAAAATAAAACAAACATGCGTCATTTTGAAGCACATGTTTGTAATTTCAACAAAATAATGATTTATTCTCAGTTCTTCTGATTTATCAAATTAACCACCACCTTAACCATCACATCTTTTTCCTCTGGTTTGCTCTCTGCAATCATTAGAGTTAATGCTACAAGAGTGTTGTCGGCAAGACGTTTGGATCCATCTTCACGATAAAGAATACCATTGTTGTTGAGGAACCACAAGAAAAGTGTAGCTGCGATTCGTTTGTTACCATCACTGAACGAATGATTTTTTGTGACTAAATAGAGTAACATTGCCGCTTTCTCCTCAACGCTAGGATACAACTCAACGCCACCGAATGTCTGATAAATCTGACCTATCGAACTTTTAAAGGATTCATCTTTCTCATTGCCAAAAAGAACTGAACCACCAAATTTAACTCGCAGATTATCAATCTCTTTCATCGCATTCTCATATGTAGCATGGTATGATTCCTCCTTCGTCGTTTTCTCAATCGTCAATCGCTGATAATCATAATTATCCAGAGTGTCAAGGGCGTAAGTGTAATCAGTCACAACCTCAAAGAGTGCATTTGTCTCGTCGTTGGAAATAAGTGTTTGATTTTGAATGGTACGGCCAATCATTCCAACCAGTTGGCGCAACTCGCCAATCTGATTGCGACGAATTTTTTCATTTACGACATAACCTTTTATGAGATAGTCTCTCAATATGCGGTTGGCCCACTGACGGAATTTGATACCTCTTTTCGAATTCACTCTGTATCCAACGGAGATTATCATATCCAAATTGAAGTATGGAATATTACGCGAAACCCTTCTTTTACCTTCAGTTTGAACTTGTGTAATTTTTGCACAGGTTGCCTCACGATTCAATTCTTCAACTTTATAAATGTTGTTGATGTGACGAACTATAGAAGTTCTATCTGTCTGGAATAATTCAGCCATTTGAGCCTGTGTCAACCATACAGTTTCATTTTCCAAACGGACGTCAATCTGTATTTGCCCGTCTTCAGTCTGATAAATTACAATCTTATCTTCTTTCATAAATTTAAATTTTTAGTGTTAGAAAACATGGTGCAAAGATACAACATTTTTTCCAAAATGTCAAGAGATTTCATAAAAAAACATCCACAGCTTATTAAAAACCATGGATGTTTTAAATTCAGACGGACGCAGTCCGTCCCTAACGGCTAATGGCTAATGGCTAATTTTTAAACACCAGCCCATTCCCGTCGTAATCAACCGTAATTGGCTTGTCTTTGTTAACCTTGTCGGCGATGATCATACGTGACAATTCATTCAGCATCTCACGCTGCATCATACGTTTCACAGGTCGTGCACCGTACTGCGGGTCGTAGCTGATCTTTGCGATGTAACGGGTGGCAGCGTCGGTCATGTCGATGTCGATCTGGTTCTGTCTCAACATCTCCTTAACCTTGTCGAACTGCATCTTCACCACGTTAACTATCTGTTCCTCAGTGAGTTGCTTGAACACGATGATATCGTCAATTCTGTTCAGGAACTCAGGACGGAAGTGGTTTCTCAACTCGCCTTCTGGCACGTTCGACGTCATGATGATGATGGTATTCTTGAAGTCGACCAAACGACCCTTATTATCAGTCAGACGGCCATCGTCCAAGACTTGCAGCAGGATGTTGAACACATCCGGATGAGCCTTTTCAATCTCGTCGAGAAGCACCACTGAATATGGCTTACGACGCACAGCCTCAGTCAACTGGCCACTCTCTTCGTAGCCCACATATCCTGGAGGCGCTCCGATGAGTCGCGACACAGTGTGACGCTCCTGATATTCAGACATATCGATACGAACCATGTTGTTCTCGTTGTCGAACAGAAACTCCGCCAATGCCTTTGCCAGCTCGGTCTTGCCGACACCTGTGGTGCCCAGGAATATGAACGAGCCTATCGGTCGTTTTGCATCCTGAAGACCTGCCCTGCTCCTTCTGATAGCATCGGAGACAGCGGCGATAGCGTCGTCTTGTCCCACGACACGTTTGTGGAGCTCGGTCTCGAGATTCAAGAGCTTCTCGCGCTCGCTCTGAAGCATCTTATGCACCGGGATGCCTGTCCAACGTGAGACGATCTCAGCCACGTCGTTGGCATCGACTTCCTCGTCGACCAACGGGTTATCGCCTTGAATCTTAACGAGTTGCTCTTTGGCTTTGGCTATCGCAGCCTCCGACTCGCGTATCTTGCCGTAACGCAGCTCAGCCACCTTGCCGTAGTTGCCTTCACGTTCGGCCACATCGGCCTGATGCTTGTAAGTCTCGATATTCTGTTTCTCTTTCTGGATCTTCTCCACGAAACCGCGCTCGGTCTCCCAACGTCTGCGAATCTCCTTGCGTTCCTTGTCTAACTCATTGATACTGTTGGTCAACTCCTCGACTTTCTTGGTGTCGTTTTCACGTTTGATAGCCTCGCGCTCGATCTCGAGCTGGCGAATCTTACGTTCAACGTCTTCAAGCTCCTCAGGAACCGAGTTTATCTGCAATCTAAGCCTTGAAGCAGCCTCATCAATCAAGTCGATGGCCTTATCAGGCAAGAAACGGTCAGAGATATATCTTATTGACAAATCCACTGCCGCGATGATAGCCTCGTCAAGGATTCTCACCTGGTGATGTGTCTCGTATTTCTCTTTCAGACCACGCAAGATCGATATTGCCGACTGCTCGTCAGGCTCGTCGATCATCACTATCTGGAAACGACGCTCCAGAGCCTTGTCCTGCTCAAAATACTTCTGATATTCGTTCAAGGTTGTAGCACCTATTGCACGCAACTCGCCTCTTGCCAATGCCGGCTTGAGGATGTTGGCCGCGTCCATAGCGCCCTGACCGCCTCCAGCGCCCACCAAGGTGTGGATCTCATCGATGAAAAGTATCACCTCGCCGTCGCTCTCGACGACCTCTTTTATCACTGATTTCAGACGTTCCTCAAACTCGCCCTTGTACATTGCGCCAGCGATAAGCGCGCCCATATCAAGCGAATAGACCGCCTTCGACTTCAGGTTCTCAGGCACATCGCCGCTCACGATACGCTGCGCCAGACCTTCAGCAATAGCCGTCTTACCCACGCCAGGCTCACCTATTAATATAGGGTTGTTCTTGGTGCGTCGCGACAAGATCTGAAGCACACGACGAATCTCCTCGTCACGACCTATCACCGGGTCGAGCTTGCCTTGCGCCGCAAGAGCGTTGAGGTTTCGGGCAAACCTGTCAAGTGCCTTTTCCTGTCCGTTTTGATTGTTGTTCATTTCGTTACTCATTGTTTTTTATCTCCTTTCAATTTTTTCAACTTTTATTGTTTTTACAGAAACACATCAAAAAGCAATCCAAAATATAGAAATCGGCAATTTTGGCAGACACAATGACATTTTGACACCACACACTTCGTCATTTCGAGCGGAACGAAGTGAAGTCGAGAAATCTCACACTCCTAAGCTTTCGTTGGTGGAGGATTTCTCGACTACATTTCACTTCGTTACATTTCGCTCGAAATGACAAGCACGAACAATATTTTCAAAATTTTAGCATTAATTAAAAGATTTTTATTATTTTTGCAAATTAAACATATTAGAATGAGAAAGTTTGTTTCGACATATAGAATCATTGCGGCGATGGCTTTTATGTTATTGTGTTTCAATAATTTAAAGGCACAAAACTGCAACATCCAGCTTGAAGACGGCGTAACGCTGCCGGTGTGCTACAACGACGAGCTGCTACTGAGTGTGGAGTTCAACGTGAATTATTCCTACGTGTGGATGCATAACCACGACACCATCGGCGACGGACCTAATGTGCTTGTGAAAATCACCGAAAACAACTCAGTTTATGATGTGATGATATTGAACACAGAGTCTGGTGCAGTACTATGCTCGAACAGCATCACCATCACGATGCGACCGAAGTTTAACATTGATTTTGAACAACTTGCGCTGACGTGCTCAAACAAGAACGCCGACAACGGCAAGACCGCAAAAGTGAAAGCTACGGCGTCGGGAGGCGGCTATACGACATTCGATTACCACTGGAACTCGCCTATTCTGCCGATTCAGTATATGAGCGATCCGCAAATTGCTATGGGCTTGAGCGCGTACACCAATTACACGATCACAGTGACCAACGAATATGGATGCGCGCAGACCGACACTGTACGTCTGAAAGCATATATGAACCCCAAAATCGAGATTCTGTCGAACCCAAGAGACACGGTTTACCTTGACAATCCATATGTGAAATGGTGGTTCAACAACCTCGACACCATTTACGAAGGACACGACACTGTCATCGAGATATCCAATTTTTACTGGGAGTTTGAAGGTTACGAGCAGACATTCACCGAAGCAAGTCCGACCATCACATATTACGAGTCGGAGAACGACCATGCAGTCACCAAGCTGCACGTCACCAACGGATATGGCTGCGACACCACATACACCGACACACATCTCTGGATTCTACCGGTGCAGCTGAAGATTCCGAACATCTTCACACCCAACGGCGACGGCATAAACGATTATTTCGAGATAGGCTACGGCAACGAAGGCAGACCTATCAACGATTTGAGTGTGTACTTCTTGAGCAACAAGCTCACAATCTTCAACAGATGGGGTCGAATTGTCTATGAATCAAACGATTACAAGAACGACTGGGACGGCGGCAAGTTGCCTGACGGAACATATTTCTACGTGTTGGAATGCAAAGGAAAGACTCGGAATTATAGATATAAAGGGTCGGTGATGATATGGAATTCGGGACGTTAGTTGAGAGTTTAGAGTGTAGAGTTTAGAGTAGTTTTAAAGTTTAGAGTTTAAAGTTTAAGGTAAAAAATGAGAAAAGTAATAATATCAGTAATTGCTATGTTTTTGTTGGTGTCTTGCGGAAGCGATGAAGGCAAGATAAACACCGGTTTGGTGAATAATCCGGCATCGGCGACGGAGAGCTCAAACACCAAGGAGCCCAAGATCGAGTTTACGGAGATGGAACACGATTTCGGCAAGATTATCCAAGGTGAGCAGGTGTCGTACACCTATCATTTCAAGAACACAGGCAATGCCCCGTTGATCATCACAGCTGTGGAAAAGACATGCGGTTGCACCGACACCAAGTTTCCTAGAGAGCCAATAAAACCAGGCGAAAAAGGCGGCATCAGCATCACTTACGACAGCAAAGGCCACAAAGGATTTCAGAACAAACGCATCATCGTGAAGGCCAACACCAACCCTTCTGAGACCATACTGAAATTCAAAGCGCAGGTACAGACAGTTGACAATTTTTAATTTTGAATGTTAAATCTTTAAATAAATGAATATGAACACATTAAGCATGTTTTTACTTCAGGCCCCACAAGGCCAACAGCAAGGCGGTGGTTACTCAGGCCTCATCATGATTTTTTTGATTTTCGTGGTGTTCTGGCTCTTCTTCATCCGTCCACAGAACAAGAAACAGAAAGAGGAAGCTAAGTTCCGCGAAGCTCTGCAGAAGGGCGACGACGTCGTCACTGCAGGCGGCATCCACGGTAAAATTGCCGAGGTCAAAGAGACAACAGTGTTGCTCACCATCGACAATAACGTGAAAATAGAGGTCGAGAAAACCATGATCATGGCCACTCCAAGACCAGCTGCAAAGTAAAAAATCAACATTAAAGTAAAACTTTAATTATTATGGCAGAAGGCTCTGGTAATCAGAATTTTAAGAGTATTACTGGGATGATTATTTGTATAGTCATCGCCGCCCTCTTATGGCTTATTATCAAGCTGACGGTAGAGTACACCGTGACAGAGCCTTTTGCCATCAGATTTACCGACATCCCTGCCGGTCAGATTATACAAAACGACAACTATCGTGTCGAAGCGACAATGACTACGACAGGTTTCAAGCTGTTGAACTATTACAGACGAGTTCCCAAAAACCGTGTGATAGAGTTATCGTTAAAAGACATCAACTACAAAAAGACCAACTTTGAAACTTACAGCTACAGCAAACGTTTCATCGAGGAGAAAATTGCGGAATTCATAAGCACTACTACCAATGAAGTCCAGGTGGCCGACGAGCTTCAGTACTTCGTGATGAGCAAGCTGGCCTCCAAAAAAGTCAAGATAATACCACAAACCAGCCTTGATTTTGAGAGGCAATACAACTATTACGGCGAGCCCATAGCGATTCCTGATTCTGCCACTATTTTCGGCGCTTCCAAAGATATTCAGGACATTCAATATCTTCAGACTGAAGTCGTATACATAAAGAATGTCAACCAAAACATCGACACCAAGGCGAAACTTGCATTAAACGAAAACATCCAATGCGACGTCAACGAGGTGGAAATCGTTGTAAACGTTGAGAAATACACAGAGGCTGAGGTTGAAGTTCCGATAACCATTCCTGACGGCATACACCTTCATCTCTTCCCTAACAAGGTGAAAATCAGATACATAGTGGCAATCAAGGACTATCCGATAATCAACGATATCTCGTTTAAGGCTTCGATTGATCCAGAAGACATCTTCATCAACGAGACTTTGCCTGTAAAACTTGAGCTTTACCCCAACACCACACAGATTATCAGCATCAATCCAAAAGAGGTTGAATATCTCATCATAGAACAATGAAAAAGGTTGGCATAACTGGCAACATCGGCAGCGGCAAAAGCTACGTCTGCAAGATTTTTGAAAACCTTGGCATCCCTGTGTTTTATTCCGATAACGAGACCAAGAAGCTGTACCTCATCCCATCTGTTAAAGAATTGATTGTCAACCGTTTCGGTCAGGAAGTATATTTTGACGACGGCACTCTAAACAGGAAGCTCCTCTCCTATCATCTTTTCAAAAACGAGGAGGCGATGAGATTCATCGAATCAGTGCTCTATCCTGCTCTAAATCAACACTTTGACCAATGGTGCGAGCAGCAGAAATCGCCTTACGTGCTATACGAGTCAGCTATACTTTTTGAGAAAAATTATGATAAGTTCTTCGACAAGATAATCTTCGTCTCGGCACCTGAAGACATTCGTTTACAACGAGTTATGCTGCGCGACGACTGCACAGAAGAGAATGTGCGTTCCAGAATGCGGTTGCAATTGAGCGAGAATCATAAGATTTCGAAAGCCGACTATGTTATTTACAACGACGGCACCAAGGCTGTCGAGCCACAGGTTTTAGACATCAATAAGCAGCTATGTTGCTGATACACAACGGTCCACGGCTCTCCTCAAAGTTTATTACCAGTTTATCAACTTCAACCGGGTCGAAACGCACGATGCGCTTGTAACCCACTGTTGTAGTCTCATCATAAGTGTTGATTCTGAACCATTTACCGTCTTTTTCACCTTCCAGATAAAACGATTTCACACGCTGACCAAGCTTTACATACTCCTGAATCATCACACGATTTATCGTGACAGGCTTTTTCATTGAAAACGATATCGTTCCGTAAGGATAATCGTCGTCGGTAGCCCAATAAGTCTCAGGATTTCCGTCGTTGACTTTAGAGACTGAAAAACGACGACCGCGCTCATTGTCAGCGTTAACTTTGGCATCTGTTAACAAATTGTGACTCAATTCATTATTTATCTTATCATAAAGTTTTACTGCAAGTGCTGAATCAGTCGGATGAATCCTTCCATTGAGAGCTACCGGGAAATTCAACAACAGATTTGCGTTGTGTCCGACGCTGTTATAGTATATCTCGCATAACTCGTTGACTGACTTTACTTTATTGTCTTCATTGGCATGATAGAACCAACCGGGACGTATTGAGACATCCACTTCGGCAGGGAGCCATTCAGAGCCATTTTCATCACCGTTGGTATTGATTTTCAATGGCGTTTGGCTTGTTATCCTAGGAGCGTTACACCAATTGGTGGCACCTGCAAAGCCTTTCTCATTGCCGATCCAGCGCACTGTCTGATACGGTCCGCCAAAAATCATAGCATGAGGATTATGAGCCAGTACAGTGTCCTTAGCACGTTGATAATCATAGTAGTTATCAGGATCGATGCTACGTGTCTCGTTGGCACCTCCGTAATATCCGTTTCCACCGTTGGCACCGTCGAACCAGAACTCGAACAAAGGTCTGTAATTGCTTGCAAGTTCCTGAATCTGAGTGTGATATGTTTCAACATATTCTGGGTAACCATATCGGGCGTTGTGCCGGTCCCAAGGCGAGCAGTAGATTCCGAATTTCAGACCATGTTTGCGGCAAGCGTCGGAAAGTTCTTTGACCAGATCGCCTTTACCGTTTTTATATGGAGAGTTAGAAATGTTGTAATCAGTTGATTTTGTTGGCCAAAGACAAAATCCGTCGTGATGTTTCGCGGTGAGGATGACGCCTTTCATGCCACAGTTTTTCAACGTTTTGACCCATTGCTCGCAATCCAGAGTCTCAGGATTGAAAGTGGATGCAGGAGTGTCGCCGTAGCCCCATTCAAGGTCATTGAAAGTGTTAAGTCCGAAATGGATGAAGGCGTAAGTCTCAAGTTCCTGCCAAGCCAGCTGGTCGTCGGAAGGCACAGGAAACAAAGGCTCTGGCGCTTTTGTGCAAGCCAACAAAGCCATTGCGAGTATTATTGTCAAAAAAATATTTTTCATGCTTGCAAAATTAAAATATTTTTTATTAAATTTGCATGTTTTAAAAATATTCAAACTATGAAAAAGCTATTTTTAATGATTTGCATGGCAGTCATGATAGGTTTGACAGCCTGCGCCGACGGAAGACCGATACCTTTCGAGCAACTTCCAGCTAACGCTCAAACTATTATTACTCAGAACTTTGTGAAAGAAAACATTCTGTTTGTCGCCCTTGACAGCGAGATTTTCTCGACAGAATATGAAGTAAAATTCAACGACGGCAAAGAGCTGAAATTTAACGGCAGCGGTGAGCTTATCAAGGTCGACTGCAAGTACGAGCCAGTGCCGGAAGCACTTATTCCTGCTGAGGTTTTGACCCAGGTAAGAAGCTCGTATCCTAACGCATTTATTAAGGAATGGAAACTCGACGACGGACGTTGGAAAGCTGAGCTGAACAACGGTTTGGAATTGATTTTCAACAAAAGATATCAGCTTGTCGGCATTGACGATTAAATATGAAAAAGCTTTGCTTCTTTGTTTTAGCAGTGCTTTTGACGATTCCGGCATTGTCTCAACTCGAGGTAAAACCGGGTTCGTTCAGGGAAGTCGTTGGTTTTGTAAACATCAACGACGACCCTGATTATCAATATGATGACAACGACAAGCCCTACTCTGTTTTAAAGATCAAGACGGAAAACATCAACGAAGAACAACGTGCCAGACTGCTTTTTCAAGGCGACGCACAGACCTATATCATGGTTGAGAACAAGGTCGGTGAAGTTTGGCTTTACATCAGCTATTACGCCTCATATCTGAAGATTTCGCATCCCGATTTCAGTTCCGTGGAGTTTTATTTCCCGATTACCATGAAAGGCAAAAAGGGATATGAGCTCAAATTGACAAACAAATACGGTCAGGGCAACGTGAAAGACAAGCTGGGACTGACGATTCGCATAGCGAAGGACTATGAGGAATTGTATTATTATAATCAATATGTAGGCCTTTATCCGCTTACAGAAGCCACTGCAATAGAGTACCAGACCACGGCTGATTTCGGGGAGTCGGTTGATGTGTTTCAAGAGGCGGTAAAAGACAACGACGCGGCGGCGCAAAACAACCTCGGAGCGTGTTATTTTACAGGCAAAGGCGTGGAGCAGGACTATGAGAAGGCCGTCCAGTGGTTCAGAGTGTCGGCAGAGCAAGGCAACGCCACAGGCCAGATCAACCTTGCGTATTGTTATTATTACGGTGAGGGTGTGCAAAAAGACTCTTTGGAGAGTCTGAGATGGTGCCAACTGGCTATGGATCAGGGCTTGGCTGGGGCTCAAAACCTATACGGAGCTCTTTTCTGCAAAGGCAATGAAAAGATGGAATGGTATCAGAGAGCTGCCGAGCAAAACTGCGAGGTCGCGATGTTGAATTTAGCCACGTCATACAATGGAATGGGAAGATGCGACGAAGCGCTGACATGGCTGAAAAAAGCCGCTGATCAAGGATTTATACCAGCGAAAAACACATTGGGAAACTGGTATTTTTACGGACAATGTGTCGATGAGGACAAAGCTGAGGCCGTAAAACTATACCGATATGCTGCCGAACGAGGTTTTGCCGAATCGCAACTACATCTTGGCTATTGTTATACAAAAGGTTTGGGAGTGAAAGTAGACCACAAAGAGGCAATAAGATGGTATATGTTGGCCGCCGACCAGGGCAATATGCTTGCCTGTTATAATTTAGGTTTGTATTATGAGCGTGGAGATGGCGTCGACAAAGACTTCAAAGAAGCGCTCAAGTGGTATATGAAAGCTGCCGATTGGGGTTATGCCGATGCCCATGTCAATATCGGAAATTTATATTACGGCTTTAATAATGGCATAGATCACAGTTATGAAGAAGCCGTTAAATGGTTTGAAAAAGCGGCCCAACTCAATAATGCAAGAGGCATGCATAGTTTAGGAAAATGCTATTATGATGGTGACGGCGTGACACGCGACTATCAAAAAGCATATGAGTTGTATATGAAGGCCGCAGAACAGAATTATGCGCCATCTTACAACAACTTGGGAGTATTATATGAGGAAGGCAACGGTGTAAAAAAAGACAAGAAAAAGGCATTTGAATATTATATGAAAGCAGCTGAATTAGGCAATACTAACGCTTCAGCTAATGTAGGCAGATGCTATGAAAAAGGCATTGGAGCTAAGAAAAACAAGCAAGAAGCCGTAAATTGGTATAGAAAAGCAGCGAAAAATGGTAACCAATATGCGGAAAGCAGACTCAAAGAACTGATTAAATAATGAAAGTAATTTAAAATTAGAAATATGAAAAAATTTTACTTGACAGTTTTAGCATTGATTATCACCACGATGGCGTTTTCGCAAGTCATTGTGGATGAAGGATTTGAGACAGGAAACACTGTCGGTCAGGCTCCGACAGGCTGGATTTGTCCCGACAACGGCTGGAAGGCCGGCATCACTATCCCGGACGACAATGAAGCACGCGGACGCAAGCCGCACACCGGCGACTGGTACATGTATGCCTCATACAACTCAGATGTGTGGATTTACAAGGAAATCAGCGTGACAGCAGGCAATTACTACCGCGTACAGTTCTGGTATTCGACATGGCATGTCGACCACTTCAACCTCGAAGTGAAAGCCGGTGCAAGCGCAAATTCTTCAGCGATGAACATCACTGTAGTGCCTGATTTTATTGTAGATAACGAGGAATGGGAACAGACATCAGGAGTGTTTCAGGCCACAAGTTCAGGCAGCTTCTACGTGGGATTCCACAGCGTGGCTACCAACATGCCTTGGTACCTTTCGATTGACGATGTAATCATCGAACAGACGGCGCAGTATTATTTTGATATCGAACAACTTACCGCTGACACAACAGTCTATTTCGGCGAGGCCGCCTATCTGCGTTTCCTCCTCAGCAACACAGGCGAGCAGCAGGACACATACAGCTTCAGCAACAGCAGCACATTGCCGATAGAGTTCTACCAAAATGGCACACAGATCAGTCAGGTGAGCTTGGCTTACAACACCTCTGTGGAGCTTGTCGCGAAGGCTACGCTTCCGATGAATCTCACTAACAATCAGGAGCTTCACGCCACTTTTGATGTGACATCGGCACATTCGGCACCGATACAAAGCGCCGACTTCAAGATCACCGCTTTGGCACCTGTCACCACCTATCCTTTGATGGAAGGCTTCGACGGGACGACATTCCCTCCGGCGGGATGGCTTAACGTGGCTACGGTGGGCACCTACGTATATCAACGCAGAACCAGCAACGACTGGCCGGCATGCAATCCTCACAACGAGAGTGCCGCTATGGCCAGATACTACAGCTACAGTGCTCCGGCAGGCTGGAAATGCTCAATGATAAGCCCGAAACTGCAGCTCAGCGCTACTGGAAACACCGTGCGTTACTGGATTTACCGTAACTTCAACAACAACATCAACCGTCCTGACAAAATCAACGTGTACTACTCCCCGACCACCGACGTGGCCGATGGAACACTGCTTGGATCGGTACACCGCAACACCATGATGGATCCTATAGTTGGTGAAGTCAGCGACTGGTACGAGTACAACTACACCTTCGACTGCCCTGAAGGCTATGGTTTTGTGATCTTTGAGGCTGAAAGCGGCTACGGCTGGGACCTTTGCATCGACGACATCTTCATCAACACTACAAATGTCGACAACAACCCTCCTACCGTCGTTTATCTTCAGGGAACACAGACCTATGCCGACACCGAGATGAATCTGACATTGAGAGTTTACGACGAGTCAGATCTTCCAAGCCAGATGCAGGCTACATATACTGTTGACGGTCAATCACATGACATCGCATTCAACAGAATTTCGAGAGCCAATTGCGACTATGTGGCTACCTTGCCGGCAAAGCCGAATCATACCACCGGAAGCATTGTCTTCCACCTTGTCGACGAACTTGGAAACGCTGCTGAATCAGGAAGTTACGACTTACACTGGGATTGGCAGAGACCAATCTTACATGAAGGCTTTGAAGATGAGCAGTTCCCACCAGAGGGATGGTCAATTGAGTCATTACAGATGAGCTGGTTCTCATGGTACAGATTCCGCGCAGAATATGCCACAAACTACTTCGGCGACGAATACTATGTGGTACCACCACAAGGCGAGAGAATGGCCGGCGTGGAATGGGACGAATCGGAGGAATGGGGACCTCAGGACGAGAGTCTCATCACCCCTCTTATTGCCATCAACCGCCCGTCGGTGCTGACATTCGAGACATTCTGCCAATACGGCGTTTCGCAATATCAAGACCATTACAAAGTTGATCTTTTAAATACAAACACAGGCTCATGGGTTACTCTTTGGGACGCTGTCGAACAGCCAGAATGGGTTAATAACTTCCAGGAGCCGGTAAGCTTGGATTTGTCACAATATCAAGGACAAAACATCAGACTGAGATGGCGTGCACACAATAATGGCTCAGATATTCTAACATTCTCATGGTTTATCGACAATGTGAAAGTCATTGCCACCGACACCGTCCCACAGTCGGTCAGCGAGATGAGTCTTAACACCAAGATGTACCCGAATCCAGCCGATAACATGTTGACAATCAGTGCAGACGACGACATCCAGCACATCAGCATCTATAATGTTATTGGCATAAAGGTGATGGAAATGACTATCAATAACAAAGAAGCCGTCATCGACCTCACCAACCTTGAATCAGGTATGTATCTCATTGAGATTCAAGGAATTAAAGAAAATGGTATCAAGACATTTATCAAGAAATGATGGATATAAAAGCTATAAAAGACAAGTTTAACTCGTTGTTTGGCAATGAGTTAAGCTTGTATACCTCGCCAGGTCGCGTAAACCTCATTGGTGAGCACACCGACTATAACGGAGGCTATGTGTTTCCAGGAGCCATCGACAAAGGCATATACGCCGCGATAAACCCCAACGGAACCGACAAGATCCGCGCCTACTCCATCGATTATCAAGCGATGGCTGAGTTTGGGATGCGTGAGGAAGACGCTCCGAAAGAGCCGTGGGCACGATATATCTTCGGGGTTGTCCGTGAGATGCAGAAACGCGGTTACAACCCGAAGGGCTTCGACACGGTGTTTGCAGGCGACGTGCCGCTTGGAGCGGGAATGTCATCGTCGGCAGCATTAGAGAGCACCTTCGCCTTTGCGTTGAATAACATCTATCATCTGGGCATCGACAAGTTCGAGCTTGCGCGTATCGGACAGTCGACAGAGCACAACTACTGCGGCGTGAAATGCGGCATCATGGACCAGTTCGCCTCTATTTTCGGCAAGAAAGGCCATTTGATGAGGCTTAACTGCGCTACGATGGAGTTCGAGTATTTCCCGTTTGATCCGAAAGGATACAAGGTGGTGCTGCTCGACACCGTTGTAAAACATGAGTTAGCGTCGTCGGCATACAACAAACGTCGTGAATCATGCGAGAATGCCTGCGCTCATATTGCCGCAAAACATCCAGAGGTGAAGTATCTAAGCGATGCAACGATGGCGATGCTTGACGAGGTTAAAAACGAGATCTCGCAAGAAGACTACATGCGTGCTAAATATGTCATCGGCGAGAAACAGCGTGTTTTGGACGTTTGCGACGCCCTTGAGAGAGGCGATTACGCCACCGTCGGCGACCGTATGTTCGGCACCCACTATGGCATGAGCAAGGAATACGAAGTTAGTTGCAACGAGCTCGATTTCTTAAACGACATCGCCAAGGAATGCGGCGTAACAGGCTCAAGAGTGATGGGCGGCGGCTTCGGCGGATGCACGATAAACCTTGTAAAAGAAGGCAATTACGACAAGTTTATTGCCACAGCAAAAGAAAAGTTTAACAAAAAGTTCGGGCACGAACCGAAAGTATATGACGTAGTGATTAGTGATGGGGCGAGAAAACTCCAGTGAGATTCCTCACTACGTTCGGAATGACAAAATAGAAATTAATATTTAATACAATGAAACCAACATTATTAGTATTAGCAGCTGGAATGGGCTCACGATATGGAGCTCTGAAGCAGATGGACGGTGTGGGTCCAAACAATGAAGCAATCCTCGACTATTCAATCTATGACGCAAAACGCGCAGGATTCGGCAAGGTTGTCTTCGTAATCAGAAAAGATTTCGCAGAAGCGTTCGAGAAAGTGAACAGCAGCGAGAAATTCGGCATCCCGGTAGAGTATGTCTACCAAGGACTTGAGTGCCTCCCAGAAGGTTACAAAGTGCCTGAAGGCCGTGTAAAACCTTGGGGAACAGGTCACGCAGTGCTGATGGCGGCCAACGTAATCCATGAGCCGTTCGCAGTGATCAACGCCGACGATTTCTACGGCAAAGAGGCATACGAGGTATTGGCGAAATATCTGGTGGAATGCGAAGGAAAGACTGGCGCTTACTCGATGGTAGCCTACAAGCTGAAAAACACCCTTTCAGACTTCGGAACAGTGTCACGTGGCGTGTGCACCTCAAACAGATGCAACTACCTACAGACCATAGTCGAGCGAACCTCGATAGCAAAGACAGCCGATGGTGCTGCCTACACTGACGAAACAGGCGAGCACTCCCTCCCACTCGACACCTTGGTCTCAATGAACTTCTTCGGTTTCACACCTGATTTCTTGGGTTATCTCGAAGCCGGTTTCAAAGAGTTTTTGGATGGTCCGGCACAGACCAACATCAAGGCTGAGTTCTACATTCCATTGATGGTCAACAACTTAATCAACGCAAAGAAGGCTAAACTCAAAGTTTTGTCGAGCGACGCAGTTTGGTTTGGCGTGACATACAAAGAGGATAAGCCGGATGTGGTGAAGAAGATTCAGAATCTGATTGATAAGGGCGTTTACCCAAAGAATTTATGGTAGGGACAAGGCATGCCTTGTCCGTACTGGATATAATTTGAAAAATGGAATAATATTGAAATTATGGTTGAGAATAATAAAAACAATTACACTATTCCGATTATCGTGATGTTTCTGCTTTTCGGAATGATTTCGTTCGTGACCAATCTGGCGTCACCGATGGGCGACATCCTGAAAAACCAGTTCAACATCCCGAATTGGCAAGGAACGCTTGGTGTTTTCGCCAACTTCATCGCTTACGCTGTGATGGGTATTCCTTCAGGTAACCTGCTTCAAAAAAAAGGCTACAAGAAGACCGCTCTTATCGCAGTGACTGTAGGATTCATTGGTGTCGGCATCCAGACATTGTCGGGTGTCTTCGAGAGCTTTTTCGTCTACCTTATCGGTGCTTTCATCGCAGGTTTCAGCATGTGCTTGCTCAACACAGTGGTCAACCCGATGCTTAACAGACTTGGAGGCGGCGGCAACCGTGGCAACCAGCTGATTCAGATTGGCGGAAGCTTCAACTCATTGATGGGAACGGCGGTCATCGTCATCACCGGATTGCTCATCCCGAGCATCGTGGAGGCTAAGATAAGCGACGTGTTCCCGTTGATGTACACCGCTTTGGCAATCTTCGCCATCGCGTTTATCGTGATTTTGAGAACCGACATTCCTGAAAACGAGCAAAAGATTGAGACACAGAAAGTTAAAGACGAATATGGCCCGATGTCATTCCGTCATTTCGTGCTTGGCGCAATCGGCATCTTCATCTATGTTGGTGTCGAGGTCGGCATCCCGAACGTGTTGCACAAATGGCTGCAGAACCCTGAGATGAACATCTTCGCTGAAGGCGTACAGGCCGACGACGTGGCAGCTTCAGTAGCCGCAACTTATTGGTTCTTAATGCTTATCGGTCGTATGATCGGAGGCATTATCGGCAATAAGGTATCCGCAAAGACCATGTTGATAACAGTATCATGTATCGGCATCATCCTTACTTTGTTGGGAATGTTTGGTCCGGAGAAGCAGGTTCATGTCCTGGCCTTCAACGGCGCAAACGGTTTTGGCCTTGAGATGATTCCGCTCAATGCGGCATTCCTGATGTTTATCGGACTCTGCACCTCAGTGATGTGGGGCGGCATCTTCAACCTTGCGGTAGAAGGCTTGGGCAAATACACAGAGAGAGCTTCGGGTATTTTCATGACGCTGGTATGCGGCGGTGGTATCCTGCCATTGCTGATGAACGCTATCGTCGATGGTTGCGGAGGCGTTGGCTATCGCCAGAGCTATTGGGTTATCGTCATAGGACTGGCATACCTGCTGTTCTACGCCCTCGTTGGTTCGAAGAACGTCAATAAGGATATTCCTACGGAATAGACTTTAGATCTTAGACGTTAGACCTTAGTTGGTTCATGCTAAGGTCTAAAATCTAAAGTTTAAGGTCTTTTAACTTAAACTCCGCTCGCTCGAAAAGTCGCCATTGGGCTTTAGTGCGGACGAGGTTATGTTCAGGATATCTTATCTTATAATACGTGTCCCCGTTGATGTAATCGGCTAAGAAACGGACGGTTTGCATGTAAGGGAACAGCAAGGCGGCATACGGAAGATTTTCTTTTTCCACTGGAAGGAGGAAATCTTTCGTGCTTTCTAGGTATCCCTTCGTGAACGCCTCGTAAATCTCCATGTTGAAGTCGATATTGTCAAGATTTGGGTCATCTTCAAGGCCTGTATTTGCCGCTGTACGCAAGAAATCGCCATAATCCGAGAAGACAAAGCTCGGCATCACAGTATCCAAGTCGATGATACACAACACGTTGCCATCTTTATCGAAAAGCATATTGTTAACTTTCGTGTCGCAATGGCAGATGCGTTTAGGCAGCTTTCCTTCACGGAAAAGACGCTCGCCAAGGGTCATTTTCTCTTCGCGTTTGAAGATTTCGTCAAGATATTGTTGCACTTCTTTGACGCGCCCCACCCTATCTTCAGCAACTGCGTCACGAAGCTGTTTCAGGCGGAATTCGATGTTATGGAAATCAGGGATAATCTCGCCAATAGGCTCATTCAGATCTGAAAGAAGGTATTCAAACTCACCAAACGACTTTCCGGCAAGGTAGGAATAATGCGGAATGATGGTCTGATAAGTTATCGAATCCGGTACGAAATCCATAATACGCCAATATTTTTCGCCATCCAAATAATAGTAATTATTTGATGTTGACTTATAAAACTTCAACGTCTTTTTCCCTTTCTTTCTCAAATGATCCGTCACCTTATTAATATTATCCATCAACATGTCAACGTCTTGAAACACAGCGTTGTTGATGCGTTGGAGCACGTATTTAGGCTTGTCGCAACCATCGACAAAGACCTTGTAAGTGTCGTTGATCAGACCCTCGCCCATCGGCTTCACATCGGCGATTTTATCAGCGATTTCGAAATTAGAGACGATATCCTTGAGATTTTCCATGACAAAATTTTTCGTAAAATTAAAAATAATTATCGTACGAATGAAAAAAATGTTTAATTTTACACTTCAAATAATGGCAATATGAAATATAACACCTTAAGACTCTCCATTACTGCGATGATTATGCTTCTGGCTATCGCCTTTAGCGGTTGTAAAAGCGACTGCAATAATGGAAAGAATTACAAAATAGAAGATAATTTGATCGTCTTCGACGAGCCCCAACGTGTTGATGGTCAGACAAGTATGCTTGAGTTTGCCGCTGAGCCCATTGAGAATGTCCGCATAGGATTTATCGGTCTCGGCATGCGCGGCTATGATGCAGTTTACCGTATGACATTCATCGACGGTGTTGAGGTTGTAGCGTTGTGCGACCTCGTTCAGGCTAAGATCGACATGGTACAGGACAGCCTCCTTGTGGCTAAAGGACTGCCACGAGCCGCTGAATATGTTGGCGATACGGCTTATCGTGAGCTCTGCCGTCGCGACGACATCGACCTTGTATACATCTGCACCAACTGGCAGACGCATGTGCCGATGGCGGTATATGCCATGCAACACGGCAAACACGTGGCTTTGGAGGTGCCTGCAGCCACTACAGTGGAAGACTGCTGGAAGCTCGTCGACGTGTCGGAACAGACCCGCAAACACTGCATGATGCTTGAAAACTGCTGCTACGACTTCTTCGAGATGACAGCGCTCAATATGGCTAAACAAGGCCTCTTCGGTGAGGTGATTCACGCTGAAGGAGCATACATACACAACTTGGAGCCGTTCTGGCATGAATACCAAGACAATTGGCGCCTCGACTTCAACCAGAAATATGGCGGCGATGTGTACGCGACACACGGTTTAGGACCAATCTGCCAGGTACTTGACATCCACCGCGGCGACCGCATGGAATACCTCGTCTCGATGAGCACACCATCGTACAACGGCAAGGAAATCGCCAAAGAGATGATGGGCACCACCGACTTTGCCAACGGCGACATGACGACCACCATGATCCAGACTGCCAAAGGCAAGACCATCTTGATAGAGCATAACGTCTACACTTACAGGCCTTATAACAGATTATTCCAACTCACTGGTACTGAAGGCTTTGCAAACAAATATCCAATCGAAGGCTTCACTTTGATGGACAAAAACCTTCCAGAAGGATTCCTTGCTGAAGGCCAGCACCTGAACGTTCACGGCTTTGTGCCTAAAGACGTCCGCGCCAAGCTGATGGACGAGTACCTCCACCCTATTGCTAAGGAGATTGAGGAGAAAGCCAAGGAGGTCGGCGGTCACGGCGGCATGGACTTCATCATGGATTACCGTCTGATTTACTGTCTGCATAACGGTCTGCCGCTCGACGAGGATGTCTATGACGCAGCGGAGTGGTCGTGCATCGGTGACTTGACACGCGCCTCCATCGAGCATCACGGAATGCCAGTGAAAATGCCTGATTTCACGCGTGGTGACTGGAATAAAGTGAAAGGATACAAACATGCAATGAAATAGACCTTAGACTTTAGACCTTAGATATTAGTAATTAAGTAAATAAAATCCTAAATTAAAAATAACTATCATGAAAAAGAAATTTGTATGCCCAATTTGTGGCTACGTACACGAAGGAGAAGAAGCTCCTGAAAGATGCCCACAGTGCAAACAGGTTGTTGAATGGAAAGTCCTCGACGAGAGCGCGAAACTCAACTTTGTGACTGAGCACGTCATAGGTATCGCCAAAGGCACCGGTGATGAGATGATCAAAGATTTGAACGCCCAGTTTATGGGAGAGGCTACTGAAGTCGGTATGTATCTGGCGATGGCTCGTCAGGCAGACCGTGAAGGATACCCTGAGATTGCAGAGGCTTTCAAACGCTATGCCTTTGAAGAAGCCGACCACGCATCACGTTTCGCCGAGCTCCTCGGTGAGGTGGTATGGGACACCAAGACCAACCTCTACAAACGTATGATTGCCGAGGCTGGCGCCTGTGAGGAGAAGATGCGTATCGCCCGCGTGGCCAAGGAGCGCAACCTCGACGCCATCCACGACACCGTCCACGAGATGGCAAAGGACGAGGCACGTCACGGCAAAGGATTTGAAGGATTGTATAATCGTTACTTCAAATAGTAATAAAACGCCGCGCCATAGGCGCGGCGTTTTATTTAATAATTATATCCGTTTCCTAATTTCATTTTCTCGGTGGCGTAATGTCCGAGATAGACCAAACCAAGATTTCCGTCGATAGCTATCTTGTCGCCAGCTTTTAGTTTGTGACCGTTGAGTTCGGCACAATGTCTCTCATCGTCGACCATCAGCTCGACACAGCTTACCACACAGACTTTGCCGAGACGCACTGCGGTGACGGCGGCATGCGAGGTGGCGCCACCACGGGCGGTGAGCAAGCCGTCGCAGTCGAAAATCAATCCGATGTCGTCAGGAACAGTGTCGGGACGCACAAGAAGCACGTTCTCGTCAGGATATTTGGCACGTAACCTCTTGATATCGTTATCATTAAATGCTATGATGCCATTCATGGCACCTCCGCCGATACCCATGCCTCGGCCTATCTGGTTCATCTCCAACGGTGACTGCACGAAGGCGTTGATGGTGCTTTCGAGTTTCAAGTCTTGGTCGCGAATCTGCAAGATATGGAAGTCTTCGGCCTTGTCGGATTCGAACGTGAACTCCATCTCCTGCGGAGCATATCCGAGGTCTTCGGTAAGCGTCTTCGCAATGGAATAAATCGTCTTGTAAATCTCCGGAAGGGCTGTCTGCATTGACGGTCCCTCGAGGTTTGCTGCCTTACGCTGTGTCTCTCCTATCGGCAATGGCTTCACAAGTCCACCCACGATGTCTTCGCCCTGGCTGCGCATGGTGAAGTCGCCGTACAGATGCACGCCCGGACGCTCGCGATGCGGATTCTGCGTAAACACCACGCCGGTGCCCGACACCTCGCTGATGTTACCAAAGATCATCTGCTGCACGATGACGGCAGTACCCCAGTTCTCTGATATTCCCAGATGACGGCGGTATGCAAGCGCACGCTCGGAGTTCCACGAGTCGAACACCATGTTCACGCAGTCGACAATCTGCATAAACGGGTCTTGTTCAAGCTTAACTCCATGTTGCTCAAGGATTTTCTTATATGAATAAGCCATCTCGCGCATCTGCTCAGCCTTGAAATCGACCTTCTGCTTGACGTTGTAAACCGATTTAAAAGTATTGATCTCCTCATCGAAAACATCACGATGGATGCCTTTCGCCATGCCCCAGCTCTGCAGGAAACGACGATATGAATCCCATGTAGCCCAAGCTTTTGCCGGGTCTTGTGCAATCTTCTCGACGAGCTCGTCATTCAAGCCGACGTTGAGGAAAGTATCCATTGCGCCCGGCATCGATATGGCGGTACCCGAACGCACCGAGACAAGCAGCGGCGACTCAGGATTGTTGAATTTCCGCCCAGAGATCTCCTCCAGTTTTTCCATAAACTGCTTCAACATTCCATGAATCTCAGTCCTAAGTTCGGGTATGGTGTTGATGGTGTCATTTCTACGGAAAGCCTCAGTGGTGATGACAAATCCAGGAGGCACCGGCAGATTGCGCAGATACAGATTCTTCAGATGGTATGCCTTGTTGCCGATAAAAATCTGGTTATCCATATTCGGAGTCATCTCCCAGAAGGGGCAAATCACCATCTGGGAATTGTACGTCATGATGTCGCTGATGAGCTTAGGGTCGAGCGTCGACTCCATGGTTCTCAACGAGTTAAGGATGCGTCCGATGAAATTATCCAATGGCTGCATCAGGAAGGCATCCGACAGCAAGTCACGATGAAACTCCTCCGATTTCTTGCTTATCAAAGCCGCCATATCGCGTTCGCTGAGCTTGTTTTCAGGGTCGAAAAGCTGCGGAATCACTATCTTCAGCGGGTATTCGTACGATTTTATGAAGAATTTGATGATGATACGTCTTACGTCTTCAGCGATGAACTGGAAAATGTTGATGTACTGGCCAAACGAGAAGCTTCGCGATGTCAGTGAGTAACGTAGCATGTCGAGTTTAGAGTTGAAGCCTTGGTTGGTGATGCCGTCGAGTGCCAGACCGTCGCGGAAATAGCTTAAAATCTTATAGATTTGGTTAAGTGTGCGTTCGGAAATGTATTCCAGATTGATGGTCTGCACCACCTTCTCCATGAGCTGTGTGGCGACGCGTTCGAGTCTGAATGTCAAGCCCATAGCCTCAAATTTATTCTCACGGTAGGTGCCGTACATCGACGGGATGCCGATGGCGATATGACGTTTGTGGTAGATATTCTCCCAGCCTTCGCTCTGTTCCGGATTGAAAATAATGCTCTTCAGCTTCTCCATGAAGGCGTAAATCATCGTTATCGATTTGTTCCAATCCTTTGATTTATAAGCTTTTTCGAATTCGTCAATCTCGTCATCGGAGATGAACGGATAGTTGCGCAGATAAGCGAAGATGTTGACCGACTCGAAGCTGTATTTCTCTCGCAGATATGCATACAGGTCGCGGATATCCATGAGTCGCAGATGCTCGCGGTCGTAAATCTCGCCTGTGAGATTGATGCGGTCAGCGGCTTTCTGGATAAGACTTTCGAAATCGTCGCGCGAGAGCATCAAGACATCTTCCGGGTTGAGGCTCGAGATCTCGCACATCGTCTGCACAAGGTTATGGATATGAACGAAATACTCGCTCTTCTTGTCGATGGCCTCGAACACGTTTTTCGGCAATACCGGTTTCAATTCATCCAAATTTCCGTCGCTCCAGAATCTGAACACGTCGAAAGTGAGGGCGATGAGGGTGTTGTTGCTCTCAGTATGCACCTGTTTGCGCAAAAAATGCACGAGTTTGTCCTGTCGCAGCCCGATCTCGTCCATGTTGGTGGTGACGTTACGAATCTCGCCCTCCGCTCCTATCTCGTTGAAATACACAGGGAAAATGCGCGAGAGCTGCTTCACCTTTTTATAATAAGGCGTGATGTTGGAGTTCAGAATCTTGGTGATTTCACGTTGGAAAAGGTCGGTGTCGCTCAGGAAGATGCCGCCCAGTTTGAGGTTGACAATCAACGAGGAAAGCAGTTTTTCCAGAGGAGTCTTCGAATATTCGATGAGCTCCAGCCACACGCGGATGTTCTTGATATGGTCTTTGTTGACCGACAGCTGCCAGTCTTCGTTCACAAACACGTTGCCCGGCGTGACGAATCCGAACTCGATGAGCCGTTTCTCGAAATGGTTCACTATCTCCTTCATCTCGGTGGTGTCGACGTCGATGATTTTCTTGCCCAGTGTGAGCTGGAAATCGAGCACCGCCGAGGTGTAATTCTTGCGCAATTCCTTGGCGAGGTTAAAAATCGTGTCGATAAACGGTATCAGCTCGTTTTGCGGCAACTCATCGATGGCATCGCGCATCATGCGGTCCATGTTCCAGATGAGACGCTCACGCTGGCTCTCCATGCCTGGGATGTGCAGTAGATAAAATACATAATGGAACTTCGTGACAAACCTCGGGAACAGCTTCTCCGACTCAGTGAAGCGCTTCGCAACCTGTTCAAAATGAGGCATATCCGAGAGATTTTCCCAAGTTTCGGCGGCATTCAAATCGGCGTTCAGTTTATCGAAATAAGGCTTTCCAACCTCGTTGACAATCACGTTTTTCTCATCTTCGGAAAGGATTTCGGTATTTTCCGCCACCCATTTCCCGACTTCGGATGTCGACTGCCAATAACGGTAGTTTTCGCCAAGCATTTTTCTCAAAATATCGCAAGTTGAAGCGTTGAAATGCTCGTCTTTTGCCACATTGTCAAGATAACGCTCGGCATGTTTGGTAGCGAGGATATAACAGTCTTTATTTGTTTCGAATTTATCTTCCAAGATATTGAAAACCAATTCGATAAGCATCGAATGTTTGGACGATTCGGTTATCACTTTGTTGGCGAACTCCATCAATGTGATGACGATATTGAGGCGCAGTTTCAGCGCCACCTCGGGTTTCAGCAGGCTCCGCATCATCTCGAGCGGCAGTTTCAAGTTTTCTGCCGGCACATCGTCTTTGGTGTAAAACCAGAAGTCGTCCATCAGGATCTTGCGAAGTTCCTCGGTCACGAAGGTATGGTTCGAGAGCGGGTGATGGTATTCGGTGATGCATTCCGATGCCCTTTTGTTGATGCCGAAGTAGTCTTTGCTCAGCGCGATAAACGCCTTATGCTCTTCGGGAATAAAAATGTCCTTATATCGTGTCTGTGCCAGATTCGCCTCCAGCGCCTGTGATTTAAAAGTCTCGCCCATGATAAATAACTCTTTCTAATAAATAAACAAATAAATAAATAACAAATGACCAACAATTATAAAATCACAATTCTATTCCATTTCGTTTTCTATATTCTTGAGTATCATGTATTACTGGAATTGCCATATTATTCAATGCCCGATCATAATGAAACACCCTTACAGGTATTTGTCTATTGACCAGTTTTTCAACAAGCAAACACTCTTTGCTACAACAAGAAGTTAAATACACAGCATTGATCGCTCCATCAACATTTAAAGACTCCTGGTCTTTACTTAACACCCTAAACTCATTTTCACCAGCCCAACCACTCTGTTTAGTAAAAAATAACTCATTTTGCAATTTTCTTATTAAGTATTGGATCCCTTTTTCCGTTTTAATTCGTGGACTGATAATATGATGCATTTTTAATATCTGTTTATATTTTACAATACCTTTTAAAACACTATCATCAAAATGCAGCTTATCATAATCTAGTTCAATACACACCCCTTTTCGTTTATCTGCATACAATCCCCACATCATAGGAGACATACATCCTTTAAGATAAGAATCATAATCCATAGTAAAACTTATTTGTTTATAAGCCAACCTGGTATTGTTAAGCAGTATTGCAAGATCTGTTTGTTTCGAATCTATAATTGACGATGATACGAATGCTTCTTGTATATCATTGACATTAGTAATCGGAGAAAAAAGGAGATTTTTGTTTAGCCATATTTTTACAAAAGAATCAAAAGAAGTATAATGATATAATCTCTTATATCTGTCTTCTCCCATGAGTTTCTTCCCCGGAAAAACATTATTGTTTGCAAAGTAAGTTTTTTTCATATTCTATAATCATAATGCTTTATCAACTAATTGTTGATACATTTTAAATAGCTCTGCAACACACTGGCTTTCTGTAAATGTTGATTTTACAGGGAATCCATAAGCCTGCATCACGGCTCGGTCATTCTCTTGGTGTGCTTTACGAAGTTCAGAAGGCATTGTTACTTCATCATATAAATCAGCCAGCGATGAATCTGTATAAATAGCACGAGCATCAAGAATGGCTTGTGCCGTTCTCTCTATTTTAGATTTCTTCTCTTCTGTTATTATTGGCCAAGGAAAATTGTTATAAACAATATCGTTGGAATAACGATAGTCACTCTTGATTCGCCCACAAATAGCTCTCATCCAAGCCATATGGACATTAGATTCAAGAATTCCAAAATGGTAAAGCGAGGCGTTTGGAATCATCAAGTTTGCATTACTACATATAACGTCTGGCGACATAAATCCCATAGGGATGTATCGACGATTCTCTGAAGAGTGACTGGGTACAATTATATAATTCGTTGCAGGTTGTCGAATTTCCATAAATCTTGTTGGAAGATCTGCAAACTTTCGAGTAGCGACTTTATTACTGGAAAGTCTGAAATCTCTAGTTTTAATCACACGCTCACGAACTAACGGCAACTGATTTATTTCTTTTGGTGAAGCTCCCACAAGCCACAAACAATAACGTGGCAAACCGTGAAGATATTCGCGTGCTCCAACAAAGCGATGAATGAATTTTATAGCATTGGGTTCTTTGTTGATAAAATCATCATATTCATCAGCTTCAATGATTAAATTACCATCATCTACAGGTATACTACCTTTTGTTATTTCAGGAACATCGCAAATCGGAGTTTTTCTACTCTCGATAAATACAGTAGGTGCTGATAGCAGATATTGATTTATGTTGTCAACTTCAGTTTGACGATTCCCTTCGAATATAGTATATATCTGTTTGTTTTGGCTATTGTTAGAACTGAAACCAATTATAACACAATGTACATGAGCCTTTAGGCTAGCTTCACTATCCCAACGGAATGTGCGGTAAGCAAAATCAAAATGGATATCAAATTTCTCAATCATTGGTTTCCATATTGCTGCCACTTGCTCGCCTTGTGTTATTGAGTTGGTCGAAACAAGTGCACATTTTGTATTCGTGTGATGAACAAGTTGAGATGCTTTGTAATACCATCCAGCTACATAATCAATATTGTTACCAAAACCTACCATCAATTCTTTTAAATCATCTTTCTGCTCCTTACTTTGTAGTGAATATCCTACAAATGGCGGATTACCCATGATGTAATCAAAGTTTACATGATACGTCTCTGGTTCTTCAGGTACGAGATTGGCTTCATATTTATTGGTATGAATCTTTAATGTATCATAAACCGCCATTGCTTCACTCGCCATCGGCCCTGACTCCTCTTCTGTCTTCGGATATATGATAGTCCGTTTGGCATAAAGTGTTGGTGTTTTGTCAACCTTTTCCCATCTATCCCAAGGAAGTCGCAATGCGTTACCTTCTTTGATATTTGCATAGCTCTTCAAAGGTAAAAAGTCGATATCATGCTGAATAATTTTCTCTGTTTCAGTCAACATTTGAGCTTCAGAAATCCACAATGCTGTTGTAGCAACTGTAACTGCGAAATCGTTTATCTCAATACCATAAAACTGATGGATGTTAACTTTAATCGGATGTAAAAACTCACCCATCATCATTTGTCCGTGATAGATTTCACGTATTGCCTCGTTTTCAAGACGACGCAACGAAAGATATGTTTCGGTTAGGAAATTGCCACTTCCGCAAGCCGGATCAAGAAAAGTCAAAGAAGCCAGCTTATCCTGATAATCCACAAGTTTTCGAACACGAACTTTTTCTATCTTTTCTTCTAATATTGTATCAAGTTCACGACGTAAATCATTGAGAAACAATGGATCTATTACTTTATGAATATTTTCAATAGAAGTATAATGCATACCACCACTCCGGCGAGTTTCCGGGTTTAATGTCGACTCAAAAACAGCACCGAAAATGGTCGGTGAAATATCACTCCAGTCAAAGTCAAGACTAGCATTCTTCAACAATGTTTGCTTTAATTCTTCTGTAAATTGAGGAATTTCTATCTCCTCTTCAAACAAACCGCCATTGGTATACGGAAAAGCCATTAAATCTTCTTGTAAATACTTGCTACGCTTATCATAGGGCGTATTCAAAGTTTCAAACAAATCGCTTAAAGCACTGCGCAAATCTTTGGCTTCATATACTACAAGAAAATCATGGAATTGGTCACGATTAAATATACCAGCATCCTCTGCATAAAGACAAAATACTATACGAACGCATAGAATATTCAGCCAACGCTGGGCTTCGGGAGAATTATCGTTATATTGTTTCAATAGAGCATCATAAATCTTACCAACGATTTCACCAGCCTTCATTGAAACTTCCATTTCCTTGGTTATATGTTCGCTCTTAGTATCAACTAGAAAACGTAAACGGTAGTATTCCTTGCCTAAATCTTTTAAAAATATTTGTTCTGGCTCCCCATTGGGCTGTTCCATATCATAAATGAGGAACTCAGCAAAATTACATGTCACAATCCACCTTGGATGCTGTGAAAGCGGCATATTTGCCACATATTTTTTACCTTGCTGGAATGGTGTGAGTAAGGAACCATCACTTTGACGCCTTGCTGCGCGCAGGTTTTCTTGTATCGATTTCTGCTCAATCAAAACTTTTGTCGAAGGAATATGACCATCGATAAAATTGGTATTATCAACTTTAACTTGTTCTTCAAAACGAATGAATTCACTTGCGTTTTCAATGCCATAAACTTGTGTCAACAACTCCATCCAAAAGGGTTGTGAATCGCCTTTTTCATAACCGCGACCTGCCCAACGGTCCGCGAATTTTTCTGCTGCTATAGCTTGTAATTTCTCGCTTTTCATATTTTTTAGTTTTTGTTAAACATTTAAAACTTTTGCAAAAATAATAATAATTTCCCAATATTTACTAACTCCTCTTCAAGAAATTCAGCGGCATCCGCCACGCAGTCGGAACAGTCGCGAAGCACAATGCCAGAGTCAACACCTTTAAGCATTTTACATTGTGTTGCGCCGTTGCGGAGCTGAAACTTTGCCATTATCTGTTTCATTCCACGAATGGCTTTCACACGATCGTCCGATGCCAATCCGAGCACCATTCCGGCACCAGTTATCGCGCCACAAGTGCCTTCCATGTTGCCCATGCCCAGTCCGAACGGGCTTCCGAGGTTCCTTGCCGTCTCTTCGTCGATGCCTGCAATGTCGCAATAAGTGCAAATGAGTGCCTGAGCGCAGTTGTAGCCACGACTTTTCTTCTCCACCACTTCTGATATTCTTGATTTCATTATAAAAAAGTTTAAAAGTCACCCAATTATTATCAAATGCAAAGATAGTAAAAATTTTTTAAACATTTTCGGCTGCAGCTATTAAAATATTTTGTAGTTTTGCATCGGAATATAATTCCACCGGCGACGTAGTGGGAACTTGTTCCTGTTCGCAGAAATATAAGGGCTTCTCTAAAGGAAGCCTTTTATTTTTCGTATAAATCGATTGGTTCTTATGTCAGAACGGCTAATTAAAACGGTTTTACCATATTTGTTTTGCAATAAGTCTTATTTGTACCACGATGATTTTGATATAGCGTCGTTATAAAACCATTTACTTCATTCAGTGTCAATGCTTTATCATTTTGAAAAACACTTTCAAAAATGGCGTTCTTCTCCTTGATACCCCTCGCCTCGTTAACTCTTTGCAAAATATTTGCCGAAAACGGTTCAAAAGATAAATGTGTTTTTTGTTCTATGTTTCGCAAAGATTCCACAGATAATGATTTTGAATTCCGATGATGCAAAATTAATATTTTTTTCGCTTTTAAAGTTCAAAAAACAAAAATTATTATTATCTTTGCAGTTTGAATCATCAAATTGTTGAATTGCAAATATTAAAAGATATATAACATGGAAAAGATTAAAGTAGGTATCAACGGTTTCGGTCGTATCGGCCGTAACGTTTTCCGCATCTGCTGCGAGCGTCCCAACCTCGAAGTGGTGGGCATCAACGACCTCACAAGCACCAAAGTTTTGGCACATCTTCTGAAATATGACTCAACACAGGGCAAGTTCCCAGGCACAGTCGAATACGATGAGACAGCTTTGATAGTCAACGGAGTACGCGTTCCTGTCACAGCCGAGAGAGCTCCTATCAACATCAAATGGAGCAAGACTCCTGATGTGGTGGTGGAATCAACAGGTATCTTCCGCTCGAAAGAGAGCAGCAAGGGCGGCTACGGCGACCACCTCAAGAACGGCGCCAAGAAAGTGATTCTTTCAGCCCCTTCAAAAGACGCCATCGACGCTACCATCGTGGTGGGTGTCAACAATAACGAGCTCACCGACGAGGTTGAATGCGTGTCAAATGCATCATGCACAACAAACTGCCTCGCTCCTGTCGCCAAGGTCTTGAACGACCGTTTCGGCATCGAGCAAGGCTACATCACGACAATACACAGCTACACCAACGACCAGGTCATCTTGGACGGTCCGCACAGCGACCTTCGCCGCGCACGTTCAGCCGCCTTGTCACAGATCCCGACGACAACAGGTGCGGCCAAGGCTGTGGGTATCGTCATCCCTGACCTCAACGGCAAACTCGACGGCATCGCGGTGCGTGTCCCTACCCCGACAGGCTCACTCGTCGACCTCGTGTGCACACTGAAGACAGAAGCCACCAAGGAGCAGATCAACGCCGCCATGAAAGAGGCAGCCGAAGGCCCGATGAAAGGCGTCCTCGAATATACCGAAGACCCTATCGTGAGCTGCGACATCATCCACAACCCGCACTCATCAATCTTTGATGCCGACAGCACCATGGTGATGGGTAAGATGGTCAAGATCTTGTCATGGTACGACAACGAGTGGGGCTATTCAAACCGTATGGTCGACCTCATCGAGATGATGAAGTACTAAGCGATTTCAGTGCCTTTACGAAATTATTGATGTCGTCTTCTGTGGTGTCGAACGAACACATCCAGCGGACGACATCATTGTCTATATCCCAATCATAGAAGAAATAGCGTTTTTGCAGCTCCGTCCACACGTTGCGAGGCAGCTTCACGAAGACGCCATTCACCTGGACAGGATACATCACCTGCACCTGCGGGATGTCTTTGACTGCGTTATACAGCATCTGCGCCATACGGTTGGAATGTTCGGCGTTTCTGCGCCAGAGGTCGTCTTTGAAATATGCCTCGAACTGCACGGCCAGAAAACGCATCTTCGAGCATAGCTGCAACCCTTGTTTGCGGCGGTATTTGTAGTCTTTCGCCAGCTCAGGATTCAGAAACACCACCGACTCCCCTATCATCAGGCCGTTTTTAGTGCCGCCAAACGACACCACATCGACGCCTGCATCGGTAGTCATCTCTTTGAAGGTGCAGCCCAAAGCCACTGCGGCGTTTGCGAGACGCGCGCCGTCGACATGCAGATACATGTTGTAGCTATGCGCCAGCTCCGCCAATGCCTTGATTTCGTTGATGGTATAGAGCGTTCCGAGTTCGGTCGACTGCGTTATCGTTATCGCCTTAGGTTGTGAATGATGCTCGAATCCGAAGCCATGCAGACGTGTCTTCACCAGCTCAGGAGTGAGTTTACCGTCGGGAGTGTCGACAGTGAGCAGGCGGCATCCCACGATACGCTGGGGAGCACCGCATTCATCGACGTTCACGTGGGCTGTCTCGGCACAGACCACAGCCTCATGCGAGCGCACCATAGCGTCGATGGCCATGGTGTTGGCGCCGGTGCCGTTAAACACAAACGACACGACAGCCTGTTCGCCAAAATATTGATTGAACAACTGCTCCACACGGGCGCAGTATTCATCGTCGCCGTAAGCCAGAGCGTGGTCGACGTTGGCATCGGCAATAGCCTTCAAAACCTCAGGACTGATGCCCGAATGGTTGTCGCTTCCGAATCCTCTTTTCATGTTATTTGATTTTTGACATAAATTTCTGAATATCAACGATATATCTCACATGTGTGCCCTCTCCGATGAGGCCGTCGTCATCGCAGGCCGACACTCTGAATGTGAGTTTGCGTCCCTCTATTTCCTCAAGGACGGCGGTGGCTTTCACTGTGGCGCCGAGTTTTGAAGGCTTCACGTGCGAGGTGCTTATATGCGCGCCCACGGTAGACGAGCCTTCCGGCAGGTCGTTCTCTACGGCAGTCATTGCTGCGTTTTCCATGAGGCCAATCATGGCAGGGGTGGCGAACACGTCGAGGCCGCCGGAGCCGTAAGTGCGGGCGGTGTTGCTGTCATTTACTACAGTCTCCGAAGTATGTGATAATCCAATTTGTAACATAGTTATAATATTTGATTTGCAAAAATAATAAAAATTCTAATACACTCGTCATTTCGACTGGAGCGTAATGAAATGTAGCGAAATGGAGAAATCACCGCCATTTGAATGGTTCGGAATTGTTCAGATGGCGGTGATTCCTCCACTCCCTACGGTCGGTCGGAATGACGAGGGGGATCACAAAAACTTCAGCTGTTTCTTCCATAGTTTCCAGTCGGGCATCATCTCAGTCATGAGGGCGTAAAATCCCTCCTGGTGGTTGAAGTAGACGAGGTGGCACATCTCATGAATCATCACCTGGCGGATGCAGTTCTTGGGGAGCTTTATCAGCTGGAGATTGAGGCTTATATGACCTTTTCGGGAGCAGCTTCCCCAACGGGACCTCATGTCGCGGATGCCGATTTTTGTCGGTGCGACGTTGTATTTTCTGAATCTTTCGATTATCGGGATTATCAGTTCGCTGAAAACGGTTTTAGCCTGGTTTTTATACCAATTATTCAACAGCTTTTCTACTATTTCTGGAGATTTTGAATTGACAATCAAAGAGTTATCTTCAATTTTAACTGAGTTTGTGTTGCTTTCAACCACCTGAAGCGTATATTTTTCGCCAAGATAGTGATGAATCTCTCCTGAGACATACTTTTTCTGTTGATTATCAGCGTTTTGCAGCCTGTCGAGATGATTAAAAATCCATCTGCGGTGTTGGTTCAGGAATGCCAGCATGTCGCTTTCGCGAAACAGCAGCGGAGCCTTCACCTCCACCACCCCGTCGCGACGGATTCGTGCCGTGATGGAGCGCCGATGTTGGCGTTTCAGCTCGCAGGGAAATTCTTTGCCGTTGATAGAAATCGTTTTAATCATATTGCAAAATTATGAAAAATTTGTATCTTTGCAAAAATTTTAATCATGAAAAAATTAGCGATCATAATCATTTTGATGACCATGTCGATTTTTGGTTTCGCGCAAGACTGGTTCGGCACTGGTGTTTACAAGGCCGACAACGAGAAGATTATTGCCGCAAAGGATTATCCCGAGGTGGTTTTTATGGGGAATTCAATAACCGAGTTCTGGGCTTATTTTCATCCAAACTTCTTCACTGACAATCATTTCTGTGGAAGAGGCATCAGCGGTCAGACCTCGACTCAGATGCTTGTGAGGTTTACCGACGATGTGGTGGCGCTTCGTCCGAAGGCGGTGGTCATCATGGCTGGCACCAACGATGTGGCACACAACGAATATTGGGTGTCGCCCGAGCAGGTCGTCGAAAACATCAAAACCATGTGCAACATCGCCAAAGCCAACGGCATCGTCCCGATTATCAGTTCGATACCGCCATGCAAGGCGTTTCCGTGGAGACCCTCGATTCAGAATGTCGGACAGACCATCGTGGATATCAACAACAGCCTGAAAGAGTATGCCTCAGCTAACGCGATAGTTTATGTCGACTACCATTCAGCTCTCGCCGACGAGCAACTCGGCTTGCCAAAATCGATGAGTAACGACGGCTGCCATCCGAATGCCGATACCTATTATATAATGGAGGATCTGGTGCTGAATGCAATTGCTAAATCTTTGAAATAACAATCCCTTTACACTGCAAACTTTAAACTTTCTTGAGTTGTTCCAGCGCCCTGCAGAGCTGATCGGGGCATGATGTCGTTTTGTTGCCGCAGCGAATTCCGTTGAGTCGGCTGATGACATCATCGATTTTCTGTCCTGTGACGAGGCGGCAGATGCCCTGGGTGTTGCCGTTGCATCCTCCGAGGAAGAACACCTGTTGGATGATGTCGTTATCGTCGGCTGTCACGTCGATGAGCACCGAGCAGGTGCCTTGAGTGGGATATTGGATGTGTTTCATATTTTATTTAATCTTCATTTTCATATTTAAATGGAAATTCGTATTGTCCGTTTCTATCTCTATAAATTCTTGTATAGGTGCAATATTCTTTCCTAATTTTATCTTTCTTTTTTTCGGCATAATGCTTATTCAATGCTTTTGTCACGCCATCCATACTTATCTCCCCTTCAATATTCTTGATTGCGAGATCAAGCAGAAAATCCGAAACTGTCAAAAGATCGACAGCCTGCAAGCCGATTGCTGTCATCCAACTCCAAGCGACTTCTCTCTTTTTGGGGTCTGAACAATCTTTATAAGATGCAAGTTTTTCATAAAGTGGATTGTTTTCGTACATTTTCATATCTCAGGCATTGATTAATTTTTGCAAAGGTACTAAAAAAAATTTGAAAGTTCAGAGGTTTATTTTAATTTTCTTGTCACTTTTCCCTTGATGGAAAAGGAACCGAAAAGATCAAGCGCCATACAATGCTCTGCCGCCGCAGTATGGCGCGGGCCGGTGCTGTAAACCACGTGGGGGCGATAACATCGCCATAGATTGTCGCCTGATGAAGATTTAGGATGCGATTGGTGGGATTATTGATTTTTCAGCTTTTTTATGAACTGAATAGCAACATCTCGTAATGAAGGTTCATAATTGCCCTCATACATTGCATATTCTACAAAAATAGGAATTCCGCCAACCGTTCCACATGCCTTTTGTTTATAAAAGAATTCCACAAGATGATACATATCATCAGTTCCTTCCTCATATCTGAATTTTTCAAGAAGATAACCCGAACGATAAGTATAAAACCACCCACCGCCAAGAGCAATAGTTGCATATCTTGCTTCCCAGTCGGGATCACAGCCATTGCAAAGAGCTGTGTACTGCTCTTTCGTCAGAGGAACATCCGAATGTTCCATAGGAATCCATCTCTCTTGAAAGTTTACTATCCTCATACTCCTTTTATAAGTTTAAAATCAATTTGGTAGCGGTAGAAATCAATATTGGCGCAAGCGCAGGTAGGCTTGACACCAATCCTTAGCCACGAAATACTCTAAATGTTTTTCAAGTGCGAATTCAGAAGCGTTCTTGCCGGATGTACTCATCGAAGTTCAGATATGGATGATTGTCAGACATTTATATACGAATGATTGTATTTGCAAAGATACAAACTTTTTCAATCATATAGCTGGTTTATTGGAAAAAAGTTTACGGTTTACCGTTTACTGTTTACTGATTGGGAAAATATAGTATTTTTGCAGCAGGAATTTTTGAATCCTCCCTCCCACTGAGCATTTTAAAACAATTATTAACCCAAAAGTAATCGCCAGGTAGCTTTTTGGAATTGTATTAATTTATTGATTTTAAAATGTTTAACGATATGAATGATAAAAGAATTGAAACTAAAAACGCACTAATTGAGACTGGAAAATTCGGTCCAGTTTACAGACAATTTGCAGGAAAACCCAAGGAAGCCATAATATTTCTTCGTGAGAATAAAAATGGAGAATGCATTGCAGCTTTACATCGAAACGATATCGGAGATATTGATATAGTTTGGGGTGAAATTTCCGACCCGGTCAAACACAAAGGATTTGGATTAGCCCATATAATAGACAAACATGAGTTGGAAATCAATCGTCTTGGATTCAATATTGAAGATTTTATACCAATTGTTGTTCAGTTTGGAAATTTCAATCTTAAAAAATCGGATGATCAGAAAAAAGTGTTTGAAAGCGAGACATTTAGATTTATTATTGCATTGGAAAATAGCTCGAACGGAACAACCAAAAAATGGTTACTGACAGCATTTGATATAATAAAAAGACCGAAGTAAAACCTCGGTCTTATATTGTTCGTCACTGTCAAAAACATCGACGCTGACAGTCTTCGTTACCTACGCTGTATGGTAAAACGACCCTGCAAAAATACAAACTTTTTTCAATCGCGCAGCCGGTTTTTGAAAAAAAGTTTAGAGTTTCCTCACTCCCCCGCTATACTCACGGATATAAAGTCCGTAATCGGTATAGACCTCAATGTCGCGGCCATTGGAAGCCAGGAGGATGTCGAGGATGTGGTGCCCGTTGAACTCGGTGACGCGGCTCCAGCTGTTGCTAGCCATAGTGGCACGCTGCAACTGCCGGTCGTCGTTAGGATTGATGCGGTAGATGAAACCGCCTATTTTTACTGCTTGTGCCATTTCTCATAAAAGTTTTGAATAACCACTGCAAAGATATAAAAAAATATCGCTAAACGGCACTGTCAACTTTTTTAGGATAAGAAATCATTTCATTTCTTATTTTGCGAATGTCGAATGCAGAGCCAAGGTTACTTGAGCTATGCTGAGACAAAGCAAAATCAGTGAAGCTAAAATATCAAGTACCAGACATAAGTATGAATGTATATCTGTAATCGTTATTCAAACAATGTTACTGCCGGCCAGCCATAATCCTGATAATAATTGACATTCAGGCCGTTACGTTTCACAAAATCTTGAAGCTGTTCTTTGCGGGCGGTCTCGCGCATATCCTCGTTGGAGTGTATTTTACGGTAGACGTCGAAATGCTCTCCGAATATCTGTTTGGCGCTTGCCTCGTTGCCGGCGCCGTCGACGGTCTGCTCGAAGTCTGTCACCTTAAACGTTCCGTTTTGTCGGCATAATGCCATACATCCCGAGTGGTTTCCGCCCGACACAGTCTTGAGCGTATCGCCGGCGATATTATACCAAAACACCCAGAAGTCGCCATAGTATTGCGATTGTGCCGAGTCGGCATTCTCTTCCGCCACAATCATTATTGCAGGGATGCACACCTCACCTTTCAGATAGTCCTCCCCAACCACATTCACGAGATAATCACTGATGGCTTCTTGTCGGAGTTCGGTTGAGCTTTCGCATTGTTTTGTATCGTTGGTGTTGCAAGATGCAAGCGATACAAGGGCGATAATTACGAATAACAATCTTTTCATGATTTGAGATATTTTTTGCAAAGATAAGGATTTTTGCTTTAACAGGCGGTTTTTTCTTCCTTTTCCCTTGATGAAAAAGTAACCCAAAGATCAAGCGCCATACAATGCTCAGCCGCCGCGTAAAGTTTTGATGGCTTTAAAGTCTGATATTTCGTCACAATTATGCCGAGATTGATCGCAAAATGTATTTTGCCATAACGGGCGGTTTCTTGTTACTTTTTTCTTGACAAAAAGTAACCAAAAAGTCAAGGCCATACAACGCTCAGCCGCCACCGTATGGCGCGGGCCGGTGCTGTAAACCACGTGGGGGCGAAACCATAGATTTTCGCTTGGCGGAGATTCAAGATATGATTTAAATGGTATTATCTTTCCGTGCATATTAAACTAATTCTACTTCTAATCCGAGATTAAGTTTTTCAGAAATAAATCTAATTTGATCATATTTGGTACGTGTATCAGAGCACGTATTACATAGCCAGCCATCCCCAACAGGTTTACTTGGATTGATGTAACGAGGGGCAGGATTCTTTAATATCAGATTATCTGCGCAACAAATTATATTAAGGGAGTGAACGCGTTCTACACCTGCATATTTAACGACTTCAATTAATGCTTCAAGAACCTTCGTGGGTTGAATACATCTCCCATCCGGGAAGACAACACGTATCTTCTCGCGTTTGCCATTCTTTTCGTTAGGAATAGGAAGAGAGGGCGTATTTGAAGAATCAAGTGAAACTAAAGAAACGCTAATGTCAAGTCCATACTCTTCTATGATTTTTTGCAAATCCTGATATTTGATAGGCGTGGAACTATTGGTCATAACATACCAGCCATCCCCAATATCTCGCTGATAATTTGCATATTTAGAATCTAATTCTTTAGAAACAATATTCACTCCAGCATGAGATATTCCTAGAATGCTTATTTCTTCTGCTCCAACTTCTTTTATAAATTCGCAATAAGTTGTACTTACATTCTTATCCTCAACAACACGACCATCAGGAAAAACAACACGTAGAATATGAGTTTTTCTCTTACTTGCTTTTACTTCTTCGGGGATAATTCCGTCTTCATTACACCTGGACCAATCTATTTCTTTTATCAACCGCCCCCAATCTTTCATCTGCATTTTAGGGTATCTATTATGATAGAAATCTTCAATAATATTATATGCAGGTGGCAAAGATGGATACTCTTTATCAAGGTAAGGTCGAAGTTGTTTCAGTAATTCAGGGTTCATCAATTTTACCAAATTCCCATATTCATCCTCGTAATCAGATTCCAAGTTTCTTTCTTCATCTGAAGTTTCTACTTCTATCTCTTGGTCTTCAGTTATATCTTCGTTTTTATCTGTCACGTCTTCAAACGTTGATGGGAAGTGCTTCTTTTGAAGAAAATCAATGTATGAAAGGAAGGGTACACGATATCTATCATCCCATCCTAAATCCCTTACACTTTGAAGTGAGAATAGTTCCTCTGCAGCTTCTTTATATTCACTTATTGAATCATGAGCAAGGAAAATTTTCCGATGCCAAGAGATGACCCCGCTTGAAATAATGCTTTTTACAGATCTGCACATTTGACTTATGTCGGATGAGGAAATCCCTATTGAAATTAAGTATTTTGCAAAATCATCAAGTTGATGCATGTTTGTTAATTTCTTATAGGCCATATTTGCATCTACCCTACGCTTTGATCCCATTGCAACATAATCGGATGTATCAGGGAAGAACTCATTTAGACTTGAAAAAACATCAACCAAACTATCAAGTGGGAAGACCAGAACCTGCAAATCATTATTTAGTGTCATCGATCTGATTTCTCCTGTTTTTGACACTTCTTGCTGCAATGACAGGCGAGAATATAACGAAGGGCTACTTGCAGTTCCAATTCTTTGCTTAACTTTAGTAGGATCCCATGTCGCATATACATCGTTATCTGAATCGAAACCAAGAAGTACAAAAGTAGCATTTGACTCTTTAATTTCTTTCAGGGCATCAATACCCGTCATTTGAGCGCGCCATACGTCTGGATTTTCAAAATATGCAGGGGAGAGATTTTTGATATACACATAATACTCTTCACCATTAAACATGATATGACCTGGATTGTTGCGTTCCGAATCCAGACGTTTATAGGTGGCGGAATCTTTAAACGCCTGCTCAAAGATTTCCATCAAAACCTTACCACTCAACTTTCCCATATCTACTTCTTAAATAAACTATTAAACAATGGGCTGTCTGCAACAGAGAATGTAGACTCTGGACTTAGAACGTCAACCACTCCTGTCAAGTCGCTGTTAAAACCAACGCTCGAAACACCTTGCATAATACCGTTCTTGCTGATGCCTGGCACTTCATTCGCATCATAAAATCGAAGGGTGTCTGATGCTTCGACGTAGTCAAAGAACACATTTTCCATTTTGTGCATGTCTGTACCTATCGTTTCTGCTATGACCTGATATAAGTGCATTCGAGCATCGATAGAAGTCACTCTCGTACAAATCTTGTCATAGAGTTCACGTACAGACATTCCTCCATTACCATGACCAGATTCCCTGACGATAATTGATGCTATCAGTAATCTTGAATTACGTGAAGGATTCAACTGATCTAACGAGAAATGGTGCTTGCGTTCTTCGCCAGATGTACTTTTTACCTCCACCTTGTCGCGCCCCAAGGTGAAATCATATTTTGATGTTGGTGATTCATGCCAGGCATTAATGACTGCTTCTGGCACCAAACTACGCTCAATAACCAATAACTCTGCCCACAATCCCTGAATCTGCTTGCGTGGAGGACAGGACATTGCTGAGAATATCGAAATCAAGTTCTCCACCTCAATAGCGATCTCTCGCTTGGATGGTATTTCTGACAGTCGCTGAAGCATCATCAATACAATATCGATAAATTCTGATTGTAGGGTCATATCCAAGGAGCGAAGCGTAATGACCGTATAGAGGTGAGGTGTTTCAGCCGCATTATCATCTACAAACGTACAGGAAAGATTATACTCTACTGAAAGAATCTCCAGCGTTGTATTCTTGGTTGAAGACGCAGTATCATTCGTATATATAAAGAACTTGGGATAGCCTTCTACAGACACGCCCACTTTATGTAACATGCCTTCCAAAGGAATGACAGGAAACTCTCTTCTTTCAGACTGACCCTCGCGAAGGGCTTTCAATTGTTCAAACAATTTTCTTCTCTGCATAGTCTGTCTCTTTAATCGTTATCGCTCTCTTCCTCATCCTCCTGCAAAGTCTTCTCGCTTTCACAGTAGTTGATTGCCAAATGAACAGGATAATTGATAGCCAATGTATATGCTTCATGAGGGAATCCCAGTTCAGCACCATCCAAGTAGATATGGTGCAATTGGATTGTAATAGAGTCATCGCCACAGATTTTGCTGTCGCCAGGATAGTTGGTGGAATCGCCTGCAGAACTTGGACCTGCAAACAGAGCTGTATTTTCTGCAAGTCGCAAAGTTGTTTTGTCAAACGAACGTTTACGAATAGGAGCGGCATAGGCCATTTGTATGAAATAGACATACTTCAAGGCATCTGGATTGTCAGAACCAGAGAGATAGCGCAGGTATCTGATAGTAGCTGCCTTGCGAGCTGCATCCTGATAATTGCCAAAGCGGAAAGAGTCCAAGAACTCAATGGCATCTTCAACTGGCAGTTTCATCCACCTATGGGTACGGTCTGCTGTCGTATATTCATCGTGAACCACAAAGTCATTTTCATGCGCAGTTAAGAATGCATTAACCACCTTATCGTTTGATTCGATACGATCTTTGCTCTCAAACGCCTGCATTCCATGCATACCTTTCAACTTGGTGTTGACCACAGAAATAGGCAGCACATTAGAGCGTGTTGGTCTTAGGCGTGGTGATAGTAATATCTTGCGCTCAGCTTGAGCCAGTGTATCACATGATGCCAAAGTAGCGCGAAGTTCCTCTTCATGGGTAATGTATTCCATGTAGTCAGCAACTGACCATGAGGGCAGGAATACTCTACAAGACTTGATATAATCATCCTTATAACCAAAGAAACGGCATCTTTGCTGGATTGTGTCCGCATTGGATGACCCTTTGGTATATCTTGGCATATAAGTGGTGGCCAACTTCTCAACGGTAAAACCACGATTCAGCATTTCTGCACCCACGAGAATATGCATACTATAGCGATTCCAGTCAATCTCTGTTTCTGCCTCTGCATCAGTATTGACAAGGTATGTCTTATAATCGTTCAGAACATCAGGGATGAACTTCTTGATTTCATCAAATGATGGCCTTTCATATTCATCATAGAATCCAACAGCCATCAGATAAAGATTCTCGAAACGAGTCATCATTTCCTCCTTGTCGATTTCTCCATCTGGCTTGCGAAGTAGCTTGCGCCATTTCTTCAGTTCTGCATCTATCCAATCTTTAAACCTCTTGTTCCACTGTTTCGTGTTGTCAGGGTGTACCATCATCGACAAGTATTCCACATCATCAATACGCAGACACTTAACGACAATAGCAACTGCCAATATGTGAAGCATCAAAGCGTCCTTTAGCGATTGTGGCATTCGTTTCAGCGGGTTTTCTTTCTTGTGGAACACTTCATCATCAGGAATGTTGAGCACAAGAGCACCATTGAACAAATCGTGATTCTGCCCCTTGCCAAAATAGAGTTTGCCACCAATATAGCCTTCGCCTGGAGTTAGCAGCGTATGACTCTTTGGCGACAACAAGTCTTGCATACTTATAAGAATGTTTGCCTGTGGTGTAGCTGTATATTGGATATATGTATTGCCAGGCAGCACAGCTCTCATCTTCAGGATAGATTCATAGGTCTTCGATTGCTGTTCTTCTTCTGTTAATCCATCAGCATCCCTCTTGCTATTCTTGCGACCATAGCTGTTAAGCGAAGCCTGATCTGCTTCATCGTCAATGATTAGGACAGTTTCACCCTCCATTGCATCCTTGAAATCAGGGTCTGTAAGAATCTGAACCAACTTATCAATATGCTTCCAGTGCTTCAGGATGGGGATAAGAATAATAGGATGGCTCGACAAGAACAGATGACCTGCAATTTGCTCAGCCTCGTCTGGATTGGGGTCTTTATGCAAACGATAGAAGTCTTTGTTCTGACCATTCTTTCCAATCAAGTCTTTTTCCAGTCGTTGGGCTGTCTGGTTCAACAAATTATTCTTCGTACCAGCCAAATAGATGACGACGCGATAGCCATTGTCGAGTGCCAATGCTGTTAAGCCAGTAAACGACATGGTTTTTCCACTTTGCACATAACCAACCACAAGGTGTGTGGTTTCAGGATTCTGCGTAGCATTATGGGGATTGCAATGCGAAAGAATATGCATCGTCTCTTCACGCAGATTAGCAGCACCAAGGGTGGTAATACCTTTGCGCCTATAGCTTCCATCAGGTTTCACGCCTTGCTTCTGTGATTCAACAAAGGCATTGAAGTGTTCTCCCATCTGAACCTCGTTAAGCACAGAGGGATGCGCGTTCTCACTTGGAGTTGTAGTATTGTTGATGATAATCTTCTGCATAGTCCTTATACCTTTGTTTTGAGAATTAATTGATTGAAGTTTTCAAGCATTTCGCCAGTAGAGTCATTGCCTTTCTTTTGAGCAATATATTTTGCAATCGCTATTGTTTTCAGTAGAGCAATAATAGCTGGCGTTGGTTTGCCAAAGTGAGAGAAGTAGGGATGGCTTGTATTTATATTACAAATTATTTCTCCATCTTTCGCTTTGTCAATAGCTATCCATACGAGATCTTTTCCGCTCTCAACGAATTGCACATTCAATGTGTATTGGATGCCATTAATCACATACACATCTGTATACTCATCTATTACCGTCGGCTCAACGGGTATAACAGGTTGTGGTATAGGTTGAACAATAGGCAAAGGGTGAGTTACTATCTCTATCTTTTGGTTCTTTTCTTTCGACGTGTTATGTCCCCTTACAATTTTCTTTACCTGCTTGGCCCTTTCATCTTCTCGATAGTTTTCTGCCTGTGTAAATAAATCAAACTCTTTAGTATGGATTTCACTTTTTAAAGCCTCCATCAACATTTCAAGATTTTCACGGTCTTGAATGTCATTTTTGTTAAAAGCGACATCAAAGCCTTCTAACTCTAATTCACCGAACAAACGTTTAAATCGAAAGTTACCCATGGCACCAAAAAGCACCTTAGGGTAATACCTTCCATCTGTATCAGCACCCACGACAACACGTCCTCTGCGCAATAAAGCAAGACCGTTCTTAGTTTGCTGAATGGTTTTTAATATAGCTATGAAACCCGTAGCTCGATATTTCCCGAAACGGAAATCTATATCTTTCCTCCAATACAGTTTATCACCTTCTGGCGTCCCTGGTTTCTTGTGGAATGGGGCTGTTAAGATTGTGGGATCTTCAAAAGTTAATTTTTGGTCATTGACAACTATTTCTATTTCATTAGTTCTTAGATATTTTCTATAGATGCTGGCTAATTCGTCCTTAATCTTTGGAAGACTTTTTATCGAAGGGACATTCTTTGTTGGCGAAGAAATGGTGACAAGCGTATAGTGCTCTTTAGTGTATTCAGGCTTATGGGTAACGGGTAAAGTCTTTAACTCATTTGCCATAACATTATTCAAATCAAAAACAATTTTTCTTGAAATATCCTCTCCTATAGCCGAACTCTCCACACTCCATACTTCGCCAAGCCACAAGGCTGCAGTCTTCATTCCCATTCCGAACTCATTAAGACCGGAATTGTCATCTGGGGTGTGAGCTAATTTGAATGCTTCTACGAATTTACTTTCGCCAATACCTCCTGCATTGTCTCTTATAGTTATCTTCGACGCACGATTATCATCTTCAGGATCCCATTCAAACGTTATATCAACTTTTAGCTTGTAATCAGAATCTTGCGACTGCAACTCAGCCTTTTTGTCTTTATAAGACTGTATGGCATTGTCAACGAACTCTGCCAATACGTGTGATGGGGTATTGGTTATGTCCGAAATACGACCATACATGTTGGCTCCTATCGTGATGTCTACTACTGATATTTTACCGTCATTCATTCTTCAATCAGGTTTTTAGCAATATGTTTTACGATTGTCACATTTACAGCATTTCCTAATGCCTCAAACGAGCGTTGCACCGAAAGTGCGAAGGTCTCATCTTCAAATCTCAATTTCTTCATGCCTTGTAGTTTGGCGGCTTCCCAACGCGTCATGTATCTACCGTGATCAGGTTCGCCTGGTTGCAACGTTTCTTTTGGCAGTTTTACCCAAGGGAATATTGGAATTTGTGTTCCTACCAAATTCAGAGCAGGCGAGAATGTAGGCAACTTCACACGAATGCCAGAAGCTCTAAACTGAATTATCTTATCTTCAAGAGTTGGCGAAGCGGCATCTCCACAATTCCACTCCATCTTCAAATGACTATTTTCGTAATTCTTTACCTTAGCAAGCCATGAGTCAAGCCATTCCTTGTTCTTTTGATAGAACTCACGATTCTGCTTTATATAACTGATTTTCCAGTCAGGAAAAGTCGTACTTTTATTCGTTTGAGCATAGATGGGTAAACTATCAAGACATTTTTCTTTAGTCGAAGCATCTATTAAAGTTCCAAGGTGACCACGTTTGCCTCTTAGCTGCTTGAGTGTCTGGAAAGCTGGTGCCTTGTCGATATATTCATAGTTTGCACCAAACTCCATTGCCCATATTGGGAAACGAGGTATCTTTTGACCATGAGCAATCGTTTGGTCAATAAACTCCTGCCAGATTGCCAATTGTTCACGAGTTTCCGGTTTCAATTTAATATAGTCTGGTTCCGCTTCATCTATGATTTGTTTGATATTGCTACTTTTTTTCTTTGGTGGCAGAGGAAACTTGAAGTACCCAAGGTTGCCATTTTGACGGTATCTGCAAACAATGTAAATACGACGGCGATGCTGCGGAATACCCCACTCGTGGGGAGATAGAATAGCCGGTTCTGCTACCTCATAGTCAAGATTATCAAGCATCTGTCGTATTGTTCTCCAGGTGTTTCCCCCATCGTGACCTTTCAAGTTTGAAACATTTTCGAGGATGACATATTGGGGATGGTGATACTCCAAAATATTGCAGATATACGTAAAAAGGTTGCCTCGATCTTTTTCATCATTGAACCCTTGCCTTTTACCTGCTTGGCTAAATGGCTGACAAGGGAAACCTGCGCACAAAATATCGTGAACAGGAATATCCTCAGGGCGAATCTTTGTAATATCTCCTTCTATGCGTGTACCAGGAAAGTTAACTTGATAGAGTTTACGCAAATCTTCTCGCAATTCTGAAGCAAACACACATTGGTGCCCTAATTCGCTTAAAGCGAAATGGAACCCTCCTAACCCAGCAAATAAATCTACAAATCTCATAATATTGTATTCTATCTTCAACTAGAATCTAAAAATTGAATCCATGTTTTACGACCCTACAAAAATACAAAATTTTCTCACCTATTTCATTTTTGAGCACTTTTTGTAATTTTTTTTTAACATTTCCCCTTTTTCAGCTTATTAGCTTATTGGCTTAATAGTTTAATAGAAGGTATAATAAGCTAAATGAGCCCGTTTTGTAATCTCACAAGTTAATCGTCAGTGGACATAAAAATAGAAACCAACTCTCCTTTCTGCGAAATCTGCCAGCTCGCTTTAGCGGGCATCTGAGAGATAAAAACCGTGGAAGAACATTTCCGCGATATCTGCGATATCTGCGAGAGACAAAAAAGTTTGATTTCTTTCAGAAAAATGAAATTTTTGTTAAAATTTTTTAACAATTAATTCCTTGACAGATAATAAATTATACCGTAATTTTGCAATCAAGAAATTCAACATTGTTTTTGGAATCTTTAAAAATATAAAAATGGATAATCAAATAATTTTATCAGCAGACGGTCAGCAATCGGATAAGTCAGTAATTATCTACAGAAGCGAAGACGGAACAATTCAATTAGAAGTGCAACTACATGAAGAAACAGTGTGGCTCACTCAGGCTCAAATGGCTATTCTTTTCGAGACAACTAGAAATAATATAACAATTCATATCGGCAATTTGTTTAGAGAAGGCGAGTTGGACAAAATTTCAGTATGTAAGGATTCCTTACTAACTGCCTCGGACGGAAAACCGTATAAAACAAAGATTTACAACCTTGATGTAATTATATCCGTTGGTTATAGAGTAAAATCGAAACGCAGCACTGATTTCCGTAAATGGGCTAATAAGGTTATCAAAGATTTTATTTTAAAAGGATATGCTGTTAACAACCGACTTGACATATTAGAAGTTAAAGTTTACAAACTAGAAGAAAAAACAAATGCCATTGATTCCGAAATACATAGTCAGCTTCCGCCTCACGAAGGCGTTTTCTACAACGGTCAGATTTTTGACGCATATAACTTTATCGCAGATTTAATCAGAAAAGCTAAGAAAGAAATAATCCTAATCGACAACTATGTCGATGATTCGGTTCTAAAAATTCTAAACAAACGAGAAGATAATGTCTCAGCCACGATTTACACTGCTCATATTTCTGGGAATCTCAAACTGGATATGGAAAAGCATAACTCCCAGTATCAGCCAATAAACATTGAGCATTTTAACAAATCGCACGACAGGTTTCTGATTATCGACGACGAAGTATATCATATCGGAGCTTCTTTAAAAGATTTAGGAAAAAGAATGTTCGCGTTCTCAAAACTGAATTTCAATAAAGAGAAGATTTTGAAAATTTTGTGATTTTCAGATTATTAGCTTAATAGTTTAATAGAAAGTATTATAAGCTAAATGAGCTCGTTTTGTAATCTCACAAGTTTATCGTCAGTGGACATAAAAAAAGAAACCGATAGGTTGGCTCGCTCGAAAGGTCATCACCAAATTGTGGACGTCTAAACTGGACTGTTCCCCTATTGATTTCACGCTGCAAAGATACAACAAATTTTTAATCGCGCAGCCGGTTTTTGAAAAAAAATCTACTTCACCGTCCACTTCGTGAAATCGACCTCGGCCTCTGCCCTTTTCTCAACCTTGTCGGGCAACGACGGGAAGAAATCGATGCCTGTCAGCTCTTCAACCTCGTCGACAGTCATGGCGTAAGTCGACATCGGACGGCGACCGGCCACATTCTCATAAACGAAGCCGATGGTGTGAATCGTGCCGTCTTCCTCCTGCAGCAACACCTTGAAAAAAGCACTCGGGATGACCACCTTGTTTGCGCCAATCGTCTGATAATCAGCCGCCACTATCGGCCCGCACACCACGTAAATACTCCCTTTCTGCGCCGCGAGGTCTCGCACCTGCTCCTCAAGGTCTTTCCATGCGCCACCATTGAGATTTCTGTTCTGCGGACACACATTCGACAGGTAAAACGACTCTTTCATCGCCTGCGGGTCCCATTTCATGTCGGCTGCCGGCGCCATGTGACCGCGGTCCCAGCCGGTGTTTTTGTAATCGTCAGTGGTCGCCGACTCGTATTTAGGTACCATCGGGTCGGGCACAAACTTCTTGGCACGCGGCTCCTCGCCCGCCACCTCCACATCGGTGAGCTCGTACGCCACCCAGTTGGGGATCTTCCAGTCGGCATTGTACGAAACAGTGTATCCCTTGTGCACAATGACACGCTCAGTGCGGTCATCAATTTTCCCCGGAACCTCAACATTTTCAAGGTTTACAGGCTTCTGCGAAAAAGCAACAACGCCTGAAGAAATGAGTATTATAAATAAAAACAGCTTTCTCATAAAAATTCAATTCATCATGCAAAATTAAGAAATTCTTTGATAGTACAGACTAATTTGTTTGAGATTCCCCCACGTCATTTCGACCGAAGCGCAATGAAATGGAGCGTAGTGGAGAAATCACCGCCAATCAATTGTTTCGGAACATTCAATGGCCGGTGATTTCTCGACTCCACTACGTTTCGCTCGAAATGACGCCTCAAGGAGTTCAAATCTTCGGAAGAACAGAAAAATCCGTGTAATCTGTGAAATCTGTGTGAGATTTAAGAAATTTATATATCTTTGCAGAAAATTTTAGCAAATTATGGATTTGAACATTTCGTATTGCTCCGACAAGTACCAGTACACGATGGGTAAGTCGTTCTATGACAATGGAATGCAAAACAAACGTGCCATTTTTAATCTTTTTTACCGTAAGGCTCCCGACACCAACAACTGGGCGGTGGTCAGCGGCGTTCGCGAGGTGCTGAAGATGGTCGAAGGCCTCGGAAAAGCCCCTGAGAGTTTCTTTGAACAGTTTTTGCCAGGCGAGGAATACGCCGAGGTGCGCAAATATTTCGCCAAGATGAAGTTCACTGGCAATATCTACGCCATGCGCGAGGGCGAGATAGCGTTCCCTAAAGAGCCTATTATCACCATCGAAGGTCCTATCATCGAGGCTCAAGTGCTTGAGACCCCTATGCTTTGCATAATGAACCACCAGATGGCAGTGGCAACAAAGGCGTCGCGCGTGACACGTAGCACCACCAAGCCTGTCAGCGAGTTCGGAAGCCGCCGCGCACATGGTCCGTGGGCTGCGATATACGGCGGAAAAGCGGCATACATCGGAGGTTGCGCCAACACCTCAAACATAGCCACAGGCGTCGAGTTCGGGTTCCCGGCATCAGGCACGATGGCTCACAGCTACGTCACCTCGTTCGGCCCAACGGTGAAAGGCGAATACGAAGCGTTCGACAAATATATCAAGACACATAAAAACGAGGTGCTGATACTCCTCGTCGACACATACGACACCCTGCGCTGCGGCGTGAAAAACGCCATCAAAGCGTTCAAAGCCAACGGGATAGACGACTCCTACCCTTACGGCTACGGCATCCGTCTCGACAGCGGCGACTTGACATACCTATCGATTCATGCCCGCGAGATGCTCGACAACGCAGGTCTCAAGAACTGTAAGATATTCGCTACCAACGCGTTAGACGAATATCTCATCACCGAGCTGGAACGCCAAGGCTGCAAAGTGGACAGCTATGGCGTGGGCGATGCCATCGCGACAAGCAAACATAACCCTTGCTTCGGAAATGTGTATAAACTTGTGCAAGTCGACGACATGCCGGTGTTGAAACGCTCCGAGGAGAGCAGCAAGCTCATCAACCCGGGCTTCCAGATTACCTATCGCATCATCCGCAACAACAAATTCAAGGTCGACGTGACATGTCTGCGTGGCGACAAGCTCTCACAAGCCATTGAGAATCATGAGGAAATAACTCTTCGCGACGAGACCGACCGACTGAAATCGACCACCTTCCCTGCAGGGAAATATGAGTTCAGAATTTTGCAGCCGCAGGTGATGAAAGACGGCAAGACCATCCTCGAGGACATCCCGATTCAGGAAAAACGCGCCTATTACCTTGATAATCTTGACCATATGGACGAGACCGAGAAACGTCTCATCAACCCGCATTACTACAAATGCGATATCTCCGACGACCTCTACGACCTGAAGGAGCACCTCATCGAAAACATCGTCAAGGAAATTGAAGAATTCGACAAATAGCCATTAGGTTTATCTAGCAGCTAATGGCTAATGGCTAAATCTGTTTCAGCAGATTCACCATCTCGATGGCTGTAGTCACTGCCTCGAAGCCTTTGTTTCCGGCTTTTGAGCCAGCGCGTTCAACGGCCTGCTCGATGCTGTCGGTAGTCAAAACGCCAAAAATCACTGGCACTTCTGTCTGAAGACCAACAGTAGCGATGCCTTTAGTAGCTTCGTTGGCGACCATGTCGAAATGTGGTGTAGCGCCACGAATCACAGCGCCCAAGCACACGACAGCGTCGTATTTCTTGCTTGCAGCCATCTTCTTTGCTACGAGCGGGATCTCGAAAGCGCCCGGAACCCAAGCGACATCAATGTTTTTCTCGTCGCCACCGTGACGTTTGAAAGCGTCGATGGCGCCGCCCAACAGCTTGTTGGTGATGATTTCATTGAAACGGCCAGCCACGATGGCGATCTTCTGGCCCTGAGCTAATAATTTTCCTTCTAAGATGTTCATTTTTATATAGTTTAAATTGTTAATATTTCTATTTTCGGTCGCCTTCGGCGAGAAATCTTTCAAAATCTATTTTAAAATCTTTCAAAATTCTCTTCGTAGTATATTTTGTTAGATTTTTTATTAGATTTTGTTGGATTTCTGCCCGTCAGGGCATCCATTTATCTCTTTAACATGTAGCATGTGCCCCATTTTTTTGTATTTCGTATAAAGATAGAATGCATCCTTTTCGTTGCAAGTCATCTCGATAGGCTCACGACCTACGATTTCGATTCCATAGCCTTCCAAACCGCTGATTTTCATAGGGTTATTGGTCATCACTATGATTTTTTTGGCACCGAGGTCGGCTAAAATCTCAGCGCCAGTGCCGTAATCTCTCAAATCGGCGGCGAAACCGAGGGCGAGGTTGGCCTCGACAGTGTCCATGCCTTTGTCCTGCAAAGTATATGCTTTCAGCTTGTTAATCAAGCCTATGCCACGGCCTTCCTGACGGAGATAGAGCAACACGCCCCTGCCCTTAGCCTCAATACGGCGCATAGCCTCCTGCAGCTGCTCGCCACAGTCGCAACGCATCGAGCCGAAAGCGTCGCCTGTCAGACATTCCGAGTGCACGCGGCACAAAACAGGTTCGTCGGTGGTCAGGTCGCCTTTCACCAATGCCACATGGTGCTCGCCAGTGATTTTGTCGATGAAACCGATGGCTTTGAAGGTGCCATATTTAGTAGGTAACTCAGCCTCAGTGACACGTTCTACCAAAACCTCAGTCTTTCTACGATACTTTATCAACTCTGCTATCGAAGTGATTTTCAAGTTGTTAGCCTTCGCAAACTGCACCAGCTCAGTGGTACGCATCATAGTGCCGTCCTCGCGCATGATTTCGCAGCACAAGCCGCATTCCTTCAGTCCGGCGAGGCGCATCATATCGACGGTAGCCTCAGTGTGGCCACCACGTTTCAACACGCCACCCTCGCGCGCCTCAAGCGGAAACATGTGGCCAGGACGACGGAAATCCTCAGGACGAGCGCCGTCTTCAACCACCTTGCGTGCTGTGATGGAACGTTCAACAGCCGAGATGCCTGTTGTGGTGTCTCTGTGGTCAATCGAAACGGTAAACGCAGTGCAGTGGTTGTCGGTGTTTTCCACCACCATCTGATTGAGTTTCAATCGTTTGCAAATCTCAGAGCTCATCGGCATGCAAATCAAGCCTTTGCCGTATGATGCCATGAAATTCACGTTCTCAACGGTCGCAAATTCAGCCGCACAAATCAAATCGCCTTCATTCTCACGGTCAGGGTCGTCAACAACGATAATCATTTTGCCGTTGCGCAACTCTTCCAACGCTTCCTCAATAGTGTTAAAATCTTTGTTCATTTATACTAAAAAATTATTGTCATTCAATAAGTTAAGTAAGTTTTCATCTTTCTTGGCGGAAAAACTTCCAACAAATTTCTCTATGTATTTTCCAACGATGTCGTTCTCCAGATTGACCGTTTCCCCGACTTTTTTCTTCGTCAGCGTGGTGGCGTCCTGGGTGTGTTCAATAATCGAAACCCCGAAGTCCCAGCTACTTACCTCAGTGACTGTCAATGAGATACCATCAATTGTGATGGAGCCTTTCTCCACGATATAATTCAAAATCTCTGGTCGTGTCTCGATTTTTATGCGGATTGCCTTGTCGTCTCTGCTCATTTTCGAGATCACGCCAGGGCCATCGATATGTCCCGAGACTATATGTCCGCCGAAACGTCCGTTTGCTGGCATCGCTCTCTCGCAATTCACTAAATCGTTGATTCTCAAATCTTTGAAGTTGGTACGATTCATTGTCTCCGGCATCACATCGGCAGTGTATGAGCCGTCGTCGAATGTAGTCACCGTCAGACAAACGCCGTTGGTGCAGATGCTGTCACCCACATGCATGTCCTCCAGAATCTTCTTGACCGCTATGGTCAGCTTGATGCTGTTGGCGTGTCGCACTATGGCTTTCACTTTCCCGATTTCCTCAATTATTCCCGTGAACATATCTTTCCTTTTATTAAAATATCACTGTTAATATTCTGAATATCAATGTCTTGCAGTTTTATCGCATCGCACATCCTGTCGATTCCCTTGCCTGCGACAGGTGTCTTCGCCTCGCTTCCACCAATGATTTTCGGTGCGATGAATGCCCATACCTCATCCACACATCCTGCCTCAAGAAACGCCGCATTCAATGTTCCGCCGCCCTCAAGGAGGAGCGAATCGATGCCCATGGAACCGAGTCTTGTCATGAGGTCATTGATATCAACACGGTTGTTATTCGATTGACATTCAATGATTTCCACGCCAGTAGGGACGATGTGCACATCGTCCCTACGGGCATCGGTCTGTGTTGTCGCAACAATCGTCCTGTATTCTTTTGCCGTCTTAACCAATTGACAATCAATCGGTATCCTCAATTTGCTATCAACCACAATTCTCGCTGGCTGATGATGATTTCCTTCCAATCGGCATGTCAGCATCGGGTCATCGGCCAAAACGGTGTTGATTCCGACCACCACGCCAGCCATCTCGCTACGCAGCTGATGCACCATCTTGCGTGATTCTTCGTTCGTCACCCACTTGGAATCGCCAGTGTGTGCAGCAATTTTCCCGTCGAGGGTCATAGCAGTCTTCATGATGACGTACGGCCGCTTGGTGATGATGTATTTCAAAAACACCTTATTCAATTCCCGAATCTCGTCTGCACATATCCCGACTTCGACTTCAATGCCTGCGTCTTGCAAAATCTTCACGCCTTTGCCAGCTACCAACGGGTTCGGGTCGAGGATGCCGACAAACACTTTTTTGATGCCTTTTTCGATGATTATCTCGGTGCAAGGAGGCGTTTTTCCGTAGTGGCAACATGGTTCAAGTGTTACATAAAGTAAAGCGTCTTTAGTTTCTGTTTTACAATATGTTAAAGCGTTTCGTTCAGCATGAAAACCACCGTATTTCTCGTGATAACCCTCAGCGATGACCTGACCGTCTTTCACCACGACGCAGCCCACCAAGGGATTGGGATGGACGAAGCCTCCGCCCTTCTTCGCGAGCTCGATGGCCCGCCTCATGTACTGGATGTCTTTTTCGCAATATGACATAAAAAAAGCCCTAAATAAACATCAGGGCAGCATATTTTGAAAAATTAAACAAACAAACTTCTCTCATCCGGACTGTCACCGTCGGTTTCGGAATTCCACCGAATCAGTTCCCCTTGGGGAAGTCGCGGACTGTCACCGCCGGAAAGGAATTTCACCTTGCCCTGAAGTTTTCGACTGCAAAAATACACAAAATTTTAATATTGTGCTAAATTTTATTGCATTTTTTTAACAAAATGAAGTCAAGCGTGACCATCGCAGCCAACGCCTCGACCATCGGAACCACTCTTGGCACCACACACACATCGTGACGACCTTGGATTTCCAAAGTCGTCGGATTGCCTTGAATATCAACAGTTTGCTGTGGCTGCATCACTGACGGTATCGGCTTGAAAGCGACGTTGAAAACCACATCTTCGCCGTTTGTGATGCCGCCTTGCACCCCACCTGAATGGTTTGTCTTGGTGTGAATCCGCCCGCCGTCATTGACAAATTCGTCATTACAAACGCTTCCTCTCATGCCTGCTGCGTTGAATCCTTCGCCTATCTCAAAGCCCTTCGCAGCGTTGATCGACATCATTGCCTGTGCCAACACCGCATGGAATTTCATAAATGCAGGCTCTCCGAGGCCCACAGGGACGTTTTTGATGGTTCCACGGACAACTGCGCCAACAGTATCGCGTTCGTCTCTAAAACGGCTTAAAATGCGCTCAATCTCGTCATTTGAGAAACCTTCGCTTTTCTCCTCGCCTATCTGAACGACACTTGATGCGATTTCAATGCCTTGTGATGCAAGAATCTGCTTTGCAATAGCACCTGCCACCACACAGGGCAACAATGTCCTCGCCGAGCCTCTGCCACCGCCAGCGTAATCTCTTATGCCATATTTTTCCTGATATGTGAAATCAGCGTGCGACGGACGGAAAACATTCTTAATATTCTCATAATCAGAGGTTTTCGCGTCTTTGTTTCTTATCAGAAACGCTATCGGCGTGCCTGTGGTCCTGCCTTCAAACAATCCTGAGAGAAACTCCACCGCATCGGGCTCTTTGCGGGTCGACATGGCGTTGTTTTTACCTGACTTTCTGCGTTCCAATTCATTTTCTATCAATGACTTGTCAAGCAAAATGCCAGCGGGGCAACCGTCGATGACTCCGCCGATAGCTGCCCCGTGTGACTCTCCGAATGTGGTCAGACAAAATGCCGTTCCAAATGTATTCGAATTCAATTATTGCTCGTTTAAGATTTTTATCTTTGCCTCGAGAACCTTAACATCGTTCTTGATCTTGGCGATTTTCTTCTCATATTCGGCCTTCAAAAGCTCAGCCTGCTTGCTTCTTGCGAAGAATCCAATGTTGTTTTCCAATGTCGTGATCTCGTCGCGCAACTTCTGGATCTTGTTCTGCAGGTTGATACGCTCTCTTCTGACCTTGTCGCGTGAATCCGGGTCTTCTTTAAGACCTGACACCATGTTACGGTACTCGTTGGTTGTCAATTCGTTATCGTTGGCACGCATCTGGTCGAACATGCCGTCGATGAGGCCGCGATACTCGTTCTGGAGTGCATCCTTGACCTTCATCGGGACGTGGCCGATAGCCATCCATTCACGCTGGAATCCGCGGATAGCCTCCATGTTCTCGTTGCGGTCTTTCTTGAGCTCGTAAGCCTTGATGCGCTCGATGAGTTCTTTCTTTGCCTTCAGATTCTCTTCCTCCTCGCCTTTAACACCTGAGAAATGCTCAGCTTTTCTTGCGAAGAACGCGTCGCAAGCGCTGCGGAAACGTTTCCAGATCTTGTCGGAATGACGTTTTGGCACCGGACCGATGGCTTTCCATTCTTCCTGCAGCTGTTTGATGCGGTCTGTGGTCTTCTTCCACTCCATTGAATCGACGAGATTCTCAGCTTCCACGCAGATTTGCAGCTTCTTGTTGTAGTTTTCCATCTGCTGCACCTTGAGCTTGCTGAAGAACTCTTTCTTTGCCTCGAAGAACTGGTTCATCGAGCCTTTGAAGCGGTTCCAGATCTCATCGCTCTGTTTCTTCGACACCGGTCCGATTTCCTTCCAAGTCTTGAACAGGTCGTTGACGTCGTTCGACTTCTTCTGATATGCGTTGATGCTGTTAACTGGCTCATTTACAATCTCTTCCATCTTCACGCAGATGGCTTCCTTAGCGTCGTAGTTGGCCTTCTGCTCTTCCTCGATCTTGGCGTAATGCTCGCGGCGGATCTGGTTGACTTTATCGGTAGTGTTCTTGAAACGCTCCCAGATTTCGTCTTTCTTGTCAGCCGGAACAGGACCTATCTCCTTCCATTCGTCGTGATATTTCTGCAAAAGCTTGAATGCCTTGGTCTGCGATTTCTCAAGGAGCAGGAGTTCGGCTTTCTCGCAAAGCTCAATCTTAGCCTCGAGGTTCTTCTTAAGGTCGAGGTCACGCAACTCTCTGTTAATCTTTACCTTATCGTAGAATTTCTCGATGAGGAAATGGTATGTGTTCCAGATATTCGAGATTTCATTTGCCGGAACCTGTCCGATTTCTTTCCATCTGTCCTGCAAGGCGCGGAAGTCGTCGTAGGTCTTCTTCAGGGTTTCTTCCGAGTAGATCAAAGCCTTCAATTCCTCTATGATTTCTTGCTTTTTCTGAAGATTCTCGGCTTTCTGTTTCTCGAGTTCTTCTTTGTATTTTTCCTTGTTTACCTTGTAGATGTCGAAAGCGGCTTTGAAACGCACCTCGAGAGGGTCGTCTTTGTGCTCGTAGCTCTCTTTGTCGCCACCGTCAAGGATAAACTGTTCCATCTCGCGGTCACGGTCTTCCTTGTTGAGTCTCAAGAAGTTAGATTTGATGGCAACGACTTTGTCCTTGATCTTTGCGACATCCTGTTCCTGGACTGTCTCTTCAAGAAGTTCAACGAGTTGAAGCTTGTTCAGATTCGAAAAATCGAATTCCAGTTCCTCTTCTTCCTCGTTTTCGTCGTTCAAATCCATTTCATTTTCTTGCGGAATTTCTTCATTCACATCAATTTTCACATTAATTTTTACAGAGCCCGGCAAAATTGTCGGCTTGTTGAGTTTCTCAATTGTCTTGAGTTCGGTAGCGTTCATTTTTAGATAAATGTTTGATAATCAATAATTTAATTAAGTCGTTATCAGAATTTCGCTTTCGCAAAACTCGATATGGGAGTAAATTTCTCGCTGCAAAAATAATAAATTTCTCGAGATTTATAAATATTTTAAAAAAATTTTGTAAGTTTGTAAGCTAAAATTTTGGTTATGCTGACTTTGGAAGAAATAAAGGAAACGATTGCCGGACTTATAGAAAACATTGGCGAAAAGGCGTTGGAAATCAATGCGATGCCGAGTTCCGGCTCGTCGAGAAAGTATTTTAGGGTGAAAACCGACAAGCGTGTTTTGATTGGCGCTTACAATCTGAACATCGAGGAAAACGATGCTTTTTTCAGTTTTTCAAAGCATTTTCATGAATGCGGGCTCCCCGTTCCAGAGATTTTGGCGATTTCCGATTCCAAAGAGATTTACATACAGACCGACCTGGGCGACGATACACTGTTCAACCATGTCGAAAACTGCCTTAGAAACGGCAAATACGACGATGAAACGGTAGAATTATACAAAAAATCGCTCGATAAACTCATTGATTTTCAGATAATCGGACATAAAGGACTGGATTATTCGAAAGCCTTTCCGACTGCCGAATTTGACGAGATGTCAATAATGGCCGACCTCAATTATTTCAAGTATTGTTTCCTCAAAGAACACGAAGAGATTTCGTTCAATGAGACACGCTTAGACACTGATTTTCAGACGCTTACGAAATACATCCTCGAGGCTCCGTCAGATTTCTTCATGTACCGTGATTTCCAGTCACGCAACATCATGATTGTTGATAACAACCCGTATTTTATTGATTATCAAGGCGGTAGAAAAGGCCCATTGCAATACGACGTGGTTTCGTTGCTCTACCAGGTGAAGGCGAAGATGCCGCAGGAATTGAGGGACGAATTGATTGATTATTATAAACAACAATTATCGAAATCATGTAGAGACGCACGGCCGTGCGTCTCTACAATCGATTTCGATAAATATTTCCCAGCCTTTGTTATCCTTCGCCTCCTCCAGGTCCTAGGCGCCTACGGTTTCAGAGGCCTGATACAGAAGAAGTTACACTTCATGCAGAGCATTCCGTACGCCATTCGCGAGATAATGAACGTGAACAAGAAATGGCCTTTGCCATTCGAACTGCCTGAGTTACAAGCTGTTATCAAACAGTTTGACGTGTTGTTGGCGAAATACGAAAACATTGAGCCTGAACGACTTACTATAACAGTTAACAGCTTCTCGTTCAAAAACGGCGGCGTTCCATACGACAAGAGCGGTAACGGCGGCGGTTTCGTGTTCGACTGCAGGGCGCTGCCTAATCCGGGGCGTTACATCGAGTTTAAGCAGAAGACTGGCGAAGATGTTGAGGTTCAAGAGTTTATGGACGACAAGCCCGACACACATTTCTTTATGCAAAACGTGCAACTGCTTGTGTTTCAATCTATTGATAACTACTTGGAACGTGGATTTAAAAACTTGCAAGTCAATTTCGGGTGCACGGGCGGACAGCATCGTTCGGTGTTTTTCGCACAGCGTGTCGGCGAGATGATACACGAGAACTACCCTATGGTGAACGTCGAAATCAATCATTTGGCACAACATATCAGTCATTGTTATGAAGCGAAATAGAAGAACGGCATTTATACTCGCAGCAGGTCTTGGAACCCGTCTGAAAGAACTCACAAGCGACAAGCCAAAGGCTTTAGTATCAATAAATAACAAGCCTTTACTTAAAGTTGTACTTGAAGAGCTAAAGAAACAGGGTTTCAACCATTTCGTGGTCAATATCCATCATTTCGGCGAGCAAATAATTGACTTTTTACAAGGAATGGATGTTGAGATATCCGACGAGCGTTCCTTATTGATGGACACTGGCGGTGCAATCCTGCAGGCTCTGCCCTATTTTGCCGACAGCGAAGCGGTACTCGTCCACAATGTCGACGTGCTCACAAATGTTGATTTACAAGGCTTTTACGACGATTTTTGCAAAAGCGACGATGCCGCCTGGCTTCTGACACAAGAACGAAACAGCAAACGCAAGCTGGTATTCGACAAACAAGACAATTTCCTAGGACGTTACAACACCGAAACCAACGAATACGACGGCAAAGGCGCATTACCAAGTGATTGTAAGCTATTGTCATTCAGCGGGATACACTTATTTAGGCCACAGTATTTCAAAGATTTCAAGGTAGAGCCTTGTTATGTGTTCAAACTTTATCAACAAATAGCTGAGAATCATCGTGTTACGTCAAAACTGATACATCCCGACTACTGGTTCGACCTCGGCACACAGGAGCAACTGAAAAACGCGGAGTTATGGCTTTCATCAAAAAGATAAGTGATTATATTACAAGTCATTACGATTTGACAAAGGAGAACATCACCATTGTTTTTCCTAACAAACGTGCCGCCTTGCAGCTGCGTAACGAGCTGTCAAAACAGATAAAAACCAACTTCTGGGTGCCGCAGATTCTCTCAATCCAGCAGGCGATGGAGGAATGGAGCGGATTGCAACTCATTGATAATATTGAGATTATCTTCGAGATTATCAAGATGAACCAGGAGTTTTTCCCATACGCTGCCCAGATGGCGAAGGATTTCGACGAGATCGACCAGTACGATGTCGACGCATCCAAGCTTTTTGCCCATCTGAGAGACGCCAAAATGATTGAGGAATGGAACCTTAGCCTCGAAAACAGTGTCGAGTCGAACTATCTGCGCTTTTTCTCGTCACTCCTCACCTATTACAACAATCTGCGCGAGGCTTTACAGAAAAACGGTCAGGGTTATTATGGCTTGATAACCAATAAGATAGCTCATTTCGACGATGCCACCTTACAGAAATGCACACAGGGTCGCAAAATCATATTCGCAGGTTTCAACGCGTTGACAACGACCGAGGAAAAAATCGTCGTACGCATGGTCGAAAACGGTAACGCAGTGATGTTGTGGGACTTAGACCGATATTATTTCGAGGACGAGAAACAGGAAGCCGGCTATTTTGCACGCAAATTCTTCCAGAAACACCCTAATATTGAGAAAAACTTCATCGACGACAGCTTCAATACACAGAAAAAAGAAATCAATGTCATAAGCGTTTCGGGTAACTCAGTGCAGACCAACGCCTTGCAGCTTCAGTTATCACAAAACGCTGATAATCAAGGCGATAAAGAAGTTGTGGTACTTGCCGACGAGTCTCTTCTGATACCTGTTTTGAATGCCATTCCAGAGTCGAAAGGCAACATAAAGGTCACAATGGGCTATCCGTTTGACAAGACCGTTGTCTATCATTTTGTTGATCAATGGTTTAGGTATCAGAATACACTTTCCGACGACGCAAACAAGCTATATCTCTGGACCTTTATCCGCTTCTGCAATTCTGACTTTATCAAATTGATTTTCAATGGATTGGAATACGATAAGCTGAATTCATGGCTGATGGATATGGCCGCTCATTCGGTTTACTATTTCAAGAAGTCGGATTTGAAGCAGTTTGATAAACATCAGCAACTCTTTGATTTTCTTGATATTGGGACAAAAAAATGGGATAACGCCAAGGATTGTGTCGAGTCGTTGAAGGAAATATTCATCGTTTCAATAGCAAAACTTGGCAAAGACAACAATTTCGTCAAGAATCAGATCAGTGTGGCCGGCAGGATTGCCAACAGGCTTGAGTTGTTGCTCAAAAAGTATTCCGATTATATCAAAATCATTGATTTACAAATACTTTACGCTCAGGTAGCGACACAGATGTCTATCAATTTACAGGGTGATCCTGAAGGCTTGCAGGTGATGGGCTTGCTCGAGACTCGTAACCTCGACTTCGACACCATCCATTTTTTGAGCGTAAACGAAGGCATCTTGCCACAAAACAAGAGCAATAACAGCTTGATCCCGTTTGACTTACGTAAAGCATACGGCTTGCCGACATACGACCAGCAACAGGCGGTTTATGCCTACCACTTCTATCGGTTGCTGCAAAATGCCAAGAAAATCAACCTGTATTACAACAACATTGCCGATTTGTCGGGCATGGGCGAACCGAGCCGTTTCATCCGTCAGATTGAGTACGAATACGCGAACAACAACCCTAAAGTAAAGCTTGAACATTTACAATACAAATCACCTGTAATCAATGAGATGAAGAGTGATATATCAGTTGAAAAAACTGATGAGATCTTAAATAAAATCAAGAAACTCTCGCCTTCGTCAATAGGTGTGTATGTAAGATGTCCGCTTCAGTTTTATTGGAAGAGCATCGAGCATATCGAGGATACTTCTCTTGAAGAGGAGATCCAAGTTAATGTCATCGGTAACATAGTTCACAAGACGCTTGAAAACTTCTACAATCTCTTTGGAAACGAGATCATATCGCCGGCATTGTTTGACGAGATGTACAAAAAGCATTTCGCCACATGTTACCGTAACGCATTGATTGACAACGGATTCAAGAACGGCTTACCTGACACAGGATTCAACTACCTGAATAAGACCGTCATCGACAGCATGTTACAGAGCTTCATCAAGGCAGAGCGCAAATTCTTGGAAGATGGCAATCAATTATATATCATCTCCACCGAGACTGAGATGGAGAAAGAAATTGATTATCAAGGATATAAAGTTCTGTTACACGGTTTTGCCGACCGCATCGACAAGGTCGGTAACGAGATTCGTGTCATCGACTACAAAACCGGAAAAGTGAATCCATACGACGTGAAAATCAACGACAAAGTGGTTGGAATCACGTCGATGGCCGAGAAGTCGATACAGCTGATGATGTACAAATACCTGTATTTGCACAACAATTCAAATGTCAACCCTGATTTGATAAAGCCTGCCATTGTCGGCTTCCAGAAGCTTAGTCACGGGCTCTACAATCTGGAAATCAGTGATAATCACGAGCTTAGCCAGTCGTTCGAGGAGACCTTCACACGGTATTTCAACGATTTCTTGGCTGAGCTGTTCAACAAAGACATCCCATTCGCACAAACCGACGAGCTTAAGAATTGCGGCTTCTGTCACTTCAAGAGCATCTGCAAGCGTGGTTAATCACTTGAATATCAAGTCGATATAAACTGGCAAATGGTCGGCATAACCACCATAATATTTCGGTCCCACATACGTACGGAACAGCTTCATACCTCCAAACGACTCGTCTTTCTCGAAGAGGAAGTCACCATGGAATATTTGTGCGCTATTTTGTTTGTACAGCAAGCCTTTAACATTGTCTATCAATGACTTGGAGACAATGATCTGGTCGAAAATCTGCCAGTTGTACTGATGTTTCAGCGTGCCTTCAAAACCGAGTTTACTTCCATCGGTGAAGAGATTTACCAAAACATCGTTTTTGTCAGATTTTTCAGGCGATTTCGCATTCAGCACCTCGTAAATGCTCGGGTCTTCGGGCGTGTCGTTAAAGTCACCCATTATTATTATTTTAGGTATGGTCTGATGCAGAAACACCAGCGAATCTACCTTGTGTTTCAATGTGTTAGCAGCGAGAGCTCGCAGTTTTATCGTCTCCCGCTCGCCACCGTAACGCGACGGCCAGTGATTCACGAAACAATGTATAGTGTCCCCTCGCTTGTCGTAAAACTTGGCGTAAAGGATATCACGCGTCTTAAAGTTCGGATTCTTCGGATTTCGCACCTTAACTGCTTCAGTATAAACGAGTTGCAGTTTGTCGATGCAATAAACCATAGCCACGTCGATGCCACGTTTGTCGTCGCCCTCATAGTGGATGATGCAGTAATTATGTGTATGTAACGGCGTCTGATTGAACAACATGTTCAAAACATATTGGTTTTCAATCTCTGCGATGCCAAGTATGCCCATTGGCTCGTTTTCAGAGATGGCCAGAATCGCTTTGTACATATTGTTGCGCTTCTTGTAAAACCGTGATTTTGTCCAGTGCTGGCTGCCATCTTCGGTGAATTCGTTGTACACCCTTGTGGAGTCGACAAATGGGTCGAAGAAATTTTCGAAGTTCCAAAACGCCACACGCATCCCACCACCCTCCTGTCCGGCGGCGACAAAAGAGCTAACTATCTGTAATCCAATGATTAAGCAGAATAGTATAGGGACTTTTCGTTCAGTAAAAGGTCTCATATTATTCCAATTTTATTTGTTGCAAAGTTATAAAAATTTTCATAATTTTGCATCGTCATGAAAAAATATTTTTTACTAGTCATATTGATATTGCCTATCTTGTTGTTCGGACAAACGAACATCAAAATCTACTTTGACAATCAACAAGATAGCGTGTTTTACCTGCATCAGTACAGGGGCTCTAAGACTACTGTTGTCGACACTGCATATATTAAAAAAGGTAAGATTCAGTTTAAAAACAAACAAAAATTTCCGGAAGGAATATATGTTTTGACAACTGGCAACGACTTCCCTTTAACCGAGATTTTGATTGGGAAAGACCAAAGGTTCTCATTCATAATCAATGACTTGGATTATCAGAATCCGATAAGGGTGCGTGGTAGCAAAGAGACTGCAAACTACGTCAAGATGATGGCACAATTGGGGCATGACGGCGTGGATTTGAATCAGTTTAAGGTCAAAAACGAGGACGCTTTCATCAATCTGGTGATAAATTCGATGCAGCAGCATGACTTTGAGCATTATTGGGAGGGTTTCGCGCTGAACGACAAGCGAATACTGACTTATCCGTTGATCGACAAGAAGTTGGAGGCATATTTCAACAATCTGCCGATAAATGCTGAAATCATCAACGCTGAAATCGATAAAGTAATAGCAAAGACTGGCGACTGCGACGATGTTCGCGACTATCTCATCTGGTATTTCTACAGAAAATATTATGCGCCGGAATATATGAACCTCGACGACATCTACATCCATCTTGTGGAAGATTATTTCATGAAATATGAGATGGAAAACGTGTCGGAGCGAGTGCTGAACATGATGACCGAACGCGCCAAATACCTGAAAAACCTGAAAATTGGAGCGAAGATTCCAGAAATCGGCAATCTACACTCCATTGATAGTCAATATGTTGTGGTGTTTTTCTACGACAAAGACTGCCAGACCTGCATGAAAGAAGGCAAGGTTTTGGAAGATATACAGTCACGGCATCCTGAGATGGCGATTTTTCCAGTGGAAATTAACTCTACTGGAATAGAAAATTTACTATTTTTGTACGACATTCAGACCACTCCTACTATATATGTGCTTGATAGTCAAAAGAAAATCATAGCCAAGCGCATCAAGGCGGAACAGGTCGAGCAAGTTCTAAATATGGATTGACATGAGCAAGTACGACACGATTTACGCTGTAGCGACAGCATCGGGAACGGGAGCCATCTCTATAATAAGGGTCTCCGGCAAAGAGAGTTTCAAAGCTGTTTTGCACATCTTCAGAAAGAATGGCAAGCTGTTGGATATCAACACTATAGAGCCATATAAAGCGTATTATGGCGAGATCTTCGACCCATTCCCTGACGATGCCCCAATGGTCGACGAGGTGCTGGTGACGTTTTTCAAGTCGCCCCACTCCTACACTGGCGAGGATTCTGTCGAAATCAGCTGTCACGGCTCGGAATTCGTGCAACAAAGAATCATGGAGCTGCTGTGGAAATTCGGTGGCAGGCTTGCCGAACCAGGAGAGTTCTCGAAGCGCGCATTCATCAACGGGAAGCTCGACCTGGCACAATGCGAGGCGGTTGCCGACCTCATCGCATCGCAAAACGAGACTGAACACCGCATAGCAGTGAACCAGCTGAAAGGCGGTTTCTCCAACGAACTCAAGGACTTACGCTCGAAACTCGTCGACCTGACAGCACTTCTTGAACTTGAACTCGACTTCTCGGAAGAAGACGTAGAGTTTGCCGACCGCACCAAGCTGAAAGACCTGCTCGGCACCATTTTGAAACATATTGGCAAGCTAACCGATTCATTCAGAATGGGTAACGCTATCAAACAAGGAGTGCCGGTGGCTATCGTAGGCGAGACAAATACAGGCAAAAGCACCTTGCTGAATGCCATTCTCGGCGAAGAACGCGCCATAGTGAGCGAAATCGAAGGCACCACACGCGACACCATCGAGGAGACGTTCACCATCGAAGGGATAACATACCGTTTCATCGACACCGCAGGCATCCGCGAGACATCGGAAACCATCGAAAAGATTGGCATCGAGCGCACTTTCCAAAAGATAGCCGAAGCCGACATCGTGATCGGAGTGATAGACGGAACGACACAGCTGAGGCATATCTATAAAGCGGCAAGAGATATCATCAAACACGTTAACTTGTTGAAACAGAAGCTTTTGCTGCTCATCAACAAAAACGACAAAATTCATATCTCGAAGTATTACGACATCAACGACGATTTCCGATGGGAAATCAAGGATACTGTCGAGAAAAACATCGAGGCCAACGGTGGTTACATGTGCGACGAGTACAGCTACAGCGTCACCGGACAGGATTTGTACGACATCCGCAACCTTATGAGATACAACATAATGTCTGCGAAAAAGCCTGATGACATTGAGGATTTGAAACGCGAAATCCGTTATCTCACCCGCACACCGAAAGTTGACGGAAACACCGTTTTGGTCACCAATCTCCGTCATTATGAGGCACTTATGCAGGCTAAAGAGAGTCTGGAGCAGGTGAAAAAAGGAATGGAGAACAATCTCTCAGCCGACTTGTTGGCACAAGACCTTCGTCAGGCCTTGTATCACATAGGAAGCATCACCGGTGAAGTGACAAATGGCGAGGTTTTGGGCACAATTTTCGGACGTTTTTGCATCGGAAAGTAAAAAAAAATCTCACTATTTAAATTTTTTTTATAATTTTGCAGTTTATATATCAATATAAATTGTAATGATCGACATGGCTAATGGTTCGTTGTTTTTGGCAGTATTCTCAATGAATCTCATATATGTCGTGGTCAATATTTATGCATTTCTTTTGAAAATGTTTTATGTTCCTACGGCGTATAAAGAGATCTTCGGAGAGTTATATCCAGCCCGAAATTCATTGGCCAATTTGTTTATCATGCAGGCTCTGGAGCTTCCGTATATTTTCTTTGTATACAGGCCCGAAGTGCTATTCTGCCTTAACGCAATAGCGATGTTGTTCACCACATCATATCTGGTTATACTTACTAAAGGCTATTTCTTTTTAGATTTCTATACCCCAAAAAGACTGATGTTATTCCAACTTCCTATATTCGCCTGTTGGATAGCTCTGTTACTTCCGGTGTTTGGCATCATCGAATTTACTCCGATGTACAAGACAATCATGACCATCGTAGTATTAGCATTGGAAATCATTTACATAGCACATCTCGACAGATGCAGGGTGATGGTGATAAAGGAGATCCGCGCCATTGAAGAAGACGAGTTCTCAAACGAGACCGACTTCCCGGTATTATTTGCGAGAAGAGTGAAATGGCTTCCTTTGTTGCTGTGTGTTCTGTTGATTGTCACTTTCCTAATCAACCAACCTGTCGCAAAAATGATTCGCGACATAATAATGAGTGTGATCAGCGTATGGTTTGCAATCTACTCATTAAATCCGCACCGCAATGCCAAGAAGTTGCCTAAAGCGTTGAAAAACAAGGAGGAGGCAGAGGAAGTACCCGCACCGGCGAGATACAGGCTCACCGAGAAATACTGCAAGGAAACACAGGAAAAGCTCATCGACATCGTTCGTAGCAAGAAGTTGTATCTTGAGGAGCACATCACCATGAACGACCTGATCGACATCATGCACACCAACAAAAACTATCTGAGTGAGGTCATTGCCCGAAGCGAATATCAGTCGTTTTACAAGCTTATAAACACAATGCGAATCGAACATGCATGTGAAATGCTTCAAAACGACACGTCATTAAAACTCGAACAAGTGGCTTTAGAGTCAGGATTCACGTCGGGAAGCTCTTTCTCCCAGATTTTCAAGCGAATTATGAATATTACGCCTAAAGAATATATCAGCACAATACACGCAGAATAAAATTTTACACGCAGAATAAAGGCGTTTACACCTAGAATAAAATCATTTACATTCAGATTAAAACATTTTACACTTAGATTAAAGCGTTTTACACGCAGAATAAAGTGTATGTAGTTCTGTTGCTATATTTTTGCGCTCGAAAAGTTTAGCAAAAAATGAACAGCAGAAATATGAAGACGGTGAAACAGATTATGACGAAAGGAATCGTTATGATTCTTTTCGTTGTAATCTTTACCACCACTTCATTGGCTCAGTTCTATGGTTGTGGCACCGCATCAGACCCATACCTTATTAATAATGCAGAGGATTGGACAATACTCACCGACAATATTAATATATATGGTGTAGGTTCGGATGCATATTACAAGCTCACAGCCGACATCATTCTCGGTTCGGAAGAAGAACCAATCCGGACAATCGTCGGTGTTGACGATCACGCGTTTAAAGGCGAATTTGACGGTGATTTTCATACCATTCACATCTACATGGACCGCACAGAGAAATATGCTGCTCCTTTTGGTGTTACCGACGGCGCGACAATCAAGGATCTCAAAGTTGACGGCACAATAATCACAACAAACAAATTCGCAGGTGGTATCGTTGCTTATACAAACAACACAAACAATGCTACGACAATACAGAACTGCATCAGCGGCATAAATATCATTTGCGATAGCATCGTAACAGTTAATCCTAACAAACCTTTTGACTGCACTCATGGCGGTTTTGTAGGACAGAACAATAAAGGCACACTCACTTTTGAGAACTGCATTTTCAACGGTAGTATCATTGATTCAAAAGAGACCAAAACAGCCAACAAATGCACAGGATTTGTGGGTTGGGTCAACAATACTGTCAACTATATCAACTGCACGATGGCCGGTTTGATAGACGTCAAACCCAACGATGACGAGCTTCCAAACAGCATGGCTAATTTCCACAGATTGGCAAACAACGCGAAAGCCCATTATGATGGATACTCCTATTATATAATAGATTATACCTATAATGATTTGCCAAAACAAGGCGTTCAGGCATTGAAATCCTCACCAGCTAACGAAATTTCGAAGGTCTACATCAATGGTAGAGAAACATTATATGTTCCTGAAGCAGTAATCATTAACGAAGATGTGACATATTATGGCTGGACACTCACCAAAGGCGTTGACTACCTTATTGATATAGTTAGCACCAGCGAAGGAAACAGCGTTGTAGTCAACGGAATCAACAATTACGTCGGATCATTCAGCTCAGTAGCAGCACCTACCTGCGAGATTAGCGTTAATATCTGGGATGAGACAGATAACAGCGGTTGGCAAGCCATCTCCTCACCTGTCGACAGACAGAGATTTGATAACGTCAACCATATGACATCTTCAATTCATAACATTTACTATTATGATGAAGAAAATCGTCAGTGGCTTGAATATAGAGACCCTGAGCACCGCTTTGATCATTTCAGCAATGGTCACGGTTATCTGTACCGCACTGAAAGTACCAGTGAATCTCTTGGCTTCAACGGAACACTGAATACTGGTGATATTGATTACGCCCTTTCTTATACAGAAAAAGATGACAATCAGACAGGGTTCAACCTTATCGGGAACCCATATAACCATGAGATTTACAAAGGTGTAGCAATACCTAATGATTATATCAAAGAAGGTTATTGCGTTATGACTTCTAACGGCACTTGGGAGTATAAATATGACAACGAGGCTATTCCTGTAGGAGCAGCTGTCATGGTTCAGGCTATTTCAGGTAAAACCATTCAAATCAAAGACACTGATGACGCTCCGGTTGCGACAGAAGAATACGACAACATCTGGTTTAAGGTCAACAACAGCCAATTTGAAGATGTGGCCTGCATCAATTTCAAGGAAGGTCTCGGATTCGACAAGCTTGAACATTACAATGCAAACGCTCCTATGCTTTATGTCAGATATGACGACAAGAGTTTTGCTTCAGTTGACATTAACGAAGAGATTGATGAAATAACTCTCGCATTTGAGGCAAAGAAAACAGGAGAATACACATTGAGTTTCAATGTCAACGGTCAGTTTGACTACCTCCACCTTATCGACAGGATGAAAGGCACCGACGTCGACATGCTAATTGAAGAGAATTACAGTTTTGTTGCTACCAACAACGACAATATCGACCGTTTCATTGTAAGATTCAAATACAGCGACGAACCAGGCTCTGAATCTGATGAAGATTCAAAGACCTTTGCGTGGCAGAACGGCAGTGAATTAATTGTGAATGGCGAAGGCATCCTTGAGGTCTACGAATTGTCAGGCAGATTGGTAGTCAAAACCAATATCAACGGCGTGGCAGTAGTAAACGATCTCAAAAAAGGCATTTATGTCCTGAGATTGACTGACAATTATATAAAAAAACAGAAAATAGTAATAAGATAATTAAAAATCAAGAAAGTTAACCAGTTATATATTAAGTTGCCTGGGCGTCAGGTGGATTGGCGCCCTTTTTTAAGAAAAAGTTAACCAGTTATATATTAAGTTGCCAGGGATGTTATATGGATTGACATCCCTTTTTTTATTAAAAAACATAGGGATATCAGAATTTTTTCGTATCTTTGCAGCCAGAAAGATTTAGAGCAAATTTCTATCAATATTATTGAAAATCAATTTATTACAATGAGTCAAAATATTTCAAAACTCAGAAATATCGGTATCGCCGCGCATATCGATGCAGGAAAGACGACTGTCTCGGAACGTATTTTGTTCTTCACAGGAGTAAACCGCAAACTTGGTGAGACCCATGACGGTCAGGCCACCATGGACTTCATGAAACAGGAGCAGGAACGCGGTATCACCATCGCTTCAGCAGCTATCACAGCACATTGGAACGACTATCAGATCAACCTGATAGACACTCCCGGCCACGTCGACTTCACTGTTGAGGTGGAGCGTTCGCTGCGTGTCATCGACGGCATGGTGGCGGTGTTCTGCGCTGTCGGCGGCGTACAGCCTCAAAGTGAGACGGTGTGGAATCAGGCCGACAAATACCGTGTGCCACGTATCGCTTTCGTGAACAAGATGGACCGTACTGGTGCCGACTTCAACGAGGTCGTGAACCAGATGAACAAATATTTAGGCGCTAACGCGGTGCCGCTGCATCTGCCGATAGGCGTTGAGAACACCTTCGAGGGCATGATCGACCTCGTGAACATGAACTCGGTGATTTTCAAGGAGAAAGAACGCATCGTTGGTCCTATCCCAGCCGAGATGATGGAACAGGCACAGGCAGCACGCCAGAACCTTATCGAGCATGTGGCTGACTTCGACGACGACATTGCCGAGCTCTACCTCGCCGAGGAAGATATACCGCTTGATTTGTTGAAATCAGCTATCCGCAAGGCTACTATCAAGCTAATGATGGTGCCAGTGTTATGCGGCTCGGCATATAAAAACAAAGGTATACAGCTGCTACTCGACGCTATCGTCGACTACCTCCCCTCACCTAAGGACCTCGGCGCTATCATCGCACACGACCCATACGACGAGGAAAAGACATGTCAGCGTAATCCTGTCGAGAGCGAGCCGCTGTCAGCCCTCGCATTCAAACTCATCAACGACCCGTATGTGGGCCAGCAGACATTCATCCGTGTGTTCAGCGGCAAGCTCACCAACGGAATGAGCGTATACAACACCAATAAAGGCAAGAGCGAGCGTATCGGACGTATCTTCCGCATCAAGGCGAAGGAACGTGAGGAGATACAAGAGGCCGGCGCTGGTGAGATCGTGGCTCTCGTAGGCATGAAAATCACTCGTACAGGCGATACTTTGTGTGACGAGAACGCTCCTCTCCTGCTCGAGAACATACATATCCCTCCAGCGGTGATCGAGATGAAAGTTAACCTCGACGATAAGAAAAACCGCAATAAACTCGGCGAGGCATTGGCGAAGCTCTGCAACGAAGACCCTTCGTTCCGCGCTCATTTCGATGAGGAGACTGAAGAGACCATCATAGCAGGTATGGGCGAGCTACATCTCGAAATTATCGTTGACAGATTGAAAGACGAGTTCAAGGTGCCGGTGACAGTGGGCGCACCGTCGGTGTCGTTCCGTGAGACCATCACCTCACCATTTGAATGCAACTACCGCTTCGTGAAGCAGACTGGCGGCAAGGGACAGTTTGCGCATACCGTCATACGTTTCGAGCCTAACCCAGGCAAGGGCTTCGAATTTCTGGACATCACCAAGGGCGGTGTCATCCCGAAGGAGTTCATCCCGTCTGTTGAAAAAGGTTTGCAGACCGCTATGAACAAAGGTCCGTTCGCAGGTTATCCTGTCGTAGACGTGAAATGTGTGCTCGTGGATGGAAGCTCCCACCCTGTCGACTCAAGCGACATGGCGTTCCAGCTCTGCGCCCAGATGTGCTTCAAACAGGCATTTATGAAGGCAAACCCAGTATTGTTAGAGCCAATGATGAAGGTCGAGGTGAACACCCCAGACGACTACATCGGCAATGTGACCGGCGACCTCAACAAGCGCCGTGGCCGTATCGAGGCGATGCGCCGTTTCCGTAAGGGCTCGCAGAAACTCGACGCCTTTGTGCCACTCATGGAAATGTTCGGCTACGCTACAGCGTTGAGAAATATCTCATCTGGCCGCGCCAACTACTCCATGGAGTTCAACAACTACGCTCCGATGCCAAAAGACAAGCAGGAGGAGATTGTTAAGGAACGGAACGAGAAATAATTGAGAATTGATAATTGACAATTGATAATTAGGAGTTGCCAGTAATACTGACAACTCCTAAATTTTTATTATAACAGAATGATTTTATTAAATCTTTTCAGAAACGACTTCCGCGATATCCTTAACCTTCACTGGTGACTTCCTTGCGAATGTCTTCAAACACAGTGGACATGCTGTCACAATCTCGTCAGGATTGTTGAACATCAGGTCGTTGACCGAGTTTGCTGTTATTTCATCGCGCTCCTGTTGAGTCAGAGTGAAACTGCCCAAGCTACCGCCGCAGCAGATGCTGATCTCTTTCTCCGACTTGGCTTTACGCAGATTACCAACGTTTTCAAGCACTTCGCGTGGCTCGTCATAAATTTCGAAGGCACGTCCGAGCTCGCATGGGTCGTGATACACATAGTTGACATCGCCTTTGCTGACTTTCAGCTTGCCTGTCTTGACAAGTTCGTCGATATACTGCGTATGATGCTGAATCTCAATGCCTTCAAGATGATACTCCTCTTTGAAGACCTTGTAACATATCGGGCATGAGAGCACGAGCTTCGTTGCACCTGATTTCTTTATCAATTCGGTGTTTTTCTCTACCATGGCCTTGGCTTCAGCCGTCTTGCCACTGAGCATCATAGGCCTTCCGCAGCAGATGACGCCGTTCTCATCCATGAACTGGTAGTCCTCGCCCGCTTTTTCCATGATTTGCTTCATGGCACGCATGATTTTAGGCGTAAGCTGGGTCATGCAGCCGGCGAAATAGAGGACTTTAGAGGATTTCTCCGCTTCGGTCGAAATGACATTCAGATACGAATGGTCACTATTAATATTATAAGGTATCGAGGCGCGTTGGCTGAATTTTATGTCGCATGACTCGATGCTCAACGGGCATATCTTCACGCATTTGCCGCACATGAGGCAGGTCTCGGCGATGCGCTGCGACTCTTCAGTATCTTTGTTTCTCAGCTTTTTCATGAAATAAGCCGAGGTGTTGCCGCTCATCTTGTCGTTTACACTCATCGGACAGGCGTCGATGCAGAGTCCGCACGATGGGCATGAGTAAAGCTCTGCCAAGACATAACCTTTACGTGGTTCAGTGACCTTTATGCCTGCATGGCGCAGCAAGATAAACAACGCCTCCGTCGGGATGTGCATGTAGCGTGTAAACGGCAGCATACACATAAATATCAGCAAATCAATGGAATAGAGCCACCAAAATGCCATGATATTTGTCTTTTCAGCTATCAGTCGGAACGGGAAGATGGTCCACAAAGCGAAACGGATCAGGCTATCGGCAAAACCGAAATGCATGACACGCTTCACTCCCACTATCTTTGAGTGAATCTTCTTCACCACAGCAATCAGGATGCCGCTGATGATCATAAGAAGGAAGAAGTCCATCAGGAAAGCGAACACTGGCGTCTCTTCGGCGAAATACTTGAAGAAGATCGGGTAATAGAAGTTAGTAAACATACCCTGAAGTCTTTCAACCTCAACGCCTTGCAATGGTTTTAGGGTGAAAAGCATCACGTGGCCTATCACGATTATCATGAACCAGCCGAATGCGATGGCGGTGTGCATGTAACCGAGCACCGGGTTGCGTTTCCAAATCTTCACATGGAACAAACAATCGCCAAACAGGTCGCGGATGTTCGCCCACGCCGTCTTTGGCGTCACCAGCGAGCGCCAGAACTTCTTACGGTCGTCTTTAGGCAGCTGGCTGATTACTCTTATAAGCCCCACGAGACAGTACGTCAGCACGAAAGCCATGCCGAGCACAAACGGGAGCACAAAAGGATGGAATATCTGTGAGTTCATCGTGTAATGTCTAACAAAATCTTACGAATATTGATGCCACGCGGACACACCAAGGTGCATTTGCCGCATAGCATACAACGTTGAATCATTTTCTTTGCCTCGTCTTCCTTGCCTCTCTGAAGCATCAGAAGCATCCGGCGGAAGCTCATCTCGGTGAAGTTACCCGCCGTGCAAGTCGCTGTGCATGAGCCACATGCGATGCAGGTATTCACGTCAGGATTGATCTCCTTCAGACGATTGAACGTCGTCAGGTCGACACTGTCCATCTTGACGTGCGAGCTTGGTGACAAACAAAAACCGAAATCCATGGCTTACCTATTAATATAATTATACACTTGAGTAGCCACTGAGCGTGCCTCGCCTATGGTGTCAGGCAGTGACTTCGGGGCGGTGCAGGCACCTGCCACGAACACGCCGTCTTGAGCGGTGTTGTTCATGCCAAGATACATGTCGCTGTTCTGCATGAAACCGTCGTTGTTGTTGGCAACACCGAGCTTTTGCTGTATAGCGTCGATGCTCTTGTTTTTCTCCATGGCGCACATCAAAACGAGCACGTCGAGAGTCATCTTCAACGGCTTGCCAAACAATGTGTCTTCAGCCTTTATGACGAGCTTGCCATCCATGTCTTCCGACACCTCGCAAACACGGCCGCGCACGCATTTCACATCGAAGTCTTTCTGCGTCTTCAGGTAGAGGTCTTCGTAGCCAGGTCCGAACATACGCAAATCCATGTAGAATGTGTAAACCTCAGCATCAGGGAACACTTCCTTGATCTCGCAAGCCTGTTTCAATGCTGTGGTGCAGCACACCTTCGAGCAATATGTGTTGCAGACCTTCACGTCGCGGGCGCCCACGCAATGCACGAAGCCTATCTTCTTCGGGTTGTTGATACGCTCGTCCTTGCCTGTGCGGAAGAATTTCTCCAACTCGACGCTGGTCATCACGTTATTATAAATGCCGTAGCCGTATTCCTGCTTTCTCTCGGCTTTGAAAATGTCGAAACCTGTAGCAAGAATCACTGCCTTGGCATCAATCTTCTCATTATTGCTCAAAACGGCATGAAAACCATTGTTATCTTTCTGAATATCAACGACTTCTGTATTCAGGTAAGTCTTCACGTCTTTCACCTGGTCGAGCATCTTGTCGACCACGTCTTTGGCGGGATGAAACGCCGGGAACAGTCTGTCCCACTGTGCGATATGTCCGCCAAGAGTCTCGCTTTTCTCAATAATAATAGGTGTCAGCCCCATTTTCTGAAGCTGTGTGGCTGCTTCCATTCCAGCGGCGCCACCACCGATGATTAATATATTTTCTTTCATAATTACTTGATTATCAAACTGATTTAATATGCATTGGGCATTGCGGCACGCCTAAGTCTTTGCCGTTCACACCTTGATATTTCTTCTTCGGGTCGTATGGGATTCCCATCTTCTCGAGCAATGGCTCTATTGCGACCTGATGCACCTGCAGTCCGAGGTCCCACGGATCGTAGCCCATCACCAGACCTGCCACCTCTTCGTATGTCAGAGCCGGGATTCCGTAGCCGTCCTTGCCATATGTCTTGCCAGTCTGCTCAGCGATGACATATTGCCATCTGTCAAGGAAATAAGGGCATCCCGGGCAGTTGGTGATAATGAGGTCTGGCTCATAAGGCTCCATCGATTCGAATTTCTTATGCGTGTTTGACTCCGAATATCCGCGGTTTGCCTGTACAAAATACTGACGGAATCCGAATCCGCAGCACTGACGGCGTTCAGGATAGTCTATGACTTCGCCGCCCCATGCCTCGACCATTCCGACGAGCACATGTGGGTATTCCGCACCACCGAAGCCCTTCGACGGGAACATCTTAGAATAGTGGCATCCGATATGCTCGACCACCTTCAAAGGCTTGCCAGTCTTGACATTCACGAGCGGGAACTTCATCTGCTTGGCGATGTCGAACCTGAATTTATAAATCATGTCGCTGGCATGAGCGAGATATTTCGGCTTGGCAAACTCTTTTTTGCACGAATCCCAAAGATATTGGCGGATTTTTGCTTCCAACTCCGGAAATTCATGCCATGTCTCAAGCGTCTCGGTGTAAAGTCCGAATGATGTGATGCAGGAGCAGACATAGTTTTCGTAGCCGCTCTCATGCATCAGCGCAAACTGGCGCGCGATGATTGTCATTGCCGTCTCCTGCGGGATGGAATCGCTGTGATAAGCAATGCCACCGCAGGTTGTATGATATTCGTTCTCATAGAAATCTTTTCCAAGCTTATTCCTGACGATGTCCAGAAAAGTCACCTCCGAGGCAGGCCAAAAGCTCTGTCGGATGCAGCTTCTCACGTAAAAATAATGGTCATCGGGAATGTCTTTCTGATAATCAGCCCAGATCTTCTGTTTTCCTTCAACTATCATTGTATAATTTAAGATTTAAGATTCAAAGATTTAAAGATTTAAAATTCTTTATAAAAATAAAACTAGTGGTTTAAGTGTTTTTCGGGGTCGTTTTTGGTATAGACCTCCATGAAGTATTCCTCGTCGGTGAGATTTTCTTTCACAGCCTCATTGTGAGCGTCGCCAAGCACCTGTTCCATAAGCTCGGTAGCACCTGTCACGTCGAAAATCTTCTTCAGCTGGTCGAGGCTCTCCTTCGGAATCTTGCGCAATCCGCCCGGACCGTCACCGTCTAGATTCGAGCCCAGACGAGCGTGTATGTCGTCCAAATGCTCGCAAACCCATTTTCCGACAGGGCCATATTCCTTGTGGGTCTCATATTCGAAAGTGCGAGGATAAACGCAATAACCGTAGTTTAACACATTGCTACACAAGTCCTTAACTACGATATACTGCTGGCGGCCTTTCTCTGAAAGCATGTAAAGTCCTGTTCGCATAGCGAGTTTTCGGAGCGACATGACCACCAGTCCTGGCGCATTGGCACGCGGACAACGGGTCACGCACGACATGCATTCGCCGCAGTACCAAATCTGGTCGCCTTTCAAGAGTTCTTCAATCTCCTCCTCTTGCTTGCGAGCCACAATATTCACAATGTTCTTGGGGTTGTATTTGTAGAACTCGGCAGCCGGACAGACGGCCGTGCATACGCCGCAGTTCATACAGGCTTTCATGCCCTCTTTTATCCTGTAATCCTTATATAATTCCTCAACAAGATGTCCTTTAAATCTGTATTCCATAAAAGTAAATTAGTATATAGTAAATCATTTTACTAACAATGTGCAAAAATAGCAAATTTTTGATTTCAAAATAAAATTAGTAAAACTTTTTACAATTTTTTTAAAAAAAAATTACAATTGTATTTTAGAAAAATTTATTTTTGCATATTGAAAAATATTTTTTGATGATAAAATTCTAAAAAAATGTGTGGAATTGTAGCGTACATAGGCAAAAAAGATGCATATCCGATTTTGATTAACGGATTGAAACGCCTTGAATATCGTGGTTATGACAGTGCCGGAGTGGCTCTGCTCAACAAAAATAATGAATTGAATGTTTATAAGACAAAAGGCAAAGTGTCTGATTTGGAAAACTTTGCCAACGGTAAAGATATCAGCGGACATATCGGTATCGCTCATACTCGTTGGGCAACTCACGGCGAGCCAAACGATATCAATGCTCACCCACATTTGTCGCGTTCGGGCAATTTGGCATTGATACACAACGGCATCATCGAGAATTATCTCACTTTAAAGAAAGAGCTTCAAAAACGCGGTTATATCTTCCATTCAAGCACCGACACAGAGGTATTGGTGAATCTCATTGAGGATGTGCAGTTTACGCAAAAAGTAGACCTGTTTGAGGCTACGCGTATAGCTCTCAACCATGTGAACGGCGCATACGCCATCGCAGTGATTGAGAAAGGTCATCCCGATACCTTGATTGCAGCACGTAAAGGCAGTCCAATGGTTGTCGGCATTGGTGATGGCGAGTATTTCATCGCTTCTGACGCCACCCCTATCGTAGGTCAGACCTCGCAGGTGGTTTACATTGAGAATGAAGAGGTTGTGAAGGTGAAACTCGGCGAGCAGCTGCATCTGAAGACCATCGACGACGTGGAGATGACACCTTATATTCAAGAGCTGCAGCTGAACCTCGAGTCGATTGAAAAAGGTGGTTTCGAGCATTTCATGCTGAAGGAGATCTACGAGCAGCCCACCACAGTGCGTGACACCATGCGTGGGCGTCTGCACGCCGACCTCGGGAAGATCACTCTTGGCGGCATCTTCGACTATGAAAAGAAGATCCTCAATGCACGTAACATCATAATAGTGGCTTGCGGAACATCATGGCACGCTGGACTTGTAGGCAGTTACCTTATTGAATTATATGCTGGCATCCGCGTGAAGGTCGAATACGCCTCAGAGTTCCGTTACCGCGAACCTGTCATCTACCCTGACGACGTCGTGATAGCCATTTCACAGTCAGGTGAGACCGCCGATACCCTTGCTGCCATTGAGATTGCAAAGAAAAAAGGCGCTACAGTGCTTGGCATCTGCAACGTCATCGGCTCGTCGATTTCGCGTGTCACCGACGCTGGCGTGTACACTCACGCAGGTCCGGAAATCGGCGTGGCATCAACGAAAGCGTTCACTGCACAGGTGGCAGTGTTGACGATGCTGGCAATACATCTTGCCGAACTCAACGGACATATGCCGAAGTCGAAGCTCATGGAACTTATCCACGAACTCGACCTCATCCCGGAGAAGATCCAGACAACCTTGGAACGCAGCGCCATCGCCAAAGACATAGCCGAGGAGATGAAAGACTGCCACAACGCCATTTATCTCGGACGTTTGCAGAACTTCCCAGTAGCTCTCGAAGGCGCTCTGAAACTCAAGGAGATTTCTTACATCCATGCCGAGGGTTATCCTGCCGCAGAGATGAAACACGGTCCTATCGCATTGATTGACAAAGACATGCCTGTGATTTTCATCGCTACAAACAAGTCGACATACGAGAAAGTCGTGTCAAATGTTCAGGAGGTGAAGGCACGTCACGGTAAGATCATAAGCGTGGTTACCGAAGGCGATGTGTTGGTGAAGGAAATGTCGGATTACGTCATCGAGATCCCTGACACTGAATGCACTTACGCTCCGTTGCTGGCCACCATCCCGCTGCAGCTCCTCGCCTACTACATCGCTGTGAAGCGCGGCTGCAACGTCGACCAGCCAAGAAACCTGGCAAAATCGGTGACAGTAGAATAAGAGACAGATTGAGGTTATAGCAATATATCCTCAATCTTTACTTTTGGAACATAATGGACGCCGTCGACACGGTAATATGCGCGGCTCTCATCGACAGAGATAGTCTTAAGTTTTATCTTTTCGGCTCCCTTCCCCACTGCAAGTATCGCCAGCGGCTCGTAAGGAAGCCGAAAATGTTCTGTGATGTTGGCTTTGTTGAACGCGCAGATCATCACGCAGTTGAGCCCCATCTCGGTGGCTTTCAGCGACATGCTCTGCATTGAGATACCGAGGTCGATATCGATTATTTTTGTCTCAGGAGCAGACGTACAGATGATGATAAACGCCTCAGGCTCAGTGCCTTGGTATGGCAGATGAAGCTCAGGCAACATGCCGCCCAACTTTATGTTTTGAAGCACAAAGTCAGCGTCGTCGCCCTTCGTCACAAGCTTGAAACGCAGCACCTGCTGGTTTTTTCCCGAGGCGATCTTCGTGTTCACGTTCACAATGCGTTTCAGCATGTCGTGCGTAACCACGAAATCTTTTTTATAGCCGCGATAGCTACGGTTTTTCTCGAACAGAGTGTCAAGACTCACATGTTTTACGGTTTTCTTCGAGCCAGCCGAGAACTCCGCCATACGTTTTTCCAAATATCCGTCTGCCATGATTTCAAATTTTAGATTGCAAATATAGGAATTTTTTTTAATTTTGCACCATAATAATCATGAAAATGAGTTTTAAGAGATTCATATTGTTTTTGTTTTTGACTATTGTTGGAATAGCAGCAAACGCTCAGGTTTTCAGCATCAGCGGCTCTGTCATGGATAGCGTCACCAAACAGAAACTGGCGTTTGTGAACATCATTGTCAACGACGACGGCACCTTCGGCACTACCACCGACATCGACGGCAATTTCAGCATCACAAGCAAAAATGAGATTGAAAAGCTTACATTTTCATACGTCGGATACCGCAAAAAATCGGTTTCTGTTGAAGAATTGAGCAGTAAAAGCAATAAAATCCGATTAAGTCCCATAAGTTACAAGCTCGACGAGGTCGTTTTTTATGCTGGCGAGAACCCAGCCCACCGCATCATCGACAACGTGGTGAGAAATCGCAAGCACAACAACCCCGAAATGCTTGATTATTACTCATATACGATTTACGACCGCATGGTTTTCACCATCGACACCACCGAGGTCGCCGACTCAGTTTTCATGGACTTCGGCAAGCTCTGGCGCGAAAACGACCTAATGGTGATGGAGACCGTCTCGGAGATTTATCATAAGAAACCGCACAAAAACAAGCGCGAAATCAAGGCAAACATCGTGTCAGGACTAAAGAATCCGATGTATTTTTACATCCTCGACGGCATGCAGAGCACTCATTTTTATGACGAATTCATCACCGTTTATGAGAAAAACTATGTCAACCCGATCACGCCAGGCAGCAAGTCGCGTTATTTCTTCGGTCTCGAATCGACTATACCGACCGCTGATGGCGACACCTTATATATAATATCGTTCAAACCGCGCCGAAACGCCACTTTCGATGCTTTAAAAGGTGTCATGACAATAACTTCCGACGGCTGGGCCATCGTCAACGTGAAAGCCGAGGCCGCCGACAAGACCAACACCCTCGACGTGAAGATACAGCAGCTTTACGCAAAAATCAATGATTCTGTGTGGTTTCCAGTGCAACTCAACACCGACATCATATTCATGAGAATGCTTGCCAGTGACCAATCCATACAGATATCATCGGGCATGACAGCAGAAAACACCAACACCTCACTCAAGGGCATCGGAAAGAGCTATATCTCGAACATCAACATCACTGAACCCATTGATAATAAGAAGTTTAGCTCCACCGACATCGAGCTCGCCGAAGACTCGGGAATGAAAGACGAGACATATTGGAAATATTATCGTAACGACAGTCTAAACAAAAGAATATCAAATACTTACAAGGTTGTAGACACCATAGTCGATGACATGAGAAGAGAAATGGGATTTGACTTTGACCAGATCTTGAATACGACCAACACCATCATTAAAGACGGCGCTATACCTTGGGGGAAAGTCAACATCGGGCTGTCGGACATCCTGAAATACAATATCAGCAACAAATTATACCTCGGTTTGGGATTGAGAACCAACGAGAAACTGTCGAAGTACCTAAGATTTGGTGGCTATGTCGGCTATTGGTTCGGTCCGAAACACGGCAACGCCGGCGGTGACATCGAGCTTAAATTCAACCTCAAACAAGACTTCGGGCTGAGACTCAGCATCGACCACATATACGATGCTGTGGGCAATTACGGATTCGTCAACTCAACCAGCATCCTCAACGAGAGCAATTACAAGTATTTTTACATAAAATGGACCACCTTGAACACCACGGCGGCAGCTGAGCTTTCATCACGTTTTGCCAATGTATGCAAGGGTTTCGTAAAATTCAGCCTCAGCGACAAGGAGATGTACGACTGGTACGTTTACAACCCGGGCGACACCGTCTACAGCGGCCGTTTCCGTGTCACTACATTGGATTTCAAGGTCAGGATCGCGCCAGGCGAGCGTTACATGCTCACAAACAAAGGCTTGGTGACCGTGACGCCTGGCAAACCAGTGATTTGGCTCTCATACCAGAAAGGCTTGAAAGGCGTGCTCGACTGTCCGTTCAACTTTGACAAGATTCAGGCACAGCTAACATATTCATTTGTAACACGTTACATCGGCAAAACAACGATAACACTGCAAGCTGGATATGTATTTGGCGACACGCCGATATTCGAGAATTTCAATATCTACGCCAACAACCGCGGTTTTGCGCTCTACTCGACCGAGAGTTTTGCCACGATGTACATCAACGAATTCATCTGTGACAAGTTTGCGTTGCTTTTCTTCACACATAACTTCGGTAAGTTCTTCAAAACCAAATACTTCAGTCCAGAATTCATCTTCGTCACCAATATCGGTTGGGGCGACATCGACAATGTGCAGCAACATGGCGGTATGGAGCTCAAGAGCATGAAAGACGGCTTCTACGAAAGCGGCATAGTTTTTGATAACTTATTGAAATTCAGCACATCGAAATGGGGAATCGGCGTCTATTACCGTTACGGTGCCAACTCGTTCGACAACGTCGGCGACAACTTCTCGTTCAAACTCAAAGTCGGGTTGACGTTATAATGTTTTGTAATACTCTATCAGCCCGTCCATCGGGTTTTTCAGGATTTTAGAGCATGTAATATTGTGGTGATCAAGGACTTGTAAAAGAATATCTTGAAAAGCATAAGACACTGAGCCTACGAAACCCCACTTGTCATTTCGACTGAAGCGTAGCGGAATGGAGAAATCTCCGCCAATCAATTGATTCGGTTCATTCAAATGCCGGTGATTTCTCGACTCCACTTCGTTCCGCTCGAAATGACGAAATGAACGTTGCGCCAACAAAATAAATTCATCAAAACATTCTGTCACAATATTTTTAACATATTGATTCTCAATATTTTCTAAAGCAAACCTTGCAAATTCAGCAAGATAGCGCGACGGCGCATCGCCATGATACACGTTTTTCAAGAGTGTCTCCCTGTCGAGATGATATTTATCATCGAATTTAGCCCTCAAATCTTCAGGCATTATTTCATAAAAATAATCATGAACCAAGCGCTTTCCGATGTGGCAGCCACTACCCTCGTCGCCGAGCATAAAGCCTAGAGACACAATGCTTTCGGTGATTTTTTCGCCGTCATAGACACAGGCATTCGAGCCGGTGCCCAAGATGCATGCGACTCCGGCATTTCTGCCAAACAAAGCATGGCAAGCTCCCAAAGAGTCAGGATACACCTCTATATCATTGATTTTGAATGTCATAGCAAATATCATCGCCACCTTATTCTGGTTAGCTTCCGATGCGCATCCCGTACCATAAAAGACAATTTTGCTAACGTTTTGATTATCAATAATATTCTTTGCTTCAACAATAATATTTTTTATCGTTTCATTTTCCGTAAAGTTAGGATTGAAACCATTGGTAATGAATCGTTTAGCGACATGTTCGCCATCCAAGACGAGCCATTCTGCCTTTGTCGAACCGCAATCGATAATCAGTATCATGTCTAATTTTTTTGCAAAGATAAAAAAAACTTCACACCTATTAATATATTTGTTACATTTGCAGTCCAAATTATTGTACTATGGGAAGAAGCATGAGAAAATGGCGTGTTGAGGACTCGGCTGAGCTCTACAACATCAACAACTGGGGAATTAACTATTTCTCAATCAATGAGAAAGGTCATGTGGTGGTGACTCCGCGCGAGGGTTGTGCCTCCGTTGACCTCCGTGAGCTCGTCGATGAGTTGCAGCTTCGTGACGTGTCGGCTCCAATGCTGATTCGTTTTCCTGACATCATCGACACCCGTATCGAAAAAATCGATTCATGCTTCAAAGAAGCCGCAAAAGAGTATGACTACAAGGGAAAGAACTTCATTGTCTTCCCTATCAAAGTCAACCAGATGCGCCCTGTGGTCGAGGAGATCGTGAGCCACGGCAAGAAGTTCAACATCGGCTTGGAAGCAGGCTCGAAGCCTGAGCTTCACGCCATCATCGCTTCGAACACCGACAGCGAGTCGTTGATTATCTGCAACGGCTACAAAGACGAGAGCTTCATCGAGTTGGCGTTGTTAGCCCAGAAGATGGGCCGCACCATCATCATAGTGGTCGAGAAAATGAATGAGTTACGCCTCATCGCCAAGCTGTCGAAACAGCTGAAAGTGTCGCCAAAGATTGGTATCCGCATCAAACTGGCGAGTTCAGGCGCTGGCAAATGGGAAGACTCAGGCGGCGACGCCTCGAAGTTCGGCCTCTCATCGTCAGAACTGCTCGAAGCCCTTGAGTTCCTTGAGAAAAACGATATGAAGGACTGCCTCAAGCTGGTGCATTACCACATCGGCAGCCAGGTGACGAAGATCAGAAGCATAAAGATAGCCTTGAAGGAAGCGGCACAGTTCTATGTGCAGCTTCACAAAATGGGCTTCAACGTTGAGTTTGTTGACGTTGGCGGCGGTCTTGGTGTCGACTACGACGGCACGCACTCAGCCAACAGTGCAAGTTCAGTCAACTATACCATCCAGGAATACGTAAACGACGCTATCTTCTCTATCGTCGACGCATGCGATAAAAACGGATTGCAGCATCCTAACGTCATCAACGAGTCGGGACGCGCTCTGACGGCACACCACTCAGTCTTGATTATGGAAGTGCTTGAGACAGCGTCACTTCCGACATGGGACGATGACAACGAGAAGGTTGAAGACGACGACCACGAGCTCATCCACGACCTCTACGAGACATGGGACAACCTCACCAGCAAGCAGTCGTCGATGCTTGAGACATGGCACGATGCCCAGGAGATCCGTGAGGAAGCCCTCGACCTCTTCAACATGGGTCTGCTCGACCTCAAGACAAGAGCCAAAATTGAGCGTATTTTCTGGTCTATCGCAATGGAAATCAACCAGTTAGCATCACAGCAAAAGAGAGTTCCCGATGAGTTGCTCGCTTTGCCTAAGTTGCTGGCTGACAAATATTTCTGCAACTTCTCTATGTTCCAGTCGCTGCCTGACGCATGGGCTATCGACCAGGTGTTCCCTGTGATGCCAATCCATCGTTTGAACGAGTATCCTGACAGAGAAGCCACTTTGCAGGACATCACTTGCGACTCCGACGGCAAGATGACCACTTACGTCACCGGCCACAGCTTATCGCACAACCTGCCGGTTCACACATTGAAAAAAGACGAACCATATTATATAGGTGTGTTCCTCGTAGGCGCATATCAGGAGATTTTGGGCGATATGCACAACCTCTTCGGCGACACCAACGCGGTGCACGTCTCCGTCGACGAGAAAGGCTATTACATCGACCAACTCATTGACGGTGAGACAGTTGCTGAAGTCTTGGAATATGTTCAATACAGTCCGAAGAAACTTGTCCGCACAGTGGAGTCATGGGTCACGAGCTGCGTGAAAGCTGGAAAGATCACTGTGGAAGAAGGAAAAGAGTTCCTGTCGAATTACAGGTCAGGATTGTACGGATATACTTATCTTGAGTAATGTTTACTGTTTACAGTTTATAGTTTATTGAAGGTTATAAACTGTAAGCCGTAAACAAATAAAAAAAAGGATGTCAGTTTTGACATCCTTTTTTTGTGTCGGGGTAGCAGGATTCGAACCTGCGACCCCCTGCTCCCAAAGCAGGTGCGCTAGCCGGACTGCGCTATGCCCCGATATTATCCGGCGGAGAAGGGGGGATTCGAACCCCCGGTAGCCTTAGGGGCTACGACAGTTTAGCAAACTGTTGGTTTCAGCCACTCACCCACCTCTCCAGTTGTTTTCTGTGGCTTTGCGGGTGCAAAAATACAACATTTTTTAATACCACCAAACATTTTTTTAAAAAATTTTTATTTTTAATTTTTATCATTGATTATCAGAATTTTATTACCTTTGCAAAAAATAAATTTATCATGAAAACACGCAGATTGTTAGCTTTTTTACTCGTCGTTACGACACTTTTTGCAAGTTCTTGCACCACAAACGACAAAAATCAGGCTCCTAAAGGTCCGAAAAACGTCATCGTTTTGATTGGCGACGGCATGGGACCGGCCCAGGTTTACGCCCTATTGCTTACAAGTCAGGAGAAAACAGCGTTTGAGCGTTTCCCCTACTCTGGTTTTTCAATAACGAAATCGGCTTCAAACGAAATCACCGACTCGGCTGCTGGCGGTTCGGCTATAGCTAACGGCACAAAGACCAACAATGGCGTGGTTGGAATGGATCCTGACAGCATCCCGGTGCCGAGCATGTTGGAAATCTTTGCCGAGCAAGGCAAAAAGACAGGCGTTGTCGTGACATGCTCTGTCACGCATGCCACCCCTGCTGACTTCATCGCGCATAACATCACCCGTAAAGACAACGAAGGCATAGCTCTCGAAATATCTGAGAAAGAAGGACTTAACGTGCTCTTCGGCGGTGGCAAGAAATATTTCACCGAGCGCAAGGACGGCGTCGACCTCATCAGCAAGATGTGGGAAAAAGGCTGGAATATCTACGACTCGCTTCCGCAGATTGAAGATAACAACGCCAGAACCATGGTACTTGCCTGCCGCAAACATCTGGACGCAGCTCCACAACGTGGTGATTTCCTGCCAAAGGCTACGGCAAAGGCCATTGAGATGCTTGACAACGAGAACGGCTTCTTCCTGATGGTCGAAGGCTCACAGATCGATTTCGCAGGTCATGCCAACGATTCTACTACACTCGTCGAGGAGATGATAGACTTCAACAACACCCTCAACGTGGTGCTCGACTATGCTGAAAAAGACGGAAACACTCTGGTTGTCGTCACTGCAGACCATGAGACGGGCGGTCTTTCAATCATCGACCCTGATGGCAAATACACCAGAACAGACTTCAATTTCAGCACTGGTAGCCACTCTGCGGTTTTTGTTCCAGTTTTCTCATACGGACCAGGCGCGGAAAGATTTTCAGGCATCATGGATAACACCGAAATCATCAGTAAAATAATGGAGATAGCGAAATAAATCTCGATTTAAAAATTATTATTTAAAATATTTTTTAAAAATTCTTCAATATATAAAAATTAGTTATATCTTTGCAGCTGATAAATAACCAGTTATAACTAATAATTATTTTTATTATTGTATGAAGATTTTTATAGCAAAACTCCATCCAAAGACTACTGCGGACGATGTAAGACAGCTGTTTGAACATTTCGGCACAGTGTCATCATGCAAAGTTATCATGGATCACGACACCAACCGTTCGAAATGCTATGGTTTTGTCGAGATGCCATTTGACAATGAGGCATATGTCGCTGTTGTGGAGACTAACGAAATGGAGTTTATGGGCAACGTCATCAACGTCAAGAAGTCCAAGCCTCAGCCGATGAAAGGCAAGAAGTAATGTAATCATTTGATTATCACCAACTTTACAAATACAAAGAAATTTTTGTATTTTTTGTTCGTCTTTACGAAAAATGTTGTATTTTTGCAGTCGCAAAATGCAATGGTCTGGTAGCTCAGCTGGATAGAGCAACAGCCTTCTAAGCTGTGGGTCTTGGGTTCGAATCCCAACCGGATCACGCAAGCAAACGCCTGGCCATACGGTTGGGCGTTTTTTTGATGAAAAACTTAATAAAATCTATATGTTCCTTCAAATACACCCCGAGAATCCCAATCCGCGTCACATCAAGATGGTGCTTGAGTGCCTCAACGACGACGGCGTGATCATCTTCCCTACCGACACCATCTACGGCATTGGCTGCAGCGTGAAGAGCAACAAGGCGTTTGAGCGCATCGCACAGATTAAGGGAATCAGGAAAGAAAAGGCTGTTTTCTCATTCATCTTCAATGATTTAAGTCAGCTATCGGAGTTCACCAAGCCTATCAGCAACGAGGTGTTCAAGCTGATGAAGCGCAATCTTCCGGGGGCATTCACCTTCATTTTGGAGGCCAACAACAACATCCCGAAGATTTTCCAGAGCAAGCGCAAGACCATAGGAATACGTATCCCTGACCAGCCGATAATAACCAACATCGTGAAAGAGTTAGGATGTCCGATAATGACGACATCAATCCTCGATGAAGATGAAATTTCAGGATATTTGACCGATCCGGAGGAGATTAATGAGCATTATAAAGACAGAGTCGACATCATCATTGACGGCGGATTCGGGGAAAACAAGGAGAGCACTATAGTGGATTGCACTGATAATGAGATACTTATCACTCGTCAGGGCAAAGGCATCCTGATATAAAAATTTTTGAAAAATTTTTGTCGGGCGTATTGGAAAATACAGTATTTTTGCAGTCGCAATTGTGAATAACAAGAGCATGACTTGGTAGCTCAGCAGGTAGAGCATCACACTTTTAATGTGGGGGTCCTGGGTTCGAGCCCCAGCCAGGTCACACAAAAATAAGCCTTAAATTACTGATAGACAGTGGTTTAAGGCTTTTTAATCGGGTAAAATCGACCTGTTTTTGGCGTGCAAAATGCGATTTTTGGCGTGATAATTTTCATTTTTGGCGTGCTAGCTTTTTTGCGTGTTAGTTAGTGTGGACAACTGACTATAAGTGACAGCAAATGAAATGTATTTGGAAATTTGGTTGCAAAAATATATTTCACATATTTTTTCTTTCGTAAGAAATTCTATGA
>JAGCPH010000019.1 GCA_017645275.1 Bacteroidales bacterium | reverse complement strand
CGTCCGCCACCTGAAAATAGATTTTCTCGTTTTGTTTCATGGCAACAAAATCTATCTCACCGTTGTACAAAGTCCCAACATAAACCTCATAACCACGTCGTAAAAGTTCCACAGCCACTATATTCTCAATGACTCGACCAATGTTGAGGTTCTTGGTTCCGAGTCTTGCATATTTAAATGAATGATCCGAAAGATAGTACTTGTCATCGGTTGTGAGATACCTTTTCCCACTGATATCGTAACGGCGGATACGATAAAAGGCAAAAGCATTACAGAGATAATCAATGTATTTCCCGACAGTCTTGTCGTTCGTCTTGATTTTATTTGAAGTCAAAGTGTCGGATATTTTCCTAACCGATGTGATGTTACCGATATTATCCATCAGAAAATCAACGAGTTTATTGAGCAAGTTCACATTCCTAATTCTATATCTTCTGATAATGTCACGGACAATAAGGGCATTGAATACCTCATCGTTGATATAAGAGTATTTCTCCTTGGTGGTCGTGTAAAGATAAGAGCCAGGCATGCCTCCTTCCTCAAGATATGAATCAAATGCATAGTTGTAATCTGTAGATTGATAATACCTTACATATTCATTAAATGAAAATGGAAAGAGTTTCAACTCGAAAGTTCTCCCGGTAAACAAAGTCGCCAAATCGCTGCTTAACAGAAAAGCGTTGGAGCCAGTGACAAAGATGTTGTATTTTTCGGAAGCATGCAGGCTGTTGACTGCTTTCTCAAAGTTCTCACACATCTGGATCTCGTCAATAATGACATAATTGTCTTTCCCTTCCTGATAGGAATCTTCAATGAAATCATGCAGTTTATGGTATTCCAGCAATGGTTCGAACTTCAACAGATTGAAATCGACATGGATGATATTGACGTTGTTTTCTACCGATACTATCTTTTTGGCAAACATCTCAAGCAGTTTCGATTTTCCACTTCTTCGAACTCCTGTAATAACCTTTATGTCTGGAGTGTTTTTCGTATGCTCCAACTGTTCAAGGTAATTATCTCTTTCTATTAACTTTATGTTAACCATAACTTTACATATTTCTATTTCGCAAAAATACAACTTTTTTGATTTTGCGAAGTAAAAAATGTATTTTTCTATTACCGAAAAACATAATTTGCAGTTTTACTCCTTCTTCAAAGCCTCCGCAGGATTCGTCCGCGCGGCCTTCAATGTCTGCCAAAGCACCGAGAGGAAAGCCATCAACATGCCGAGGACGGCAGCCACGGTGATAATCCAACCGTAATGCTCGATGCGATAGGCAAAACGATCCAAATAGCGGCCGCAGAACCAAACCGCGAGCGGGATGCCGATAAGTGCCGCGATGCCGACGAGAACCATATAATCCTTCACCGAGCGCCACAATTCTCGCTGGACGTTGCTGCCAAACACCTTGCGTACGGCGATGCTCTTGGTGCTTTGCTCGCTGTAATAGGTGCTCATGGCCACGAGGCCGAGCAAGGAAATCAGCACCGAAAGCAACATGAACAATTCCAGCAGGCGCATGGCCATCTTGACGGGTTGCAGCGACAAATTGTTCAGGTCTTTCACATAGCCGTTTTGGGCGGCTTCCACAAATGTGCCGTTCTGCTCCTCTGAATACTCGCGATAAACCTCCAGAATTGCCTTTTCAGTCCCTTTGTAATCACTTGAGACATCAACCATTACGCCATTACCCCAAACCAGGTCTTCCGCCTTGGCAATGATGACAGCCGAAAAACGGTCAGGCTCGGAAGCCGATGCTGGCAATGTCGGAATGTTTTCGTAGATGCCGCCCACGGTCTCAGGACGGCTGCCGTTGATGCGCATCCGACGGGCATAATACGAAGCCGTCGAGTCGTTCACCGAAAGTTTATTGGCCAAGGCCTTCGACATCCAGACCGAGTTGGTTTTGGGTACTCCGAAATCTTCAACTACCTGCAAACCAAGCATATCGAAATAGGTCTCGTCGCACAGGATGAGTTGCATGTTCACTGTTTCGCCATCAGGCGTTTCGACACTTGTGCCCATGTTCAACTGACCAGCAAAACCACGGCCATAGCCCACCGCTCGCACATTCGGAATCTGCTCCAAACGGTTGATGAGTGGAACCAAATCGGCGTAGTCTCTCACCCACATTTGCAACGAATACAAGCCCTCGGAACGCGAGTGGATGGGACGATTCATCATGTGCCGCATCTGTACCTCCATCAGCAACGCCATGGCGATGAGAACCACAGTGATGGTATTTTGGAACACGATAAACACCTTGCTGTACACCCTTTTCGTCTTCAAGCGATAGGTGCCGCGCACAACATCTATCGGCTCGAAACGCGAGGCTATGGCGGCTGGCGCGATGCCCGCCAAAGTGCCCAACAGCACAATCGCCACAAGATAAACCGCCACAATGCGCGCTGACCATTCGAAACGGATTGGGACGAACTGTTCAAACGGAGCGTCGATGCCCATTTCACCACCCGAAACGCCTCTCAACAGGTTGTTCATCATCGGGAGAAAGGCGTAGGCTACCAAAAACGCCAACACGAAACACACCGCCGTGAACGACACGGATTCAACGATATATTTCAGGATGATTCGCCCTTGCGTGGCACCATGCAGTCGGCGCGTGGCCATTTCCTTGGCGCGTTTGCCCGAGAGGGCCATATTAAGGTTGATATAGTTAAAAATCGCAGAAAGCAATAATAGCAAGACAACCACGGTAAGCATTTGCAGCAAGGACTTGTTGCCTTTCTTGAACATCCACTGGTTTTCGTAGAAAAAGACTTCGGGAAGCGTGTAAATCGGCATGGCAGAAACGAAACCGCCAGAATAATGTGGTAGACCGACCGCCTCAATCTTCTTTGCAAACTCTTCTCGATCAGTGCCTTCGTGAACTTTTATCAAGGTCATATATGAGCCGATGGAACTAAAAGGCACTTGGTTTTCAGGTTCGTACAATTCGTCGAACTCGGGATTGAGAATCACATCGGTATAAGGAATCATCGAATAGGCGTCATCCTTGAAGACTCCACAAACCATACTTTCGTTTTTATCGTCAAAAAAGGTGATGGTGATGGGTTTGCCTTTGGCATCGCCATTGAAGGCTCGTTGTGCCAGCGAT
>JAGCPH010000018.1 GCA_017645275.1 Bacteroidales bacterium | reverse complement strand
TATTTGACACCTAATTATTTGAAACATATAGAAAGACGTCATAAAATAGAATTGGAAAAAGTTGGATTATCAGCGGTTGACTTTGTTTCTGCAGTAGTAAATGGTTATAATCAGATTCGAGAAGGTTCTGGCGATTCAATTCTTTTGGTTATTTTTAATTCTGATTTGAATTATACCGCTGGAATAGATATGTGTTTGTCTGGCGAATACTGGGAAGTTAAGACGGCGGAGCCAAGAAAAACTGAGGATATAATAAAAAGAAAACTTCTATGGAAAAAGTAGCACACACTTTTAACGGATTGCCGCCGTCCGTTTCCTTAAACATCTCAGACCATTTCGGCGGTCTGCCTGAGATTAGTGCTTGGAACCATAGAAGTTTTCTACATTGCAAAAATACAATTATTTTTTATATGTAACACTTTTTTTGAAAAAAATTACTCCTTTTTCCCAAATGGAATCATGTAACTGTATGATAGACCAATAAAATAGTATTTTTCTTTAACTGTAGGATCCGTGCCCGCAGAGTCATATTTGTATTGTAAGCTGGCTATATCAAATAATAATCCTATTCTTGAATGGTTTGTATTAACACCTATAGTAATAGCGCCAGTCAAACCTGAAGTTTTATAATCATAAATATATCTGTTGCCATTTTCGTATAAATGGGTTCCTAGATTAATTGAACTACCTATTTTTAAATTAATAAAAGGAGCAATTTTCCTGTTGTTTAAATAATATGAAATCTGGGCATAAATAGGGACTGCATCAAAACTATTATTAAAATACATCACTCCAGTACCGACTCCAATTCCAAATTTGGGTCCAAACATATATTCAATATTTAATTGGGGCATAATCATTGTGTAATTGTCAATGACAGCATCATCATGGAAACCAATTTCTAATGCCGCACTTATCTCTGGAATAAATACAAATCCTTTCTTTCTTACAGTATTTACTTTTTTCTCTTTTTTCAACTCCACATTAACCGTTCTCATTCCTTTCCCTTCAACGGCAACAATATCCGAGAATGTCTCGTATCCATCCTTCACAACTCTGATTTTGTGTGGTCCCTGTTCAATAGGGTTGCTCACAAAAGGAGTCTTCATCTCCATCTCTTCGCCATCGATATACACTGTGGCACCTTCGAGTGAGCCTGTTTTTACAACGATGTAACCGAAATCCTCGGGATTTGCAGCTATATTCGATGTGTTTTCAAGCCGTTGGTCGATTATGCTTATAATTGCAGCCTCATCTAATGCTGGCTTATTCACCAACGTCAGCTCGTAACCTCGTTTCGGCTCCATATCGAATGGAAACCAAAACTCCGTCGAGCTCAAATCGGGATGCGAAATCTTCAGGAAAGTGGCGTAATAGCTGATGTAGAGCCATACTTCGCCGTCTTTGTATTCAGTCTCGAAAAACGTCTGGGCATCGCCACCGAAACTCAGTTCGCGACGCTGTTTGTCGTTGATATTCTCTGTTTTTATCTTCAGAACAGCATACGGCTTGTCGTTGTCGTCATACATCTTTTCAATGTTGATATTTACAAAGCCATCAACTTTCTTGAATGAGCCTTCTTTCACTTGCAATTGTGCCGAGCATATCAGACTGCTGATAACCAATAAGATAAGGAGTAATGACTTTTTCATATTGAAATATTTTTTGCAAAAATAACAATAATTCAATACAAATGCAAATAATCTTGTAAATCTTGTTAATCCTGTCTAATAAAAAACGTAGAGACGTCACATTGTGGCGTCTCTACAAATGTCTAAGGTCTAAAATCTAAAGACTAACGTCTAACAACCACTTTGATTCCCTTCATATCCTTGCCATTGGCGACTCTCACGATGTAGACGCCTTCAACGAGGTCGTGACGGATGGTGCTGGTGCCTGTGGCGACGGTCTCGCTCAACACCGGCTGTCCAACGATGTTGTAAACCACCACGTCGAGCTTGCTGTCGCTGTCGTTCGAAATCATCAGAGCATTGTAGTTGTTCCAGACTTCGACGTTGAGCGATGTCTCAGATGTGACCACGTTATCGTACTTGTCAGCCACAATCAAGATGTCGTCGATTTCCCATGATGCAGCGCCTTCGTCGATGGTGCTGATGTAACGGAATCCGATGTGGCAACTGCTCGAACCGGCGTATTCGTTGAGTGAAATCTCGCCAGACTCTGTCCATACGTAGTTGCCTTCTGATGCGATGTACTCCAATGGCTCCCATGTGGCGGCTGTGGGATCTTGTCCGTCGTAGTCATCAGAGACGTAAAGCTCGAGTGCTGGACCGTTGAACTTCATTGCATTCTTGAATGTCAACGTCACGTTGCGCTCGTCACGGTTGCTGAGGTCGAAGGCAGGGGAGATGCACCACTGCTCGTTGTCGACATCGTCGCCGTAGCCGTTGGCGTTGGCGTAATGGTTGCCGTTATGCTCGTTGACGACCCATGGCTTATTGCCTTCGATAGTCACGAATGTCCAGCCGTCCATTTCGCCTTCCCAGTCTTGGCTCAAGATGATGTCAACATCACCCATGATGACGTAGCTTGCTGTCGCAATGGCGCTGTTGTCGTATCCTTCCATCATTGCGATGGCCTTGATGGTCATGTCGCTTTCCACAACGATTGGCTCTGCATAAATCTCTGACTCAGCTGTCGGGTCGCTGCCGTCGGTGGTGTAATAGATTGTCGCACCTTCGGTTGCGCATGTGATTTCAACCTCGATGGTCTCGTAGTATGTGCCTGAAGGTATGCTGAATACTGGTGTTGCCACTGTCGGTGTCACCGAGCCGCCATACACGAACAGGTCGAGATAGAAGTTGTAGTCAGGATTGCTGATGTTGCTTGTAGCGTAAGCTCCAAACTTGTTCGATGCGTTCTTTGCGACACCTCTATTGGTTGTCTCGGCATTGGTGATTACGAATCCTGTGTAGTTAGGTATCAAAGCACCTTCCTCTGATGTCTCGAGTGCGATGTTCCAATCGGTGCTTGTGTTGGCTGCGAAGTTGGTGCTGCTGCTGTATCCGAGCATGTCGCCAGCCGCATTTGTCAATGTGATAACATCGCCGTTCAATGTCACGTTCCACAGATATGTGTCGGCATCGTCAGCAATCTCCGTTGGCAATTTCTCAACACCGCCATCGTTGACTGATGTGAACAACACGCCGTCAGGTTTGCCTGAAACGCCTGCAGTCATTGCATAGTAGCCGTCGCCAATTGTGGCGTCGTAACGTGATGCGATGATGACCTGGTCGCCGTCTTCAAGATCAGCGAGTGAGAGGATGCGGTTCCAGTCGCCACCAGGAATAGGTTCTTCTGCCACAGTGCCGCTTACGGTTGCAGTCACTTCTAAACCACCGTCCTCAAAGGTGACAACGCCGTCCCACTGACCGACATACAAACCTGCCTCGAGTCTTACATAAAGTGTAGTGGGTTCAAGGGTTCCAGTAGCTTGGATGGCAATAGTATAAGGCCAGAATACTTCTCCGTCGAGTGAGAATTCATAATGGGTGTTGCTGCATGTGATAGTAATACCACCAGTAGATCCGCCTGGCGCTGGAGGCAAGTTGCCGCCTGAAACAGTGAATGTCTGTACCTGTGATGGACCGTTTCCAACGATATAGGTGAAGCCTGACAAAGCATTAGGTGTCACTGTCAGATATGGATCTGTCGTGAATCCCATGAGTGTCACGTCATCGATTTCCCATGCTGCCGCCTCGGTCTCTGTTGAGGTGTACTTGAATCCGATGTAGCACTCATCGCCAGTGAAGTTGGCAAGGTCTATATTGCCAGACTCAGTCCATGCGTATGAACCTGTCGATTTGACGAACTCAAGAGCTACCCATGTTGCCGCTGTCGGGTCTGCGCCATCGTAATCGTTCGAGAAGAACAGCTCCATGTCAGGACCTGTGTAGTTCTTTGCGTTTCTGAAGTTCAAGCTCACATTGCTGTAAATGTCAAGGCTGAAAGCAGGGGAGATGCACCACTGCTCGTTGACGCCGCCGTTGTAGCCGTTGGCATAAGCGTAGTGGTTACCGCTGTTTTGACCGATAGCCCATGGCTTGCCGCCTTCAACAGTGACAAATGTCCAGCCGTTCATGTCGCCTTCCCAGTCTTGCTCGAAGATGGTGACAGCACCTAATATAATAGTGTATTCCGCTGTCGCAACGTTGCTGTTTTCATAGCCTTCTTTCATAGCAATTGCCTTGATGGTCATGCTTTCAGCTACTGCGATAGGCTCGCTGTAAACTGCGCTGTTCTCATCTGGCTCGGTGCCGTCTAATGTGTAGTAAATAGTAGCATCTGCTGTGGCGCATGCGATAGTGACTGTCTGTGCCTCATAGTATGTGCCAGCTTCTGGCGTGAATGTCGGAGTGGCGCATGTCAGAGTGCCGCCGCCTGTTGTGGCGAACATATCGATAAAGAAGTTGTAGTTGTCTGCTGCCATATTTTGTGTGTGGTACGCACCGTAGTTGTGGTTGCTGTTCAAAGCGAACGCTCTCACAGGTGTGTTCACGTTGTTGATCACAAATGCACTGTATTCAGGAACCATTGCGGTGGCTTCAGAAGTCTGGAATGTGATGGTCCATGCAGTGTTGTCGCCGCCTGTCGCGAAGTTGGTGCTGCTGTTATAGCCAAGCACGTCGCCATTGGCATTGGTGAAGGTGTAGTTGGCACCGTCGACTTCCACTGTCCAGTAGAATGTGTCTTCTGCATCAGTGATCTCAGCTGGCAATGTCTCGCCGTTGTTGTCAGGAATACTTGTGAACAACACGCCTTCAGGCTTGCCAGAGGCCTGTGCTGTCATTGCATAATATTGGTCTGCGTTTTCATCGAAACGTGCAGCGAAGATGACTTTCGAGCCGCTTGTCAGTTGTGAGAGGTCGCTCACGCGTGTGTAGTCGCCCTGTGGCTGAGGCGGAGTGCTTGTCACATTTCCGCTTAAAGCAATGTACATAGTGTCGAGCTCTTCCTCGCAAATAGTGATGTATTCGTTGTATTCGCCAATTTCAAGACCTGCTTTGAGTCTCACCTTGATGGTGTAGTTGTACACTCCAGTGTAGGTGTTGATGGTAATCAAACTCTCAGGATAGAAACTCTCGCCTGGGAATGATGAGATCTCGTAGTTCTCAGATGCGTAAATGTATGTAGGAGCACCAAGGCTTATTGCGCTGATGTTGAAAGTCTTAACTGTCGACGGACCTTCTTCATACACGTAGTTGAATCCTGACAATGCTGTCGGATTGACGGTGATGCCTGCCGGATGTGTGAATGTGACGTCGTCTGCGCTGTTGACGCGGAGTTGTGGAGCGTTATGGCATCCGATGACACCGATAACAGTCATGATGTCGCCTTCCATAAGACCTGTTACGACTGGCATCTTGTAAATGTTCAATGTGCTTTCACCTTGTGTGATAGGTGTGTTGTTTGCAGTGTTGATGGTTCCGCAGATAGCGTCGACAATCTGAACGCGTGTCGACTGCAACATGTTGTCGCCTGCTGCGTCTTCCAAAATCTCAGCTATGGTCTTCACTGCCAATGGGAGTGGGTTGCCGCTCGACAAGACGAGGAACTGGTTCTCGTTGCCTCCGTTTATGCTCGAAAGCTCGACAAGACCGTTGTAAACAGCAACTTTACCATATGCTTTCACCATGTCGCCGATGGCTAATGTCGTTGGCACTGTATTACTGTTAAGGAATAAATCAATACCTGCTGTCGCGTCTTGTACGTAAATATTTCTGCCGTCGATGAATGTCACAATACCTTGTACCAATGCGTACTCGTTGACAGCCAAAGCTCTTGCTGATGCAATTGTCATCACCTCGATGATGGTGTATTCTGCCGTAGCAACCGCACTGTTGTTCATGCCTTCCTTAGCTGCAAATGCCTTGACAGTTGTAGTCATGCTTACAGTGAATGGCTCGGCATAAACAGTACTTGATGTCGTAGGTTCTGTGCCGTCGGTGGTGTAGTAAATTGTTGCTCCTTCAGTGGCACATTCCAATGTGACTGTCTGTGCGCTGATGTATAAACCTGCTGCCGGTGTGAATGTAGGAGTTGCAACAGCGTCCATCTCGGTGAATGTGGCATTGACTGTGACATCAGATGCCGGCATGAGGAACTTCATCGTGGTCTGGTCTATGTTGTTTGTGGTCTGACCGTATGTGTATGTTAACATTGCCAACTCATAGCCTAGTGCTGGTGTGGCTGTTACTGTGATGGTGTCGCCTTCCAATGCCGTTGTCGGGTTGACAGTCACAGTACCGTTGGTGATACCTTGAGCTACACTTACATTATAATATGAAGGTGCAGGAGGTGTCGGAACGTCGCCAGCTTTGTACAGATATACATCCGCCTGACCTGATGCATAGCATGAGAATGGTGAACCGCTGCTGTTGAGTCTTAACCAGTTGCGTGTGTTGGTGCCCTGTGCCTTGATGGTGGCCACACCGCTCGATGCGATCTCAATGGTCCACTGTCCGTTGGCATCGTTTTCGGCTTGAACCTTCAAATGGTTAGCTGATGAACTTGCGGCATACAAATAACCTTCGTTTGCTGCGTCATACAATGTCCAATAATTGCCTTCCTGACCCAATGTGAGTTCGTAAACGGCATCTTCGCCCGCTGCTGAAGCAGGTGTCACTGTTATTGTATCGTTTGATGGTGTCACGGTGACTGCCGGTCTGTTGTTAGTGCTTTGTTTTCCTAAAGCCTTGTATGTCTCGCCTTTAATACCGACGATAATATATTTGTCGCCCGAAATAAGTGCGTTGGCATTGGTGATCAACTTGTATGATGTCTCTGTTGGGGTTGGAGGCACAATATTGATTGTATATTCCGCTGTAGCAACCTCACTGTCAATCATGTCGGCTTTCACAGCAAATGCCTTCACTGTCGTTGTCTCGCTGATAGTGATAGCTGTTGAATAAACAGAACTGTTTGTGGTAGGTGTTGTTCCATCCAAAGTGTAGTAGATGGTTGCGCCTTCAGTCGTTGTTGAGATTGTTACATCCTGTGCCTCGGTGTAAGTGCCTTCAACAGGTGTGAAAGTAGGTGTGGCCACCTGCTCTGTAGGTCCTACAACTTCCTCGAAGTCGTCAGCGCTGCGTGGGGCAATCTGCTGAGTCTGGTTGTTGCTTTGCCAATAGATGATCGAAACACCTTTTACATTGTATTGCTTGCCTGCTACCAATGAATTGATCGGGTTTGGATTGACGTTGAAGTTGTTGTACAGAGCTATTGAGTCGCCAGCCGCATCATAGAACTTGATTCCGTTATATGAGCATGTGCCGAGGTCGATGGCTGTTCCGTAGTTTCTGACTTCCAATGCGGCAATGGTTGTTGTCAATACAGGCATCTCTTGTCCTGATACGACAGTGAGGTCGCTGGCCTTGACACCCATTACTTCAGCATAATGGTTCTGATACATCAAAACTTTACATGCCACAGTACCGCTCAGCTTGTCGCCTGCCACAAAACCGTGACTTGACTGGTAAATCACAAAACCATATTGACCGTCTGAAACGCATACCTGAGAGCTCTTCACACCAGTCACATACCAGTCGTTGAATGTCACATTGGCGTTTGGCTGACTTGGGGTGCTGCTGCCAGCTGTAGCGGCAAACTCCCACAAACCAGCAATTGTCGTGATTGTCGGTATTTGCTGAATGGTGTATGTCGCTGTTGCCACCGAACTGTTGTCCATTCCTGTCTTAACTGCCATAGCCTTCACTGTTGTGGTTGTGCTGATAGCGATAGGAGTGGAGTAGACTAAACTTGATGTTGTTGGCGTGTCGCCGTTTGTTGTGTAATAAATGGTCGCACCTGCTGTTGTGCAGCTTATCGTCACATTCTGGGCTTCATTGTATGTGCCTGCAGCTGGAGAGAATGTCGGTGTCGCCACAGTCTGCTGACCACCACTCTCTTTGTAAAACACAGCTGAATTGAACTGTATGAATCTGTTGGTATTACCTGACACTGAAACATTGTATATGATCTTGTAATACTTATTAGTCCAGTCAGTTGCTGCTGGTCTGTTGAATGTAGTTGTCGTATTTGCCTCGAAATCTCCAGTCAATGTGCTTGTGGGATTGCTGAAATCAGCATTCGATGAAACCACAAGTGTCATTGAGTTTACTGTAATGCTACTTGCAGCACCGTGAGTGACAACAATTTTTGTGATGTTGTCAGACAATGTACCCGTTGAATAAACAGGACGATCCTCATCGGTAATATTCTTACCGCCTATACGCCATGGATTCATTGTGGTGTTAGCCATGACTTTCCATGTGAGATTGTTCTGGGTGATTTCACTTTCTGTTGCATAACCTGATGAGCCCCCTGTTATGGTGCCGTCCAAGGTGTATGCTACCACCTCTTCTCTCGTCTGTCCCCAGGCGAGGCTTGTAATCATCAGCATAACTGCTGTGATCATCAATGTAAAGATACGTTTCATTGTACTAAAATTTTTTGTTTTTATCTTATTTTATTTATCTTTCAATTCCAAAAATCCTACTAATCCTGTGATTATCAACAAAATACTATTTCTAAGTTGCCTTAACTTCAACTTACAAAAATACTAATTAAAATGAATAAGGTGTAAAATACTTATCAACAAATTGTTGATAACTCATAAAAATATAAAAGTTATCAACAATTTGGGCTACATGAGTTCTACCCCAAACAGCGCAAAATCATACTTCACCGGGTCTTCTTTATCGAATTCCCTTAGCTTTTCGGTCAGAAGCTCCACCGTCTGCCTGTCGTTGCTCTTCCTGTCAATCAGTCCCAAATCTCTCGAGACTCTCGCCACATGCACATCCAAAGGTATCATCAAGTCGCTGGGTTTCAATCGGTTCCATATTCCTAAATCAACAATGCCGTCGTTTCTCACAAGCCACCTCAACGCCATGTGCAGCCTCTTGCAAGCACTGCCTTTCTTAGGCTCCCCACAACACGGATTCGAGATATGCTTGCTCGTCCCACCATTCGCCTCTTCCATCAAATCCCTGAAATTCTGTATCCCCCTCCACACATCATGGTTGCCATCTTTAACGAAAATGTCCTCCAAAAAGTTGTTGTTGTCATTCCGAACGCAGTGAGGAACCTCATACAATGCTTTCATTCCCCTACAATAATACTTCAAATCCCTCCCAAAGAAAGTCCTATGCACGCACTTAGCTTCATCAATCTTCTCCCAACCTCCCGACATAACATAGTCGTATGGCGATTTGCCCATCATCTCCAGCATTTTGTTGGCATTGTTCAGAATCATCTTTCTATTGCCCCACGCTATCGTCGCCACCAGAAACGACACAATCTCAATGTCGCGCTTGTCGCTGTATCTGTGCGGAAACTGCACGGGGTCGTCCTTGATAAAAGCCTCGGTGTTGTTCTTCGCCACCAACTCGTCCAAATAGCCTTTCAAATCGTCCATGACAAATTTTTTCGCAAAATTACAAAAAAACACCTATCTTTGCAAAAAATTATTTCTGATGATAACTTTAAGCAATTATCCGTTCCTGAAATCATTGAAGCCCAACCGCTTCTTCCTCCTTGCCGGACCGTGTGTCATCGAGGATGAGGAGTCGCCATTCAAAATCGCCGAGCATCTTGTCAAAATCACAAAAAGCCTTGATATTCCATTTGTTTTCAAAGGTTCGTACCGTAAGGCAAACCGCTCGCGTCTCGACTCGTTTCAGGGGATAGGGGATGAGCGTGCCCTCAATGTCTTGAAGAACATCTCGAAGCAGTTCAACGTGCCCGTCGTCACCGATATCCATTCTTGCGAAGAGGCTGCTATGGCCGCCGAATACGTGGATATTCTCCAAATTCCGGCTTTCTTGTGTCGTCAGACGGATTTGCTTGTCGCTGCCGCAAAAACAGGCAAGACTGTCAACATCAAAAAAGGTCAGTTCCTCTCCGGCGACTCGATGCGTTTCGCTGTCGAGAAGGTGCAACAGTCTGGCAATCAGTCTATTATGCTGACTGATAGGGGTAATTTCTTCGGCTATCAGGATCTCGTCGTCGATTACCGCAACATCTACGACATGCAGAAGAACAATGTGCCTGTCATCATGGATTGTACACATTCGTTGCAGCAGCCTAACCAGACAGCGGGTGTCACTGGCGGTAAGCCTGAGCTTATCGAGCTCATCTCAAAAGCAGCTATTGCTGTGGGTTCCGACGGCCTCTTCATGGAGACTCATCCAAACCCGGCCCAAGCCAAATCCGACGGCGCCAATATGCTCCGCCTCGATTTAGTGGAAGGTCTTCTTGAAAAACTCGTAAAAATTAAGGAAGCCCTATAACAATTATCAATTGTCAATTATCAATTGTCAATTATCAATTGTCAATTTCCTCAACTCCGCTGTTCCATCTCCCCAGTTCCCGACCAGCGTCTCCTGGCCGTGTACAAGTTTTTTCAGCTTCTTCATGAACTCCCTGCGTGTTATCGGAGCCGCTCCCATGCGTTTCATGTGCGCTGTTTCCTGCTGAGCGTCAATGAGTTCTATGCCGTTTCGTGTCAAAAACTGGCAAAGGTTATATAGAGCCACCTTCGATGCGTCGGTCTTGGTGTGGAACATCGATTCGGCACAAAAAACCTTGCCCACCGACACTCCATAGAGCCCGCCCACGAGCTCGTTCTCTTGGTAAACCTCCACGGAATGTGCTATGCCTAAGTCATTCAAGTCGCAATAAGCCGCAATCATCTCTTCGCTGATCCACGGACTCGGCTCATCCTGGTCTTCTTCTTCCTCGGCTTGGTCGTCGGTGCGTGGCATGGTGGCACACGCGCGTATAACTCCCTCAAAATCAGCGTCAAACGAACATGAGTATTTGTTCGACTCTATCGTCTTCCACAACGACTTCGTTACCTTGATGTCTTCAGGTCTCAACACCATCCTAGGGTCGAGCGCCCACCATAAGATAGGCTCACCTTCACTGTACCATGGAAATATCCCCGATGAGTAGGCGACGAGCAGCCTCTCGGGTGACAAATCTCCGCCAATCGCAAGCAATCCGTCTTTGGTCGACTGACTTACCGGCGGAAAATCATAAACCTCGTCTTTTAACATGTATACTGGCATGGCTTTACGATTTTAGAGGTTAAAATTCACCACAAAGATAAAAATAATTTTTCAATTATGCAAGCGTTTTGGCAAATTTTTTAATTTTGCAGTGCGAAAATTTGCAATGAACAGGTATTTCTTACATCTGGCATACAACGGAAAAGCTTATCACGGCTGGCAAATCCAACCGGGCGACATCTCCGTTCAGGAGGTGCTCGAAAAATGTATCAGCCTCAAACTGAAACAGGATATCTCCGTCACAGGATGCGGCCGTACCGACACTGGTGTCAACGCACGCAACTTCTACGCACACTTCGAATCGGAGCCTATCAATGATTTGCAAACATTTGTAAATCAACTGAATATGTTTCTGCCCGATGATATTGTGGTCTACCGCTGCTGGCAGGTCGACCCATATCTCCATGCCCGCTTCGACGCAAAGTCACGCACATACCATTATTACGTCACCCGCACCAAAAATCCGTTCCACACCGACGACGCCCTCTATATTTACGGACCTCTCGATGTAGAAAAAATGAACGAAGCAGCAAAGCTTCTCTTTGATTATCAAGACTTTACAAGCTTCTCGAAGCTTCATACCCAAGTCAAGACCAATAACTGTAAAATAATGGAGGCTTACTGGTTCGAACAGAACGGCTTGCTCGTCTTCCATATCAAAGCCGACCGTTTTTTACGTAACATGGTCCGTGCCATCGTCGGCACGCTCCTCGAAGTGGGGAAGGGTAAACTCACCCTCGACGGTTTCCGCCGCATAATCGAACAAAAAGACCGCTGCTCCGCCGGCACCTCCATGCCCGCCCACGCCCTCTTCCTCGAAGCAGTTACTTATTAATCTCACACAGATTACACAGATAATCACAGATAATTTGCTGTTCTTCCGCAAAAATTTAACAGATTACTGATAAATCAGTACACAGATTTATCTGTGCAAATCCGATTGCTTTAGCAATCAAAATATAATATAGTTTAAAATCTGTGTTAATCAGTGGTATCTGTGAGAAAATTATTTCAAAATAATAACAGTTCCACCACCACTAGCAAGCTCAATCTTTAATATATTATCTGTTATCTTTTCATCTATTATCTGATAATCCTCCGCATTTCTCCCCGCATTCACTCCATCCATATAAATCCTGATGTCATTCCGAGCGTGACGAGGAACCTCAAGCAAATTTATATCAATCTCAATCGTCCTCTTCTCCCAATTCGTAATCGCCCCCACATACCAAGTGTCACCTTTTCTTCTTGCAATAACCGCATACTCGCCAAGTTTCCCGTCCAACGCCACTGTCTCATCCCACACCGTCGGCACCTCAGAGATAAAGTCGACACACTCCTGGTTCTGCATGTACTTTGTCGGACTGTCGCACATCATGTTGAATGGCGACTCAAATATAACATACTCAGCGAGTTGCCTGCATCTCGTTCCCTGACTCATCGGGTTGGTGTAGATGGCTCTGAAGTGATGTTTCGTGGCATTGTCCATAGCGCCTTGTGTGTAATCCAAGTTGCCAGCTACCATTCTTATATAAGGTATCATGCATTCGTAGTTCACCTGATTGAGGTTATCGTCCCATTTCGACTGTTCCAGACCGTAAACTCCCTCGAAATTAAGCACGTTAGGGTAGGTGCGGCTCAATCCCGTCGGCTTGTAAGCTCCATGAAAATCAACGAATAAGTGGTATTTCGCTGCCATCGCCGCCATCCTGTAATAGAAATCCACCACTTTCTGGTCATCCCTGTCCATGAAATCTACCTTGAATCCCTTGATTCCCATCTCGCTGTAGTGCTTGCACACGTGTTCCATGTCTCTGTCGATGGCGTAATATCCTGCCCAAAGCACCAGTCCGACGTTGCGTTTGTTGCCGTATGCTACCAACTCCTCCAGATCTATCTCCGGCACCACCTTGAACAAATCGGCTTGTTTGTTCACCGCCCAGCCTTCGTCCAAAATCACATATTCTATGCCGTTTTTTGATGCGAAATCGATATAATATTTATAGGTGTCGTTGTTGATGCCCGCCTTGAAGCCGACACCCCAGATGTTCCAGTTGTTCCACCAGTCCCAAGCGACCTTACCAGGCCTGATCCAGCTTACATCGTCGACTCTCGACGGCGACGCTAGCTTATAAACCATGTCGCTGTTCATCAGCTCGTAATCGTTCTCCGAAATTACTATCGCCCTCCATGGGAAATCCCTTGTGCCTCTGGTCTTTGCGACGAAATCCTCACGTTCTTTCACCACCATCTGCAGCATGTTGTGCCCGCCTTGCTCCTCGACTTTCGGATAAGTAGCCTGCACCGATACCAGGCTGTTGCCTTCGCCTTTTCTATAGAAAGTTCCCGGGAAATCTTCAAGGTCCGACTCCACAATCACCGCTTTCTTGCCATCCTTGAGACATATTAATAAAGGTGTAAAAGCGATGCGCTCCGTATCCATCTTCGAAATCGAATCTATCGTATATTGGCTTTCAAACGAGGTGAAAAACTGCTGCGTCAGGAAGTCGCCATCGCCTTTGCGTGCGTTCACATATGGGATATACGCCACGTAATCGTCGTCAAAACAATAACTTACGTTTTCTTTCTTTACGATAATCGGCTTTTTGAAACTCGTCGAAAATCTATAAGCCACTCCGTCGTCAAATGCTCTGAAAGTTAAAACGTAATTGCCTTTAAATTTGATAATCAATTCGTTATAGTTATTTTTAACCTCACTTTTCTTATAAAAATCAGCATGAATAGTCTCATTTATTGTCTTAGTGCCAACATTGCGTACTTTGCTCATTAACCCCAACGTTTGCCCGTTTTCCAGCTCCATCGATATTGGCGAATAATCAATCACTACTGTCTCTCCATGTGTCACCTTATAAGTCACCACATCGCCCACATTCACCATTACACAAATCTTTTCGTTAGGTGACTTTAATTCATAATTTTGCCCTTTGAGCACATTAAACCAATTAACCCCAATGATTAGTAATAAAAACAAAAGCTTTTTCATGATAGTTGATAATTTTTGTTTGAGATTTCTCGATTTCGCTTCGCTACACTCGAAATGACATAAAGGGATGGTGTCATTTCGACCGACCGGAGGGAGTGGAGAAATCACCGGCATATTTTTTACAAAAATATCAAAAAAAATCTTTCATATCAAAAAAATACTTAATTTTGTAGAAATTTTAAAAATGACAAACATGAGAAACTTACTTTTAATCAGCAATTCAACGAATTTTGGTGAGACATATTTGGCTTGGGCCATGACCCAGCTCGAACAGTTTTTTGACAAAAACAAACTCGGAGCCGACAGCAAGGTTGCATTCGTGCCATTTGCAGGCGTCTTCATCGGCGGAAACCCTTATCCGAAGAGCTATGATGCTTATACAGAGAAGGTTAAGAAGGTCTTCAACGAGAAACTTGGCGTGAAAAAATTCCTTTCGGTGCACGAAGTCGAAGACAAAGTCGGTCTCGTGAAGACTGCTGACTGCATCGTGGTGGGTGGCGGCAACACCTTCCATCTCGTTGCTGAACTGCATAAATTTGGTCTCATGCAGGCTATCGCGGAATGCGCCAACAACGGCACGCCTTACATCGGATGGAGCGCCGGCTCAAACATCGCTTGCCCTACACTCTGCACCACCAACGACATGCCTATAGTGCAGCCAGCAAGCTTCAACACATTGAATCTCATACCGTTCCAGATCAATCCTCACTACCTCGATCCGCATCCTGAGATCGACAAGATGATAAAACACGGCGGCGAGACTCGTCAGGATCGTATCAACGAATATCTCGCAGTGCGCCAGGATATGAAGGTCGTCGGACTGCGTGAAGCGACAGCTATCTGGGTCGTCGGTGACAAATATTTCCTCAAGGGCGGCAAGAAAATGATGATTTTCCAATACGGCAAAGAGCCTGTCGAACTTGAACCGAATCAGGAAATAACAAAATATGTTTTGTAAAGAAATTTGCATTTTATAAAAATAATGTATATCTTTGCAGATTGAAAAAGTAAAATAAGAATTATCAAATAACGACTAAACTACTGACTATGAAAAGATTAGCTTATTTTTTGATAACGGCATTGTTGCTTACTGCACTTCCGGAAATCGTGTCGGCACAGTCGAACGATCCATTTGAACAGCAGGTTATTCAGTCGAAAGGCGGAAAAAACGAGAAACGCAACAAAAACAGAAGAAAAGTCACAACAGAAGAGGTTACGCCAGCTCCAACTCCGGCACCTCAGCCACAACAGGAGGAAAAAAAGCCTGTCAATGAGATGGTAATCTCAAACCCATGCAGCGAATGGCTCGACTTTGAACTCGTTTCAGTGGTCGGCAGCAGAGGTTCACAGACAGTGAAAATGACAATGAAATTGACACAACACCAGACAAATAAAAGAATGAGCGTGGGCGGCAATTTCATTGCATACGACTGCGAAGGTGTAGAGCATTCCAGAGGCTATTCGGTATCAACATATGACATGATTACCGACGTAACGGTTAGGACAGAGATGGATATTCCTGGCAAAATCAATCCTAACAACACAAAGGTGATGCCTGTGATAATATTCAACGTGGGCGACTGCCGCATCGAGATGCGTAACGTTCCGATTGATTGGAAATAATAAAAATTGTATAATATGAAGAGAATCAAACTGTTAATAATCGCGGCACTTGTCATGCTGACAAGTTTCACGGTCAAAGCTCAAGAGATGACGTTCGAGCAGATGATGCCTGTCCGCGTGCTCATGCCTGTCAACAAAGAAGTTAAAGGCGATGCCCTCACAGTGTTGTATAACCGTCTGAATCAGGCAGTTACACTCAACGGACTGGGCTCGACAACCAACGACAGCCGTTTCCTCATCGTGTCGTCGGTGACAGTGCTTTCAAAAGAAGCCACGGCATCGGTGCCAGTACAGTATATGGCCGAAGTGGAAGTGGCAGTCTATTTCGTCGACAACGTCACAAAAGTGATACTCTCACAGGAGATGATCACCAAAAAAGGCCTCGACAACACCGATGACTTAGCCGTCAGCAAAGCCATCAAACAGATTCAGGCCCGTGACCCTAAGTTGAAGAAACTCATCAAGATAGGTAAAGATAGAGCTATCCAATACTATCAGGCTACCGAAGGTCAGGAAGAGAGTGAAGGCGACCCTGACGTATCATGGATTTTTGAAAAATAAAAACTAGCAACATGAGAAGATTATTAGTTATAGCATTGTCTTTGATGCTTCCTCTCTGCGCCTGCGCTCAGAAAAAAGGCTTCAAACTTGTCGAGAAAAGCGGCCCGAAACCTGAATGGGTGGGACAAGGCAGCGTGAAAGACTATATCATCGTGCAGTCCGACAAACCGACACTCGAAGAGGCAAAGTCTGACGCCATGCAGAAAGTGCGCACCGAGATAGCAGCGTCAGTGGCTACCAACGTGATGCGTACAGTCAATTCTTACACACAGAAAGTCGTTGAAGGCAACGAAAGCCAGACCAACGCCACAATGTCGATAGAGTCGACATCGAAAATCGCCAGAATGCCCGCAATACAAGGCGTCAGCATCACTAAAGCCGACACTTATCAGGAACTGTTCAGAAACAAAAAGACAGGCGAGGTGTACTATAACCTCTATGTGAAATACCCATTCTCACAGTTCGACCTCGTGGAACTCGTCACAGCATACGAGCTTCATGAGAAAGAGATTGACGACAAGATCAAAGGCTTCGAAGACGGCCTCGATAATATCGAGAGTGTTGAACAAATCGATGCCAATATATTGGCACTCAACGCTTTGGAAGGTGAGATAGGCGCCGAAGACGCACGCACAATAACAATCGAAGGCATAGTGAAACGCTACAACAAGATTTATGACAATATCATCATCGATGTGGTCAATAAATCAAAGAACAAAGTGACGGTTCGCCTGGTTTACAACGGCAACACCATAGCCACATCACAAAAACCGCGTACTTCATCGAATTGTGCTACACAGTTTACCGTGAAATCGGAAGGCGACAACACCGTTATCAATTTCGACTCTGAATATTGCTACGATCAGGACGACAACTACGTCGAAGTGCGTTTCAAAGTCGGACCTAAGTTCGCCAAAGAGAAAATATTTTTTAAATAGAATAAATTCAACTAATTACTAACTAAAATTTTTTTATCATGAAAAAAATTAACTTATTCCTCGGAATCGCATTGACAGCATTGCTCGTTATCTCATGCGGTTCAAGCAAAGAAACAGCTCAGGCTCCACAAACTCAGCCAGCATCAGTGCCATGCCCTAACTGCACAGCAACAAGCACACAGTTCAAATATCTGGCACAGGGTGTAGCCGATAGCGAATACGACATCCAGACAGTCAGAACATTGACTGAGGAAAATGCACGCGCAGGCCTCCAGGCTATGATCGAGACAGCTGTCAAGAGATCAGTCGACCAGTTCACACAGCAGCACCGCGACGGTGAGAATGTGAAAACTATCGCCAAGAACACAGTCCAGTCATTGAACATCATCAATGCAAAGATCAAAGGCACCCCTGTGACATGCTGGGATGCAAGACCAAGCACAATGACTCCTGGTAAGATTTCTGTGTATGTCTGCGTTGAATACAATGCTGAAGACATCTACAACACAGTGGTCGAGACAATGAGCGCCGACACAGAGCTCAAGATCGACTTCAAACAGGAGCAGTACAAAGACGACTTCTACAGAGCCCTCGAAGAATACAGCAATACTAAGTAATGAAGTATCAAGGACTTAATAAGCAACAAGTTGAACAAAGCCGTGCTATGCACGGCTTTAATATTCTCACTCCTCCCAAAAAGGAGTCGCTTTTTCATCAATACATCTGCAAGTTCAAAGACCCGATAATACGCATACTGCTTATCGCCTTGATCTTGTCGGTGGGAGTTGCCGTGTATCAATATGTTACCACTGACGACGGCGTCAGGGTGCTGCTCGAGCCACTGGGCATTTTTATCGCTGTCATGCTGGCCACAGGCGTTGGATTCGCCTTCGAAGTCAGCGCAAACAAGAAATTCGAAATCCTCAACAAACTCGATGATGAGGAGAAAGTAAAAGTGATACGCGACGGTAACGTAACCCTCGTTGAACGTCGCGAGATAGTGGTTGGCGACATCGTGGTGCTCGAAACGGGCGACGAGGTGCCTGCCGACGGCGTGCTGCTCGACGCTTTCACCCTGCAGGTCAACGAATCGGACCTCACAGGCGAGCCGATGGCACGTAAGACAACGGATGAGGCCGACTTTAACCCCGAGGCGACATATCCGTCAAACTGGGTGATGCGTGGCAGCAAAATCATTGACGGTCACGGCATCATGCAGGTGGAACGAGTGGGCGACGCCACCGAATGGGGTAAGGTGTACAAAGGCTCGCAGATCGAGAGCAACATCAAGACACCTCTTAACATACAGCTCGACAAACTCGGCCAGGTGATATGCTACGCGAGCTATATCATCGCGGCACTCATCATGATAGCCCGAGCTGTCATGTATTTCGCATATCTCGACAACATCAGCGACGGCATCGACTGGCTGCTGTTCGCAAAATATATGCTCGGCACCGTCATGATGGCAGTGGCTATAATAGTCGTGGCAGTGCCTGAAGGCCTCCCGATGAGCGTCACACTAAGCCTCGCCCTCAGCATGCGCAGGATGCTGTCGACAAACAACCTCGTAAGGAAAATGCACGCCTGCGAGACAATGGGAGCCGCCACCGTCATATGTACCGACAAAACCGGCACCCTGACCCAAAACCAAATGAGCGTGAACGATGTGCTATCATATTGTAAATCAGATGATTTGCTCTATGAGTGCATATCGGTAAACACAACGGCTTTCCTCGATTTCTCAAATGAAAAGAAAGCTAAGGTAATCGGAAATCCAACAGAAGGCGCAATGCTGTTATGGCTTCATAATCAAGGAGTCAACTACCTCGATTATAGAGAAAACATGAAGCTTTGCCTACAGGTGCCTTTCTCTACAAAATATAAGTTCATGGCCACGGTGGTTGAATCACAGGTGTTCAACAAGCCGATGTTTTACGTGAAAGGCGCTCCGGAGATAATCCTGAAGCACTGCGACAAGATACGTACCGACAATGGCCTTGAAGATATTGAAAAATATCGCAAAGAGATTGAAAATCAATTGTATGCGTATAACTGCAAGGCTATGCGCACCCTCGTGCTGGCATACAAAGAGGCTGACCCTAACGAACAGTCGTTCGACCGCCGTACCGACGACCTCATTGCTAACAACCTGATTTTCCTGTGCGCTGTGGCTATCGCCGATCCTATACGTCCCGATGTGGCCGAGGCTGTGCAAAGCTGCATGGATGCCGGCATCGACATCAAGATTGTGACTGGCGACACTCCTGCGACGGCTATAGAGATAGGTCGTCAGCTGGGACTGTGGAAAGACACCGACCAAAAAGACTTCAACCACGTCTCAGGCAAGGATTTTGAGGAGCTCTCCGATGCAGAGGCTCTACGTCGCATCCCATTGATAAAAATCATGTCACGTGCCCGTCCGATGGACAAGGAGCGTCTCGTGCGACTGCAGCAGTCGGTAGGTGAGGTGGTAGCTGTCACCGGTGACGGCACCAACGACGCGCCTGCACTGAAATCGGCACAGGTGGGACTCTCGATGGGCGACGGCACCTCGGTGGCAAAAGAGGCATCCGACATCACCATACTCGACAACTCGTTCCGAAGCATAGCACGCGCCGTGATGTGGGGACGCTCGCTGTATCTTAACATCCAGCGTTTCGTGCTGTTCCAGATGACTATCAATGTGGCGGCATGTCTCATCGTGATGATAGGCTCGCTGCTCGGCACCGACCTCGTGCTCACCGTCACACAGATGCTGTGGGTCAACCTCATTATGGACACCTTCGCGGCACTCGCACTGGCATCGCTGCCACCGATGGAAGACGTGATGAAAGAGAAACCACGCTCGAAAGACGCCAACATACTGACAAAACCGATGATATACTCTATATTCATCGTCGGTATAGCCTTCCTCCTCGTGATGTTTGGCTTTGTGCAGTATTTCAAACATAATGAGGTTCAGTCACTTACGGAGTTCTCGCTGGGCGCTTATTTCCGCGATTTCTTCAACTTCAAGTTCGTGGAAGATAAAAACTACACTCTTTACGAGCATACACTCACCTTTACGATATTCGTGTTCCTGCAGTTCTGGAACCTCTTCAACGCCAAGGCTTTCCATACAGGAGCCTCCGCTTTCATCAACAAATCCAAGTCATTCGGCGGTTTTGAACTCGCTCTGGTGATAATACTCGTCGGACAGTTCCTGATCGTCACGATAGGAGGGGAGATGTTCAACGTGGAGCCGCTCTCATGGAAAGACTGGCTATTATGCTTCATAGGCACCAGCCCAGTGATAATTATTGGCGAGATAATCCGACTTTTCATTAAAGATAAAATTTGATTATGAAGATATTGGTTTTAAACGGTCCTAATCTGAACCTCATCGGGCGTCGTGAGCCTGAAATATATGGTACTCAATCACTTGACGAGTTTTTAGATATCGTCAAAAAACGGTTTCCCGAACATCAGATCGATACTTTTCAGTCAAATCACGAAGGAGTGCTTATCGATAAGCTGCATGAGGCGATGGACCGTTATGATGGCGTGGTGATGAATCCTGGAGGTTATGCGCACACATCAATAGCTCTCGCCGATGCTGTACGTTCCATAGGCATCCCGGTGGTCGAGGTTCATATCTCAAATATCTATGAACGCGAGCCCTTCCGCCACCATTCCTACACCGCCGACGCCGCCGTGAAAACCATCGTGGGACACGGTCTTGAAGGCTATTCTGAAGCAATAAGCTTCTTGCTGTCATTTCGAGCGTAGTCGAGAAATCCTATTTCAACATAAACAGTTTGTTTTTTTAGTCGTCAATTATTCAATCTTCAGCTTTCGCAGAAAGGTGGCAATTGAATAATGACGACTGAAAACTATATAAACTTTATGAAAAATCTTTCTCGTTTAATTCAGTATACAGCTTTTTCTTCTCCAAGAAATGCTTGAACACGATGTTTTTCTGATAAACCATCGACACATGCTTGTGCGGCAGCGCTCTGCGTTTCTTTCTTAAAACACGCAGATGCCTGTAGAAGCTCAGGTGAGCCCTCGTCACTGCCCAAAGGTCGGCGAAACTGCCGTCAAACAGGAACTTCAGTCCTGCCACCCAATCCAGCAGAATGCGGTATGCGATAGTGGTGAATACGGCGCCATTTGGAAGGTTTTTCATCAGCAGCGACAGGTTGTTTCGGAAGTTGAGATACGTCTTGCGGGCCGAGCTCTTTGGCAAGGTGCCGCCACCTATATGATACACCTTCGACTGCGGGCAGTACATCACCTTATAGTCGTTGTTTTTCACCCTCCAGCAGAAATCTATCTCCTCCATATGGGCGAAGAAACTGTCGTCCAGGCCCCCGAAGCGGTGATATACGTCGGAACGCACAAACATACACGCTCCTGTGGCCCAAAACACCTCTTTCACGTCGTCGTATTGTCCGTTGTCGCTCTCCAGATGCTGAAACACCCTGCCACGACAGAACGGATAGCCGTATTTGTCGATGAAACCGCCACCTGCACCGGCATATTCGAACTTCTCCTTGTCGTGATACGAGAGGATTTTAGGCTGGCAGGCCGCTATCGTCGGGTCGCTGTCCATCAGCTCTATCACTGGCTCGATCCAATGTGGCGTCACCTCGATGTCGGAGTTCAAAAGACAATAATATTGGGCCTCCACTTGACGTAAAGCGACGTTGTAACCTGTCGAAAAACCGCCGTTGTTGTCATTGATTATCAATCTGATAGAAGGGAAGGCCTCTCTCATGAAAGCCACAGAGTCATCGGTAGAGGCATTGTCGGCGACGATGACATCCGCCACCTCGCTGCTGTGCTCTATAACGGTAGGAAGAAACTTCTCCAAGAATTTCCTGCCGTTGTAATTCAATATGACTACCGCCACTTTTTTCATGCCGACAAAATTACGATTTTTTTACTTAAAATGGTCTTACTTATGTTATTTTTTTTAAAAAACAACATTCACACCGTCATTCCGAGCGGAGTCGAGACCTGAGCTTTGCGAAAGCATTCACCTTTGGTGAATAAATCACCGGCATTCGAATAATCCAGAATCAATTGATGGGCGGTGATTTGACAATTATGGGAGAAAACGATAAGGGGCCTGGATCGCTCCAAACCCCGTTATCAAACAAAGTATGTGTGGTATGTGGTATGTTTAAAAATTACTCTATCTCGGAAGGTCGTAGTAGTCTTTGGCCTTGTCGCCGTATGAGTTAGGATCGGCAGCACCGTCAACACCGTAGTCGTAATAGGTGCCGTAAGTCCTCTGGTAGATCTCGGTGGTCCATCTGAAGTTGCTGAGTTCGCCTACAGCATCTGAATGGATGAGCTGGAAGTCGTTGGTGGCCAAATCGAGCGTCATAAACACGAACTTCTTGTTACGCTGCGAGCCGAGTTGGTAGTAATGCCAGATCTCGTAAGGGTAGGCGCCTGGCTCGTTGTAGCTCTGAACGATTCTGTCTGGAGCGCCGTATTTCAAAAACACTATGCCACGGTCGGTGTCGTAGCCTTTGCTGTTGACCGAGTTGAACGAAGCGTTGACTCTCAATACCTGTGCGTAATAGTCGAGCCATGCCTGCTCTGGAGTGACCTTGTTGCGGCTTGCCCAGAATGTGTAGAAATACTGTTGCATCGTCTTGAGGTCGTTGGTCTTGATGAGCTGACGGCCATATTCTTTCTCAACCATGGTTGAAATCGGGTCGATAGTCCTGATATACTCGCGGATGGTGTCGATATTGTCGATTCTTCCAGTGAAAACGCTTGAGATATCGATATTCGCCATCACAGACTCGTCAACCTGATAATATGGATTGCTGCGCTGGAAGAAGTAACGGTTCAAACCGATGACTTCGTTGTTGCGGTCGCGAGCCTCGAGCACCAGATAATAGTTGCCTGAAGGCAGATTGGTGATATCTATGCTGTTGATAATCACATCGATATCCTTGGCGGTCATCCTCTTGGTGTAATAGTAGTTGTTGAGTTTGGCGTTGTTTTCGAAAGTGCAGAGGTAAGTGTTGAGAAGATATTTCTCGTTCTCACCAAGCTGTTTTTTCGCGTTGTATATCTCTGCGTAGAACGAGAGTCTGTTGGCGCTTTCAGGATAGAATGGCATCATCATCGGGATGAGCTCGTAGCCGTGACGGGCTGAGCTGCTTGCAGGATCGGCTTTCGTATAGCTCTCGAGACCAATGATGTTTGATATTGAAAACGTTTCAGGATAATCAATCAAAAACTGCTCTTCCACTTTGTATGGGGCGACAGCCTTGTTGTTCTCGTCCTCAAGAGTCACTTCCATGGTGTAATAGCCATTGGTGAGCGAATAACGTTGCATGTCCATGAAGAAACCGCTTATATTGGCAGTGTCGGCAACCGATGGGCTTGTCAATGAATATTTTCCGAAGTTCTTTATCGACTCGTCCTGTTTGAACATCACCGTGATGTTGACAGTGGCGTTGTATTGTCCGTCGGCACCTTTTATATATATAAGACTGCTCTTGTCGAAAGTGATGTAAGTCTCGATATAAGGATTTGCGTCGTCACCTGGCGCATTGAAAGTGGCGTATGAGATATATGAGTTTAATGCTTTCTGCTGTTGCGCGCTGGCACTGATGCCAACCATAACCATTAAACAGATAATAAAAAGTCTTTTCATGATGCTATAAAAATTTAATTCGAGTGCAAAAGTACAACCGTAAATAAATTTTGTCAAGGATTTTGGCCGTGTTTTTTGTGGAAAAATGTGGAAGAAATCCGTGTAACTGTATGAGCTACAATAAATTACGCTATGCCGATTTTCAGTACTTGTAAGTGCTTAAAAAACCAGGAATAAAATGGTCGAGCTCCAGCTGAGTGTCGAAAATCGCCTCGATGCGGTTGCCACGTTTGTTGGCGGCGCTGTATGTCTGCTTGAGCAAAACGGCGATTTCAAGGTTGGAGAAACCCATGAAACTCAAAATGATAAACCTGAAGTCGGCTTGTGTTAAATCGGGATAAGCTGCTGCTAATGAATGTGTTAGGTTTGGAAAAGCCTCGTTAAACGTCGTTGTCAGCGCCACGATCTTGTTACGGGTGAGGGCCAGGCGAGGGAAGTCGCCCACGGTCTTTATCAATATCTCTTTGCCTTCCATCGATTCCTTTATCTCCTTGTAAATCTTGGAGTTGACAAACATCTCACAGCCTTCTTCGAATGTGCGTTTCGGCGTATCTGGTGTGGTTTCAACTGGAGTGATGATCTCTGGAGAGTTCTTTTTGGCATGTTTGTAGAATACGACCACACCTATTATTAATATAAGGATAACGATTATCAGTATCCAGACTAAGCCGTTGAAACTCTTTGAGTTATCTTTCGGTTTCGAACTGTTGTCGTTAGCGAATTGTTCGAATATGTTGTCGAGTTCCATCTTCACAGGGGTGAGTCGGGCCTCTGCCGACTGTGCCTTGGCCTGATATTGTGCGTAATACAGCTCTTTGTCGTGGCCATTTAGCGAATAGTAAACGCTGGCAAGCATTTCCGCTGCTTCCATCTTCATTTTTGCGTCGCCTTCGTCAAAACATTTCAGCAGATAGGGCAGTGCTTCGGCGAAATCGTTGTTGTAATAAAAATGGCATGCTGTAAAATATTGGAATTCAATCGATTGCAGCGATTTTGTCCACATTCTTCCATATAGCGAATCGGCCGAATTTATGTCGAAAATGTCGTATAATGCTATTCCTTTTTTGATTTGGATGAGGTTATACTGATCTTCGGTGAGGTTTTTCTTTTCCTCGGCGGTCTCGTAGTTCAGCAGTGCGATATTCGAGATATGGTTGTGCTGGTAAAGGTCGCCGATCTTCAGCAGCATGTCGATCACCTCATGTTGGCGGTTGGCGTTCTGAAACTGTTCCAGAGCCTGGTCGTAGAAATACGATGCCGGTTTCACGCTGTTGACGTCGGAATACACGTCGCCAATGTTGTCGAGGATCTGACCGAGGTAGTGGTAGTCGTCGTTATCGGCTGTTTTCTTCAGTGATATAAGGGCTTTCTGCGAGTTGTATGCTTCGATTAGCGAGTGTGCGGCATCTATATATTTGCCGTTTTTGCGTTCGTTGCGCCCTTTCTGATAGTTGATTTGTGATTTTTTTTCAAGAAAAATCGGGTCGTTGGCGTAAAATTCGGAGCAGCTGTCGGCTATTTTCGACAGATTTTCGAGGTACTCGTCGGAGTTTTCATAATTGATTTTGAAATCCAAAACCTCTGTTGGGACGGATTTCTTGTTGCAGGTAAAGAAGCATAATGCTGTGATTAGCAACGCAATAAAGGCGATATGTCGTTCAAAACTCCTCATATTCGGATACAAAGATAAGGCATTTTTTCGGAAAAAATTAAAAATTTTTCAAAAAAAGTTTGTTGCATTGAAAACTTTTGTATTTTTGCAGCGGAGATATGGCAGAGCGGTCGATCGCGGCGGTCTTGAAAACCGTTATACAGAAATGTATCGGGGGTTCGAATCCCTCTGTCTCCGCTGAGAGCAACTCAAAAGGGTTGCTTTTCTATTATAAAAGGTTGGGGAGAGATGCCAGAGTGGTCGAATGGGGCGGTCTCGAAAACCGTTGAACGCTTTCGCGTTCCAAGGGTTCGAATCCCTTTCTCTCCGCGTTAAAGTCGATTCCATACGGTCGGCTTTTTTTATTTTACCTCGATAAAATTCCAACAATATACTTTAGTCTTTAGATATTTGTAGAGACGTGCCATGGCACGTCTCTACTTTTTGGGGGTCACTTCACATATCTGACGTCTCTACATTGCAAATTCACCGTTAACCGTTCACCATCGGATGTTACTCGGTTTCAATTGTGCCGTCGCCGTCACCGCCGTTGTCGTCACCGCCGTTGTCGTCGCCACCGGTGTTACCTCCAGTGTTACCTCCAGTGTTACCGCCGGTATTGCCACCAGTGTTGCCGCCGGTTCCTGAGCCACTACCAGTACCGGTTCCTGAGCCTGTCGAAGGAGTTGCTGTTCCTTCGCCGGCTGTGCCGAGATAGATGGTTGGCGATGCCACTCCGTCGTTGGTGCTGGCTGCTCCTACCACGAAGGCATAAACATGAACCAGCTCAGAGGCGTATTCTGCCGGCACTGTGAGTTCAAACGAGCCACCCTGACGGGTACCGACGCAAGCGCACACGGCGTCTTCCAGTTTCGGGCAGTAGGCGCAGATGTAAACTCTGTCGGCCAATGCCGTGCGGCGGTTGATAGCTGCGGTGTTGCTCACCACGACGGTGAGGGTAGTGCCGCTAATGGCAGGACTGCCGCAAACCACACCCTTCAATTTGCCATCGCTGAGCTGCAGTGCTGAGAGATCTACGGTCAACTCATCACGTGTGTTGCCACTGAAGATGTCCATGTTATTCTTGATGAACAAGCCACTCTGGGTTGATCGGTTCTTGTTGGCCTCGAGGCGATAGCCTTCAACGATAGCGTCATAAACAATCCCACTGAGGTTACCGAGAAATCCGAACTTGCCGCGTTGCAATTGCTGGCTTTCTGTTTTGCTGTTTTTGACTGGCACCAAGGCACGCAAAATGTTCTGCCCTTTCCAGTTGAAGCCGACCACATTGCCGAGCTTCTTTGTGAATCCTGAAGTTAAACTCCAATTAATTTTTCCCATAATCTTAATAATTTAAAAAGTTGATAATTTGTTTTTCCCATCCTCAAACCACTAGCTAGCATAGTAGCTCTTGGATTCGTTTGCAAAGATATAAAAAATGAAAAAGATATTATTCGCAATTGCATTCGTGACAATGATGGCTTTCGGTGCCAGCGCACAGCGTATGGACGGTTTCTTCGGCAATTATGACAACGGTTATGATGACAGGGGTACAGGAAACAGTGAATTGATACTCGGCGCACCAAACCACAATCTCACAGAAAATACAACAGGTGCTCCTCTCGGCAGCGGCCTCTTAGTACTCACCGCCCTCGGTGCCGGCTACGCCGTCGCTCGCAAGAGAAAAAAATAAATAAAAATAACAGCACAAATTTCTAATTTCATCTATACGGAATCAGAAAAATGGCAAACTTAATTTGTGCAGTTTCAGCCCGCTCCACCGAGCGGGCTTTTTTTATTATCTTTGCAACTGAAATATAAACTTACATTATTATGACAAACTCACAAAAAACTATTTACGATTTTCGAGAAAAATGGATAAACAAATGCGATCAATTCCGTGATAAATCAAATGAAGTTCTTGAACTTGGAAAAAAGAAAAATGGAAATTCTGATCCTGAATTAGATGAAAAAGTCGCCGAACAAAAAACCTTATCCCAAGAAGCCATGAAAGCATTGGAGGCTTATCATAACGCCTGCATAGAATATATCAATGGTTTGCTAATCAATTATTATAACGATTCACATATTACCGAAATGACAAAACAATTCTGGGAAAAAACAAAAACAACTGAAGATTGGTATCCATTAATGGAAAAAGCAGGTTTTTTCAATTTTTACTGAAATAAAAAACTTTCGTACATTTTTTATTTATATTTTTGCAGCCGCTGGTAAAACGATGGTTAACCACGTTGGTCCATCGAAAAATCTACCAGTAGTTTTTCAGATGCAGCTATTAGGAACTGTATTAAATTTTAAGAGCTTATCAAAGATGAGCAAGCCAGCATTAATTGTAGTGGTTGGTTTATCAGGGATAGCATTGGCAATTGAAACAATCCACGCTATTAAAAATTGCTAAATCCCAGCAGCATCGGCACAAAAGCTGCCATAAAACCAATTACAAATTGTAATAACTTTGATCCCTTCTATCAAAGTTATTCTTTACCATTAACCAAATTATATTACCGATTTATTACTAATGTCTCTAATCTCCCTAAACACCCTAAAGCCTTATCTTGCCAATCTCGATTAGCCTCAGGCGGTCTAGCTTAGCGCCAGCGTTCTAGAACATCTCTTCCCGAGCCCTCCTAGTTCTCCGAGCTCTCCGTTTTATGTAATCCGCGAGTGTCAACGAGCCAATCCCTCTCGGCTCCGCCACACCTCGCTTCGCGGTGCAATTTTATTTTTGCCATTCAAAAATTATCGTATTTTTGCAATCGTCATATTTAACCTCTGATGGACAAGAAAATCTTTTCCCTCGACCACATCCGTGTCATAGCACTTCTCATGATTCTGTTATGCCACTACTTCCTATTCAGCAATCTCATCAACGGAGTCAGCCGCTATTTCGCAGGAGTGGGCAATATGATTTTCTTCCTGGTATCAGCCATGCTTTATGGCTTAAAATACAGCAACGGGCAAACTCTCGATTGCAAACATTTCATCAAAGGACGAATCACCCGAATCGTCACACCCACTTGGATATATCTCATCATTATCACAGCACTTTATTTGGTTTTCAAGATTTCATTTTCGTGGTTCAACGTCGGATTGAATTTCCTGTTTCTTGGATATTTCGGCAAACTTCCAGGCAATGGACATCTATGGTTTCTCACAGTCCTTATGGCCTGCTATGCCGAAATGATACTCCTACAAAGATTCAACGTAAAATCCAAGCAAGCACCGTATATAATACTTGCCACATCAGTTCTTTTATTAATCATAGGAGAAAAACTAGGAATTCCAAGCATAGCCTTTCTTACTCTTGGATTCTTTGCCTTCGTGTTTTTAAAAAGCAGTTGGTTCCTGCAGAAATCCCAATCCATGACATGGTGGATGGCAATAGCAATCGTGCTTCTCAACATCGGATGCTTCTATCTCGAATATCACGGCCTTTTCATCAAATCACGCTCACTCCATTTCCTGCTTACTGGATTATGTGGACTGTCGTTATTATCACTGATGTTACGATATATACCAAATCGAAGCAGCAAAACAATAGCATTCCTCTGCGGAATCAGTTTCGAAATCTATCTTGTTCACCACACCCTCTGTGCCGGTCCTTTTATAGCCATCACCCAATGGCCATTCAACCACATGGTAAACTTCTGCATAATGGTAGTACTGTCGATAATACTAGCCACATTACTAAAAACAATTAGTACAAAATCTGCGTAATCCCGCGAGTGTCCACGAGCTAAAATCCTTTGTGGTAGAACCGTGGAAGAAAAAAATCCGTGCAATCTGTGTAATCTGCGAGAAAAGATTGAAAGAAAAAATAATTTCAATTAATTGCGTGACTATCAAAAATTAATCCTAATTTTGCACCGCCATTAAAAAATTCTGAAGAAGATGAAAAATAACAATTTTACAATTACCCCCCCCCAGTACAACTTATTGATATTCAATAAGTTACAAGCAATAATTGTAAACACCGCTTTCCTAACACCCCTCATCTTTTTTAATCTAATTTCATAACTCCGCATCCCACTTCGCTGCCGGAGCCGCTTTTTCTTGTCATTTCGACCGAAGCGTAACGCAGTGGAGCGTAGTGGAGAAATCCTTTAAGCTTCTAAGCCGTAAGCTACTAAGCAAACAAAATAAATCAACAATAATAATTAACTAAATCTAAACAAAACAAAATGAAAAAAACATTTACAAAAATCATGCTCCTGCTATTCGCCCTAGTAGTAGGAAGTTCGAACGTCTGGGCTCAAGAGAAGACTGAAACTCCAGTATATTCCTTAACTTTTTCACAGATGTCCAGCGGTACCAATTATAATTCCTACACTGCCTCACATTCTGTTACTGCATCTTCAAAAGAATGGACTGTCTATGGCAATCAATCTGTGGGAAATCTTCTTAGAGTTGGTGGAAAAACTACTACAGCAACCGATAGAACTTTGACTAGTAATGCTACTCTGGTCAACAAGAAGATTTATAAAGTTATACTTAGTCATAATGGTATTACCAATGGAAGTAATACAACAATGACTGTGAATTCTATAAAAGTAGAGGGATCTACAAGTTCCAGTTTCCCTAATGAGAGTACAATTACAAAAGTATTATCTTCTCCAAGTGTTTCTTCATCTGGCACCTTAACCTTTGAGCCAGACGACGCTTGGGCAGCGAACTCATACTTTAGAATTACAGTTAATTATCATGTAGTAACAACTAAAAGCGCTAATAATTGTGGTATAAATATTACTTCTGTTGATTTTTACGAAGAACTCACTCCTTCTATTTCTGCTGACGACGTGAACATAGCGGCAGATATTCTTTCAGGTAATATTTCATATAACATTACAAATCCAAATGGAAGCACATTAACCGCTACAAAGAAATCTGGCGATTGGTTAACTGTTGGTGCAGTTGACGCTGTAAATAAGAAAGTGGCATTTACAGCAGAAGAGAACACTACAGCATCGTCACGTCCTGCTGTGGTAACTCTTACTTATGGCACAGCCACTAAAGATGTAACTATCACTCAAGCCGCTGCTACTGAAAAGTTTACTGTAACTTTTTCTGCCCCCAGCAATGGCACATTAGTAATTAAACGAGATGAAACCACATTATCTTCAGGCGATGAAGTGCCATCAGGTACCACATTAACAGTTTTGGCTACACCTGCTGATGGCTACATTTTAGTTAAGTGGGAATACAGCACAAATGGAGGTAGCACATGGTCTGATGGCGATGGTACATCTTATACGGTGACTAGTGCTGTTCAATTTCGAGCCAGCTTTGTAGCCAAAGTTTATCATACCATTACATATAGTGTTAATGGAACGGAGACAGAAGTAGATGTTGAAGAAGGTGAAGCTATTTCTTTTGCAGCACCTGCAAGTGGAATCCCTTCAGGTTATACATTTATGGGCTGGAGTGAAAGTAGCATTGCTACTTATCAAGCAAATGAAACAGGCATTACTTATGTATCATCAGGCGATAGCTCAAAAGATATTACCTATTATGCTGTAATGGCTATAGAGACAATTACTTCTACAACAGTAACCTTAAACGCTTCAGGAATGTCAACTGCTGCATATGGTTCAGGAACTAGAGATGATGATAAAGGTAATACATGGAGTTATTATGCGGCAATCAATAATGATTCAGGAACTTTTAATTTCGGATTAAACAGTAACGCAAATAACTATAACATTGGTTCACCGTCATTTAGTGGGAATATTACTGCCATCACTATGAAAGTTAAAAATGGAAGTAGTAAAGATGATCGTACAGTTTATATCTGTTCATCAAATTCAACTGCGCAGCCATCTAGCGGAGACATTGCGTCTTTATCCGTACCTAAAAGTTCATCATTTGACACAAATCGTTCAATAAATTTATCTTCTTCACCTACTTTTAGCCAATTCTACGTTTATGTTTCAGCAGCTCTTGCTTTTAGTGAAATTAAAGTAACATATGATAAACCTTCTTATTCAGGCTATTGCTCTACCATTAATACCTTCACAAATAATGACGGTAATAACTGGAATACTAATGGAAATTGGTCTTGGGGCGCTGTTCCAACCACAGAACCTGCAGTTACCATTTCAGCAGCATGTACAATTCCTGATGATTATACAGCCAATGTCGATAATATCATTATTACCGGCGATGGTTCTCTTACTATCGCCAACGGCGGTCAGCTTATAACAGCCAACTCTGTTGCAGCCACTGTTGAGAAAACTATAACAAAACCTGATTCATGGAGCAATAATGATAATACAGGCTGGTATGCAATAAGCTCACCTGTTGATAATATCGCTCCAGGTAGTGTTACTAATATGACACCAGACCCTGCAAATAATGTACCACAATACGACCTCTACAAGTATGTCGAAAACATGGGTTGGTATAACTCACAATATAGTGGCCAGTCAATAAGTTCTTTGGAAAAAGGTCATGGTTATCTCTACGCTCGTAGCACAAATGCAACTTTAAGTTTTGATGGTTCAGTTGTTTCAAATGATTTTGAGTTGACAGGTCTTTCAAAATCTGATGTAAAACATTCTGGTCTCCACTTAATCGGTAATCCATACACACATACAATTTATTATGGAGTTGCTATTGATGGCGATATTTCAAATGCAGGTTATTATAAACTAAATTCAACTGGTTCATGGATTTCAACAGCAGCTGGTACAGCCATCGATCCAATGGAAGCAGTATTTGTTTTCGTCACAAAGGATAATGCAACTGTTAGTTTCAGTAATGATGCATCAGCTCCAGCATCGAAAGCAAATCAGGATTACATCCAGTTCACTGTTGCCAATAGCCAGTATGAAGACGTTGCCTATGCAATGTTCGATAAAGGCAATGGTTTGAATAAGATTGAGCACCGCAACTCAGAGGCGCCTATGATCTATATCCCTCAAAACGATGACAACTACGCAATTGCTATGATGAACGACAACACCCCAATGTTCGGTCTCAATTTCAAGGCTGCCACAACAGGCAAATACACTTTAAGCTACAACACCAAGGGTGATTACAGCTATCTCCATTTAATCGACCGCCTCACCGGTGAGGATATTGACATGCTAATCGATAACGAATACAGCTTCATCGGTTCACCAATCGATGGCGACAATCGTTTCATTGTAAAACTCACATATAATTCAGGTAATGAAGTACTTAACAACGACATATTCGCTTATCAGAGTGGTAGCGATATCATCGTTAACGGAGAAGGCGAACTTCAAGTCTTCGATGTCACTGGTCGTCGTGTGATGACAACTACAATTAACGGTGTTGAAACAATCAACGTTCCTTCTCAAGGTGTTTACATCTTCAGATTGAATGAGAAAGTCCAAAAAATTGTTGTTCGCTAAATTATGAAAGGAGAATTTAAAATGAAAAAGATATTATTCACAATCGCTATAGTTTTAACACTCAGCTTCACAGCCAACGCTCAAGGTCGTGATGGTTTCTTCAGTAACTACGACAATGGTTATGGTAACAGAGCCACAGGTGACGCTTTAGATATACAAAACCCACAGGGTCATGGTTCAACAGAAAACGTTGACACACCTCTCGGCTCCGGCCTCTTAGTCCTCACCGCCCTCGGTGCGGGCTACGCCGTCTATCGCAAAAAGCGCAGCTAATGGCTTAAAAAACACTGCATAAAGCGTTTTTTCTAACTTCAAAATGACTTTTGCTTTATGCAGTATAGCCCGAACATCATCGTTCGGGCTTTTTTCATCTCACGTCAGCCCCTTTGATTCCTTTCGGAAGAACAGATTCGTGTAAATCCGTGCGATTCGTGGTCAAAAAAAAGTTGAAGTAAAGAAAAAATTTCGTATCTTTGCACCGACATTCTCAAAATGTCATCTACAGAAATGTAGATTAGTTTTGTTTTAGTTTTGTTGGCCCCCGCCGTGACGGTACGGGGGCCTTTTTTATATATTTCCCAATAGTGCCTCTACCATCCACTTGTCGTTTATCAAACTCACCGCAAAGCACTTCTTTCCGGCATCTTTAATTGATGCTCCGATGTGATAAGCAATACTGTTATCTATGATCAAAAACCTATCATGAAATTTGTCAGTAAAACTTAACGTCAAATTCGGATATTGGGAATTAAACTTGATGATATCTGTTTTCGTGAGTTTTGTGTTTTTCGATGTAAATAATCGAACGTCAACTGTTTCTTTCTTTTTTGAAAGAATGTCCAGAGTTTCATTGTTTACATAATTATCAATCAAAATGATTTCTTCGTTGGCTTTTTGGATTATTGAAACCATCAAGCTGAAGGCATCATATATTTGGCCGTCAAAGAATAGTTTTTGCTTGTCTTCTAGCATGGAAACACCTTGCTCGGTGAAAACGTAAGGATTGGATGAGGAATGCTTCAGCGTCTGTAACCGGTCGCAATTTGCGACCAGTTTAAGTGTTTCATAATCAGATAGTTGAAACATATATCTTTCAGGAAAACGCTCAATATTACGTTTTACCTGTTCGTTTAATCTTTTTGTTTTTACACCATATATTTCGGCTAAATCTCTGTCAATCATGACATTAACTTCCCTTATACAGAAGATTCTGTCTTCAATGTTGTTGAGAGAATCCTTTGAATTATACATTATTATGCTACTATTGTTCGCGTTTTCTAAAGGCTCCATAAATCAGTGAGTTTTCAAATTATCGGTGCAAAATTACTAAATGTTTTGAATGTTTTACAAAGTTTTCTGCAAAAAACTATGAGATTCCTCACTTCGTTCGGAATGACAACTATACCCTGATGATCCTGTCTAAAAACAAAACATGTCAAAATGTCATTAAACGTGTCAAAATGTCGCAAAAAGGCCTCTGGCACATAATTTGATACTATTCCAGTCGAAAGCCGATGCGATAAGCTGAGGCGATCAAAACAAACAGATTGTTAAACAAAATTATGGAGGTATAAAATTATGTTACCAGTATTTAAAAACAGTTGGTTCCCAACAGTATTCGACGAATTCTTCGACAATGATTTGATGCCTCGTGCCAATACAACAGCACCGGCAGTCAACGTGAAAGAAGACGACAAGGCCTACACAATGGAGCTCGCAGCCCCAGGCATCAGAAAAGAGTTTTGCCGCGTGAACATCAACGAGGATGGTAATCTGAACATCGCCATCGAAAACAAGACAGAACATAAAGACGAAGACCGCAAGCATCACTATCTGCGCCGCGAGTTCTCATACGCAAACTACGAACAGAACTACACATTGCCTGACGACGTGGAGACCGACAAGATTTCCGCAAAAGTCGAACACGGCATCCTGACAGTGGTACTGCCAAAGAAAGCAAAACAAGAGATGAAGGTTTCGAAAAACATTGATGTTCTTTAATAATTGATGTTATTGAAAAAGTAGAGACGATGTATACATCGTCTCTACTTTTTTTTTATTTTTGCAAAAATTTTGAAAACGATGTTTGAACATTTGTATAGTATTCTGCAACAGACACTTACGATAACGGCATTTGTCATCGGAATGATGATGATCATTGAGTTTATCAACGTGAAAACCGACGGACTGTGGTCGAAAAAGCTACAGGCGTCGCCCTGGATGCAGATATTGATAGGCGCGCTGATGGGCGTGATACCAGGTTGTCTCGGAACCTACACCATCGTGTCGCTCTACATCCATCGGGTGGTGAATTTTCCAGCCCTGATGGCTGCGTTGATAGCGACGGCAGGCGATGAGGCTTTCTTCATGTTCTCGATGTTTCCCGGTAAAGCATTGACAATCACACTGATAATGTTTGTGGCGGCCATAGTGGTGGGCGCAATCCTCCAACTGGTGATGAAAGACAAATACATCGGCCTGACTGAAAAGTCGTTCCCGCTGCACGATGAGCCTGAATGCCACCATCATCATGAGCATACGATGAAAAACAACCTCAAAAACATCACCTTCGTGAGAGCTCTGCTCATCGCGATGTGCGTGCTGGTGCTGGGCCTGATACTCGGTGGCGTCATCGACGAAGGTCACGAACACGGACATGAGCATGGCGGCGACGAGGAGTGGATACGCTACTCGCTGATAGCGATGTTTTCGGTGATTCTCGTCATCGTGGCGGTGGCAAAAGAGCATTTCCTGCAGGAACACCTCTGGGAACACGTCATCAAGGTGCATCTCCCGAAAATCTTCCTGTGGAGCTTCGGCGTGATTCTGGTGATCACATTGCTTGAGGAATATGTTGATTTAGAAGGACTTGTAAACGCAAATCCATATATAGTGCTGCTTATCGCTGTGCTGATTGGCATCATCCCGCAGTCGGGGCCGCATCTGGTGTTTGTGCTGCTGTTTGCCAACGGTACGCTGCCGTTCAGCATATTGCTCGCCAACTCGATAGTGCAGGACGGACACGGCGCATTGCCGCTTCTGGCGGAGTCGAGAAAAGCATTCCTGCTCTCGAAAGGGATAAAGATTGGACTGGGAGTCGCTGTGGGCATCGCGGGATTATTGATAGGTTTTTAAACAATTTGGATTATGACAAAAAACGACTGTTTCTTCTTTGGCAAAGTGACCAAAACACACGGACTTAAAGGCGAAATCACCATCAAGCTCGACGTGGTGAACCCTGCCGATTTCCGTGATTTGAGATACCTTTTAATCGAAGATAAAGGGAATCTTATTCCGTATTTTATTGAAAATCAGAAGATTAACGGCGACAAGATGTTTGTGCAGCTGCAGGATGTGACGAAGATGGAACAGGCTGTGGTTTTTCTCGGAAAAGGTGTGTTTTTGCCTAACGAGATGCTGCCCGAACTCGACGATAACGACTTCTATTTCAAGGAGATAATAGGTTTCAAGCTCATCGATGAGGAAAAAGGGGAGGTGGGTACGATTTCCGATGTGCTCGAATACCCGACACAGGCCGTCATCCAGGTGATGCGCGACGGAAAAGAGATTCTTATCCCGATTCACGACGACATCATCCAAAAGGTGAACAAGAAAGCTAAGATATTGAATATCAAGGCTCCTGAGGGCTTGATCGACATGTATCTCAATATGTAAATCATGGATTGCCGTCCGTTTTTTTTCAAGAAATTCGGTCTTTTCCACCATCGCTCGACCATGAAAATCGGGACGGATGCCATCTTGCTGGCCCGTTGGACCGAAGTGGCGGCAACTGACGACGTCCTCGATATCGGGACAGGCTGCGGACTCATTCCATTGATGCTTGCGCAGAAAGGCATCAACAGTGCCGATGCAGTGGAAATAGACCGTGACTCATATGAGGAGGCGGCGCAAAATTTCAGCAATTCGGCGTGGAAAACGCGTATTTTTGCCATAAATGACGACATAAAACACTATTCCGACGTTTGCACGAAAAAGTACGATCTGGTGGTGTCGAACCCTCCGTTTTTCTTTGGCGACAACATCCCTGAAAAGGCGAAAAAAGGTCTTGCAAGACATACTAACACATTGAGTTACAGCGATTTGCTTGCTTCGGTAAAAAAACTCATGAAGCCTGACGGACGCTTCTCGTTGGTGCTTCCGGCCCGTGAATCGACCACATTTCTGCAAGAGGCTGAAAATCAAGGATTTTTTTTGAAAAAAGAGCAAAAAATAATTCCTGTTGAAGGAAAAGAACCAAATAGAATCAATATGCAACTTGTTGTAAATCAAGTTGATAAGGTTGAAAGCGAGACGTTTGTCTTAAGGCATCCCGACCACAGTTTCACCAAAGAATACAAAGACTTTTTAAAAGATTATTATTTGGATTGAAAAAAGTTGTAATTTTGCAAAAAATTTTTTTATGTTTAAATTGATAATCACAGCGATAATACAATCGGCTCTCCTTGCCGTCGCCCAATATTTCATGAAAGTGGGCATGGACAGGGTGGTTGATTACAGCATGTCGTGGGCGTTTTACCGCAGCTTCCTCAACTGGCAGCTCGGCATATCGCTGCTGCTGTATATCATCGCCATGATTATCTATATGTTTATGCTCAAAAGTTATTCATTATCAGTGGTTTATCCGCTCACGAGCATTAGCTATATCTTCACAACGCTCTTGGCAATGGCCTTACTTGGCGAAAGAGTGTCGTTGGGAGGATGGCTTGGTATCTTGTTGATCATGCTCGGTGTCGGATTGATCGGTTCAATGGCAAAATAGTTTTGAAAAATATGAAAAAAGTATTGATTTTCAGTGCTTTTGCACTTTTATTTTCGATGATTTCATGCACAAATCCACTTGTCGGCGCTTGGGTGCAACCAGAGACAAAGCACACTCAGGAACAGGGTTTCGAACTGCACAAGGACGGCACAGCTTCCGACATCAATGTGGATTATGTCACATACGAGTCATGGGAGAAGAAAGGCGATTACCTTATTTTAAATGGCAAAAACATCGGTTCGATGAAGAGAGATTTTTCGGATACCTTGAAAATCGAGAAGGTGGATGACGACGAGCTCATCCTTATCACATCCGGACAAGTCGTGAAATATAAAAGAAAAGTAGAGAAATAAAAAATACAGACATGAGTAAATTAGTAGTTGTAGCTCTCGGCGGAAACGCTTTGTTGAGAAGCAATCAAAAAGGTACTTACAAGGAACAGATTGAGAACGTTACCGAGACATGCGAGGCTTTGATGAGCTTCATCAAAAACGGTGACAATTTGATTATCGGCCACGGAAACGGCCCACAAGTCGGCAATGTCATGCTTCAGCACGAGGCTGGCGCCAAGATGTTTGAGGTGCAGTCGATGCCGATGGATTTCTGCGTGTCGGAGACACAAGGCTCAATCGGTTACATGATCGAGACAGGATTCCGTAAAGTGTTGTCACAGCACGGATACAAGCATAATATTGTCACCTTGGTGACCCGCGTGCTTGTCGACGGCAACGACCCGATGTTCAAGAACCCTACCAAGCCTGTCGGTCCTTACTATGAGAAGGAAGAGGCTGAGGAATATGCCGCCGCCACTGGCGCTATCTTCAAGGAAGACCCCAAGGGTAGAGGCTGGCGTAAGGTTGTGGCATCACCAAAACCGTTGGAAATCAATAATATAGAACTTGTGGAACAGCTCGCCAGAGGCGGAAACATCGTCGTAACCGTTGGTGGCGGCGGCATCCCGGTGGTCGAGAAAGACGGCTATTACGTCGGCGTTGAGGCAGTTATCGACAAGGACCTTGCATCATCACTGGCAGCAGTGCAGGTGAAAGCCGATGAGTTCTACATCCTTACCGACGTCCCGCAGGCTTACATCAATTTCCGTAAGGAAAACGAGAAGGCTCTCGGCCGTATCACAGTGGCTGAAGCTAAGAAATATCTCGAAGAGGGTCAGTTTACCGAAGGCTCGATGGCACCTAAGATGCGTGCAGCTATCAAGTTCGTGGAAGAGACAGGCCATGAGGCTGTAATCACTGACGCCACAAGCCTCGGAAACCCTAATGCAGGAACTAGAATAGTTAAAAGATAATAGATAAAAGTTAATACTCCTCCTTTAACTTTACTCTTTTAACTTTTAACTAGAAAGGCACATCCCCGAGTTCGTTATTCATACGGGAGCCCACTCGGCGCTCCGTCGGGGCGTTGAAGTTGGCGTTTGGAGCAAATTGTGCCGGTTGGTCGTTGTTACCGCCGGCATTTTCATTTCCAAAACTCTTTGAGTAATCTTGCTCAAGGTCTTCGAAACGTGCATATTGTCCAACGAAACGCAGCTCCACGTCGCCGAGCTTGCCGTTACGGTGCTTAGCGATGTTTATGACGGCTTTTCCTTTTGTCGATGAATGGTCTTCGTCTTCGCTAAGTCCATAATACTCAGGACGATAGATGAAGATAACCATGTCGGCATCCTGCTCGATAGCACCCGACTCACGAAGGTCGGAGAGGATAGGTTTCTTCGAACCTGGACGTGACTCCACGCTACGTGACAGCTGTGAAAGGGCCAAGACAGGGATGTTGAGCTCTTTCGCCAGACTCTTCAGCGAACGCGAGATGTTACTGATTTCCTGCTCACGGTTGCCGTTTTTCTCGGTCTTTGCCGTCATAAGTTGCAGATAATCAATGAACACCATCTGGATGTCGTGTTGTTGCTTGAGTCGGCGGCACTTGGCACGGAGGTCAAAAACTGAGAGCTGTGGCGTGTCGTCGATGTATAACTTGGCATTGATAAGAGGCGAAACCTTTGTGTTCAACTGCTGCCACTCGTATTCGGCGAGCTGTCCCGAACGCAGTTTGTCGGCTGTCAGCGAGGTTTCCGAAGATATCAGACGTGTGACGAGCTGCACTGACGACATCTCGAGTGAGAAGAATGCAATCGGCTTGTTGAAGTCGACGGCGGCGTTTCGTGCCATGTTGAGCGCGAACGCTGTCTTACCCATACTCGGACGGGCGGCGAGGATGATGAGGTCGGATTTCTGCCAACCTTGTGTGATGCGGTCGAGCTCGGTGTAGCCCGAAGGCACTCCGCGGAGCTCCGAACCGGCGTTTTTCGCCTTCTCGATGTCATCGATAGCGAGTTTCACGAGGTCGGGCATCTGGTCGTAGTTGCGGCGCAGGTTGTTCTCGCTGATCTGGAACAGCTTGTTTTCAGCGCTGTCGAGCAAATCGAACACGTCGGCAGAGTCCTCGTAGGCATCTTTGATGGTCTCAGAAGAGATCTGGATGAGCTGACGCTGAATGTATTTCTGAAGGATGATGCGCGAGTGATACTCAATATTTGCTGACGATACCACGCGGTTGGTGAGCTGCGAGATGTAATACGGTCCGCCCACAGCCTCGAGGTCGCCAGTCGACTTCAGGTGATTGGTTACCGTGAGGATGTCGATAGGCTCCGACTTGGTGAACAAATCCTTTATTGCAGCGAAAATTATCTGATGTGCCTCCTTGTAAAACACCTCCGGCGACAAAATGTCGATCACAGCGTTCACGGCCTCTTTTTCAAGCATGAGAGCACCTAAGACAACCTCCTCCAAGTCGACGGCTTGAGGCGGTATACGTCCTTGATTATTAAGGAAATCGGCAGGTACCGTAGCGGCCTGCGACTTGAGAAATCCCGATTTTTTTATACCTTCATTATTCATACTGCAAAAGTAAAAATAATGATGGTTTGTTTATAAGATGTTGATAACTTTTTTGTAAATCTCGCGCAGCGCTTTGTTCTCCATTTCTAAGTCGCTGGTAATCAGATTTCTTTCAAGCACGTTTTCGCTGAGGGCATTTAAAATGATGCGGCTGTGCTCGAAAAGGGTCTTGTCGGGGAAGACGGTCTCGTAAACATTTTTCAAAGAGAAATCGTTTTTCACCTTCTCGTGCTCGAACCCCGATTGCTGGAGCACCTCTCTGAAATTCAAGATTTTGTAGTTTAACACTTTGGATTCCAATACGTTATACTTCTGCAGCGATGCTTGTATGTTTTGTGATGCGAAACAGATAACACGCTCAAAACCAGCGAGTTGAGTGGCGAGCAGTTCGAGGCTGTCTTTCCATCTCGAAAGGTCGTCGAGGCAGTTCCAATTGTAGATTTTGTCGAATTGACCGTTGTTTGAAAGTATTGAGAAGCCGATGATAAACTCGGTGTAAGGCTTGTCGCCGTCGAAGAGAGGCACTGCCGGACGGTAAAACAGCAGATTCAGGAACGCTGTCGACTTGTTGCGGTCGCCGAGAAGCTCGTAAAGTAGCTTATAATCAATGGTGTATGGTTTGTCGAGCTCGTTGGGCACATCTTTCCAGCAATGACCGTGAAACTCACAACGGTAAGGCGCATCACATTGATTGCCAATAGGAATCTTCGGTGAATGAGGCTGCTTGATGATGTCTTTGAAATGTGCTATATTCTTTGCAATAACATCTTGGTATTGCTCGGCATAATCTTTAACAGATTGAAATACAAACAGTTGTGATAAATTTAAATCTCCATTGCGGACATAATCGGCGTTGATGTACATCAGCTGGATGTCGGACAGCGGCACGTTGCAGCCTTTGAGCACGTAGTATTGCAGTGCGGCGTCTTTCATGTAAGTCGGACTGATGCTGAGCGAACTTTTCACCTCTATGGCGCGCCATTTGTCGCCGTCGCGGACGATGATGTCGAGCATAATGAGAGTGTCATCGTATTGAAACACAGCCTCATACATCACGTTGACGGCAGGATTGCTGAGGTTTTGCATCGTCTCGGTGACTTTTTTGCCGAACTGTGAAGGCGAACTCGGAGTCATGTTGATGCCGCCTGGAAACAGCTGCTGGGCCAGGATTCCCACGTCGGTGCCGCGTTTGAACTTCGCGCGTTGCTCCATACTCAGCTTATCACGCAAAAAAGGTCTGTTTTTGAACAGATACAACGCCTTTTCGCATTGCTCGCCTTTGATATATGTCGATTTTGATAAAATATGCATCTTATTGATTGTTAGGTAGTTGGAGTATATTTTTCTTCGCGAAGAATGTCATGGAGACACCTCTTGCGACCATAAAACCGAGGAAGGCGATCCATAGGCCGTGGTTGCCGTAGAGAGGCATCAGGAAATACCACATCGGAAGGAAAACCAGTATTGCCGAGATAATCATGGTGTTGCGGATGGCTTTCGACGCTGTGGCGCCGATGTAGATGCCGTCCCAGAGGAATGCCGCGAAGGTGATTATCGGGATGAGCGCCATATATATATAATAAGGTCTGATCTCGCTGATGATTTCGGCGTTGTCGGATATGATTTTCACGAAAGCGGTGGGGAAGAGGGCGTAAAGTATCGCAAACGGCACGCTGATGTACATTCCCCATTTGAAAAGCAGGCGCACCACGCTGTGAAGACTGTCGGAGTCGTTGGCGCCTATATACTTTCCGACAAGAGCCTCGCCCGCGTAGGCGAAACCGTCGGTGAAATAGGAGAAAATGTAAAATGATTGCAATAGTATCATATTGACACTCAATATGTTATCACCTAATTTCGCCGACTGGTTGGTGAAAAACGCTATCGTTAAAACCAATAATATGCTTCTAATCATCAGGTCGGTGTTGACCTTGAAGAAACGTTTTAACTTGTTGATATCCAATAAGATATGAGCGTTAATCTTGATTAGATAATTCTTATATTTTGTAAAAAGGAACACCAATGCCGTGATGAGGCCGCTATACTGTGCGATGACGGTGCCCAGTGCCACGCCGACCACATCTTGTTTCATCACCACCACGAAAATGATGCTGAGAATGATGTTTAACACATTGATTATTATTGCGATAGCCATTGGGATACGAGTGTTTTGCATGCCGATGAACCAGCCGTTGAAGCAGTAAAGCAGCATGTTGGCCGGAGCTGCCCAGATTCGCACGAAGAAATATGTTATCGCCAGACTTTCCACCTCGTTGCTGCCTTCAAGCAGCACCAGACTTACTCTTGCAATCGGTTTTTGTATACCTATAATTAATATAGAGGCTAAAACCGCTATTGTTATCGACCGATATAGTGAGTAGCTGATCTCAGTGGTGTCGTTAGCTCCGTATGATTGTGCGGTGAATCCTGTGGTGCCGGCGCGCAGGAAGCTGAAGAAGGAATACAGCACGCTGAAGATGGTGCCGCCTAGGGCTATGGCTCCGATATATGCCGGCGAGCTAAGATGACCCATCAGCATCATGTCGACCAAACCCAGCAACGGAACAGTTATGTTGCTGATTATGTTGGGGATGGCTAATTTTAAAATTTCGCGATTCACAAAAAAAAATTTTATGCAAAATTAAAAAAATCTGTTGTATGTAAAAAATAAATTTGTATATTTGCATGTTGAAAATGAATGAGTTGTGGATTTTTGTGGAATGATTCCACACTTTTCCACACCATAAGAAGAGGAAACGAGAAAATATAAAATTTTTAATATATTGATTATCAATGGGTTGTAAAATTTGTTAAATAATTTTTCAGTTTGGCACGATATTGGTAGTTAAATGGAGATGTTAGCATAGACTAATTTAAAATCATAACACAAATGAAAAGAACATTAACAATTTTGTCGGTCGCATTAGTAGCTTTAATGTTAAGCTCATGCGTTGAAAGTTCAAAGAAGTATCAAGCTTTGCAGAAGGAAAATGAAGCTCTTACAGCTCAGAATGCAAGCATTCAGAAAGATTTCGAAACCACAATGGGTATTATCAACGATGTTGAGAATAACCTCCAGGCAATTCGTGAGGCAGAAGGCATGATGACAATGCAGCAGGAAGGCAGCCAGAGAGAGCAGATCGTTGCTGAACTTCTCCAGCTCAAAGAACAGATGGCTATCAACCACGCTCGTCTCGACTCTTTGAACGATGCTTTGGCAAAGTCAAACAAAAACAATGCTAACCTCCGCGCACAGGTGAAGAAGCTCCAGGCTCAGCTCGCAGAGAAAGAAGAGATGATTGCTAACCTTCAGTCACAGGTCGCAGAGAAAGACGGTCAGATCGCTAACCTGAACACACAGGTTGAGAACCTCAACACTGACCTCACAAACGCTAACAATGAGATTGAAAACCTCAACACCAACCTGACCAACTCAACAAATGAGCTCAACGCTGTGTACTACATCGGCGCTACAGCAAAAGAATTGAAGGCACAGGGTGTCATCCTCAGCAAGACAAAAGTTTTGAGAGGCGAGGTTCCTACAGAGGCTTTCACAAAAGGTGACATGCGTGAACTCACATCAATCACTTTCAACTCAAAGAAAGCTGTTGTTCTCTCAACACACGCTGCAGAGGCATACAACCTCGTGAAAGGTGTTGACGCTGATGGCAACAAGATCGTGACATTAGAAATTACTAATCCAGACCTGTTCTGGAAAGTTACAAGATATTTGGTTGTTTTAACCAAGTAATTTTCTGCTCGTTTTCAATATTTACGGGGATCCGACGCCGCCTGGTGTCGGATCTCTATTTTTTATATCTTTTTTTGTCGCCCGTAACGATAAAATGTATAATTTTGCAAAACGAGCAGAATTATTGTTATGTCGAAAAAGATATTGATTGTAGACGATGACGTCGCCTTCGGAGTGATGCTGAAGACATGGTTCCAGAAAAACAGCTGGGAAACCGTGCTGGCATCCAATCTGGAACAGGCGGTGGCGGCATCAAAAACAGCACAATTTGACCTGATACTCAGCGACTTGCGTCTGCCAGACGGCGACGGTATCATGTTTTTGACGTCGTTGAGGGAAAAGAAAATAATGACTCCATTTATCATCATGACGGGCTACGCCGACGTGCAGACTGCCGTCAACGCGATAAAAATGGGAGCCTTCGACTACCTTAAGAAACCTATCACGCCGACCATGCTCGAACAGAAGATTGTGAGCGCCCTCAGTCAGGAGAACAAAGCTGCACCGAAAGCCAAGACAGAGGTGACGGCTAAGACCATGGTGAAGGGCGAGAGTCAGGTGATACAAAGGGTTTACAAACATGTGGCATTGGTGGCGCCTACCAAGATGTCGGTGCTGATACTCGGCGAGAGCGGAACAGGCAAGGAATATATCGCACGAATGATTCACGAGCAGAGCGGTCGCAAAGACAAGCCGTTCATCGCTGTCGACTGCGGAAGCCTCTCGAAGGAGCTGGCACCATCGGAGCTGTTCGGACATCTGAAAGGCTCGTTCACATCAGCAATCGCTGATAAAAGAGGCGTCTTCGAAGAGGCAAAGGGCGGTACAGTGTTCCTTGACGAGGTAGGAAACCTGCCTTACGAGGTGCAGAAACAGCTTCTGCGTGCTTTGCAGGAACAGAAAGTGCGTCCTGTGGGTTCGGCACAGGATATCAATGTGGATGTCAGGATTATAGCCGCCACCAACGAGGACCTTGAGAAAGCTATTGAAAACGGAGCATTCCGTGAGGATCTGTACCATAGAATCAACGAGTTTTCGATTGATGTGCCGCCGCTGCGTGAACGTATCGACGACCTTCCGGAGTTTGCGTATCATTTCCTGCAGCAGGCCGATGAGGAACTAGGTAAAGAGGTGAAACGCATCTCGGCGGAAGCTATCGATGTCCTGAAACAGCATCGCTGGGACGGCAACCTTCGTGAGCTGCGTAACGTGATACGTCGCGCCACCTTGTTCGCTGAGAATGAAGAGATTACGGCCGATAATCTGCCAGTGTTGGCAAGCCGTCGTCAAAAGGAACAAGACGCTGATGACATGGCTTTGCGTCCGGGTGACGAAAAGGAACAGATACTCAATGCGTTACGTAAGGCGCGTGGCAACAAGACTGTCGCGGCCAAGCTTTTGCAGATTGACCGTAAGACCTTGTACAACAAGATGCATCTGTACGGGATGGACCTTGATTAAGCTCTATTTAAACTCAGGATACAGTTCGTAAAACTTGTTCTCGAATGTGCGCACGCGGTTCAGTGACTTACGTGTCCAGTCGAGACGAATCTCCTGTTTCTCTTCTTCGGTGAGATGCCAGTCGATGTCGCTCTTATGCAGACGTTGTGTGAGCGTGTACATCAGCAATGCCGCGGAAACACTGATATTGAAGCTCTCGGTGAATCCGTGCATTGGGATTTGTACGTACATATCGGCATGGTCGAGCGCATATTCGGTGAGGCCGGTTTTCTCGGTGCCGAAAACCACGGCTATAGGCTGGTCGAGTGGGAGAGTGTCGAGACTGTAGTCGTTCTGATGCGGACATGTGGCCACTATTTTGTAGCCTTTGCTGTGAAGAAGGTCGAAACATTCAGGTGTGTTGAATTCGCCGACATTGTATTTGTGCAGGTCGAGCCACTTGCTGGAGCCCACCACGATGTCGGGGTTGATGTCGTAAACCCATTTGTTCTCGATGATATGGATATCCTGCACTCCAGTGAGGTCGCAGCTGCGCAAGACAGCACTGGCGTTGTGCGACTGATAGATATCTTCGAGCACTATTGTGAGGTGACGTGTGCGGTATTTTAGCACTTCCTCGAAGCGTTGTTTTCTTTCATCGGTGATGTAATTTGAAAGAAACTCGTATAATTTTTCTTCTTTAGCGTTCAAAATGAATGAGTTATGATTTTAAACCGTCTTTATCAAAATTTTTACAAATATAGCAAAAAAAATGTTCGGATATAAAAGAAAAATCCGTAATTTTGCAGTTCGAAAAATTTATAATTGATATGGCAAAAGAAAATGTAAAGAAAGACGAGGAACGTCTCGAATCAATTGAGTCGACATTAAGTAAGACCGAAATGTTTATTGAGAACAACAAGAAGACCATCACAGCAGTTGTTATCGTATTGGTGGTTGTGATTCTTGCTATTTTTGGTATCAAGAAATATTATATCGAGCCACGTAATGCAGAGGCTATGGCCCAGATGTTCCGTGCTGAGCAGTTTTTCGCAGCTGATGACTATGCTACCGCATTGAATGGTGATGGCAACAACGCCGGTTTCATGGATATCATCAACAACTACGGAAGCACAAAGAGCGGCAACCTCGCCAAATACTATGCAGGTATCTGCTATCTCAACCTTGGTGAGTTTGACAACGCTATCAAATATCTCGGTGAATACAATGGCAAAGATGAAATCGTGAAGCCATTGGCAATGGGCGCTATGGGTGATGCTTACCTCGAGCTCGACAACGCTGCCGAGGCTGCAAAATGCTATGAGAGAGCAGCTCTCGACCAGAAGAACTCATTCACAACTCCTATGATGCTCATGAAAGCCGGCTATGCTTACGAGATGGTTGGAAACTACCAGAAGGCATTGGATATGTATAAGACCATCCAGGCTGAATATCCTAACAGCAACGAAGGCTTCAGCATCGAGAAGAACATCGCTTACGTTGAGACTAAACTTGCTAAATAGTTTACAGTTTACTGTTTACGGTTTAAAGTTTAAATATAAGATGCCTGATTTTGACGAATCAGGCATTTTTAATAAATAATAAATAAGGTATGAAGATTATATATTTCGGTACGCCAGAGTTTGCGGCATCACAGCTTGAGGCGATATTGGCAGCGGGTTACGAGGTGCCTGTGGTGGTTACGACGCCTGACAGGCCTGCTGGTCGTGGCAAGCAGATGCATGCCTCGGAGGTGAAGGAATGCGCTTTGAAGCATGGATTGCCGGTGTTGCAGCCAGAGAAGCTCAAAGACGAGGCTTTCGTGGACCAGCTGCGCTCGTATGATGCCGACTTGTTTGTGGTGGTGGCATTCAGGATGTTGCCTGAGGTGATATGGAGCATGCCTCCTAAAGGCACGATCAATCTGCATGCGTCGCTGCTGCCACAGTATAGAGGTGCGGCGCCTATCAACCATGCCATCATCAATGGGGAGACAGAGACAGGCTTGACCACCTTTATCCTTGACAAAGAGATTGACACTGGAGCTATGATCATGCAGGAGAAGCTGGCTATTAGCGATAAGATGAATGCTGGTGAGCTCCATGATGCGCTGATGATGATGGGCAACAAAGTCATTGTCGAGACCATCAAGAAGATTGAGAAAGGCGATATACATCCCGAGAGTCAGGAGGCAGTGATTGAAAAAGAAGGCATTGTGTTGAAGCCTGCACCGAAGATCTTCAAGGAAGACTGTTACATCGACTGGAACAAGTCGGGGAGGGAGATATACAACTTTGTGAGAGGCTTGTCGCCGTATCCTGCGGCACATGCTAAGATTCAGAATCCTGAAGGTGAGATTTTGGATTTGAAGATTTTTAAGACTGAATTGGCGTTAAAAAATTGCTCAAACGACGAATTGCTCAGCATAAAAACCGACCAAAAGTCATATCTGGCAGTGGTTTTGTGCGATTCATGCATAAAAATCGTTGAAATTCAACAGGCTGGCAAGAAAGCAATGAAAATTGCGGAATTCCTAAGAGGAACAAGGGTTTCCGAAGATTGGAAGCTGGTTTTGTAGATTAGCGCTGAAAATTTTTTTCAAAAAAATTAAAAAAAATGAAAAAAAAGTTTGTAAGTTTCTGATTTTATGTTATATTTGCAATGTCAAAAAAATTACAAACTTATTAATTTTTACAAAATGAATAAAGCAGAATTAGTTAATGTGATCGCTGAAAAAGCTGAAATCACAAAAGTTGAAGCTAAAAAGGCTTTGGACGCATTTATTTGCGCAGCAACAGACGCAATCCGCAAGGGTGATCGTATCTCTTTAGTCGGTTTCGGCACATTGTCAACAACAAAACGCCCAGCCCGCAAAGGTCGTAACCCACAGACTGGCAAAGAAATCACAATCGGTCCTAAGACAGTTGTGAAATTCAAAGCAAGCAACGACTTAGTAAAATAATAGGTTTTACTATTGACACCTAAGGCCGCTTTATAGCGGCCTTTTTTGTTTTAGAACAGTGACTGTTGGCTTTTTGCTTTGAGGTTACCGTTCTCGTCCTGTTCGATGATGCCGCTGTCGAGCATCCAACGCACGGTCTCAAGCACCTTCTCCTCGAGGTAAGTCTTTGCGAGGGAAGGAGTCTCGTAGAGCGGCACCACTCGTTTCTTCAGCTCTTCGAGAATGATCTCGCTGATGTTTTTATATTCTTCATCGTTGATATTCATCCTGTTACGTATGTTACATACGTCGCATTTCCCGCAGCGTGTCTTTATCTTCTCGCCGAAATACCTTAGAAGCTGTACGCTCCGGCATTCGCTGTCGTTGTTCACGAAGTCGATGACAGCCTGGACACGGCGTGTGGCGGCCTCTTTGCGGTCTTTGTAGACTTCATCAGAGAGCGTGAAATGTCGTGTGTCCTGACGCTCAGTGAGATATTGGATCTGAGGCTTGTCGGAGCGAGGGATATATGTAAGGAAGTTATATTTTTCAAGCTTTTTCAGAGTTTCCTCGACTTGAGCGACGTCGATGCCGAGCCGCTGGCTTATCTGTTCCTCTTTTATCTTGACGAAATCGGATAGTATGCCAGGATAGTTGCGGAGCAGATATTTTATCATTACATCGAAGTGCGGGTACTCGACCTGGAAGCGATAGAGGTCCTCGCGACTGGCTTTGATGAACAGCTGTGACGGTGTGTCCATGGCTTCCGACAATGCGAAGAAACCCTCTCGTTCCATGAGTTTCAATGAGTTGAACACCTCGAGAAGCGAGAAGCCGTAGGTGTTTGCGAAGTCGTTCATGTCGAACGGATAGCTCTGTCCGTTGCCCGCGCCGGCCGGTATCTGAAGGTAGTTGCCGAGGGCGTCGTATATCGCTTTGATGCGACTCAGTTCGGGATACGAGTTCTGGAGGTTGTCTTTGAGTTGTTTAATGTCGCTGTCGGCCACGAGCAGGAATGCTTGTGATGGCTTCAGGTCACGGCCGGCGCGTCCTGCCTCCTGGAAATATGCCTCTAATGTGTCGGGGAGGTCCATGTGCACTACCACTCGCACGTCGGGCTTGTCGATGCCCATGCCGAAGGCGTTGGTGGCCACGATGACCTTGATACGGCCGTCCATCCACAGACGCTGCCGTTCGTCACGTGTCTTGGCGTCGATACCTGCATGATAGAATGTGGCGCTGATGCCGGCCGACTGTAGCCAGTCGGCGATGACCTTGGTACGTTTGCGGCTGCGCACGTAGACAATGCCGCTGCCAGTGTCCATCTTCATGAAGAGACGGTACATGAGTCCGTATTTGTCGGCCACTTTGATGACGTTGTAGGTGACATTTTTGCGCTCGTAGCTGGTCTGGAACACGTTGCGTTCCTTGAAGCCGAGGCGATATTGTATGTCTTCGACGACTTCGGGGGTTGCTGTCGCTGTCAGGGCGAGAACTGGCGTGTTGGGGATATACGGACGGATCTCTGCTATTTTTAAATAAGGTGGACGGAAATCGTAGCCCCATTGTGAGATGCAGTGCGACTCGTCGATGGCCAGCAGGCACACTTTCATCTTCTTGATAGCCTCGATAAAAGCGTCGGTCATGAGCCGTTCGGGCGAGACATAGAGGAATTTTAGGTTGCCGAATGCAGCTTTATTATATGCAATTTCCAACTCATTTGGATGCATGCCTGAATAGATGGCTGCTGCCGGGATGTTGATATTTTTGAGATGCTCGACCTGGTCTTTCATGAGTGATATGAGTGGCGTTACGACGATGCAGACGCCATCCATCGCCATCGCAGGTACTTGGAAACACACGGATTTTCCGCCGCCTGTAGGCAAAAGCGCAAGGGTGTCGTGACCGTCAATGACGGAGTCGACGATATCTTCCTGCATCGGACGGAAAGACGGATAACCCCAGTATTTCACCAAAACGGCGCGTGTCAGTTCACTCATCTGAATATTTTTTTGCAAATATAACAATTTTTTTGGATTTTTTTAGTAATTTTGCACCCGATTTTTTGAATTTTTGAAAAAAGGATAAAAATCAAAGTTAAATTATTGAAAATCAGTTAATTAAAAACAAATGACAAGTATTCGTAATGTTGCGATAATCGCTCACGTCGACCATGGAAAGACCACTTTGGTGGACCGTATCCTGTATCAGTCAAAGCTCTTCAGAGAGGATAAGGATAACGGTGATTTGATTTTGGATAACAACGACCTTGAGCGTGAACGAGGTATCACCATCTTGTCGAAAAACGTGTCAGTGCGTTATAAAGATGTGAAAATCAACATTATAGATACTCCTGGCCACAGCGATTTCGGTGGCGAGGTGGAGCGTGTTCTTAATATGGCTGATGGCGTGTTGCTTTTGGTCGACGCCTTTGAAGGTCCTATGCCACAGACTCGTTTCGTGCTCGAAAAAGCTATCCAACTGGGATTGAAGCCTATCGTGGTGGTCAATAAAGTGGACAAGCCTAACTGCACACCAGAGGAGACTCAGGAAGCCGTGTTCGACCTGATGTATAACCTCGGCGCAACCGACGACCAACTCGACTTCCCGACAGTGTTCGGCTCATCGAAACAAGGCTGGATGTCAGACCACTGGACACATGTTACGAACGACGTTTCTTACCTTTTGGATGTGATTATCAACACTATTCCAGAGGCAAAATACGAAGAGGGAACACCTCAGATGCTTATCACTTCACTCGACTACAGCTCATACGTGGGCCGTATCGCGGTGGGTCGTCTGAAACGCGGTATCCTTCAAGCCGGTATGAACGTCTCATTGGTGAAACGCGACGGCTCGATTGAGAAAAATCAGATCAAAGAATTATACACTTTCGAGGGTCTCGGCAAGGAAAGAACGAAGAAGCCTGTGATGGCTGGCGATATCGTCGCTGTGATGGGTCTCGAAAACTTCGAAATCGGTGACACAGTCGCTGACTTTGAGAACCCTGAAGCACTGCCTCCAATCCACGTCGATGAGCCTACAATGAGTATGTTGTTCACAATCAACAACTCACCATTCTTCGGCCGTGAAGGCAAGTTCGTGACATCACGTCACCTGCGCGAGCGTCTTTACCGTGAGACTGAGAAGAACCTCGCTTTGAAGGTTGAAGACACTGATTCTCCTGATTCTCTTATGGTTTACGGTCGTGGTATCCTTCACCTCAGTATCTTGGTTGAGACTATGCGTCGTGAGGGTTATGAGTTCCAGATCGGTCAGCCGAAAGTGCTTCTGAAAGAAATCGACGGCAAGAAATGCGAGCCTATCGAGGTGATGAATGTGCAGGTTCCTGAAAACTTCGCTGGCCGCGTCATCGAACTGGCGTCACAGCACAAGGGCGAGATGACTAACATGAGTCCTAAAGGCGACCGTATGAACCTCGACTTCGACATCCCGGCAAGAGGTCTGATCGGTTTGCGTAGCGCAATGCTTACCGCAACAGAAGGTGAGGCTGTGATGTCGCACCGTTTCAAAGATTACGAGCCTTGGAAAGGCGATATGGACACTCACGAGGTCGGCGCTTTGATTGCTATGGAGACAGGACAAGCAGTGCCTTACGCTTTGTGGAAACTCCAGGACCGTGGCAAGTTCTTCGTGCAGCCTAATGAAGACGTCTACATGGGCGAGGTTATTGGCGAGAATACACGTGCTAATGATATTGTGCTGAATATCAACAAGACCAAACACCTCACCAACGTGCGAGCTTCGGGCTCAGACGATAAGATCGTGCTCATCCCGCCAGTAAGAATGTCACTTGAAGAATACATGGAATATATCCGCGACGACGAGTATCTCGAGGTGACTCCAAAGAGCCTGCGTCTGCGTAAGATTATCCTTGATGAGATCGAGCGTAAGCGTAGTGGCCGTCACAGCGAGGAAGTCAGCGACTAATCGGAAATATCATATTTTTCGGCTAAGAAAGCCAATAGGGCATCGGATTGATTCATGAATTCGATGCCTTTTTCTTCCCAGTCGGGCAGGGTGGAGGCATCTTGACCGCGACGGCTATCCATGTCGGTGAGATATTCCGCCGATTTCTGCTCCAGCTGGATGAACATCGGACGCATCTTATGGCATACAGCCTGCGCTTTCGCGAAATCGTGCTCAGTAATGGCATCGTTCAATATCACGAGGTTGTCGGATGTGGAGTCGACAAAGGCTTGCAAGATGTCGCGAATGGCCTTGCTGTCACTGTCAAACATGGCACAGAGCTGCGGGAAGTCGTCGGAGAACTCGCATGTCTGAGCTTCCTCTTCGGTCCAATTATCGTTTAACAGCAACGCTAAGTCTTTGATGCTGAACGGCTTCTTGATGTGCCCGTCGAAGCCTTCACTAAGAGCGTATTTCTCGGAATATTCGTCGCGAGCGGTCATCAGTATGACGCGTTTTTCAGGGTCAATATTCTTAATCATCTTCAATACGTCGTTGCCTGAAAACGTTCCCATCTCGCGGTCGGTAAGCACAAGGTCGTATTTGTCGAGCTCGGTGAGGTATTTGTTGAACTCGATATACGAGCGGCAGATGTCTGAGTTATGTCCGATTTTATTCAACATGGCGCTTACTACGGTGAGAAGGGTGTTGTCGTCGTCGATGAGCAGTATGTTGAGCTTCTTCCTGGCTGTAATAACTTGATTATCAGTTGTTTCTTTTGTCTCTTCTGGCTGCTTGTCGACAACTTTTACAGGAATCTTGATCTCGAAATGGCTGCCTTTCTCGAGTTCCGACATCACATTGATGGTTCCGCCAAGGAGCTCGAGCAGTCCTTTAACAACATAAAGACCGAAACCGTTGCCTTCGGCCAGTCCTGGGTTGTTGTCGGCTTTGCTGAACGGCTTGAACATCTCCTCAATCTTATCGTTCGGGATGCCGATGCCTTGGTCTATTACATTGAAAATCAATTTGTTGTTCTCAAGATAAACACCATAATGTATCTCGCCTTCGATGGTATATTTTATAGCGTTGGAGATGATATTGCTCACCACCTGCCTGATTTTCAATGCGTCGGAGTTGACGTAAAGATCGTCGGCGATATTCTTGTGATAATAGAACTTGAGTTGTTTGTTTTCTGCAATAGGTTTGAACATGTTGGCGAGCTGGTCGCTGAGTTCAGAGGCGTTGAAGACTGCTCTAGTGACATGTTGCTTGCCTTGGTCGAGACTCGAGAAGTCCAGCAGATTCGAGAGAAGCGACAGGATGTGCTCCGATGAGAACTTCATCGAGTCGAGTCGCTGCATGTCGGTTTCCGAATGTTGCTCCATCTGCATGAGCTCGATGTATCCCAAAATCGACGACAGCGGCGCTTTGATATCGTGCGACACCGAAAGCAACAGTTTGTGACGGCTCTCCATGATTGCCTCGGTCTGCTTTTGAGCTTCCTCCATGGCTCTTCGTGCCCTCGAAACGCGCTGTATATCTTTGGAAATCAAGAAGATAAAGAGTAAGATGCAGAACAGGGCGAGAGTGCCACCGTAAATCGAATAATCAAGACTCCGTTGAAGAATTGTTTCACTTTTCTGGATCTCGTTCATCACCGAGGTGAGGGTCTGCTGGTGCAGCACGATAAGCAGGTTCGAGATCTCCTCTGAAATCTCTTGATCCGATTTTATGAAGCTTTGATATTGATTCTCAATGGTTTGAAGCCTCTCGAGATACTCCTGCTTGCCCTTGTCGGTATAAATCTTTATGCCTTCCATGAGGTCAATTCGGCTGCCTAGCGATTCCTCTGTGATGGTATCGTAAGTGGTAGTGGTGACAAAAATAATGCTGTCGCGTGGTGTTTCCGATGAGAAAACACGGTGGAAGAAGCCTGGCTTTTCTGCTTTTTTGACGATAGTGTCGATTCTGGTGACTGGCACGATGCGCGTCGTCGTCTCCTTGGGCTTGTAATCCGAAAGCAGTTTGTAAATCTCATCGTATGGATTAAACACATCGTATTGATGGGTTATCTCCCTGATAATGTTTTCTTTACGATTTAAAAGAACGATAATATCATTGAGAATCTTGGTGTTTTTCGCATCGTCATCCGAATAGAAAATGATCGAATCCTTAATTGCGGAAGTCTGTTGCAGATTCTCATTGAAATGTATCAGATGCTCTGGATTTCCTGATATTGTGTAGAGCTGCGCATGCGACTGCGCCTCGTTCACATTCTGAATCAGCTCATTCGTAAAGTTGAGCACCATCTCGTTATGGTCGATGGTAACTCGTTGATTTATAATCGATTTCTTAAGATTTGAGATACGGTAGATAACGAAAGCGCATATTATCGTGGCCAAAATATAAATGACCACAGCCTCCCAACGGACGCGGCTTTCATAATGTTTTCGTATGAATTTAACCTCTCTCATGGTCACAAAATTACTAAAAAATCCGTTTATGTTCGAAATATTTTATAATTTTGCAATAAAAATTTCTAAAAATGAAAAAGTTTTTGGTTTTAGCATTAAGCGTTTTGATTATGATTGGCTGTACAAAGAAAAATGAGGTTAAATTATTGAAGGTCAATGATTTCAATACTGAAATCGATGGCAAGAAAGTGTCTCTTTACACTTTGAAAAACGGTTTCCTGACCATGCAGGTGACAAATTACGGTGGACGTGTGGTTGCGCTGTGGATGCCTGATTATAAAGGCAGTTTCGACGATATCGTGCTCGGTTATGAAAATATCGACCGCTATATTAATAATAAAGGTGAGCGTTATCTCGGCGCAGCTGTCGGACGTTATGCCAACCGTATCGGAAACGCTGCTTTTACCATTGACGGAAAGACATACCATCTTTACAAAAATGATGGTGACAACACGCTTCATGGCGGCGAATTCGGTGTCGACCGCGTGGTTTGGGATGTGAAATCGGTT
>JAGCPH010000017.1 GCA_017645275.1 Bacteroidales bacterium | reverse complement strand
CGCAACCTTATCTCCTTGAGTTTCACGACGTTGCCAGAGCTTCCGCGTCGCTATCCCGAAATTGCTGAGCACCTCGTTGTCGGACCGGAATCGGGAGTCTCCATCCGCGAGATGTCTCGTCCTCTCACCTTGTGAAAGGATTGAGCTTCAATCTACTGTGCTTCGATTAAGCAGCGAGAGCGTAAGTATTTTCGCCAATTAATTTTTTGCAGCCAAGATTTACGAGCGTCACTGCAAGGCTCGGTATGCTTACATAACCCTTCTACAAGCTGTCAAAACCGGTCAGCCCCAAATGTTATGTTTTTTGATTCCTCAAAAAAGCGTGCAAATGTACAAAAAATTTCCGAATTTAGATGTATTTTTTTACATCTTCATCCGAAATAGTTGAGCCACAAAGGATTACGAGACGTCCGACCACATTCTGTAACTCCCTGATATTGCCCGTCCACTGCTGTTTTTTCAGTTCCGAAATGGCACTTTCAGTGAAAACAGGTATCGGCTTGCCCATCTCGTTGGCGGCTTTCACCACAAAGCTATTAATTAATAAAGGTATGTCGTCCAGTCTCTCACGCAACGGCGGCACCCTCATGATAATCATGCTGATGCGATGGTATAAATCTTCTCTGAAATTGCCTCTCGCAATCTCCTCCTGTAGGTTTTTGTTGGTCGCAGCAATGACACGCACATCCACTTTTATCTCTTCCTCGCCTCCCACACGTGTGATTTTATTCTCCTGCAACGCTCTCAAAACCTTGGCCTGGGCCGCCAGACTCATGTCACCAATCTCGTCAAGAAACAAAGTGCCGTTGTCCGCAAGCTCGAAGTCGCCTTTTTTCTGTTTTACTGCCGAAGTAAAAGCGCCTTTCTCATGCCCAAACAACTGACTCTCAATGAGTTCCGATGGTATCGCAGCGCAGTTCACCTCCACAAAGGGGCCGTTGCACCGTGGACTCATCTCATGTAGCTGACGTGCCACAAGTTCCTTGCCGGTGCCGTTCTCACCCAGAATCAAGACTCTCGCATTGGTCGGCGCCACACGCCCAATCATGTCGTTGAGCTCGTTCATTGCAGGAGCCGCACCAATCATCTCGTATTGCTTGCTAACAGCGCTTCTTAAAATCTTCGTCTCGTTATACAAACGGTTCTTGTCCAAAGCGTTACGTAGCGTGATAAGCATTCTGTTCAGGTCGATAGGCTTCTCTATAAAGTCATAAGCGCCTTTTTTTATCGCGTCAACCGCGATGTCAATAGTCCCGTGACCCGATATTATTATAATAGGTGTGTCGGTTATTGTCTTCGCCTTTTCCAGAAACTCTATCCCGTCCATCTGCGGCATTTTGATGTCACAGAAAATGGCGTCAAACACGTTGTCATTGAGCATAGGCACTGCCTCGACGGCTGACGCCGCCTCGGCAGTGGTATATCCCTCGTTGCCAAGTATCCCACACATCGCCCGCCTGATGGCGGGCTCGTCGTCAATGATAAGTACCCGCGCCATCAGAAGTTAGGTTTAAGTTCGTAGTGTTTGTAGAAGTCGTCTATGATACGTACAGCCTCGTCAACATCATCAACCACATGGAAGATGCCGAAGTCATCTTCTTTGATCATCCCGTTTTTAAGGAGCGTGCTGCGGAACCATTTCACGAGCGGATTCCAAAACTCCGAGCCGAACATCACTATCGGGAAGTTTGCAATCTTGTTGGTCTGCATCAGCGTGAGAGCCTCCGACAACTCGTCAAGGGTGCCGAAACCGCCCGGAAATGCGATAAATCCTTGCGCATAACGCGTAAACATCGTCTTACGGATGTAAAAATAGTCAAAGTTTATCGACTTGTCCTGATCGATATATGGATTCGAATGTTGTTCGTGTGGTAGCACAATGTTAAGTCCCACGCTCTTGCCACCCGCCATGTGTGCGCCTTTGTTTCCAGCCTCCATGATGCCCGGACCTCCACCAGTGATCACACCAAAACCTTTCTCCACAAGCTTCACACCCGTCTCGACCGCCTTCTGATAGTACGGACTGTCTTCAGCGATACGCGCCGAACCGAAGATGGCCACACATGGTCCAATACGGCCCAAAGTCTCATAGCCGTTCACAAATTCCGACATTATCTTAAAAACCGACCATGAATCGTTGGCCTTGATGTCATTCCAAATCCTGTCAATGTAGTTTTTCTTATACTTGTCAAAAAAATCCATTTCGCCAAATTTTTATTTCTGCAAATATATAAAAAAATGTAATATCGTTATAACCTTATCTCGTTATCTCGTTAAAAAAAGAAAATAAAAATTTTTAAAAAAAGTTTTTCAGAACAAAAATTTTTGTAATTTTGCACCCCGAAACGGATTAGCGGATTTAGCTCAGCTGGCAGAGCGGAAGCTTCCCAAGCTTCAGGTCGCGGGTTCGAGCCCCGTAATCCGCTCACACAGCGCAGGAAGCTTAGCTCAGTTGGTTCAGAGCGCCTGCCTTACAAGCAGGAGGTCGCTGGTTCGAACCCAGCAGTTTCCACAAAAAAATCACTTGATTCAAGTGATTTTTTCTTTTTAGTGACCCCGCCGGGACTCGAACCCGGACCGAAGGAACCGGAATCCTTAATTCTATCCATTAGACTACGGGGCCTCCCATTCAGCCTGCAAATTTACTAAAAATAGTAATATCGTTATAACCTTATCTCGTTATCTCGAAAAATAATGCCTATTAGACCCATTTGACCCATCAGACCTATTTCTTCTCTTTGTCCCTAATCATCACATCAATTGCCCCCACACCAAATCTCGAAATCTCCGCCATCCTGTTCTCAGTGTTCTCATAATGCTTCAGCTCCTCAATAATCGCGTTCTTCAACACCCCGTTGCCCACACCATGTATAAACGTCACCTTCGAATAGTCGTTTTCAATAGCACTGTCAAGCATCTTCTTGAAATAGTTAATCTGCACCCTGAAAATGTCATTGCTCGACATCCCGAGGATATTATCCACCAACTCCCCAATATGCAAGTCCACTACCGCCTCACCTGGCTGCGTCTGATGCCTGTCAATGGCCGCCTCTTTCTTCACAATGTCTTTGTTGGCCTTCGGCTGCATCACACCGTCTTTCATCAACTTCGTGAAATCTGTCTCCGACCCCTTCAACGCCGTCACCGTCGACAAACAGATCATCATCGCCTTCTCACCCAACAATCCCGACTCAACAAAACTTCCGTCTTTGAAAAACCTGCTGGTCCTCAATGAGAATGGCGCATGCAAAGGATGATACACAAAGTCCACGTCATCCTGACAAAGCACCACCTGTATCACACCTTCACACCAATGCTCAATATCTTCACGCGAAATAGCCTCTACCACCACCTTCGAAAACGGTGCAATGCTTCCATAGTCTATATTCGCGTATTTCTCATCTTCTTTCAGATTAAAACTGTACAAAGCATCCGCCGGAGTGTTGTTCACCACCGCCACATCGATCAACCCCGTCAATAGCCACTGCTGGTCGTGCGGAATAAACGCCAGATATATTCCCTCCTCTTCCGAGTTTCTTGCAAAACGTCTCAACTCGCTCCGTCTCGCCTCATTCTGCGTCTCCTGTTCTATAATCTGTTGATTCTTAATCTCTTTCTGTACATTGTCAACAATCTGTTGCTGCTTGCTCGGCTGCGTCCTGAAATCCAAAACCAACTCGCTCATCAACACAGGCACATTGAATCCGTCCTCAATCTCAACCTCCGCCATCCTGGTGTCGATAATTTTCTTAATAACTCCTCCCCCCTTGTCATTCAAGAAGTTAACTCTATCTCCTACTTTAAAATTCTCCATTTTTTCAAAAATTTTATTCTCTGCAAAATTACTAAAAAATCTGTTATCCCGTCATAATCTTATCTCATTATTAAGACCCATCAGACCTATTGGACCCATATGACCCATTATTCCTATTTAAAAAAATTGTACCTTTGCAAAAATTTTCAACTATGTTCCCTTGGGGTGATAATCGGCGTTTCAATTCCTACTCCTCCTATATGATAAAGGAGTTTGGCTCCCGCGTCCAGAAAATCTCCATCGACGCTGGCTTCAGCTGCCCCAACCGCGACGGCACCATCAGTACTGGAGGTTGCACATTCTGCCGCAACGACGCATTCAACCCGTCGTACTGCCGCCCAGATAAAAGCATCCGCCAACAAATCGAGGAAGGTATCGAGTTCCATCACCGCCGCTACCGCCGCGCAACGTCGTATCTCGCCTACTTCCAGGCCTTTACCAACACCAACAAGCCCATCGACGAACTTGAAAAACTCTATCGCGAAGCCCTCTCAGTCCCCGGCATCATCGGCCTCGTCATAGGCACCCGCCCAGACTGTATCAACAAGGAAATCCTAGATATGATTAGTTCTATTATTGTGCCTATTGACCCCATTAGACCCATAAAACCCATTATCATAGAACTCGGCATCGAATCACCATACGATACCACCCTCGCCCGCATCAACCGAGGCCACACCTTCGCCACCGCACGCCAAGCCATCGAGCTGGTCCACTCCTACGGCTTCCCCTGCGGCGCCCATCTCATCTTCGGCCTTCCCGGCGAGTCCCGCGACATGGTGCTTCACACCGCCGACATCATCTCCAAGCTGCCCCTCACCTCAGTGAAGCTTCACCAGCTCCAGATATTCAAAGATACAAAAATGGCCGACGAATACCTCGCCAACCCATCCGAGTTCCACCTCTTCGACCTAAACGAATACATCGAGTTCGTCATCGACTTCATCGAACGCCTCAACCCTAACATCGTCATCGAACGCTTCGCCGGCGAAGTACCCCCACGCTACCTCGTCTCCAAGCCCTGGCAATCACTCCGCTACGACCAAGTCCTCTCTCTCATCGAGCGCCGCCTCCTCGACAGAAACTCCTATCAAGGAAAAAAATTCATATAGGACCCATTAGACCCACAAAAAATGAGAGGCGCTTCTCAGCGCCTCTCATTTCTTCTGCTCGTTTATTAATTCTCAATATTACTTCACAACAACTCTTGTAACTGTTGAGTTATTAGCGTTGTCAATGATGTTCAAGAAGTACACTCCTGTGCCAAATGCGCTCATGTCAACAGTTGTGGTTGTAACCACATTGACGAGCTGGCCAGTGGCATTGTAGATAGCGATAGCTGCGATATTCTCGCCTTCAACTGTCACCATACCTGTTGTTGGGTTAGGATATACATTGAATGCGCTTGCAGCGTTCTCGATAACTGCATCCAAATCAGCATGGAGTGTCACAGGGATTTCAACATGTGGCAATTCAGCATCGTTTGTGTTGATGACCAATGTGGCATTGTAGTCACCCTGCTCTGTCAAACCGATTGTGTTTAATGTCATTGTGATAGTCTCTGACTGACCACCAAGGATAGCGCCTTCGCTTCTGTTGATTGTAACCCATGATCCTGGGATCTTCTCGCCCTGGCAGTTCACAGTAATCAACCAAGCGCCACCGAAGTCACCTGCTGAATAGCAGTGGCTGAACGAGTTGCCACTTGTGCTGAGCCAGTTACCATCTGCATTCTCACCATACTCACCATTATCCATCGTGAGTGGGAATTCACCTTCAGCCTGTTCCATCTGAACTGATGCCCAAATGTCCTGACCTGTCATGTAAACATCCTCATCAAATGTAGCTGTGATCCACTGCTCTGTTGCTGATGTTGTCACTGTCTTTTCTGCAAGCAATTCTCCTGGTTGGCCGTGGAGACCCTGGCCATAGAGACGGAAGATGTAGTTATTGTCTGTTGATTTATATGTATTGATATAGAATTTTGCAGAAACGACCTTCATACCCATAGCATTGTTGCCGTAAGCAACTGCTGGGAGACGGATAGCGATCTCACGGGTGTAGGCACCAGTTTGTGAACCAATACCACTGGCATTTTGAATATCATTGTTGTGATAGTAGAGTTCTGCTGTCTGTGTACCAGTACCACCCTGACCGAAATCGAGGTAACCTGACCAGTCACCAATTGAGTTACCGCTGTTCTCGATAACGACATCAACGGTTGTCATATCTTCTTCACCAAGTGTCTCAGCAATTGCTTCTGGTGTCACTGAAAGATGTGGAGCTGACTCGCCACCAATCTTGGTGAGTTTGAAATTGTCAACATAGTACTCTGATGTTGCTGCATTCTCTGGAGGATAGAAGTCCATAGCTGCAAGTGTACGACCAGCAACATTGTTACCGAAGCTGTCGAGTGACCACTGCCATTCGCAAACGAGTTCCTCTTCGGCATTTGGAGCTGTGTAGTAGTAACGTGCAACGTCTGTGTCGGTGTCGATGTTCAAACGGAAGTGCATCCATTCATCATAAACACATGTCACGTCTGCTGTACCATTGCTACCAGCGTGGATTGTACCGTGACCAGGAGCTGATGTTGAGTTCTGACCGTCGTTGGTCAAGTGGAGGTAGCACTGCATAGCCCATGTGCTGTTTGATCCTGCAAAGTGGTGCAACACATTGAAGTAACCGTTCTTTCCGTTAGGAACCAAGATATCAAATTCAAGGTCGTAGTTGCCGTTGTCAGCATCACCAAGGAGGATAACCTGGTCAACACCATACTGGAGATGACCGCATTTTGTGCCGTTTGTTGCAACAACACCGTCCTCTGATCCGCCTGGAGCATTTGACCATGTTGTCCACCAGTCATGACCTGCTGCAATAGCCTCAGAAGCAATCTTGTTACCAACTGTGTACTCCTCAAAGTCATCTTCAATCAACACCTCGTCGTTGCTCTGGAGAGTAACTGTAAGGTTGTCAATGTAATACTCTGATGTTGAAGCGTTCTCTGGTGGGAAGAAGTCCATAGCGCCAAGGACGCGGTCTGCCTGGTTCTCACCGAAGCTGTCCAAGCTCCACTGCCACTCAGCATACAAGGTTTCTGACTCGCCAACAACATTGAAGTAAAGCTGTGCAACGTCGTTGTCAGCGTCAACATGTACGCGGAAATGCATCCATGAATCATAAACACATGGAAGGTCGCATGTACCATTGCTACCAGCGTGAACTGTGCCGTGACCAGGAGCTGATGTTGAGTTCTGACCATCGTTTGTCAGGTGCATGTAAACCTGCATAGCCCATGTGCTGTTAGAACCTGCAAAGTGATGCAACACATTGAAATAGCCGTTCTTTCCATTTGGAACGTAAGCGTCAAATTCAAGGTCATAAACACCTGCTGAATGATCGCCTAATTGGATAACCTGGTCGTTACCGTATGTGAAGTGAGCAGCCATTGTGCCACCAGCCTCACCAAAGGTACCGTCCTCAGCTCCACCAGGAGCGTTTGACCATGTGGTCCATGGCATACCATAAGTCTCAGCGATCTTAGCGCCGGCAACACCGTCGTTAAAATCATAGCTCAGAACTGTCTGTGCGAATGCATTGCCAAATACGAATGCAATCAACGCAATAAGTAAAGATACTTTTTTCATTGTAATTAGATTTAGTTAAACATTAATTTCCTAATTTGTTATTCAATTTGAACTTGCAAATATAACAAGTATTTTTTAATTGTGCTAACTTTTTTTATATTTTTTATTTCAAATATGCCAAAACCGACACCTGCCCAGTGATGTCATCACCTATTTCCACTTGAATATCAGCATCTATCGGCAAAAAAAAGTCCACCCTCGAACCGAATTTTATCATGCCAAATTCTTTTCCGACTTCAGCCCGGTCACCTTCCTTTATATTACATACTATCCTCCTCGCCATTACCCCAGCCACCTGTCTGAACAACACCTCACGACCCTTGGCATCCTTCACCGCCACCGAATTGCGCTCGTTCAACTCCGACGACTTCGGATTTATCGCAAACAGCTTCTTTCCCGGATGATATTTCACATAACTCACGACGCCGTCAATCGGAAACCAGTTCACATGCACGTCATAAGCCGACATAAACACCGAAACCTGTATCCTCTTGTCATGAAAATATTCCTTCTCCTCAACCTCCTCAATGGCCACAACCTCCCCATCAGCCGACGATACCACTGCATTCTCCTCATGCGTAATCTTCCGCTTAGTCGGCACCCTGAAAAACGATATCGACCATCCAAAAATAATTATACCTATTATTATAAGGCATATCCAAATAGTCTTCGTCAACGGCGTAATCTCCCATACGATGTCAATCAGCATGTACGCCAACGCAATCAGCAACGCCAACGCCGTAAACACCGTCGCAATAACCCCATATCCTTTCTTATGAATATACATAATGTTATATTAAAAAATCATCAAATAACAATAAACAAACGGCACCGCCAAAAACGTCGCGTCAAACCTATCCAAAATCCCACCATGCCCCGGTATCACATTGCCAGAGTCCTTCACCCCTGCCTGTCTCTTCATCATCGACTCACACAGATCACCCAAACTGCCGAAAATCACAACAACCATCGCCATTCCCATCATCTTCCAGTCATCCATGGCATGTAACCAGTTGTGATTTACCAAAAATGCCACCACTATGGTCATAACCAAACCTCCCATACTGCCTTCTATTGTCTTTTTCGGCGAAATTCTTTCAAATAATTTGTGTTTTCCTATCGCCATGCCTGTCAGGTAAGCAAAAATATCGTTTATCCAAATCAAGCAGAATAGCATGATAATCAAATACTTACCATCCAATTTAACTGGCGAGTTCCAATAAAACTCCATCATCAGAATGCATGGCAAAGCCACGAAAAACATTGCTGTCCAACAACTTACAGCCACTTTCTCAAACGGATACCTCTTCGAGAATAACGCTATTAATAAAGGTGTAAGCACCAGCACTATCTGAAATATGTGTGAATATGGATAAAGCTCTACGCTCAACACGAAAAACAACGTCCCCAGAATGACCGTCGCAACCGTCAATCCGCGGTTGTCATCCTTCAACATCAGCTTGCTAACCTCCTGAGAACCAATCATTACCGTCGCAAGCATCACCACAAAGAACGCCCAATAATTCAGAAGTATGCTCCCGATCATAACGATCACAAACAAACTCCCAAACACCGTTCTTTTCGCCAATTCACTCATTTTTTCATTTCATTTTAATCTGCAAATATACAAAAAAAATTAATTATTCAAAAAAAACTTTCAACTTTACACTTCTCAACTACTCTAAACTCTACACTCTAAACTTTAAACTATTTTCGCTTCCTGCCACAACGCTTCCATCTCCTCCAAACTCATATCCGCCACGCTCTTTCCCATCTCTCTCGCCTTTTCTTCAATATATGTGAAACGTTTTTTAAACTTGTTATTCGCATGCTCCAATGCATCGTCAGCATTCACCTTTATAAACCTCGAATAGTTCACCATCGCAAACAACAAATCGCCGAACTCCTCATCCAATCTCTCCCTGCTGCCGCCATTTTTCACCTCTTCCTGAAGCTCGTTCATCTCCTCAAGAACCTTATCCCAGCATCCTTCCTTGTCTGGCCAGTCGAAACCAACACCCGAGGCCTTGTCGGTCATCCTGTATGCCTTCAAAAGCGGCGGCAAACCTGCTGGAACACCGCCCAACACACTCTTGTTTCCTTCTTTCTTAATCTTGATCTTCTCCCAGTTTTCCAACACCTGCTCCGCCGTCTCCACCTTCACATCGCCATAAATATGCGGATGACGCACTATCAACTTGTCGCAGATGCTGTTTATCACGTCCGATATGTCAAACAACCCCCTCTCTTCCGCAATCCTCGCATAAAAAACAATGTGCATTATCAAATCGCCAAGCTCTTTCTTAACATCCTGATAATCAGACGCTAATATAGCCTCGCTCAACTCATATGTTTCCTCAATTGTCAAATGACGCAAACTCTCAATGGTCTGCTTCTTATCCCACGGACAGCCCTTCCTTAGGTCCTCCATGATGTTCAAAAGCCTCTGAAAAGCCGCTAATTTCTTATCCATATCAAAAATTTTTGCAAATATACACATTTTTTCTTTAATCATTGTTTTTCAGTTTTTAGTCATCAAACAATCATTTTTTCAATCTTCAGCTTTAAAATTTTTACTATTTTTGCAGAGTGAAAACTCGTTTTTTAAATAGCACCTTTTTATTATTCCTTTTGCTGATTTCCAACACTTTATCAGCAACAACCAATGATACCATTTTCGTCCCTAACCTTCAAATCGAAGTTAGGGCAAGCTACGGCTTCATCATCTGCCATCATCCCGAGATGAAAGCCTTAAGCACACATCTTCCTCTATTCGAGATCAGCCTCGACCAAGCCACTTTCGGCCGAAAATCCTGGCAGTCAAGATCCAATTACCCCACCATCGGCATGAGCTTCCTCTACACAGATTTAGGTGGACGACCTGAGCTGGGCCAGGCTTTCGCAGTCATCCCTCATATGACGTTCCACTGCCTCAAAAGCCAACGCCATCAGTTGAGTTTCAAGCTCGGAATCGGAGTCGGCTACGTCACAAAGACATACGATAGAGTTACCAACCCTAAAAACACTTTTGTCGGCTCACATGTCAACGCGGCCATCGAACTGTCTTTCGATTATAATTACATGGTTACCAATCGTTTAGGCCTTAAAGCCTTCGTCGGTTTAACACATTTTTCAAATGGTGCCAGCAGGTCACCAAACAACGGTATCAACATAGCACATGTTGGTATTGGCGCAAACTATTTCCTCAGCCAACCCAAACAGCGTCTCCCTAAGCAACCATCTGATAATAAACAATATAGAAGTTGGAAAAAAGAGAATCTGACGTTCATCTTTGGCTTGTCATTATCCAAAAAAGATATCGAAGAATACCTTGGCTACAACAAGGCATGGATAGTTTATAACTTTCAGTTCAACGCACTAAAACGCGTCACCGAGATGAGCAAATTCGGCATTGGATTCGACCTCGTATACGACAATACCGACAAAGAGATTTTAGCCCATAAAGGCATTGAATTCGATGATTTTGAGATACTTAAGCCCGGCATCAACGCCGCCTACGAGATAGCCTTCGGCAACACCTCTTTTATGATTAATTTCGGCTGCCATCTTAGTGGTAAAGACCTCTGCGAAGGCCGCGTGTATCAGAAACTTGGCGCATTGCAGCACCTCGGCAAAGGCGTCTTCGTCACAATAGCGCTCACGACACACTACGGCTGGGCCGACTATATAGGTTTAGGAATTGGTTACAGAATACATTGAAAATGACACGTAAACTATTGATTATATCGGCATTATGTTTTCTTGCAGCGTTCTCATCCTGCAAGAAAGCCCCACTTACCATCGGTCCAATCGTTTCACAAGTACGCGATCTCCACGACTTCACCGAAGTGTATGTTAACGATTATATCAACCTCTCTCTCGTGCGCTCCGACACCTGCTATATCGAGATTACTACAGGCAAAAACATCATCGACAACATCACCACTGAGGTCAACAACGGCATCTTAACAATCTGTAACACAACGACTTGCAATTGGTTCCGTCCATACGAATACGAATGTAGGGCGATCTTGTATTTCAAAGATATCACCAATTTCGTCTTTGCCTCGTCAGGTACACTTGTAACAGCTAACAACTATACAGGAGAGCTGGCCTCACCATATTTCTACCGATTCGAAATCCACAGCGGCTCAGGCGATGTCGACCTTAACATCAATAACTGCAATGACTTACGTATTGTTTACCAACACGGTACCAGCCATCTCAACATCCATGGCACGAACAACCGTGGCTTCGTAATATATAAAAGGAGTTACGGCATCATCGATGCAAGAAACTATGATGCCGAAGTCGTTCATGTCACCTCCGAATCACCTAGCGACTGTTTTATCAGCGCCAGCAGCTACATCGAAGCGGAAATCAACGACCTCGGCAACATTTATTATAAAGGTGAGCCCGACAGCATCTCTGTCACCTACGGCAAATACGCCCGCGGGCAAGTCCTACCTTTATATTAATACGCTTTCGCGAATATCACTCTTCTCTTAGAAGGCTTACCTGAGAACACATCAACACCGTCCTCATAGTCGTCATCCAATGGGATGCAACGCAATGTGGCCTTTGTCTCCTCCTTGATGGCGAGCTCGGTCTCTGTTGTGCCATCCCAATGTGCATAGGCGAATCCGCCGTTTTCAATCACCTGCTTGAACTCGTCCCAAGTGTCGACACGGTGTGTGTTGGCCTTGCGATATTCAAGAGCTCTGTTGAACAGGCTGTCCTGAATCTCGTCGAGCAATCCGAGGATGTGGTCTTCCATCTCAGCTTCCGAAATCGACTGTTTTGTCAAGGTGTCGCGGCGAGCGATCTCCACAGTCTGGTTCTCCACATCGCGTGGACCTGCTGCCAGACGCACCGGCACGCCCTTCATCTCCCATTCAGCGAACTTGAAGCCCGGCTTCTGGGTGTCGCGGTCATCAAATTTCACTCTAAGTCCTTTAGCTTCAAGACGTTGCTTCATCTTGGCGCAGTAGTCCAAAACAGCCTGCTGCTGGTCGTCGGTCTTGTAGATAGGCACGATAACCACCTCGATAGGAGCCACCTTCGGAGGCAAAACCAAACCGTTGTCATCTGAATGAGCCATGATCAAAGCACCCATCAATCGGGTCGAAACGCCCCACGATGTTGCCCAGACATACTCAAGTTTATTCTCTTTATTCAAATATTTCACGTCAAACGCTTTCGCGAAGTTCTGACCGAGGAAGTGCGACGTTCCAGCCTGCAAAGCCTTGCCGTCCTGCATCATAGCCTCAATACAGAATGTCTCTACAGCACCTGCAAAACGCTCGTTGGCGCTCTTAATACCACGGATAACCGGCACCGCCATATATTTCTCAGCGAAATCAGCGTAAACTGTCAGCATCTTCTCGGCTTCAGCCATAGCCTCCTCACGTGTGGCGTGTGCGGTATGACCCTCCTGCCACAAGAACTCTGCTGTGCGCAGGAACAGACGTGTACGCATCTCCCAACGCACCACGTTAGCCCACTGGTTGCACAAAATCGGGAGGTCACGATAACTCTTGATCCAGTTTCTATATGTGTCCCAGATAATGGTCTCAGATGTCGGACGAACTATCAACTCCTCTTCCAGTTTTGCCTCAGGATCGACGACAACGCCCGGTCCGTCTGGGTTTTTCATCAATCTATAGTGTGTCACGACAGCACATTCCTTAGCGAAACCCTCAACGTGGCTCGCCTCCTTGCTGAAGAAACTCTTCGGGATGAAAAGCGGGAAATACGCGTTGACGTGACCAGTATCCTTAAACATCTTGTCGAGAGCGTCATGCATGAACTCCCAAATAGCATAGCCGTAAGGCTTTATCACCATACAACCTCTCACTGCGGAACTCTCCGCCAACTCGGCTTTATTCACGATATCATTATACCATTGTGAATAATTTTCTTGACGTGTTGTAATTTCTTTTGCCATTTTTAAAAGTTTGGTACGATTTTTGTTAGTATTTCAGTGTGCAAAATTACAAAAATTTTTGCAATGTGTAAATAAAAAGTGAATTATTATGAGACGCAACATCATTTTTATCGCAGTCGCAGCATTTATGCTAACCGCCTGTGCATCAAGCAGTAACGTTATCAACGACGATGCATATTATTCACCATACGACAAGAATTCGAGTTACGACAACACTCTTGTGACCTCAAATTACGGCAATTTCGACGCCAGCACAGTGAAGGCCGAAAAGCGTAACAATGATGTCGAGACGACCACAATTTATCAAGATTATTCGTCCGAAGACGTCGTCGAACAGACTATCGACACCGTTTATGTGGTCGAAGAATACTCATCAGAGCCAAAAGTGACCGTATCACTCGGCTTCGGAGTCGGATTCGGCTACTGGGACCCGTTCTGGGATCCTTTCTGGTATCCGGCATACAGGCCTTATTGGGGCTACGACCCATTCTACTGGGGCTACACTCCATATTATTGGGGTTATAATCCTTATTATAATCCATATTATTACCCATATTATCCTCCATATAATCCGTATTATCCTCCAGTATATCCTGGACATCACACACATTACAACCATAGCCATCATGGAACACATCACGGCAATGGCATAGGCACCTATAATTATAATAACAGCAGCCGACGTGCCCATAACAACGAAGGTGGCGGCAGCAATGGCAATGTAGCCAACAGAAGAAGAAGCGACGAACATCATAACAACGAGGCTGTGAGAAACAACGAGAGCTCTAGACGCTCCTCGGCCTCAAGACCAAGCCAGTCGGCCAACAGACCAAATGAGTCGACAACAAGACCGACTCAGTCTGCAAACAGACCAAGTCAGTCAAGCAACAGACAGACTCAGTCAACGACAAGGCCGTCGTCGCAGAGCAGAAACTACACTCCTGCCAACAGCAACCGTCAGCAACGCTCGAGCTCGGAATATGTAAGACCACAGCGTCAGAACACTTCCACTCCGCGTAGCAACAGCAGCAGCACTCCGCGCACCACGACCTCTTCACCACGCAGCAACAGCGGCAGCTTCAACTCAGGCTCACGCGGCGGCAGCGTAGGCGGTGGCGTCCGTTCCGGTGGAGGAGGCGGCGGTGTCCGTTCCGGTGGCGGAAGAAGATAACATTCCCTCGTCATTTCGACCGACCACAGGGAGTGGAGAAATCACCGCCATCTGAAAATTTCCGAAGCATTCAAATGCCGGTGATTCCTCGACTCCGCTCGGAATGACGAAAAAAAATGACAGATTTTAAAATAAGATAAATATGAAAAAGATATTTTTGATAATCACTATATTGGCACCGATGTTCCTGATGGCACAAAGCGACGGTGACATGTTCGATTTATCATCGGTTTATTACCAGGGAACAGCAAAAAGTGCTGCAATGGGTAACGCTATGGGCGCCGTAGGTGGCGACTTCTCGGCTATAACAATAAACCCAGCCGGACTTGGAATGTTCCGTAAGTCATCATTCGTGTTCACACCAGAGTTCTACGCCATCTCGACAGAATCGACATACAAAGGCGACAGCGGCTCAGACAGGGCTTTCCGACTCCCAATGAACAACATTGGTCTCACCTGGACACAGGATTTCAACGGAAACGCACTAAAATCAGTAAGTTTTGCATTGGGTATCAATAAGTTGAACAACTACTGGTTCAACTCATACGTTAACGGCAACAACCCAAACACATCGCTCATCGACGCATATATCGAACAATTGTATCAAAATGGCATCTACGACGATTATGCCTTGGAAGACTACTCACCTAACGGCATATTCCCTCTGTGGGAGACTTATCTACTTGATTTTTACGAGGGTGGAATCATCGATAGCGAGGTCCCGCAAGGCGGCTTGAACCAGCAGTACGGCATCAGCAAACGTGGTGCATCGCGCGAGTTCAGCTTCGCGGCAGGATTCAACATCAACGAGAAACTGTTCCTAGGTGCGTCGGTCAACATTCCATATTTCGACAAGACATTGACGAAAGATTACAAAGAAACAAACCTTGATAAAAATGGAGCATTCAGAAACTGGTCGCAGAATGAGGTGGTGAAGAACTCTGGAGCCGGTATCAACGCAAAACTTGGTGCCATAGTCTACCCAGTGAGATGGCTGCGTGTCGGAGCCGCATTCCACACACCTTCTTTATATAAGGTGGAAGAAAGCTGGTACACCGAGACATACTCATCATTCATCGACGGCGCCCATAACTATATATCACCTACCGGAACATACACCTACACTGTGACCACGCCTTATCGTCTGAATGCCAGCGCTGCCCTTATCTTCGGCAACTTCGGCATGATCACAGCCGACTATGAGTTCGTCGATTACAGCAAGATGAGCGCGTCAAGCTACGACTACAACTATTCAAGTTTCAACAAATACATTCGAAACACCTACAAGAGCACCTCTAACATCCGTGTGGGTACCGAATGGCGTTGGCAGACAATGGCTTTCCGCGCCGGTTACGCCTTCTATGGCAGTCCGTTAGGATTCAACGAGACTGACTACCGGACAAACTCATACTCCTTAGGCTGGGGATTCACCTACCATCGCTTCACACTCGATGCCGCCTACGTGTTCAGCCAGCGTCAGAACTCATATAACCTGTATGAGCAATATTCTGAGTATCCTGCATTTTACCAGAATCAAACCGGCGAATGGGTTGCCGACGACACAAAAGTAAAAGAGACGACCAACATCAATCAGGTGGTCATCTCCTTTAAATTCAGACTAGACTGATAAAATCAGTTCTTGGCGTTGTACTGGTCGATGATGTCTTGGTCAACCAAGATACGGCCGCAGTATTCGCACACGATAATCTTCTTGTGGATACGGATATCGAGCTGATGTTGTGGCGGGATCTTGTTGAAGCAACCGCCGCAAGCGTCACGCTTGATCTCAACGACTGCCAAACCGTTTCTGGCGCCTTTTCTGATACGTTTGTAAGCGTTCAGAAGACGTTCCTCGATCAATGCCTCGCTTTCCTTTGACTTGGCGACGAGTTCTTCCTCTTCTTTCTCAGTCTCCTCAACGATTGAGTTAAGCTCTGACTGTTTCACCACGAGGTCGTTCTTACGTTCGGCAAGCTTCTTCTCGGTAGCCTCAAGACCAGCCTTGATGTCTTCCATCTTGATGGTTGCATCTTTGATTCTCTTCTCGCAAAGCTGTATCTCAAGTGATTGATACTCAGCCTCTTTTGTCAAAGAATCGTATTCACGGCTGTTACGCACCTGGTTCTGCTGTTCCTCGTATTTCTTAATCAAAGCCTGTGTCTCTTTGATCTTAATCTTGTAGTTGGTGACGTCGGTGTTGAACTTCTTCAGGTCGGCGTTGTAATTCTCGATACGTGTCTCGAGACCAGCCACTTCGTCTTCGAGGTCCTGAACAGCCTCAGGCAACTCGCCGCGCACGATGCGGATTCTATCTATCTTGGAATCAATCTGTTGCAGTGTGTAAAGTGCAACCAACTTTCTTTCAACGGTAACTTCGATCTGTTCTTCTTCGTTGAGCTTAATTTCCTGATTATCAGACATTTATGTTAAGTTTTATATTTATACAAAATAATTTATCGAGTTAGTATTCACGCTCGAAATTGAAACTGCAAAGTTACAAAATTTTTTAATAATTACATCAGCAATTAATTTTTTTGTAAATTGTTCGGTCTCATAGTGTCCGGCATCTACAAGAAGAAGCTTGCCGTCGGCCTCGAAAAAGTCGTGATATTTCACGTCACCAGTAATGTAAGCGTCTGCACCACAACGTTTTACGTTATCCAGCAAGAAAAATCCCGAGCCTCCGCAGACTGCCACTTTTTTGATTTTTTTACCAAGCATATCGGAATGGCGGAGAGCCTTGGCGTTGAGATTATTCTTCACCATGGCGAGGAAATCTTTCTCGTCCATCGCATTTTCGAGTTCGCCAACCATGCCGCCGCCTGTCAGCACGTCCTCCTCCACCTTCATGGGCTCCAGAATCGTCTGGTTTTTCAGTCCCAGCTGGTCGGCAAGCCATTTGCTCACACCGAGATAGCTGTTATCGAGGTTGGTGTGCATGCACGCTATCGCAATATCGTGTTTTATCGCCTTCATGATGGTGCGCTCTATGGTGTTTTCCGGAAGGAGATGCTTTAATGGCTTGTAAATCAATGGGTGATGGCTTATCACGAGGTGAAAACCTTTTTCTATTGCCTCATCGATGACAGGCTCTGTAACGTCAAGAGTCACAAGGGCTTTATCGACCTGCATATTAGCGTCACCAACCAAAAGTCCGGCATTATCCCACGACTCCTGCCAATGCAGCGGAGCGATGTCGGTGATGCATCCAATAATATCTTTGACTTTATTCATCGAAAAAATTTTTCGCTAAAATAATAAATTTCTTAATAATACCGCCTGATATTAAAAATTTTTTGTAAATTTGTACGTTTAAATAAAAAAGTATCAATGAAGATTCTGCTGGCACCGATATCATGGCTTTACGCGATTGTGTTGCACATACGCCATAAGCTGTTCGATTGGGGCATACTGAAGTCGAAAAGCTTCAGCGTCCCGACGATTTGTGTCGGCAATCTGGCCCTTGGCGGAACAGGCAAAACGCCTCATACTGAATATCTTATACGTATTTTGAAAGACCAATTCAATGTGGCGGTGCTGAGCAGAGGTTACGGCAGAAAGACAAAAGGTTATGTCCTTGCAAAACCTGACACCGGCTATGAGGAAATTGGTGACGAACCGTTGCTATATCATTCGAAATTCAACGACATTAATGTTGTTGTCGATGAAAACCGTTGTGAAGGCGTAGAAAATCTGATGGCTTCTGCTCCGGACACCGACGTGATACTCCTTGACGACGCGTACCAACATAGGAAGATAAAGCCAGGACTAAACATCCTGCTTACAGAATATTACAATATTTACAAGAAAGACATGCTTTTGCCGGCAGGCAGGCTTCGTGATGTGAAAAGTGCAGCCAAACGCGCTGATATTCTTTTAGTTACGAAATCGCCGAGAGTACTGCTGCCATACGACAAGCGTGATATGATAAACATTCTGGAGGCGAAACCTTATCAGAAAGTTTTCTTCACATATATTGATTTTCAAGACCTTACACCTATAACCGGTACTGCCAGAGCCACAAATCTGCAAGACATAAAGTCGGTGTATCTGTTTTGCGGCATAGCCAATCCTTACCCTCTTGAAGATCATCTGAAAAGAAAATACAACACATTGATTACCAATTACTACGACGACCATCATTGCTTCACAGATGAAGATATAAATACGATTATTGATGGTTTCAACAACGTGATTGGCAAAAACAAAATCATTGTAACTACTGAAAAAGACCTGATGCGACTGACAAAAGCATCATATATGAATAAGTTTGAAGACGTGCCGCTTTTCACAATCCCGATTGAGGTGCGTTTCAACGACAAAAATGAAGAAGAAATATTTAATAATTTGATAATAGACTATGTACGAAAAAATTCTTGAGACAGTCGATTTTTTAAAATCGAAGACAAATGGTTTTGAACCCGAGGTGGGTATTGTTTTAGGCTCTGGATTAGGCGGATTGACAGATGTCATTGAGAATCAAATCGCTATACCATATTCAGAGATTGTCAACTTCCCTGTATCGACGGTGAAAGGTCATAAAGGAAAACTGATTTTTGGTACGCTGAACGGCAGAAAAGTGGTGGCAATGCAAGGCCGTTTCCATTATTATGAAGGCTATAGCACTGCTGAAGTTACATTCCCAATCAGAGTGTTTAAGTTCTTGGGAATCAGACTGTTAGTGCTTTCAAACGCCAGCGGCGGCATCAACCCTAATTTCAACGTGAGCGACATCATGTTCATCACCGACCACATCAACCTGCTGCCTAACCCGTTGATTGGCAACAACGACGAGCGTATCGGAACACGTTTCCCTGATATGAGCGAGGCATACAACAAGAATCTGCTGGCGTTGGCCGACAAGGTTGCTGACGAGCTGAACATCTATGTGCAACACGGCGTTTACGTCGGCGACACGGGTCCGAGCTACGAGACTCCAGCGGAATACAAGTATTACCGCGCCATCGGTGGCGACTGCGTGGGCATGTCAACGGTGCCTGAGGTTATCGTGGCACGCCACTGCGGACTTCCAGTGTTCGCCGTTTCGGTCATCACCGACCTTGGGGGAATGGATGTGGCAGAGAAAGTGACACACGAACTGGTGCTCAACGCTGCCAACATCGCAGAGCCGAAGATGACAGCTATCTTGAGAGAGATGTTCAACCGCTTGGATGAAGTAGAATTCTGATAATCAACGTGATATGATTTACTTCGTAACAGATTTCCATCTCGGGGTACCCACCTTGGAAGACAGCCAGAGGCGTGAGAAGATGCTTCTCGAATTCTTCGACTCCATCAAAGAATCGTGCGAGGAGCTGTTTCTGATGGGCGACCTGTTTGACTTCTGGTACGAATACAAAACGGTGATTCCGCGTGGCCATGTGCGCTTGCTTGGAAAGCTTGCCGATTTCATCGACAGCGGCATCCCAGTGCATCTTTTTGCAGGCAACCACGACCTCTGGACATTCTCGTATCTTCAGGAAGAGATTGGTATTCAAGTGCATAGAGAGCCAGTGGTAATGATGCTCAAGGGCAAGAAATTCTTCATGGTGCATGGCGACGGCCGCGGCGAGGGCGACAACGGATACAAATTCCTGAAAAGCGTGTTCGAAAACAGGTTCTTGCAATGGTGTTTCCGTCATGTGCACCCCGATTTCGGAATAAGAGTAGCGCTGAAATGGTCTCATAATCACAGAGTTAAGAAGCTAAAGAAAGAATCGGAGGGCAATTTCTACAAAGACGTGGAGAACACTCGACTATACAAATATGCGAAGGCTGAGTATGAGAAAGACCCTACAATTGATTTCTTTGTGTTCGGACACCAGCACAGGCCTATGCAGTACAAAACTGGCGATCACGCAGTGACAACGGTGGTTGGAAACTGGATCTGGGATTACACTTACGCGGAGTTTGATGGAAATGAAATGATTTTGAAATATTACAAACAGAAATAAATATGGAAACAGTAAAGAATTACATCAAGGAAAACGAAAAACGTTTTTTGGAAGAGTTATTCGGGCTGATCAGAATACCTTCAATCAGCTCGGAATCAGCACATAAGCCTGACATGATCAAGGCTGCTGAGTATTGGAGAGACAGCATCTTGGCAGCCGGCGCCGACAAGGCCGAGGTGATGCCAACAGAAGGCAACCCTATTGTTTACGGCGAGAAGATCATCGACCCAAAACTGCGCACGATATTGGTTTACGGTCACTACGACGTGATGCCAGTCGACCCTATCGAACTGTGGAACACCGACCCGTTTGAGCCAGTCATCAAAGATGGCAAGATTTGGGCACGCGGCGCTGACGACGACAAAGGACAGGCTTTCATGCACGCCAAGGCGTTTGAGACGATGATGAAGACCGGCACCCTCCCATGCAACGTGAAATTCATGCTTGAGGGCGAGGAAGAGATAGGCTCAGGCAGCCTCTCGAAGTGGATTGAGGAATACAAAGACCTTGTAAAAGCTGACATCATCTTGGTTTCGGACACCAGCATGATTTCGCACGACACACCGTCAATCACGACTGGGTTAAGAGGCTTGGCATACTGGGAAGTGGAAGTCACCGGCCCGAACGCCGACCTGCACTCAGGATTGTTCGGTGGCGCTGTCGCCAACCCTATCAACACCTTGTGCGAGATGGTGGCTGGCGTGATGGACAAGAACAACCACATCACAATCCCTCATTTCTATGACGATGTAGTAGAGTCATCGGCAAGAGAGCGTGAGATGCTCAACAAGGCACCTTACAACGAGGAAGAATTCAAGAAATCGTTGGGTGTCAAGGCATTACGTGGCGAAGAAGGATACACTAAAATTGAAAGAACAGGTATCCGTCCGACATTCGATTTATGCGGCATTTGGGGCGGTTACACTGGCGAAGGCTCAAAGACAGTGCTCCCATCAAAAGCATATGCCAAGATTTCGTGCCGTTTGGTGCCTAACCAAGACCACGAGAAGATTGGCAAGCTGTTCAAAGAGTATTTCGAGAGCATAGCTCCTGATTATGTGACAGTTAAGGTGACAACGCTGCATGGTGGCGAGGCTTATGGCTGCCCAGTTGAGTATCCGCCATACAAAGCGGCAGAACAAGCATATTTCGACACCTTCGGCAAGGTGCCAATCCCGATGAGAAGCGGAGGTTCCATCCCGATCATCGCAAGATTTGAGAAGGTGTTAGGAATCAAGTCAATCTTGATGGGCTTCGGCCTTGGCGAAGATGCCATCCACTCACCAAACGAAAACTACCGAGTTGATCATTTCTTCAAAGGAATCGAGACAATTATCCAGTTCTATCAGCATTTTGCTGGGAAGAAATAATAAAAAAAGACGGCTTAACGCCGTCTTTTTTTTATTCATTGATATTCTTTACCGAAACCCCGTTTTTAAAGTTTTCAAGTCCTTCCTTGAGGAACTGGACGAAGCCGTCTTTGTCGAGGTTGTAGGCGCGTGGCTCGTGGAGGAGCTCGCCGTTATGACCCATGAGGCAGTAATATGGCTGGGCGTTGGTGCCGAATTTCGAGATCTGGAAGTCGGCATATTTGCGTCCGATGGTCTTCTTCATCTTACCGTCGCCGCCCATAACCCATTCTTCTTCAGGGAGTTTGGTCTTGTCATCGACGTAAAGTGCCACTATGATATAGTCTTCACGCAACATCTTCAAAACACGTGGATCGCTCCAAACGTTAGCCTCCATCTCACGGCAGTTGACGCATCCATGACCAGTGAAATCGACGTAAAGAGGCTTGTTTTGTGCTTTTGCGCAAGCGAGAGCCTGCTCGTAGTCGAAGTAACCTTTCAATCCGTGAGGCAGATGGAAGATATCGTTGAAACGCGGTGACTCGCAGAGCTCGGCAGTAGGCTGCGCTGATCTTTGCTCTTGTTGTACAGCAGGAGCAGTCACCACATTTTGCTGGATATATTCGATAACCTTATCGGCATTCTCCTGATTGATACGTTTGAGGTCGAAATCAAGAGTCTGTTGTGGTGGCAGATAGCCCGAGAGAGCCTTCAGAGGAGCGCCCCACATGCCTGGAATCATATAAACCACAAACGTAAAGGTAATGATACTCAATATCAAACGTCCCACGCCGATAGTCTCGACAGGGTCATCGTTTTTGAATCTGATTTTGCCAAGGAGATAGAAACCGAGCATTGCGAAGCACACTATCCAGATGCCGAGATAGACCTCGCGGTCGAGCAGATGCCAGTGGTATGTCTGGTCGGCGACGCTCAAGAACTTGAATCCTAGTGCGACCTCGACGAAACCGAGGATAACCTTCACTGTGTTGAGCCAGCCGCCGCTCTTTGGCAGGTTTTTCAGCATAGACGGGAACAAAGCGAACAATGCGAAAGGCAATGCGAATGTGCAGGCGTAGCAGAACATAGTGAGAATCGGAGTCCAGAACTCACCCGATGTCGACTTGATGAGCACTGTACCAACGATAGGACCTGTGCAAGCAAATGACACCAAAACGAGTGTCAATGCCATGAAAAACACGCCGGCGAGACCTTTCTTCTCGGAGTTGGCATCCGATTTGTTGACCAAGCTGCTTGGGAGCACGATTTCGAAGGCTCCGAAGAACGACGCAGCAAACACCATAAACACCAGGAAGAAGATGATATTCGGGAGCCAATGTGTTGACAACCAATTGAATATGTCGCCAGTAACGCTGTCGCCTCCGAAGATCCATGTCACCATGATGATGATTGCGATTGGCAAGGTGTAAAGCAACACTATGAAAATGAAGTACATAATGGCTTTGAAGCGGCCAGCCGCCTTGTTCTCGCTGCCATGCAGGAAGAACGACACCGTCATCGGGATCATCGGGAAGACGCATGGGGTGAGCAATGCCGCCAAGCCCCACAGGATGGCTTGAAGAATCATCGAGAGAAGGCTGTCGCCGGCTTCTTTTTCTGTGTCGGCATTAGCGCTAGCGCCATTATCGAGGTTTATGTCGAACTCCACTGGTGTAGGTGGCAGACACATTCCATCGTTGCAAACCATATATTCCAACTCGCCTTTCAGTGCAACTGGCTCTTTACCAAGGACTTTCACCTTCTGAGTGAAGATTGCCTCTTTCTCAAAATACTTCAGATCCATCTCAAAAGCCTTGTCATAATGCACGATAGCCGGACCTTCCATAACCTCACCGATTAGCTCATAGTCAGCATTTTCAGTGAAGAGGAACGATGTCGGAACAGGACCGTCGTTATCCAGTTTTTGCGAATAAATATGCCATCCGGCCTCAATGTCAGCCCGGAAAATCACATTATACACATTGTCGCCTAACGATTCAGCCGAAAAACTCCAATGCACCGGGTCATAGACCTGGCCAAATGATGTCAATGGCACTATAAACGCAATAATTAAAGCGAAAAACAATTTAAGCTTTTTCATAGTTAATTGATTATCAATGATTTAATTTTAATTCTCGTATATTCAATACAAGCTACAAAGATATGGAAATTATTTTTAATCTCCAAATTTTATTTCATAAATAGTTTTTGTTTTATCAGTAATCTTGAATCTGTCATCGATACGATGGCCTACAATCCACACAATTTCGCCTTCAGCATCAGTCAAAATCTGAGTGTTTCGTTTCTGGAAAGTTGTGAAACCGTTATCGTTGAAGAAATCTGAGACAAGTTTTGTACCTTTCAGCCCCAGCGGATGGAAGCGGTCGCCATGCCACCAATGACGGACACGCAGCGGGAACTTAAGCTTATCGAAATCCAATTGGGCAATATTGGGGTTATCCGTTATCAGTAGGGACAACGCATGCGTTGTCCTTACAGGTAGTTTAGAATACGACAAACCTGGTGTAAGAAGGTTATCTGTCAATTCGATCGGGAAAATATCGATGGTGTTTTTTTCGATAACCAATTGATAATTAGTAGAATAGAATTCTTTACCAGGTTCAGAATCCAGAGATGAGAGGATTGATTCGCATTGGGAGAAGGAGAAACCGAATGGACGCAGCCATTCAAATAATAATTGTCGGTCGAAATGACGTTTTGGAATGCTGTGAAGAACGCCGTCGACGGTCTCGATTTGGGAAAGTTTTTCCTTTAAAAGTTCTCTATATAATTGATTTTCAGAGGCTAAATGATTGACCGATTCAAGAATCTTCTCTCGCGCCTCAGGTTTGATACTGTCGAAAACAGGCATCAGATCGTGACGGATTTTATTTCTTAGATAAACGGTGTCGTTGTTGGTGCTGTCTTCGCGCCACTGGATACCGTTTTCAATCGCAAATTGTTTGATTTCTTCACGTGAAGCCCATAGTAAAGGCCTGATATACAATCCGTTACAAGGCTGCATGGCTTTCAAGCCTTTAATGCCGGAGCCACGCATAAGGTTGATAAAAAATGTCTCTATCTGGTCGTCGGCGTGGTGCGCCAATGCAAGCAGTTGTCCGCTGGCATTGATCATATCGTTAAACCATGCGTAGCGCAGTTCACGAGCGGCCATCTCGACGGAAACCTTCTGTGTTTCAACGTATTCCAAGGTATCGAATTGGCGGACAAAGAGCTTCACTCCTACCCTTTCGGCGTATTCACGGACGAATTGTTCGTCACCGTCAGATTCTTTGCCGCGCAGATGAAAATTGCAGTGCGCAAAGGTGATGTTATAACCGCATTGCCGTAGAAGTTCCGCCAACACCATCGAGTCGACGCCGCCACTCAAGGCAACGAGGATGCGGTCACCTTTATTAATAAGGTGTTGCTCGGTGATATAGTTTTGGAACTTGGTCAGCATGACAATTAGAAATACAAATAAACCAGCAGGAATCCGATGCCTAGGCCGACTGCGGTGCAGATGGCGTACCACATCAGTTTCTGCCATGGCTCGGCGTCCGGTTCAAGTGAACGCTCAATCTTTTTCTTCGGAATAACATCGCCGACAAAGATCTCTTCTTTCGCAGCATTCTCAATGCCTTCCACATCGTTAGGCTCCTCAAAAACGAGGTCATGGTTCTTCACCTGATGTGCCTTGCCACGGAAATAATAGTCAACGCAATAGTTGTTTTCAAGCAGGATTATCACGCCTGTGTTGTCATCATCGGTGCCTTTTGCCACTATCTTGGCACGACGGCCATAGTTCTGCTTCAGAAGTATCTCGTTGTCGTCAACGGTGAGGTAAGCCACCACATTTTCAGTCTCAGAAGTGTCTTTCAAAGCCGAGGTGAGATAGATCACCAGAAGGCTCACCGCCAAGGTACTCAAATCGTCGTGCAAACCGATAATAACCTGATTATCAGCAAGTTCGTAAAACCAAAAATTCACCTCTGGGTTGAAAGAATGAGGATATAACTTAATCCATTCTTTCACTAGACCGATAACCTCGTCTTTTTGTAATCCTTTAACTTTAATGTAATCCATATAATTATCAATGACTTACGACAAACCGTCCATATCCTTTTCCATCCATCTGCACAAAATACAAACCATTGGGATAATGCTCTGTTACCAGCTGAACTTGTTCATTTTCAGCTACGAAGGAATCCACAATCTGACCCATGGCGTTATAAACCTGTATAACGCATTGACCTTCCGTTGTAAGCGTCACAAAACCATCGGCTGGATTAGGGAACACATCGATACTCATAACATTTTCCTCATCAACCGAAAAATCACACGGGTGCTCCTCTATCCCAAACAAGTCAAATACATCTTTGATGGATTGGAAGCTAGTAATCATGAAGAGGTCGTTATGTGTTGAATAAACTATAGTATGATCTGGGGAGATAATTATAAAACTAGGGTACATATTGATTCCATACAAATTCATGTAGTCAAAGCTACCTCCATCCAATCCAATAGTGGGATATTGCACATCAAATTCCTCCTCCCAAAGCAGGCACTTGTCATCATGATCCTGATTGGTAATCTCCATAAAAAACACGTCACCCCTATTGCATCCATAATAAGTGTATGCTTCTTCAACATAAGGCATAATCTTTCGGCATCCATCACAATGCCAAAAGAAGACATCAATGAAAATATATTGTCCACGGTCAAGAATATCGAAAATACGTACTGGGTTTCCATGACAATCCACCAAAGAATAATCAAGTGCGATATTGGCAGGAACAGTTATTGTATCCGATATGCTTTCAGAACCATCAGCACATTGAGAAACAACATAATAGCCATTAGGCTCAGCCGCCATATAAGGCAACGATTCAATATAGGTTCCCGTTATCTCGACATAGGGATAATAATAAAATGGTAATCCATAGGCTGTAGATTTACACCAATACAATTGATAATTCACGGCGTTTTCAGGTCCATCCCACGAAAGGCTCAACCTGCCTTCATTGTTCGTGATATTAAGATTCGTAGGGGCATCGCAACCACCAACAACATTATCGCATTGATGCTTCTCTATCCCAAACAAGTCGAAGGCATCCTTAATGGACTGGAAACTTTCTATATAGAAGTTGTTTAATCCTGTCGTATAAGCTATAGTGTGATCTGGAGCGATAATGGCATAACTAGGTTGATTATTGATCCCATACATCCAAGTGAACTCCTGACTTCCGCCATCCATCCCTATGGTAGGATATTCCACGCCAAATTCCTCCTCCCAAAGCAGGCACTTATCATTATGGTCTTGTATGGAAAGCTCCATAAAAAAGACGTCACCTGTATTGCATCCAGAATACCTATATGCCTCTTCAATATACGGCATAATTTCGCGGCATCCGTCATACCCGTAAATGAAACAGGTAATAAAGATATATTGTCCGCGGTCAAGAATATCGTAAACACGATGCTCGTTACCATGACAATCCACCAAAGTATAATCCAAAGCGGTTTTGCCCAGGGCATATACGGTATCCGAAATATATTCGGAGCCATCCTCACACTGCGAAACAAGATAATAGCCATTCGTGAAACTCCCTCTAAATGGCAGTGTGTCGATATAGGTTTCAGTCGTCTCGGTATTATAAAAGAACTGGGTCTCAGGGACTTTTTGCCAAAACAGTTGATAATTCACGACGTTTTCAGGTCCATCCCAAGAAAGGCTAAACCTGTCACCATTGTTTATTATTTTAAGATTAGTTGGAGCCTCGCAATCGTTTTGTGCTTGCAAGCAAAAGCTCAACGCAATCAGAGTAAAAAGGACAATTTTTTTCATAATAGTAATATTTTAGTGTTAATTCTACCGCAAAATTATAAAACTATCACAATATGCGCAACAAATCACCTCTTTTTTTGCACTGAAAAGCCAAATTTTCCGATTTTTTCGCCTAATGAGTAGTATTTTCCGTGCGAATAGGTTATTAAATCAGCCTGATTGAGCTGGAAAAGCCCTGTGCTCGGGTCGAAATATTTCTCATCACCATTGACAGCCACAACTTCAGCCATAAACATATCGTGAGTGCCCAATTGTTTGATTTCCACTACCTTACACTCAATATTAAGCGGCGATTCCTTTATTAGAGGTGCTTTCACAATTTGAGCAGGCTCGGTGTGCAGATGCATCTCTTTGAACTTATTGTAGTCTCTTCCTGAGCGCACCCCGCACCAGTCGGTGGCTTTCGCGAGGGCTTCAGTGGTGAGATTTATCACAAATTCCTTATTTTTAGAGATAATAGCATGTGAATGACGCTCTTTTCTTACCGAGATATAGCACATCGGCGGGTCAGAGCATATAATTCCAGTCCACGCCACCGTGATGATATTATAATTCTCTGGGCTATCGCCGCATGAGACCATTACCACCGGTAACGGATAAAGCATTGTTCCGGGTTTAAATGACATTTTCATACCGCAAAAATAAAAAAAATCCCGTCATGTGGGCGGGATTTTTTCATTTTTCGTTATAAGATGCGATGAATCGCATCTTTACTGTGATTCAACTAGCGATATTACTTAATATCCCAAGTTGTGCCGCTGTTGAGCAGGTCGTCAACGGTTTTGATGTTTGACTTAGCTGACTCGCGGTCGATGACATCGATGAGGCAGTCGTCGTAGGTCGGAGCTTCCACATTGCGGATAACGCCGATAGCTACTGGGAACGCTGGAGGCATCATGTGGGCGAGCATCATGTGGATACCAGTGTTCTCTTCTTTCTCGTTGTGAACGAGGATATCCTTTTCCGTGATGCCGTTTTCGCCGATTGTGACGACTTCGAGTGTTGTTCCGTTGAGACGGAGACCTTTATTTCTGTCTTTACCGAAGATGAGTGGTTTGCCATGTTCGCACTTCACCTGCATGTCGTCGCGGACGTCCTTGCCTGTGATGTTTTCGTGAACGCCGTTCGAGAAGATCATACAATTCTGGAGCACCTCGATGACCGACATACCGTCGTGATTCTTAGCTCTCATGCAGATATCTTCGAGTTCCTTGGTGTTGATATCAACGCCACGGGCGAAGAACTTGCCGCCCGCACCGATGACGAGTTCACCAACGTTGAACGGGTCTTCGTAAGTACCTTGTGGAGATGTCTTTGTGACTGTGCCACGGAAAGTACATGGTGAGAACTGGCCTTTTGTCATACCGTAGATACGGTTGTTGAACAGAAGGAGGTTCATGTCCATGTTACGGCGGACAGCGTGGATGAAGTGGTTACCACCGATAGCTGTGCAGTCGCCGTCACCAGTGATGATCCACACCGAGAGGTTAGGATTTGCGAGCTTCACACCTGTTGCGATAGCGCAAGCGCGGCCGTGGATGCTGTGGAATCCGTAGGTGTTCATATAGTGCGGGAAACGTGATGAGCAACCGATACCCGAGATGACAGCGATGTCTTCTTTTTTCTTGCCGAGTTTCGGGAACACGTCCTGCAAAACCTTCAAAATAGCGTGGTCGCCGCAGCCTGGGCACCATTTCACTATCTGATCGTTAACGAAATCTTCTTTAGTAAGATTAATAACCTGATTATTCATATTTGTGTTTTCCATAGCAATCTTATTTTAAAAGGTCATTAAACTTATTTTCTAACTCTGCTGTGAGGAATGGGAGACCCTGAATCTTGTTATACTGCTCGTATTTGAAGTCAGGCATCTTCTCTCTGAGGTAGTTCACAAACTGACCGTTGTTGTTTTCACAGACCAAAATCTTCTTGTGACCGCTCAACACCTCTTTAGTGTTCTTTGGCAGAGGCATGATGTGGCGGAAGTGCGCATGAGCGACTGATTTGCCTTCTTCGAGCATCTTCTCGACGACTGAGAGGACAACGCCGTATGTGCCGCCCCAGCTTACCACAAGGAGGTCAGCGTTAGGATCGCCAGTGATTTCCTGTTCAGGGATGAAGTTGGCGACGCGCTGTACTTTCTCTTCACGGAGTTCGACCATGAGCTGGTGGTTCTTCGGGTCGAGTGAGAGGTTACCGCTGCCGTTGGCCTTCTCAAGACCGCTGATACGGTGACGGAGACCTTCTGTTCCTGGGATAGCCCACTCTCTGCGAAGTTTTTCCTCATCGCGTTTGTAAGGCTGCCACTCTGGGTCGTTTGCCTTAGCTATTGGCGGAACGATTGATGGGAGGTCGGCGACTCTTGGGATGCGGAGGATCTCAGAACCGTTACCGAGTGAACCGTCGGTAAGGAGGATGACAGGTGTCATGTGCTCCATAGCCAACTTAGCGGCTTCGTATGCTGCATAGAAGCAGTCTGACGAGCTGCGTGCTGCCATGACGATAAGAGGAGCATCGCCGTTACGGCCATAGATAGCCTGCATGAGGTCGCTCTGCTCAGCCTTGGTTGGAAGACCTGTTGAAGGACCGCCACGCTGAACGTCGACGAGGACGAGCGGAAGCTCTGTCATGACTGCGAGGCCAAGGGCTTCTGACTTCAATGAGAGACCAGGACCTGATGTTGTGGTCACTGCGAGGCAGCCTGCGAATGAGGCACCAAGTGACGAGCAGATACCTGCAATCTCGTCTTCAGCCTGGAAAGCCTTGACTTTCAAGTTCTTATATTTCACCAACTCTGCAAGGATATCGGTTGCCGGAGTGATAGGATATGAACCGCAGAAAATCTGACGGCCCGACTTCTCGGCAGCTGCCATCAAACCCCATGCTGTAGCGACGTTACCTGTGATGTCACGGTATTTGCCCTTAGGAAGGTTTGCAGGCTCGATACGATATGTGTTGGCGAAGATTTCCATTGTGTCAGCGTAGCTGTAACCTGCTGCGACGACAGTCTGGTTTGCCTTGATAACTTCAGGTTTATTCTTGAATTTGTTGTTGAAATATGCGTTCAACATGGTGATATCGCGGTTGAAGAGATACATTACGATACCGAGAGCGAACATATTCTTTGACTTGAGCATGGCTTTGCGGTCCCAGCCGAAATCTTTCAAAGCCTCGAGTGTCATTGATGTGATAGGAGCTTTGACGACTTTATACTGGCTGAGGGTGTCATCTGTTGTCGGGTCAGCTGTGTAACCAGCCTTCTCGAGAGCCTTGTCGTTCATCGAGTCGACGTCGAAGATGATTGTTGTGCCAGGTTTGAGCCAGCGCATGTTAGCCTTGATAGAGGCAGGGTTCATTGCGACGAGCACATCGCAGAGGTCGCCTGTGGTGTGAACCGGTTTGTGACCGAAATGGACTTGGAATCCGGAGACGCCTGATACAGTGCCTTGTGGTGGACGAATCTCGCCCGGATAGTCTGGAAAGGTGGCAAAATCGTTGCCTGCCAGAGCTGTTGAATCGGAAAACAGGTTTCCTGTCAGCTGCATACCGTCGCCAGAGTCACCCGCAAAACGGATAACTACGTGTTCAAGTTCTACAACTTTTGTTCTGTTAGCCATAAGAAAATGAATTTAATTTATTGTATTTTAATAACTTATATAATTTTCAACCAGTTTAGAGATACTCTCTTAATTATTTTGCAAAAGTAAGCATATATTTTCTAATAAAAAAGCAAAAAAAAATATTTTTTCAAAATGTTGTTGCGTATTGGAAAAACCTATATCTTTGCAAAAATTTTCTAAACTAATTATAATTATGGCATACAAAATTTTAGACAGCTGTGTAGCATGCGGTACTTGCATCGACGAGTGCCCAGTCGGCGCTATTTCAGAAGGTAGCATCTATTCAATCAACGCTGATAACTGCGTTTCATGCGGCACATGCGCAAGCGTTTGCCCTAACGAAGCTATCGTTGAGGACTAATACACGGCGTGTATTAAAGCAAAAAAGGACGGCTTAACCGTCCTTTTTTTATTTCTTGAAGTAGTTGGAAATCTTCAGGTTTATCTCACGAATCCGCTGTTCGTTCATCTTCACCACCGCCCTATCGTACGTCATCAGGCCATTGAGCTCGACCTCGCAGTCAGTGGTCTGGGTGTAAACAGCTGCCGAGAAGCCTTGTGGAATGAGTTCTAGTAGTTTGTTGGCGTATTCCACGTAGGTGTCGGTGACTTTTTCTTCTGAATCATATTCAACATAGCCCCAACCCTGGTCTTTTACCCATGTGTGACCTTCGATTTTTCTGCCGATTCCGCCATATTCGCCCAAAACAGTGACTCTTTCAGGTTCGTAGAAATACATCTCAGGGTCGGGATAGTTGTGAATGTCGAGGATATCGCCTACCGGATAGTGGTTGCCGCCAGATGCAGGATTCACTAAGCGTGACGGGTCGTAACTCTTGGTCCATTCAACGATTTCAGGGGTCTTGAACTGTCCCCACGACTCGTTAAACGGCACCCAAACGCCGATTGAAGGCACCGAATAGAGATAATCGATGATTTCTTTCCATTCTTTTTTGTATGTAGCCTCCGATTCTGGTGTGCGTTCACTCAGCGAGCCCTCGAAATATCTGTCTGTAACCCAGCCAGGACCTTTTCCGCCCGAAGGCATATCCTGCCATACGATGAGTCCGAGATGGTCGCACCAGTAGTACCATCGCGCAGGCTCCACTTTCACGTGCTTGCGAATCATATTAAAGCCGAAGTCTTTTGTCTTCTGGATGTCGTATTTCAAAGCCTCATCACATGGAGCGGTGTAGAGTCCGTCACACCACCAGCCTTGGTCGAGCGGACCGAACATGAAAACCGGCTCGTTGTTGAGCATCAGTCGCACGATGCCATTTTCGTCTTTCTCGGTGCTGAATTTGCGCATCGCGAAGTAACTGATAACATAATCAACAAGCTTATTCCCCTTATACACAGACACGTCTACACCGTAAAGGAAAGGATTATCCGGCGACCAAAGTATTGCATCGACAGGCATTGCAACTTCAACAGTTTCACCATTT
>JAGCPH010000016.1 GCA_017645275.1 Bacteroidales bacterium | reverse complement strand
GAATGGAGCATATTCACGACCAGTGATCTTGCTCAGCTGTTTCATATATTTTGCTACGATGTCAGGAAGAGCGTCGTAGTATTTGTTCTGCAACTCTCTTGTCTGGAAGTAGATGTCAGGGTTCTGGGCTGTACCGCGTGTCACAGGATGCTCTGGGTTGAGAGCTCTGTCGCGATATTCCTTCAAAGCCTTGTAGTTGACGAGCTTACGGAGTTTCTCCATGTCGGCTGCTTCAACTTTCTGGATCTCGTGTGATGTGCGGAATCCGTCGAAGAAGTGGACGAATGGCACGCGGCCTTCGATAGCTGCGAGGTGTGCCACTGGAGCGAGGTCCATGATTTCCTGCACTGAGCTTGTGGCGAGCATTGCGAAGCCTGTCTGGCGTGCGCTCATCACGTCGGCGTGGTCACCGAAGATTGAAAGAGCCTGTGCTGCGAGGGCACGTGCTGAGACGTGGAACACGCCTGGGAGCAACTCGCCGGCGATTTTGTACATGTTAGGGATCATCAGCAATAAGCCCTGTGATGCTGTGTATGTGGTGGTCAAGGCACCAGCTTGCAATGAGCCGTGGACTGCGCCGGCGGCACCAGCTTCTGACTGCATTTCAACGACTTTCACTGTGTCGCCGAAGATGTTTTTCTGACCTTTAGCTGCCCATTCGTCGATATACTCTGCCATTGGTGATGACGGGGTGATAGGGTAGATAGCAGCGACTTCACTGAACATGTAGGCAACATGGGCCGCAGCCTGGTTACCGTCGCATGTCATAAACTTTTTTTCTGCCATATTTCTATATTAGTTAAAAATTTGATTTTCAATTATTTGTCACCGTGATTGCAACCTTCATGCTGATGCTGGCATCCTTCGTGATTGCCTTCGCATTTCTTGCCTTCTTCATGTTTGCAGTTGCCTTCATGCTGATGGTTGCAGCCCTCATGGTTGCCTTCGCATTTATGGCCTTCTTCATGCTTGCAACCTTCGTGTTTGCCGCACTCAGGTTTTGGCATGTTGGCTTTCATCTCGACCATTTTCTTTGCCACGTTGATGGCTTCTGCTCTCTGTTCTTCGTCGAGGTCTTCCCAGTTGGCAAGGGCGTTGATCAGACCATCCTGGCATGCCATCATTTCAGGGCACATACCTGGCATTTCACCGTGGTGGTCGCACTCATGATGTTTCTCGCACTGCTCTTTTTTATCTTTGCAGCACTCTTTCTGTTCGCAATTCTCTTTGTTTTCCTGTTTGTCGCAGCATGATGTCATCAAAAATGCCACGAGACCGAGTGTTAATAAGTATTTTTTCATTTTTTTGAAATTATTTGTTATTGTTATTCCTTAATGTCAAGATAGTAAATCACTTCGTCGTCGCGTTTCATAAAATGTTGTTCGCGGGCGACTTTTTCGAGGTAGGCGGAGTCGTTGCGCAGGGCGTTGAGTGTTTGCTTTTGCTGCTGGATGGTGGCGTTGACCTCCTCAATCTCGCTATCCACTTTGCGGCATTTGCGGTACGAACGACCTTGCTCAAAGATGTTGTATTGGTCGAAAAACACAATGACAGCTGCAAAAAGCAGCGTCACTATGATATATCTTCTTTTCGACAATACCTGAAAAACCTCTTTAAACGACATCGCTTAATTTTTTTGCAAAGATACATATTTTTGTGGAAATTTTATTATTTTTGCAAAAAATATAATTAAAAAAATGAAGAGATTATTGTTTGCAGCGATTCTTATTTTTGCTTCGATAGCGGCATTTTCGCAAGATGATGAATATCAGAAGTTTTTGGAGCAGCGTAAAAAGCAGATGCAGGAGAAGTCGGAGGCCAACAAGCAGAAGATATCTGATATGAGCCAGGAATACAAGGACTACGTCGACAGGATGAATGCCGAGTTTGCCGATTTCGTGGCTAAGCAATGGGAGCTTTTCGATGAGTTCAAGAAGCAGCAGCTGTCGTATTCGCAGCCTAAGATTGAAGAGGCGCCTGTGGCAGTGAATACTGTTGAGGAGCAAGATGTGGTGACTGAGGAATCGAAAGAGATAAAATACGTTGAGGAGGCTGAGCTGCCTGCGGTGACTGAGGCGGTGAAAGTGGCGTATGAAGGGAAAGACAACGACAACTACGAGTTAAAGACCCGCCTTGACAAGAATGGCGCTGTCGACTTGCCGGTGAAAGAATATGTGGAGGAGAAGCCGGCGCCTATAACTTACGGCACGGAGATAAAATTGAATTTCTACGGACGTCAGGTGCCGTTGCATGTGAGCCAGAAGCTGAAAGCGAAGAGCAATGGCATAGATGAGAAAAACGTAGCAAATTACTTCACCAATATAGCAAAGAACCGCGAGGAAACGAAGGCTTTGTGGGACGAACTTACTGGCGTGGTCGATGAGTTCGGCCTGAACGAATGGGGCTACTTCTGCCTGTTGCGCAGCCTTTCAGAGAAGCTGTTCACCAACATCGATGACCGCGTGCTTTTCTGCTTCTACATGCTGCGTAACGAAGGCAACTTCAAGACACGTGTGGCTCGTGGCAAGAACTCGGACAAGCTCACGCTGCTGATTGCTTTAGACAACAGCAAAGAGGTATATTCGTACACGTTTTTCCAGTTTAAAGACGATGAAAGCGGCACCAAAAAGGTGAAGTATTACACTGTTTACGGCGGCGGCAAGGCCAACGAGGCCGTGTATTCGTATGATTTCTGCAAACAGGATGCCGACAAACGTGAGATGAAGCTCGATTTTACCAAGAATCTGAACATGGGAGCATGCGACGTGACACGCACGGTGCATCTGACAAAGAAACGCAGCGTGACGTTGCCATACAACAAGGCGCACATGGCTTATCTTAACGACGTGCCTATGACGGTGTTCCCGATTTATTTCGTCAATCCTATCGCCATCGAGGCACAGCAGGTGTTGCAGGATAACTTCAGCGAGATGCGTGACCAGTACACCCCGACGCAGTTTATCCAGATGCTGTTGCATTTCGTGCAGACAGGCTTCGAATACAAGACCGATGACGACCAGTTTGGATATGAGAAATATTTCTATCCGGAAGAGGTTATAGGATATCCTTATTGCGACTGCGAAGACCGCTCGGCGATGTTTGCCTGGCTTGTTCAGAAATACACCAATGCCAAGGTCATCGGACTGCAATACGAAGGCCATGTGGCCACTGCGGTGTGGTTTGGCGACGATGCCAACGTGAAAGGCGACGGCTTCATGTATGGTGGCAAGAAATATTATGTGTGCGACCCTACTTACATCAACGCAAGTATCGGAATGACGATGCCGCAGTTTAAGGGAAAGACACCGAAGATCATTAAACTTAGGAAATAGTTATTCAGTTATGAAAAAGAAAATTTTTATAATAATACTTATCATTTTGGCACTCGGTGGTGCGGCCACTGCTGTTTATTACATCTGGTTCCATAAGGAATGGGTCGAGCCAGAAGTGCTTGAGCCGGAGGTGTTTAACGACTTCGACGAGGACCTTCTGATAGGTCTTTGGAAAGAAGACGAGGTGTATTACCGCTACAACGACGACGGCACCGCTGTCACGTGGGATCTCGCTGACGACGTGATGGAAGACGAGGGCACGGAGCTTGAATGGACTTTGGAAGAAAATGTCTTCACACATTTATATAAGATGGAGATTGGCGGCATAGTGCCTAAAGTATACACAATGAAAGTGTTAGAGTTCGACGTTATGGAGTATGGCGACGAGTTCGGCGTTGAGCACAAATTCACGAAAGTGGAGGAGCTGCAGCTTATTCAGTAAAACGTTTGAGCACCACGTAAGCTTCTTGGATGCCGAGTTCTCCGGCTTTGCTCAAATCCTTGATAGCCTGTGATTTCTTATTGAGATAGAGCAGGGTGAGAGCCCTATTGTAGTAGGCTTCGGCCAGGTTGCGGTCGTATTGTATCGCCTTGGTGTAGTCGTCGACGGCCTTGTTAAACTCCTGCATCTGCAGGTGGATGTTGCCCATATTGTACCACACGTATGGGTTGTGGCTGTTTCGAGCGAGTACGTAGGTTATGGTGTTGAGCGACTGCTGATAGTCGGGTTTTTCCTGTGTGGTGATGATCTCAGAGGCACGTTTCTGCGTGATGTATATGGAGTTGTCGTAGTTGCGGTCGTTGACGATGAGTTCGGCTTTGGCATATTGCAGAGCCGCCAGGTTGATGCCTGCATAGACGCCTAGCACAGGGTCGTCGAGGAGCGAGGCAAACAGATTCTCGCCCTTCTGATAGTTGTAAATCTCGAAGTTGTAAATTCCGTTAAGGAAAATGCTAAGGTTAAGATTATCAACAGAGTTGATGACTTGATCGTTGACGAACGACTTGTGGTTCTCGTCGAGGATGTCGTTCTCGACGTATGCCATTTTGCCGTCGAGGCGCATGTTTTGCGATATCTGGCTGAGCGTGGCGTCGAGGTAGTAGCGGCTGTTGTCGGTGATGTTGACGATGAAGCTCGCCTTAGGCTGGATTTTAATGTCGGAGAACTGTACAAGTGTCTTCTGTCGGTTGCCTGAGACGAAGTCCGACTCAAAGCTGATGATTTTGTTGTAATCCATCTTGGAATAATGGTTGTAGAGCGAGTCGACGTTGGCTTTGTCTTCGCTCACGAATGCCATTATCTGTTTGGCTTGCCATTGATCTTGTTCGGCGCCTTTTATGTCGTTTTTCTCAAATTTCACCACGGCGCGGTTCATCCAGGCATCGATGAAATCAGGGAAGAGCTCGATGACCTTGGTGAAGTCGTCTTCGGCGTTATCCCACTGTTTTATCTGATAATAGAGGATACCTCGGTTGAAATATCCGTAGATGTTGTCGGGGTTGATCTCAATCACCTTGTTATACAGGGCGAGGGCGACGTCGTAGTCTTTCAGCATCGAGTAGACGAGGGCTCTGTTGAAGTAGGTTAGGGCGTTACGTTGGTCGATGATGTTGACCCGTTCGTAGTCGTTGAGTGCCGCTATAGTGTCGCCGAGGTTGAGGTAGGCGAGGGCTCTGTTGAAGTAAATCAGCGGGTTGTCGTTGTCCATGCGTAGTGCCGCGTTGAAGTCGTCCATGGCTGACTGGTATTCCTCACGTTCGAGTTCTATCATACCGCGGCGTACCACCGCCTCGATATTGAAGTAGTCGTAATACACGGCGCTGTTCATGTCAGAGAGTGCTCCGTCGAGGTCTTCGAGGTAACGTTTTGCGATGCCTCGTGAGATGTAGGCGTTGGCATTTTCTGGGTTGATAATCAATGCTGTATCAAACTCGGCGACGGCGTTAGGGTAGTCGTTGAGATGCATGAGTGTGGCTCCTGCTGCCAGATGCAGTTCCTCGCTGAACGGGTCGAGGCTGATGGCTTTGCGGAAGTCGGTCATAGCATCGGCATAGTTCGACAGACGGTCGTTGGCGACACCACGATAATGATATGCTCTGACATAGAGCGGGTGAATCTCGAGGGTCCGGCTGAAGTCATCGACGGCACCGGTGTAGTCGTTGAGGCTGTATTTCGCTATTCCGCGAAGGAAATAGGCTTCGAAATCGTTTGGTTTTGCTATCGCTGCGATGTTGAAGTTCTGAATCGCTTCCGCATAGTTCTCCTTTGAGAGGTCGAGTTTTCCCATAAGGATATAGTGCTTATGGTTGATTTGGGCACACAATTCCGATAAGGAAAGGAAAAGAAAAAACAATATGATGGCGAAGCGTTTCACAGCCTGTTATTTCTGATATTTCGTGAAAGCTTCCATAATGGAATCCTGGTATGATTTCGACACGGTGATGTCTTTGATGCTGGTGGTGTCGAATTGTATGACAAACTCTGTCTGGTCTTTTTTGAGTGATGTTACGTGCAGCAGGTTGATCATGAACGAGCGGTGGCACCGTTGTATCGGGGTGTCGCGGAGGTCGTCGGAGAGCTTCTTGAGGTTGGTGCGAAGCAGGAAGTCGACGATTTTATCGTTGTTTATGTATTTGACTGTCACGTAGTTATCGGCTGACTCGGCGTAGAGTATGTTTTCGATGTTGATAGAGAGTCGTATCTCGCCTTTTTCGTCTTTAAGGTGCACTATACTATTGTCGGCTCCTCTGTCGCCAATCTCTTTGAGTTTGCTTTTAATGTGTTGATTATCAAGGAAAAGCAGGGCGATGGTGTATGGGATGAGGAGCATCCATACGGTGTTGGCGGTCGATTTCCAGAAGATGTTGTATATTGCCTCCCATGTTGTCATCTCGGGGTGGTCCTGCAGGAAGTTGTCGATGAAGCCGACTTTATAGGCTATGAACACGTAGAACAGTGATACCACGACGGCGTCGGACACCAGCCATAGCACGTAGTCGGGGAAGGTGAGTTGCACTTTTTTGACCACGAATCCCATGATGATGCGGCTTATTGACACCACCACCATGCCCACGAGCACCATGAGTGACGAGTACATGAAGTAGTTGGTGCTATTGTTGTTTGGGATCCACGTCTCGGAGTTGAACGGACGGAAGATGTTGATGAACACCAAAGAATAAACAGTGGTGAAGAGTATCATCCTCACCACGTTATTTTTTTCAAGGAGGTAGCTTGGTAACTCCTTGTTTCCAAAGATTTTCAGTTTATACTTTCTTGTATCCACTACTGAAGTTTGAACACGATAGGCAGGGTGTACTGGACACGCACTGGGTTACCGCGTTGTTTACCTGGTTTGAATTTAGGCAGGCTCTGTACGACGCGCACTGCTTCTTCGTCGCAGCCACCGCCGATGCCACGGAGCACTCTCACGTTTGAGATTGAGCCGTCTTTCTCAACGACGAAGCCCACGAACACTCTACCTTGGATGTCGCTTTCACGTGCCATCATAGGGTATTTAAGGTTTTTCTGGACATATTCGAGAAGTTTTGCTGGTCCGCCAGGGAACTCAGGGTTCTCTTCCACAGAGAGGAAGATCTCCTCTTCCACGATTTCTTCTTCTTCGATTTCAGGAGCTTCGTAGACATATTCCTCGATGACTTCGTCTTGTGCGACTTCAGCGTTGATATCGATATCTTCAACCTCAACGTCATCTTCCACCACCTGGATTTGTGTTACCTGAGGTTTTGGAGTCTGCACCTGAGGTTTTGGCTGCTCTTGCTTTGTGATTTCAACCATTTCTTCCTCAATCACTTCCACCTGACGGGCGAAGGTGTCGACGGTTTGTTTGTCGTAGCTCTTGTGTTCGAACACGCGCCATACGATAAACAATGAAAGAACCAAACCGATAAGGGTGAAGGTCAGTTTCTTGCTGTTAAGATCCGCTTTTGGTGATTTTTTTATTTCCATAATGCTAAATTTTAATCAAATAAATAACGCTGCGAAGTTAGCAAAAATTATTGAATTGGTGATGATTTTTTTATCATTTTTTTTATAAATATCAGTTTGAATATGCAAATGCCTAATACACAACCGATTACGTCTGCAAGAAAATCCCCCCAATTGCCCTCTCTGTATGGGATAAATATTTGTATCACTTCTGTTAGTCCGGCGTAAAACACCGCTATTGAAAATGTAATCAGTTGAAGGGTGATGCGATAATGTTTGTCTTTTTCGCAGTATTCATGGCGATAGCCCCAGATAATTGAAAAGGTAAAGACAGCGAACATGACACCATGAACCACTTTATCGGGTCTGACGAAGATCCAATAAGAGCTGGTTCTTGGAAAACATGACCCCGGCAGACTTATTAGTACCATGATGATGATACCGCAGAGCAAGCCGGGGTAGATATGTCTTATTAGACTTTTCAAATTATCCGATAAGGGCTTTGTAACCTTCTGCATCGAGGAGGTTGTCCATCTCGGCTGCGTTGGTCACTTCGACTTTGATGATCCAGCCTTCACCGTATGGGTCGCTGTTGACTTTCTCAGGAGCGTCGGCGAGTTCCTCGTTGAATTCGATGACTTTGCCGCCCACTGGCATGAACATCTCTGAAGATGTCTTCACTGCCTCGATGGTGCCGAAAGTCTCTTCAGCTTCGAGAGTCTCATCCAATGTGTCGACGTCGACGAAAACGATGTCGCCAAGTTCGTGTTGTGCATAGTCGGTGATACCGATGTAAGCATTGTCGCCTTCTAAACGGATCCACTCGTGATCCTTAGTGTACTTTAAATTTGTAGGAATATTCATATCTTTTAATTGAGATTAATTTTTACTTAATAATTTCCACTGCAAAAATACAATTTTTATTGCATCAAAATTAATTTTCGAAAAATATTTTTTTATTGTGACAGACTGAAGCGTGCTGTGATGCCAGCGAAGATGTTTGTTGTCTTATAGGCGTTGGCGATGAACGGATTTGTCATGTCGTATTTGAAGAATGCCTGCATGCTGAGACGCTGGCTGAGGTTGTAGTCGCCGGTGAGGTAGACATTGATTTTATCTTGACCTGACGAGACCTGGCTGTTGTCTTCGTCGATGCTGCGCAACATGGTGACGTCTCTTCTGAATCCGATGTCGAGTTTGATTTTGAGGTCGTTGCTCACTTTTCTGGAGTTGCCGCCGTCGAACAGCGAGATGTTGAATCCGAGGTCTTTGAAGGTATAGCCGAGGCCTATCACTATCTCACGACCGTTGACTTCGGTAATCTGGTTATTGCTGAATCCGAGAGTCAGAGTTCTTGTCTTTTTGTATTCGATGGAAGGTGCTAGGCTGTTCTGCAGCGTCATATTGATACCGAGAAGAGGCGAATACTGTTCGGTCATCATCACCTGTGAGAGGTCGTATTCTGGAATTCTCGTGGTTGTTCCTGAGTAGACGGCCATCTGGTTGTTGGCGTCGTAGTTGACGTTGGCGGCCCAGGTAGAGACGGTGAATGTCGACTTATAGGTGTGGGTGATGTTGATGCTCTTGAAGGTCTTCTTCAGTGCAGGGATCTTGGTGAGACCTGTGAAGTTGATGCTCCAGTTAGGCAATGCAAATTTCTGGAATAGTGTCAACGACATATTTTCTGGGTTTCTGCCGCTATAGGCTGCCATGAATGAGTAGAGCAGCACATCCTGTGATGACGACGGATAGCCATATGGATATTCCTCGCCGGTGGTCTCGTCGTAGGCATAAGGACAGCCCATGTTGACCCATGCGGCGTTGGTCTCGGCAAGTCGCTGTGCTACCACATGACGGTTTGCGAGGAGGTCGTTGAACAGCTTGTCGCCGTTGGCGAACGAGGTCCCTGTCATGATATAGGAGATGCTGTAGTTACCGCCGTTTGTAGGGGTGTAGAACTGGAATATTCCGAACTCGTCGGAGCGGAAATACTCGGAGAAGTTCTCTGCATAGGTGCGTGTTCCGGTGATTTCGATCTTGAGGTCGATGAACGGCTCAGCGGTTACCTTGTAGTTATACTGTTTGCTCATGCGTTCGGTGTACGGCTGGTTGAAGGTGGAGTCGGTGCTCAGCCATCCTTTGTTGATGGCGTTGTTGAGCACGTTGTCTTTCTGACCGAGCACGAAGCCCCATCCAGGGGCGCCGCCGTTCAGTCCGAAGTAGTTAGGCTCATACATGAATCCTGGCAGACCGACGCCGCTGCTCTTCGAATAGGAGAACGATACTTTCTTCACCATGGTGAGGATACGCACAGCATTGTCGAGGATGAACTTGCCGACTTCGCCGTCGCCGCCTTTCTTGGCGACGCTGTCAGTGTCCTTTTCAGGTGCTTTAGCACGTGTTCTGGTATTAGCGTTGTTATTACGCTTAGGAGTGTTGAGTTTCTTGAGGTATTCCGACTTGTTATAGAGTTTGGTAAGGTCGGCTGTTGCTGTAAACTGCACTGTATTGTCGTTCTCGATGGTGTTGCCAAGTCGTTTCTGCATGGTGCGTGAGTTGGCGATCCAGCGGTAGTTGCCGGTGTAGCTCACTGTGGAGCCGAGCCAGTCGCAGAACGGCAGTTTATTAATAGGTATAGTGTAGTTAACTTTCACCGTTTGGTTGAAACGTGAGATGGATCCGAAGCGAAGGAGCTCGTTGCGGATGGTGTCGCGGTTAGCTTGCCATTCGTCGGTGTTGCGGTCGGGGTTGCCAACAGGCTCGTAGATGTAGGCCTGCGAGGTAGCGTTATATGTGAAGTTGAGATTCTTAGTCATGTCGTAACGGAAGTCATAGTTACGCGACCAGTCCCAGGTCTTTGCCACTGTCTCCTTGGTGAGTACCAGTCCAGATGACTTGTTACGCATCTTTTGTGCGTGTATCTGGCGGTACATCTCGGTGTTGAACGAGAAGCTCTTCGGCAGATAGTAGAGGTTGAAGTCTTTGAAGAGCTGCATATATGACGGTGAGGCCCATTTCTTTTGTGCGAAAGGAGTCCACGGTTTGGCGTTGGTGGTATACGTATAACCTATGCCGCCGCGGTGCGACTTCTGGTTGTTGTATTCCATGTCAGGATTCGACTGCTCTTGGCTGGTGTAGGCGTATGATGCGTTGAAGTTCTCCACATCCCAGAAATGCGGTTTCTTTGAGCCGACGCGATTTTTACGCATATTGGTGACGTTGAAGTTGGTCTGTGTGGTGACGTCGCGCGACAATGCGTTCAGTGAGTCACGGCCACGACTGTCGAGGTCTTGCAGTGAGCGTTTGAGTTTCACGTCGGGGTCGAGAGGGTTGTATTCCGGTGTGATGGTGGTTTTGTTGTGGTCAAGGTGGACAGGCACCGACATTCCTGTTTTCTCTGGTGCCATAAACTTACCCAAGTCGAGGTCGGTTGAGACGTTGTAGTAGGCGTTTGCCATCATCTCGTTTTCGGTGATCTTGGTCTCTAGTGAGCCGTAGCCTGCTGATTGGTATGATCCTGCGAGTGATACGCGTCCAAGGTCGGCGAGAAACACCTCGACACGGCCGGTGGCGGCGTAACCGCCGTTACTGTTGAGGTCGGTCATTCGTAGCTCGTTGACCCACACGATGACGCTCTTGTCTTGTGCCACCTCGCCGTCGACTTTCGGATTGCGGATACCTATCATCATGCATCGCACCTCACTGATGGTCGGGTTACCGAGCACCTTGATGATGTTCTTGCCGTCGTGTTCGGTGTATAACCTATTGGTTTTCACCTCTTTATTGCCGTTGGCGATGGCGGTGTTACGGTTTGATTTCACCTCGACGACACGTTCGAAGTCGATGTCGAAGTTGTTCGATTCGGGCCAGATGGCGTATTCGTCGGTGATGGATGTGCCCCAAGGTGTCATCTTCAGTGGGACCTCATATTCGTAGTAGTTGTCGGTGAGGTCGGTACCGAAGCGCAGGAATGCCGTCACCTCGTTGTCGTACACAGGGTCGTTGTCGTACATGCTCTCGGCGTGGACGAACATCTTCAGATGTTTGTAGAATCGGAAGTCGAACTCGGTGGTCTTATATACTGCTCGTGCGTCGCCGTCGACGAGGTTTTTCACTGCGAGCTGCAGTGACTGTTCATTCTGACGCACTGTCGATGTGGCGCCGGTGTATACCTCGACGTCGATGCCTGGAGGGATGCAGTAAGGCACAGGGTGGCGGCCGCTGTTTTCTTCCACGTTGACAGCCGACATCTCCAATCTGGTGTGGTTGGTCTGGTCGCCTGGCTGATATTCGCCTGGGGCTTGGATGGAGTTGGTATATGTACGCCATTCGCCGCGCACGAGGTCGAGGGTGGCGAAACGCAGCACGATGTTGTCTTTAAAGCCTTTGAGGAACATACGCATGAAGCGGATGGAGCTGTAGCCTTCGATGTTACCGACCACGCGGCTAGGCTCACGCACAGGGATGCGGAACTGGTACCAGCGCACACGGCGTGTCTCGCCGTTGGCTACCACGATAGTGGCCTCACGTATCTCAGAGATGAAGTTCTGACCGGTAGTCTGCATCTTCATAGGGTCGAGGTCGACGACATACTGATAGTAGTTTTCCGACTCGCTCAAGGTGTTGTCGCCATTGATGTCTTCCTCGTCAGGGAGCGTGCTGTTGTTGGTTGTATAATCTTCGGTGTACATCGTCTCGGAAGGTGAGTTGCCTTCGTTGCCGTTGTAGTTCTTGTAACGTTCGAGTATGCTTGAATATCGCGGGTCATTGTCGTAGTCGGAGCCGCGGAAATAGTGATAGTTATCTGACGACGGGTCGGCGTTCAGCTGGCTGAAGGCGTCGGTGCTGAGTCGTGTACGTGCTATATCTAGGAAATTCTGGAAGAACGAGCGTTCGTCGTCACTGTTCAAGCCGTCGTATCCGATATCCTGATAAATACGTGTGTTAGGGTCGCTGTTGAAGGCGTCGACGAGGGCCTGCAGCGTTGGCACACGACCCCACCATGTGGTGTCGACGTTCTCGACGGTAGCTGTTGTCGGCAAGCCGTGCTCGTAGGCTTTTCGACCATCACGGAGAATATCTTCCGACACGTCACCGAGGTTGAAATACAGCTTACCTATGTTGGTCTGATCTTGTCCTTCGTAGTATGGGTCCATCATCCAGAACTCGATGTATTCGACGTTGGTCGAGTTGAAATCCGACGATTCTATAGCTCGCATGATACCGCCCCAGCGATCTTCAGGGTTGTCGAAAGTACCGTCCTGGTTCAGATGGTCGGTATCATAGTTGTATGGACCACGTTCTTTAGGGTAATATGCGAGGTTGAGCACAGCCACGTTGGTCGAGGTGCCCGACGGTATGTCACGGTTAGGATAAATCTCGGTGATGAGGACCTGACGGACGCGGTTGTCTGACAACTCGTCATTGGTGATGTTTGATGGCAACAGGTTGCCGTATCTGTCGTAGAACACAGATTGGTCTATGGTGTACCATGCCAGTTTCGAACGTTTCTTGCCGTAGTCGAGGCCCACTGCGCTTGCTTCAGGGAAGAGAGCCGACTGGCCTTGCGGTGTGCTGGCAAGATGCCAGAAGTTCCACTGGTGCATGTCGATGGTCGACTTGGCGCCTTCGAAGTCGTCGATATATGAGGTTCCAGTCTGTTTGTGCGACTTGTTGATGCCTTGTATGAAACGGGCGAACTCGCCTGATGCGGTTATACGTGATCTTGTTTTGGTCTCATATAATGGCAGCTTGTCGAGTACGTCGGTAAGCCATTGTGACTCAGTCTGGTAGTTGATGTCGAAGCCGTAGATTGTGTTGGATATTGGCTCGTCATTATAGTTTACCTTGGTGGTGTAGGCACGCTCGCTGAGGTGCAGCACGGTACCGCCTATGATAAATGTCGGGTTGACCTCATGCTCGATACGTGCTCCGAGATATGTCTTACGTATCGTCGACAATGCGGTGTTGTTTTCCATCGACACGTTGATGGTGGTACCCGAGTTGAGCAATGCCTCGTTGAGAATCGTCACACGACCGAGGGTGTAGTCAACGGTGTAGTCGACGTTTTCCACCAACGGGATGCCGCCTGCCGTGACTGTCACAGAGCCTGGCTGCACGTTGAGTGCGTTGAGGTTGATCTCGCTTCCTGATGATGATGTGTAACGTCCTTCGAGACGGAACTTATTCTTATCTGTATATTGCTCCGCCATCACTTTTGTCATGGTGTACAACGAGTCATAGGCGTATTTCTCTGACAGCTCCGGATGGTCTTTGAAAATCTCATGAATCTGTTTGCCGAAAGGCTCCAGCACGGTGAAGTAGATACGTCCGGTCGACGCGTTGATGGTACCTCCGCCCGTCGCAGCCCCGTTGATAAAGTCGAACATACCATCACCACCCGCGATAGGGTTGTTTTGGCTGTTCAAACGGTCCATTCCCATGAGGTTAAGGAGCGACAAGCCTCTTATCTCTTCAGGAGCGTCAGCGAAATAGCCTGTCGCCACGCCGTTGTCATTGCCGAGATAGAGGATGTTCATCATGAAGTTGGTTTGGGCGACCTGGTAAGCGCGGATGTTGTACACGTTCTTCATCATAAGGTCCCACATAGGGGCTTTGGTGTTGATTGTGGTACTCTTCAACATCTTGGTTACCAGGATGTTAGGCTCTCTGATGCCTTGATCTGAGAACTCACCGACCTGGAATATTTCGTCGTGGCCTATAACGGTGTATTGGTAGGCGACGGCGAGGGTCTGGTTGCTGTTGAGCGAGATGTTCAAGGTGATGAAACCCAACTTGCGGTTGAAGGAGTATTCTGTAGGACTCAGCTTTCTTGCTTTCTGTATCTTCTCGAAATCACGGCCTGAGGTGTAGCCTTGACCGGTGAGGTAAGCCGTCACGGTGTTGAGGCTGCGTATCTGTGTCGTGTCGATATTGGTGAGGAGGTCGTTGGATTCGTTGTCAGGGAAGACGCTGAGTGCGGTGCCTGTCGGATGAACCTTGTCGTGGTTGTAGATCCACTCGTCTTTGCCTTCGCCTAAGTCGGTGAATGCCACGATGTTACGGCAGTTTTCGTAGTTTGAGTTGGTGTTGGTGACATACACCTCGATCTTTGTGATGTTGATGTCGGATGTCACTGTCGGCAGCTGTGCGAGGGCTTCTTCGTAATGGTCGCGGAAATACTGGCTGAGGAAGAAGTGTCGGTTCTCTTCGTAGTCGAGGGCTTCGAGTTCGAACTCCTGAGTGAGTGCGCCGCCTCTCACTGCGATGTTCTGGGTCTCACTTTCTTGGTATGAAGCGATGGCTGTCACCGTTGTCTTACCGAATTTCAGCTTGGTCTTAAAGCCGAAAAGTGATTGTGTACCAGTGATCAAGGTGCTTTGCAGCGGCATGCTGACGTTACCGGCTTCGAGGAGTTGCAGGATATCGTCTTCATCGCCTTCATATTTCAGCGAGAGCTTGTTTTCGAAGGTAAACTGCGTCTGGGTGTTGTAGTTCATCTTGAACTGGATGCGTTCGCCGATTTTAGCGGAAGCTGAAACCTGGATGTTCTCGTTGAAGTCGAAGTTGGTGGTACGCTGCTGTGCCACGGTGAGTGACGGGTCGCGGCGGCGCTGGTATTTTACGCCGAATGTCACGTCGGCCGAACCTTGCAGCTTGATGTCGATGGTGTTGCTGCCGAAGATTTTCTCAAAGACCTTGCCTCCGATGAAGATTGGCGGGATGAGCGAGTTGCCGTTGTTGTTGCCCATCGACGACTCGCGACGGTCTCTCCAGTAGTCGCTGACAGCCTGTTTCTGTACAAAGTCGGAGTACTGCTCCTGTGTCATGTAGACCGGGTCGCTGATTTTGAAGTCGCCGATTTTGCTGACGAAGACATACTGTCCGGTGAGCGGGTCATACTCGATGGTGCGGGTGATGTTTTCAGGGTCGTGCAGGACGATACCGGTCTGGTCGCCTTGGCCGAACGGATTGTCGTAATCCTGCGCCAGAGCAACAAAACTCAAGCAGAGTAAAAATATAGAAAGTATATATTTTATTCTAAAAACCATCTCAATTTTTTTACAAAAGCCTCAGCGATTCCTTGATAAGATCTTCGACGGTAGGGTTCTCCATCTGTTTGAGGAGTTTGTCCAACGTCTTTTCGATACTCGACTTGCTGAAACCTAAGACCATTAATGCTGATAACGCTTCATCTTTCAATGTATTGTTTCCGAACGAAGAAATTTCGCCGTTGCCTGTCTCGAGCTTGCCGACCTTGTCGTGCAGGTCGACCACGATACGCTGTGCTGTCTTGGCTCCGATGCCTTTCACACCTTGTATCAGCCTGATGTTGTTGGTGGCGATTGCGTCGACGGCTTCTTTCACTGTCATCGAGGATAGGATAAGGCGTGCTGTGTTGCATCCCACACCCGACACCGTGATGAGCTGGAGGAACAGCTCGCGCTCGCTCTCGGTGTAAAATCCGTACAATGTATGCGCGTCTTCACGTATCGCGAGGTGAACAAACAGCTTCACGTGCTGCTGCTCGCCGATGGCCGTGAAAGTGTTCAAGGTGATATTGATAAGATATCCAATGCCTTGATTATCAAGCACTACGTAAGTAGGATTCTTCTCAACGACGGTTCCTGAAATGAAGCTATACATATCAATTTTTGCCTATTATCTTTAAACTTGCAAAAATAATAAAAATTTCGGTACGATAAAGGATTATTTTTTTGAAAAAAATATTGAATTGAATTAGGTTTTTTGTAACTTTGCAAAGTTGATTGTTTCCGTCATTTCGACCGGAGTGAAACAACTTTGAATTTTAAATTTTAAATCTTGAATTTTTAAATTAAGAGATATGAAATCAATAGTAATTCTCGCCGGCGGCGGTCCGGCACCAGGCATCAACACGGTGGTCGCCACTGTGGCAAAGACATTTTTGAACGACGGTTTCCGCGTGATCGGACTCCATGAAGGCTATAAAAACCTGTTCAAACCGAACCCGAGGACAGTCGACATCGACTTTATCTACGCCGACCAGATCATGAAGATGGGCGGATCGGCACTGCAGATGAGCCGTTACAAACCGAAAGACGAGGAGTTTAACGTTGATTTCTTTGTGAAAAACGATGTCAACCTGCTCGTGACGATTGGCGGCGACGACACTGCCTCGACAGCTAACCGCATCTCGAAATTCTTGATGAAGAACAACGTGCATGTGCAGAACATCCATGTGCCGAAGACCATTGACAATGACCTTCCATTGCCTGAGGGCAGCCCTACCTTCGGCTATTATTCAGCCAAAGAAGCAGGTGTTAAGATTTTGCAGACTGTTTATGAAGACGCTCGCACCAGCGGCAACTGGTTTGTGGTGTCGGCGATGGGCCGTGAGGCTGGCCACCTCGCATTCGGAATGGGCTATGCATGTCATTACCCGATGATTATCATTCCGGAGATGTTCTACAAGACAGAGGTGACATTCGACAAGATTTTGAAGCTTATCATCAGCTCAATGATTAAACGTAAGATGCTGGGCATCGACTACGGTGTGGCGAGCGTGAGCGAGGGCGTGTTCCATTTCATGACCGACGAGGAGATTCATCACTCTGGCGTGAACTTCACCTACGACGAGCACGGACATCCTGAGCTTGGCAATGTCAGTAAGGCTCACATTTTCAATATGTTACTGCAACAGAGATTGAAGATGTTAGGACTGGGTATTAAGAGCCGTCCTGTGGAAGTTGGTTATGAAATCCGTTGTGTCGATCCATGCGCATTCGACCTTCAATATTGCTCAATTCTCGGCTATGGCGTGAAGAAGCTGTTCGACCAGGGCATCACAGGCGCGATGGTTACCGCCGACCCGAAGGGACAGGTCAGCCCATTGTATCTGAAGGATGTTGAAGACGAGAACGGCAAGGTGAAGCCGCGTCTTGTGAACATGCAAGGCGAGAAAGCGAAGCTGGTGTTCAACCACTGCATGCAGTACATCACCCCAGCCGACTACGCAGGCGCAAAGAAATTCGTGGAGAACCCGGAGGAATACGATTTCAGAAAGATTCTGAATTGGGCTGAGTAGTTTAGAGTTGAGAGTGTAGAGTTTAGAGTAGGGACGTGGAACGCCACGTCCCATTTTTTATAAATTTAATAAGTTTTCCAATATTTTTGTCTAAGTGTATCTGTATCGTAGATTGTTCTATCGTATTTTTGAGTCATTGTCTTTATTAAATCAACGAAATCTTCATATTTTTTATTAAAAATTAAATCGTAAACTTCATGTGATAATGGCGTGTGCTCAGATAATACTTTTTTATTATTACAGAAACATTCTATTCTAAAATAGGCATGGTCTGTTACCCAAACCTCATTCTTATTGATCTTTTTTTCTATAATTGGTGTTGTTTTTGCAATATAAAATTCATTTATATCATAAAGAAACTTCTTTTTGTATTTTGGGAAGCTTAGCTTGTAAGGATTATCCTTCATCCTAGAATCTCCTTGGACAGTTAATCCGTTAGATTCTGAATAGATGATTGTATAATCCTCAAAGATTGAGTTGTCGGGAAATTCGTAAACTAAAGAAATGCTATCAATTTTAATCTCTTGAGAAAACAACGTCACATTGAAAAAGAAAAACAATAACGATACTATAATATATTTTTTCATGGCAAGAAAAATTTTAATTATAATGCCCTCTCAATGAATGAATTATAACACAGTTCTCTTGGATTTCGTAAACAATTCTATTTTCTTTATCAATTCTACGGGACCATAATCCGGAAAGTCGATGTTTCAGTTGTTCTGGTTTTCCAATTCCAGTTGTTGGGTGTTCGGAGATGTCAATTATCAGGTTTGTTATCTTTTCAATAACAATTTTTTGACCGCTTCGTTTCCAAAAATCCCTGTCTTCAAGTGCGGTCGGGGTGTATTTCACTTCCATAAATCTTCGGTCTTGATAGTTTTTGCTTTACCGTTTTTTGCTTCCTCTTTACTTTTTTCAATTTTTTTAACAAACTCGTCATTATAGCCATCGCTATCGCTAACTATCACAAAATCAAGTGTTTTGAGAAAGTTGACAAGATTCTTTGCACTGCTGTTTCTTGCATCGTAACTTAATGTAATTGTTGACATGTTTTTTTTCTCCTTATACTTTGCAAAAGTAATAAAATATTCATTATCAAGCAACTAAAAATTTGAAAAATTAATTTATTACAAGTTGTAGCGTGCTCCTGCTGCGTTGTTCCACGAAGACCTGTTTGTCTTTGATGAATTCTTTTTCAATGCCGTTTTTGTAATGGCGGATCGTGAATAATTGCAGACCGTTGTTGTATCGGATGATGAACGACTGTTCGAGGGAGGCTATGAGCTGGGTGAGCTTGCGTTCGTTTTCGTCGAAGCAGATGGAGAGGTTCAACGCCGAGGTCTGAATCATGTTGGCATGGATGTTCAACTCGTTGAGCATCGCAAAGAGTATGCCGAGGTTCTGCTCGTTCATGAACGAGTAGTCGCGCGGACGGATTGTGACGAGCATCTGGTTGTCCTTCACGATGAATGACGGCACATAGTTGATGAACTCTTCGCTGCCATCGACTATGGTGGGTTCCAACGAGGCATCTAGGAAACAGCGCACCTTCAATGGGATGTTCTTGTTTTGCAGCGGCTTGGTGGTCTTCGGGTGCAGTACCGATGCTCCATAAAACGTCAGCTCGGTGGCTTCAGAGTAGGAGAGGTGCGGAATCTTCACAGTGGTCGGGAAACGCTTGGGGTCGGCGTTACGCACTCCGTCAACGTCTTTCCAGACGGATAACTCATTGGCATCCAAGAGGTTGGCAAAGATGGCGCCAGTGTAGTCGGACCCTTCGCGGCCGAGTGTTGTCGTCACCACTGGCTTCGTCGACGAGCCGATGAAACCTTGCACGATATACATCGTCCCGTCATGTTCCTGCTGCAGTTTCTCGATGCGTAAGCGGCTCTCGTCGAAATCGACGATGGCGGCACGGAAAGTATGGTCGGTGATGATGTAATCACGCGCGTCCAGGAGCTGGTTTTTGATGCCGTTTTCGTTAAGATATGCTGATATTATCGTCGTCGACAGCATCTCGCCGAAGCTGATTGTCTGGTCGTACTGGTAGTCGTAGTCGTAGCCAGTCTCCTGCAAATTAAGATACAGGTCTAAAAACAGATTCGTAACTGCTTCAAACACAGGATGTTCGCTGTTGCCGTCAAAGAGGTCGAGCATTATCTTCTCGTGATACTCCATGAGGTCTTTCAAGGCGCTGATGGGTAGATGTCCCTCGTTGTCGCGGAACTCCTTGAGCGCTTTCTCGATACCGTTGGTGGTCTTGCCCATGGCGCTGATGACGAGCATCAGGTCGCTACGGTCTTCATTCTCAATGATTTTCTTGAGATTTCTGACAGCGTCGGCGTCTTTCACCGAGGCTCCACCGAACTTATAGACTCTCTTTATCATGACGAAATCTTATTTTCAAAATAACGTCACAAAAATAAGAATTATTTTTTATTTTAAAAAATTAAAGCTAATAAAACGTAAATCCAGTGGGCTGATATTCCTGCGACCAGGCCGCCGATGGTATGGGCGCCGATGGCCTTAGGGATGAGCTCGCGGTGTCCGAGTGAGTCGAGCATGGCGGTGTGTGTGCTGAGGAATCCGCTCCAGCACATGCCGATGGCGGTGCACACTGCTATGGCGTTGTTGTTGACGATGCCTTCGGCGATGAACTTCGGCAGCAGACCGAGGGCAGCGCCTACAGCACCTAATGAGGTGATTGGGAATGCCACCAGCTCAGGGTTCTTGAATCCGAAGAGCCAGTCGAACACGAAGTCAATCTTACCAGCGAGATATGGCAACACCGGCACGCCTTCGTATGCCACGCCGCTGTATCCGGCACCTGTTGCAGGTCCGAAGGTGAGCATCATCACCACTGTCGAGATGATGAGCACGCCCGGGATGATGGCCAGGCCTATCGCCACGCCTTCTTTGCCACCGTCGAGAATGGCGTCGAGGAAACGAAGGAAAACATTGCCTTGCGACTTGAACGAGATCTTCTGCTCGTCGCCGCCGTCAGGGTTTTCCATGGCGTCGAGCTCGGGATACGCTTTCAAAGAGAAACGCTGCATCAGTCGGGTCGAGACGATGCTTCCGATGACAGCGCCGAGCAATCCGACGAGGGCTCCTTTGAGGAATCCGAGGCCGAGCATATAGAATATCACCACCAGACCCATTCCGAAAGCTGTTCCGAAGTTGGTCAGAGAGGCGAGCTGGTATTTCTTGAAATAATGTGCGAAATATTTATCTTTCGACAAGGTGATGATGGCCGGGTTATCCGACAGGAACGTCAGGATGCCGCCGAGAGCCGCCACGCCTGGGAGGTTGTAGATAGGTCTCATCAGGGGACGGAGGACGTACTCGATGAGTCGCACCACGCCGAACTCGACGAGGAGCTTGCCGAGAGCGCCGGAGACAACACACACCGCCATCAGGAAGAACACGGTCTCAAGCAGGAGATGGTATGAGGTCTGCATGATGGTGTTAAGCATGTTGGCAGCACCCATGCGAGTGCCAAGAAAGCCGAAGAAAAGAGCGAATATGAGCAGGAAGATACCTGCCTCAAGACGTCTTTTGCTTAGAAATTGCCAGTTTTTTATATTCATAATGTCAGTTTTTTATTTCTTGATAAAATTGAGTTTCCATGTTACGCCGAGGTTGCCCTGATAGGTGATTGGAGCCTCGTCGACCATGCTGTCCGACGCGTCGTTGACCGCGAAGAAAGCGTGAATGCGGAGGTCTTTACTGTCTTTCAGAGGGAAAAACTCTAATCCGCCGCCGTAGAACTTGATGTCGGTGCCAGGCAGTATGCAGACGTCGTAAACCTCGTCGTAAGGTGTCGTATACGGTTGAGAATCATTGACATCGTAGCCCGCTTTGACATAAACGTGCATTTTGTTCTTTAAAAAGACATAACCTATTTTTCCGATGGTAGTGAAGTCTGAAAAGAAAAAGTCTTTCTGTTCGCCGTTGGCACGGTTGGTGAAGTCGATATAACCAATTACAGGCCCGAAATTGAACGTTGTACCCAACGCAATCACGTTCTGATATGCGCCTTTGCGATATTCATACATGTTGACCGAGCACACAGGTCCGAAATGCTTATAATTGGCGCGCCAATGCAAGCTGTAGTTATAAAGACTGCTGAAGAAAGCACTATTGTCGTAAGGCGAGTTGGTGAACTGGAACGTGAAGGTGTTTTTCTTGTCTTTGGTGGTGTATTCGAAGTTGGTACCGAAACGGTAGCAGTTGAACTGGTTCCAAAACTCGGAATGGAAATATACGTCGATAGGGGCGAGGTCATATTCTATGCCGCCCATGGCAACAACCTCCTTACCTACGGTCCACGACAGGTTGTCGGTGATACGCCAGCCGATATAGAGATAATCAGTGGCATCGAACCAGTTGTTGAAATTCTGGACCTTATTCAGCCTCTGGCGATAGGCATAGTAAATGTTTTCGGTCAAATCGCCGGCGATGATGAAGTTGAGGTATCTTCCGCTGAAGCCTGAATAGAGGCTGTCGTGCTGCGAATAGCAGTCGAAGTCAACTCTCGCCTCGAGTCGCAGATTTTTGATGCCGTAGTTGTTTTCCTTTGTCATCTGGGCGTAAGACGCAGTCGTAATGAATGCTATAAATGCTAAAAGTACGAGTTTTTTCATTATAAAATTTATACAGAATTTCGCTGCAAAATTATGAAAAATATTTGTATCTTTGCATGTTGATAAAAATTTAAAATCATGAATTTCAAACCTTATAACTATACCGAAGAGGAACTTCAGGCAAGAATTGAGAAAACTGTCGAGAAACAAACCAAGAATAGCGACCGCCGCGAGGCTTTGAAGACCATATTCCAGAGTATCGACTTCACCACTTTGGAGGCTTTTGACAACGCCAAGAAGATTGAAGATTTCTGTGCTAAAGCCATTGATTTTCAGAAGAATAGCATGGGAATCTCGGTGCCTGCAATATGCATCTACAGTCCGTTTGTGAAGCAGGCGAAAGGCCTCTTGAAAGGCAGCGGAATAAAGGTCGCCACGGTGGCTTGCTGCTTCCCGTCGGGACAGATGCCGTTTGAGTTGAAGAAGAAAGAGGTGCAATATTGTGTCGAGCAGGGTGCCGACGAGGTCGATATGGTCATCTCACGCGGCACGTTCCTCGCAGGTGATTACGATGAGGTTTACAATGAAATCGAGGCGATTCGTGAGATCTGCAAGGCTCCTGTTCATCTGAAAGTGATTCTTGAGACAGGTGAACTCAAAACCGTTGAAAACATTCGCAAAGCCAGTGAGTTAGCTATCTTAGCAGGTGCCGATTTTATCAAGACTTCGACAGGAAAAATCGCGGTCAACGCAACCCCGATGGCGGCTCTCATCATGTGCGACACCATCAAGGAATATTTTGAGACGACAGGTCAGATGATCGGTTTCAAACCTGCAGGTGGCATGTCGACAATCGAGGACGCACTCACCTATTATTATATAGTAAAAGACGTTCTTGGCGAGAAATGGCTGAACAAGAATTATTTCCGTGTCGGAACCAGCAGGCTGGCCGGCAAGGTGATGGAAGAATTGAAGGGATAGAAAATAATTGTACGTTTGTAGAGACGTGCCATGGCGCGTCTCTACAACATAAACAAACATAAATAATTATAAACCAATTTTTATGGAAAACACAAAACAAAAATATCATAACAAATATCGTATTCCATCGGCACGTGCTGACTGGCATGATTATAATGGCGGTGCATTTTTTATCACGATTTGCACCAAAAACCGCGAACATTTTTTCGGTGAAATTAAAAATGGTGAAATAATTTTGTCGGAAATAGGGGAATATGCAGACAAAAACATATCAGAAATAACACAACACAATTGTTATGCGGAAATACCATTGTGGATTGTAATGCCCGACCATATTCACATGGTTGTTTGCGTACAATCCACGTTATATGGTAGAGACGTGCCATGGCGTGTCTCTACAAATGGAAAAAACAAAACAATGCAAGAAATTGCAAATAAACAAAACAGATTGGCAACAATAATTGGTGGATTCAAACAATCCATCACCCGTTTCGCCCGCACAATCCAACCATCTTTCGCATGGCAGGAACGATATTACGACCACATCATCCGCGACCAAGGCGAAATGAACCGTATTGCGGAATATATTGAAAATAATGTCGCAAAATGGTGCGAGGGATTGAAAATTGATTGTTGAAATATTATAAAAACAATGTAGAGACGTGCCATGGCGCGTCTCAACATCGAATTTTTATGATAGTGTATTATTCTGCGTCACGAACAAGACGGACACCATAACCCAGGTTTCGGTAGTCGCCCAATGTCGTGATACGTTCATCATCAAATAAAAATATGTATGATGAGCTGGCGCTGTAATGGGAAGATGACCAGTAGCCGCCAATGTATTTGGATAGAGCGACATCATCATTAGAACGGAAGCCTGTAGTTGGAAGGAATATAGCGCCGTTAGGCTCAAACAGCTCCGTCCACTTTGTGGCTGATATTGAGTTGGCTGTGTATTCCGCTACCTCATGGTTGACGTTATAAAGATTATGTATCGCAGGATCCCAGTTGTCGGGGAGCAGTATCAATCCCGACACGCTGTTGACTCTGGCTGGAGCGTATCGGATGTCGTTTAACGTGCTTCTTGTGTGGATAAGATAATCCCATTCTTCTTTTGTGAGAGTGCGCCAGAATCCTTCCTCGTTTCCGTCAATGGCATTGAAACCCCAGTCGGCTTTGCCTGTCTGATCAGAGAGGTTGTATATCGAATTGCCGTAAGCATAATATTTTGAATTTGATCCGTCAGAACTCCATGGCTGATAACATTCGGCGCCATGTTCATAGCCGCTTGTCCCCCATCCAAACAAGTCAATCCAGCCACCGTATGTTGATGATATGCTGTTATTGGAGCTTCCGGTGAGTGTTCCTGAGTTGGAGTCGTATTCCGCTCCCACATAATCCCATTGGTTTTCAGCAAACCTGAATATGTTGGTTAATGCCTGATATTGCAGATTGCCTTTTGAGAAAAACACCCGTTGTGTCGGGCTGACAGAGAAACCGTCTTCAAATGTCGGGACATTACCACCGCCACCGCCTCCTGTTGTTGTCTCAAAGCTGTATTCAGTGCCGTAACTTGTTCCTTTTTCGTTGATGGCGAAGGCTCTCACGTAATAAACGGTATGCTCGCTAAGCCCTGTCATCGTGGATGTGTACGAGCCAGTATCCATGCCATCGGTTGTGTAGTTATCAAAGATTGTTGGGTTGCGGTGCGTGCTCCAGCAAACGCCTCTGCCTGTCACATAATAGCCGCCGTCGTCAATGATTTCACCGCCGCATATTGCACTTGTGCCCTGGATCTCCGAAACTTCCATGGTTACAACCGTCGGCAACGTCACGTTGGCAGCATCCAAATAGAAGCTGCGCACATCTGATGTCACGACGTTTACACCATTGCTGTATTCAAATTTGTAATAATAGTTTTTATCTGTCTGTAAATCAACGAAGTTGGCAATGATAATACTGTCTTTCACCTCTGCACGTGCCACAAACGAATAGTCGAAATAGTTGCTCCGGCTCATGGTCACGTTGACATACTGGAGCTGGGTGGGATACTCGTAATCCACCGTGATCTCGGCCGATGTCTGCGAATATGCAACGTTTTCATTGGCGAGGTTGAGTTCGTAAACCTTCAGTTCAGGCAGCTTCTTGCATGTTGTAAGAGTCAATGCGCTGAATATCAATAATATAATAGTTATCTTTTTCATAATTCCAAAATTTTAATAACCCATACCAATGCCTAATTTGGCTTCGAAAACCTTGAAGTTGGTAGTGACGCAGTCGAGCGAGACGATGAATTTTTTGATTTTGTAATGCGCACCGACCGACACCTCCACGCCAGCTGTGCTCACGTCGGCGTTTTTCACGTATTTGCCGTCGGTCATCTCGTAAGCGGCGTTTCTTACGCCATAGCCGACGCCGACCTTCAACGCAAGCTCATCCACGAGTTTGAACATCACGCCGCCAGTGGCTGAAATCGAGGTATAGACCTGCTTACCGGTGTAGAAAGGATAATATCCATCAACGAGGAAGTCGTTGCCGCATTCATAATCAGTCGATAAACCTTTGAAATTGAAGTTGCTCATCACACTCACAAACCAGCCCATCTTCTTCATGCTTCCGATGGTGAGACCGTATGCCAGCTTGCCGTAGTTGTTATAGGATGCGTTAACGGTGAGGAAACTGTAGCTTTCATCGACTAGCACTGTCTGTTTTACGACTATGGTGTCGCGGGTGCTGGTGACAGGGGCATTTTCCAGCCTCTCATCAATCATGCTCTTGATTTTCTGCTCGTCGATGTCGGATTTGGAGTTATTTACCAGAGTCAGCTCGTAACCTTTCTTGCCCTGCATGTCAAATGGGAAATAAAACTCCGTCGAACTCAGGTCGGGATGCGAAATCTTAAGGAAGGTGGCGTAATAGCTGATGTAGAGCCACACCTCGCCATCGCGGTATTCTATCTCGAAAAACGTGCGCGCATCGCCTTGGAACTTCAACTCACGACGTTGTTTGTCGTTGATATTCTCGGTTTTGACCTTCAAAACGGCATACGGCTGGTCGTTGTCGTCGGTCTGCTTGTCGAGGTCGAGATTCACAAAGCCGACAACTTCCTTGAAGGAACCTGGTTTTACCTCAAGTTGTGCGAAAGCGCAATAACCTCCCCACAATATTATTGAGAGAAGTAGTATTAGTTTCTTCATAAGCAAAATAATTTGAATTTATTTTGCAAAAATAAACATTTTTCAATACAAAAGCAAATAGTATCGAAAAAAATTGCAGTAAAGACGTTATATTATGGCATCTCTACCACAACCTTTTTTGTTATTCCGCCTATATTAATAAGGTATACCCCTTCGTCCAAGTCCCTGACATCAACAACGTTGGCGTTTTCGACTGTTTTTACCAGTTTTCCGTCAAGGGAATAGATGTTAATAGGTATGGAGACGCGCCATGGCACGTCTTTACAATCGATATGGATAAAATCCGATGTCGGGTTAGGGTAGATGCTAATATTGGTATTTTGCAATTCATCGACGCCATCAAACTCGGTGGTGAAATAGAACGTGTTTGAAACCAGGAAAATGCTACCGTCATGATAAACACTCATGCAATATTGGTACGATGTGTCATCGGCGAGATCCTCAACGATGGTCTCGACATAACCGTCGGTGTCAACGTCAACGGTCTTGAAGAAGGTCATATCCATGTCGCTGATTTCAAAGCAAACCCTTGAAAATGTGATGTTTCCGGCATGGATGTCGGCCGACAGTTTGACGGAGTGCGCAGTGATATCGGAGGCCTCATGAATCCTGATGGCATAAAGTGCCAATATCGGGTATCCGTTGTTGCTGCCGTTGTCCATGACAAATGTTATCGGTGCCTCTTCATTAAGCATATTGACGAAACTTGAAGACTGCATCTGGCTCGCTGTCATGCTGGTGCCGTAATTGGTGGTGCCGCCGCAGGTATCGAGATAATAGCATTCGATGACGGTTATTGATGCTTCGTCTTTAAATGGGTTTATCGGGCTAATCATTCCGAAGATGCCGCCTTCGGTGGCTCCGTTTAGTGTGCCAACGTTGTAGCAGCGTTCAACAAAAACTTCGTTTTCCTGCATTGTGACTGCCACTATGCCAGCTGCCACGTTGAGCATGAAAGAGCTTGCCGTGATGCTGCCGGTGTTGTAACATGATGATATCAATGCATTGTCCATTGCTATTCCGACGATGCCTCCTGCTCCTGCTGCACCGGTGAAGCCTCCGTTGTTGGTTGCTGTGATGCTGCCTGAAAACGAGCATTCACTAATAAAGCTGTTTTCAGCTGCTGCCGACGTTATGCCGCCTGCACCGCAAAACGAGCCGCTGTTGGTTACGGTTATGGTGCCCGAGAAGGCACACTGATGTACTCTTGAGTTGCCATATGCTGCTCCTACTATGCCTCCGACACCAGTGCCTGTCGAGTTGATGTCGCCGTTGGTTACCGACAAATGTTTGATTACCGCTTTGTTGCCCACTCCTGCAAACAGACCGCAGACATCAGCACTCGACGTGATTCTCAAATGATCAATATTGTGGTACCAACCGTCGAAAATGCCACCAAAATAATAGCCTTGCATACTCATGTCAACGGTGCCGATCGGCGTCCAGTTGATGTTGTTCAGGTCAAGGTCGTCAGTCATCATGAAATAGGTGTCATGAAACACCTCTTGTCCTTGCGCTTGATAGCCTTCGTTGACTTTTTCGGCGAGATATGCCAGGTTTGCTGCCGTCTCGATGAGATACGGGTCGTTCTTGGTGCCGTTGCCGTTTGTCCAAGGGGAGGCGCTGCCGTCCCAGACGTCAAGTGCAAATGCATTGATTGTTAATAAAATAGCTGTTAGTAAGGTAAAAATTTTCTTCATGTTTATATTTTTTGTTAAAGATTTATTCGCATTTGGCGAATGCTTTCGCTTCGCTCAGGTCTCCACTGCGCTTCGCTTCGGTCGAAATGACGAGAGCCTATAGCATCATTTCGTGAACGCGAAGCATATCATCGGCGAGATATTGTCCTTCGCCATGGCCGTTGTGCCCTGATTCTTTGAACCAGCAGTAGGCTGTGTAGTCGTCTTTTGGCACGCCTTCGCCACGGAGATAGCACATCCCGAGTTCGTACTGCGCGTCTTTGTGACCTGCCTCGGCGGCTTTGCGATACCACTCAACGGCAACCTCATAATGGTTTTTGAAATTGCCACGGAAGGCTCTCTTGCCACGTCTGTACCATCTGTATATTTGTAATCTTGTCGGATGTTCGTCGCTCATCACATCAGTTTTTTATATCTGAACTTCTTAGGCTGTTGATTTCCAAGACGTTTGATTTTATTTTCCTCGTATTCTGAATAGCTTCCCTCGAAGAAATACACCTGCGAGTCGCCTTCGAACGCCAAAATGTGAGTTGCAATTCGATCCAGGAACCATCTGTCGTGCGAGATGATGACGGCGCATCCGGCGAAATTCTCCAAGCCCTCCTCCAAAGCACGCAATGTGTTGACATCGATGTCGTTAGTCGGCTCGTCGAGGAGCAGTACGTTGGCTTCCTGTTTCAACGTCAAGGCGAGATGCATACGGTTGCGTTCGCCGCCTGACAAAACTCCTGCCTTCTTTTGCTGTGAGTCGCCGCCGAAATTGAATCTTGAGACGTAAGCTCTTGACGGCATGGTGCGTTTGCCAAGCTGAATGAGCTCATTGCCGCCTGAGATAACTTCCCAAACTGTCTTCTCGGGGTCTATCTCGGCATGTTGCTGGTCGACGTAGCCTATCTTCACTGTCTCACCTACTTCAAAGGTGCCTGAGTCTGGTTTCTCGAGACCCATGATCATGCGGAAGAGGGTGGTCTTGCCGGCTCCGTTAGGTCCGATCACGCCCACGATGCCCGCTGGCGGCAGGCTGAAGCTGAGGTTCTCGAACAGTACCTTGTCGCCGAAAGCCTTCGAAACGTTTTTCGCCTCGATGACTTTGTTGCCGAGACGGTCGCCGTTCGGGATGTATATCTCGAGTTTCTCTTCTTTCTCTTTCACGTCTTCGTTGAGCATCTTCTCATACGACTCCAGACGTGCCTTGCCCTTGGCGTGACGTGCCTTCGGTGCCATACGCACCCATTCCAGCTCGCGTTCGAGGGTCTTGCGGCGTTTGCTCTCGGTCTTCTCTTCCATCGCCATGCGGGCGGTCTTCTGGTCGAGCCACGATGAGTAGTTGCCTTTCCACGGGATGCCTTCGCCGCGGTCGAGCTCGAGGATCCAGCCTGCCACATGGTCGAGGAAGTAACGGTCGTGGGTCACCGCGATGACAGTGCCTTTGTACTGCTGCAGGTGACTCTCCAGCCACTGGATAGCCTCAGCGTCGAGGTGGTTGGTGGGCTCGTCGAGTAAAAGGATATCAGGTTCTTGCAATAATAATCTTACCAAAGCCACTCTACGGCGTTCGCCTCCCGAGAGGTTCTTCACCGGCGTGTCGCCGTCGGGGCAGTTGAGTGCGTCCATGGCGCGCTCGAGCTTGCTGTCGAGGTTCCATCCGTCGTGCTGCTCGATGAGCTCGGTGAGCTCTCCCTGACGTTCAATCAGTTTGTCGAAGTCTGCATCGGGCTCGGCGAATTTGTTACTGATTTCCTCGTATTCCTTAAGCATGTCGACAACTTCCTGTGCGCCTTCCTGCACTACTTCGAGCACAGTTTTATTGTCGTCGAGCTGCGGCTCCTGGTCGAGCATCCCCACAGAGTAGCCTGGCGAGAACACCACCTCGCCGTTGTACGACTTCTCCTTGCCGGCGATGATGCGCAGAAGCGTCGATTTTCCGGCGCCGTTCAAGCCGATGATGCCGATCTTCGCGCCGTAATAGAATGAGAGGTATATGTCTTTTAATATCTGTCGTGACGGCGGGATGATTTTGCTCACGCCTACCATCGAGAAGATGATTTTTTTATCGTCGTTTTGTGCCATATTCTTATTATTTGTTGAGACGCACGGCCGTGCGTCTTTACTTATTAATCACTGTTATCATCGCGTCTTCCATAATCTTCGTGGCGGCGCCCCAGTCGTAGACGCGGTTCACGAAGTTGTAGCCTTCCTCGGCGAGTTCCGCCGCCTTGTCGGGACGTTTCAGCAGATACACTATGTCGGCGGCGAGCTCCGATGAGCTGTTGTCGACCAGTATCTCTTTGCCGTTGACAGCATGTAGTGAGCCGTTTGCCAAAGCGGTTGTGATGCATGGAATCTTCATCGACATTGCTTCCAGAAGCTTGTTTTGCAGACCCGTTCCGATGCGCATTGGGGCGATGAAGATGCGGCTCTGTGCGTATGCGTCGCGCATGTCGTCAATCCAACCGCTCACTATGATGTTATCGCACGCCACCTTCTTGACTTTCGGGTCGGGCTGTGCGCCGGCTATGTAGAGCTTCGCATTCGGCAGCTTCTCCCACACCTTCGGCATGATTTCGTAAGCCAGAAACTCCACCGCGTTGACGTTTGGCGCATATCCCATGTTGCCAGTGAACACTATGTCGTATTTCTTTTCTCTTTCCTGAGGCTTGTAATATTCATGGTCGACGCCGTTTGGCACGATGAGGATCTTTTTCCTTTCCGGATGGTCGATGTTTGCCCTGTCGGGCTCGCTTATGATGGTCTTTACGTCGAATTCATCGAAAACGTGGCGTTCGTAACGACGCAGACGGTTGTATTCCATCTCGAAAAACGGCTTGGTGAAGACCCCTGCTATCTCGGCGCGACGTTTCATTCCCATTGAGAAAACATCTTGATAGTCAATGGTTTTAGGGAGTTTTACCTTATGAAGATATGGTGCCACACGCAAAAGCTGTCCGAACAACATGTCTGGCTTGTGGTGCTCGATGAGCTGGTGTACCTTGTGTTTTGCCTTTGAACTGTAAAAATATCCGCATTGTATAGGTAATCCGAGGAGATACGACCTGAAGACATTGAACAGAATGCCGATTTTCGGGAGGTCGATGAAGTTGACCGAGGCACAGTAAGGCTGCATGGCTTGGAAAGCCGCCTGTTTGTCGACTTTCTTGTCGTCGTTGAGGGCGCAGAGAATGATCTCGTTGTTCTTCGCCAGCTGTTTGATCTGGTTGTAAGCCCTCAGCTTGTCGCCTTTCTCGAGCGGCCACGGAATCCTGGGTAATAATACAAATATCTTCATTAATTCAAAACTGTTATTTCTCTTTTAGATGTTATCTCGTTGTAGAAAATCACTAACCTGTTGATAATCTTCTTGTTATCGTATAATTCCTCAATCAGTCGCCGTGCGTTCAGACCTATCGCCTCGGCCTCTTCGGGATGCTTATAGAGCCTGCAGATGTTCTCAATCATCTTGTGTTTGTTGTCGGCGAGGATAAGGTCTTCAAACTCAGTGTATTGTATGCCTTCGGCGCCTATCATGGTGGTGATGACGGTCTTGCCCAATGCCATCGACTCGATGATTTTGATACGCATGCCACTGCCCGAGAACAATGGCACTATGGCGATGTTGTGTTGGTTCACAAACTCATGAGCGTCAGGCACTTCACCGACCACGAAGACGTTCTTTTTCTTGGTCTTGAGCAGCCACTTCGGCATGTTGCGGCCTGCGAGATATAGTTTAGCCTCTGGCTCGCGTTCCTGCACCTCGTCCCACACGTTTTTCAGGAACCATTTTATGCCTTCCTCGTTGGGCATCCAGTTCATCGATCCGATGTGATAGAACGTGGGTGTGTCGCCGACCTCGAAGACGGGGTCAAACTTATCAATGTCAACGCCAAACGGTATGTCGATTACCGGTGTCGCCGTCACTCTGCGGAAGAAAGCGGCATCGGTGTAGGTGATGGCTGCTATGCCGTCGACTTTGTCGAGGATGCCCATCTCATATCGCTTCAAGGTACGCACTAGGTGGTTGATATACCAGCGCTTGGCAAAGAAAAACGTCTTCTTGGCGATGCGATCCCAGATCTTATGCTCGACGTTATGCGCTCGTAAGACTATCTTTGCGTCAGAGTGCTCGCGGATAGTCTCGATGTATGGCGCCATATATATCATCTCGAGCTGCACGATGTCGAACTTCTCTTTCTTCAAAATCTCGATAAGTCTATCGCTGAAGTCTTTTGAAATAAACCGTTTGACGTGATATGACTCGTCACTGAAAAGGTTTTTGAAAGCTTCTTTTGCATTGATGCTTAGATTGACATCGACAAACTCGATTCTCGTCTTCTTGCGGTAATCCTCGGGGATGCTTTCTATGTCGACATGATACTTATTGCTGTTGAATGCCAGCACTTTGACGGTGTGGCCTGCCTCCAATAGTCCCGTTACGACGCTGTTCATTGCCATCGGGCCTCCTTCGCTGGGCGGGAACGGTGATTTGTTGCATAACAATAAGATATTCATATCGTTTCTTCTTTTTTACGTTTTGAGAAAAATTTCTTCCATGACTCAGCGTCGAGCAATGCGGAGTCGGTGGTGGCTTTGAAAGTGAGGAAGAACCCTATCGGGAACAGCACTATCGACGAGATCCATGCGCCGAGGAATACCGACATGTCGCCATTGACTGCCACACGTTCGCCTATGATGGTGATGACGTAGTATATCACGAAGAAGGTCACGCTGACGACCACCGGCATGCCCAGACCGCCCTTGCGGATGATGGCTCCCAGCGGTGCTCCGATGAAGAAGAAGAGCAGACACGCGATGCTCAAAGTGAACTTCTGGTTGAGCACCTGCTCGTGTTTCCTTATGTTGATGCGGTCGCGCTGCATGTCCTTGGCGCTGACAGCCAGGCTCTCTTTCATGTTGACGGTGCTTGACAATGCCAGTCCCAGCACTGATTGACGCTCTTTCTCCGGGATGTTGTCGATAAACGGCCATATGAACGTGCTGATAGTATCGTTGCTGACGGCGTCACCGCGTTTTTTCATCATCTTGGCGTCGGTACGTTGATAGTCGGCCTCGCTGAGGTTGAGGTACTGGAACCTCTTGATGAGGGCCTCGTCGTTGGACTGCTGTTTTTTGTCGTAGGTTATGCTCAACGAGTCGATGGCGACGTTCAACTGCTTGATATTCATCATCGTCTGGTGTGTCTTGAATGCGTCCTCGTTGACGTGGCCCATGTCGAACTGTGACATGTCGAACGCCACAAACTGACGTTTGAACTTCATCTTCTGGAACGGACGATTCTCGCGATAGTCTCTGTCTTCAATGATTTCAGAGTAGTTATATCCGTTGTAGAGGGTGAAAACCATCTCGCGCTGACTTGGTGTCATCGCCATATAACCCGAGTCGGCCACTATAACTTTCACGTTGCCTTTGCCGTCGGTGTGGTCGTAAATCATGATGTCATACATAGAGTTGCCGTCCTTGCTCTTGCTTGCCACCTTGATGACAAACTGGTCGAGGCCGCGGTAAAACACGCCTTCCGGGATCTCCAACGTCATCTTTTTATGACTTACATCGTAAAGTGTCGACTGCATCTTAAGGTTGGCGTAAGGCATCACGTTGTTCGAAAAGAAAAAGCCTAACACGCTCATTGTCATGGAGAAATAGAGCAGAGGGCGCATCACTTTCCATGTGGAGATGCCGCTTGCCTTCATCGCGACGAGCTCATAATATTCGCCTAGGTTGCCGAAGCACATCAGCGAGGAAAGCAAAATCGCAAGAGGCAATGCCATCGGGACAAATGTCACGGAGGTGTAGAACAAAAGCTTGAACATCACCGCAAACTCCACGCCTTTGCCGATGAACTCATCAACCCAAGTCCACAAAAACTGCATCAAAAGGATGAAGATGGCAACGAAAAATGTGAAGATAAACGTGCCAATGTACTGCTTGATGATATATATGTTCAGCTTTTTCAAGATACTCTGAAATAAACTGCAAATATAACGCTTTATTTTTAATTTTTATATAAAAATATGTAAAAAAGCAAAAATTTATTGTACGACGATGCGTCTTTGCAGTTCGATGCCGTCTTCATCGACGCAACGGAGGTTGTAGGTGCCGTGTTCCACATCGATAGGCATCTGGTGGTTGAAGGTCGTTTTACCAAGATATGTGTTGTTCAGGCTCCAGAATATGGTCTTTTGCGGGTTGCGATGTGCTATCTCAAACACTACTTGCTGGCGGTCGCCGCGTATGCCGATGGGTATGGTGACCTTGGCGTCGTCTTTCGGGTATACGAACGACATCACGTCGTCGAGGTGCATAGCGCCACATCCTGGATAGAATGCTGGCAATGGTCGGTACAGAGGTGAGTGTTTCTTGTAAAACCACTCCATGACGGGAGGCAACACGTAAAAAATCTCGTATCGTTTTTGGTCGACAGGATAACAATCCGCCTGTACGCGAAATTGTCTTGACTCGTCGAGAAACACCTTCTTGTGGTAGGGGCAAACGCCTGTGTGGTTCTCGACATCCACGGCACGTATTTTTTTTGTATGCAAACAATTTTCCGACTTCGGATAACCAGACTCGGCACAAACCTCAATCTCTATGCTTTCGTTAGTGCTTACTGGGTAAGTATAGCTGTTGTTGAGCTTCCCTGCGACGTCGAATAAGATAGGTGCCGCAGCCCCCACGCCCGTCAGTCCCGGACGACCTTCCCCGTCGGCATTACCCACCCAAACGCCTACCGCATATCTGTCGGTGAGCCCTACCGCCCAAGCGTCTTTGAAGCCGTAGCTGGTGCCTGTCTTCCATGCCAAAAGCCGTGACGAGGCGAAGCCGCTCCATCCCACCTGGCTCACCGGACGTGTCAGCCCGAGTAGTATATGGAAGGTCTCAGCAATGGCTTCCGCCGAAAATGGAACGATGTTGTCGTCGACGATAACGTCGTAATTCTCATTGACATATGATGCGAGCTTGCGTCCCATCTTTGCATAGGCATTGGTGATGTCGTACAGTGACGCCTCGGCGCCGCCCACGATGAGCGAGAGGCCGTAATGCTCGGCATCGTAAACGATGCCTCGCAATGACAGCTGTTTCAATAGTGAATGGAACTTCTGTTGTCCGTATTCTTTCAAAAGGTAAACGAATGGCGCGTTGAGCGAGTTCTGCAACGCCTTGTCGGCTGTCACTGCCCCCCAGTATTCGCCGCTGTAGTTCTTCGGCGTGAAGCCCGAGAGGCTCATCGGAATGTCGGGCAGCACCATCTCTGGCAGCAACGTGCCTTCGTCGAGCATGGCGGCAAACAGAAACGGCTTCAAAATACTTCCCGTGGAGCGTTGTGCCTGAATCATATCGACCATGCGGGCATCTTCGGCATCCCAGTTGTTGCCTATATATGCTATAATCTCATCGTTAAGATAATCAACGACATACACCGCCGCATTGTCGATGCTGTTCTGTATGTTCAACTCATGATGACGGCGCATGATGTCCGTCACCGACTGCTGAAGATTAGCGTCTAATGTCGAGTTGATATGCTCGCCATGATGCCGTTTGTCTTGTTCGGCAAGGTAATGATATGCCAGCATCGGGATCTCGAACGGCTTGTCTGGGATGTCTTCTATCATCGCCAGCTCCAGGTCGTCGGGGGAGGTTAAGACTCGGGTAAGTAGCTCGTCACGTTTCTGTCTCAGCCGCTCTCGAGAACGCCCGGGGTGTATCAGCGATGGCGAGTTTGGCAGCACTGCCAGTGTCGCGGCCTCTGCCCACGACAGCTCGTCGGGCGTGGTGTGGAAATAACGCCATGCCGCCGCGTCGATGCCCACCACGTTACCTCCGAAAGGTGCGTTGGCGGCATACATGTCGAGGATGCTTTGCTTGGAGTAATTCAGCTCAAGTCGCAGAGCTAGAATGACTTCCCACAGTTTCTCGCCGTAGGTGCGGGGCGGGTTGTCGCGCGACATCCTCACCACCTGCATGGAGATGGTGCTGCCGCCTCGAACCACCTCGCCAGCTTTGATGTTGGCAATCAATGTCTTGACAAAAGAGATGGGGTTGAAGCCTGGATGGTAGTAAAACCAACGGTCTTCGTATTCCAAGAGGCAGTCGACGTATTTCTGCGAGTAGTTGTTCGTCGCCGGAAACCTCCACTGTCCGTCGTCGGCAATCTTTGCGCCAAGCAACTCACCATTACGAGCTGTCAAAACGGTGGAGTAGGGCTTGTCGAATCTCGGTACTGGTATGCACAAAAAGGCAACGAAAAGGCCCGCAAGAACCAGAAGTGTAATCTTGAGTTTCTTATGTCTTGCGAGCCATTTCATCGTTTAAACAAAATTTATTTCACGACACAAGCCTTGGCTGGCATCTGATAGTAGATGGCAGCGTTGTACATGTCCTCGCAACGCACTGCCGGTATCATGTATTTGCCCTCGTAGGTGGCGTTGGCCTTCAAAGTGAATGTCGCTTTCGACTTCGGCATGAGGTCAAAGTAGATATAGGCACGGTCGTCGCGATAGTCGATGTGCTTAGCTATATCATTCGAACAATCGTCTATATCACGGTCGATGACAAGCTCCCAGCCTGAAGGCAAATAGTACGACAACGCCAACTCAGTGACTCTGTATTCGCTCGGGTTCTGTACGGTAACCTTCACATGGATGTCGGTGCCGACCTTTAGATTGTTCAGATCCAAACTGCTACCATCTTTTTTGAGGTATGTTACGTTCATGTTGATGAAGTAACCGCTTTCCTTCGTGGCATATTCGGCGACGCTGCTCTTGGTGAACAGGTTGACCACAATCTTTTGGCTGCCGTTGTTCTTGATTTCCACCGTGTTAGCACCAATTTTCGGCACGAAGCTGTATGCTCCCGAACTCATATTGGTGTTCAAAGTGTATTCCTCACCGTTGGCTTTTATCACAGCAGAGAGATTCTCGCTCGAGACACCTTGTTTTTCAGCATATTTGCCTAAAGTGAAGAGCGCGAAGGCTGTCGTCTGAGTGTCGAGCCAGCGGTCGCTGTTCAGGACTCCGCAGATGGTGTTGATATTGTCTTTCACCACCTGTTCGTCGCTGTCGCAAAGCATCTGGGCGTATGTCAAAAATGCGAGGTCGCGGGTGGTTGAGCCGAACGAGGTGTAGTAGTCCGACATGCGCTCGTTTTCCCCGACTATTGGCATCATCTGCTGGGCTATCGTGGTCTTTCCGACCTGCGCGAAGGCTGCGGCTGCAAGCACTTTCGACAACGGATATTTCATCTCGAGTTCCTTGAAACGGTTCATCGCGCCCATCTCCGGCGCATTAGCCAAAGCTAAAACGAAGAGACGGTAGGCCTGTATGGTCTCGCCTTGCGGGAAGTCAGGGTTGTTGCGCCATTGTTTTGCCTTATTTGCTTGGTAGTTCTTGAGTCCGTTGATGAAATATTGCGGCACGTTGTAGCCCTGTTTCTGTGCCTCAACGAGGAAATGCAACGCATAAATCTCAGTCCACGGGTCGCTGTAAGTGCCCCCAATCCAGTTGGTCAGCGAGTTGTCGGCTTTCTGATATGCTCTCAGGTCGTTGATGGCTGTCTCGATGTTATTTTTCAGATTTGCCTTGTCATTGTCGTCCAACATGACGAAATAGTTGAGATAAAGCTGTGGGAACGCCTTCGATGTGACCTGCTCGAGGCATCCGTGAGGATACGACATCAGGTAGTCGAGGCGGCTGAAGAGGTCGACAGGTAGTAGCGACGACACAGTGATTCTGCCTTGCTGTGTGCCCTCGATACCTGCCATGTCAAATGGGATGCTGAGTGTCTGTCCGCCTTCAATCTCCTTTGTGATGGTGCTGTGGCGTTCGGAATAAGGCAAACGTATCGGCATCTCTGTCGATGAAACGGCGGTATATCCGGCGCCGGTCACCGAGACCTTCAATACCGCCTTGCCAGTGGCTTCGGCGACTTTCGCCTTGATGGCAATCATGCCCTCGCCGTTGTTGTCGATGCTCACAGAGGTCGGCAGGCTTCCGATGGCGTTTAGGTTCTTGTTATCGAACTTGACTTCCAGATTCTTGCCTTTGAGATTTGGTGCGAGCACCTGTACCTTGAGCGTCAGCTCATCGTCAGGCGACACCACACGTGGTGCCGAGGCGTAGAGCGTGACAGGGTCGATGACGGTCATCTTCTTTTCTGCGCTGCCGAATGCCTTGCCGTTGCCATGTGCCACCACCATGAATCTCAAAGCGCCCGAACATTGTGGCACCTCGAACTCGTGGGTGTTGGTTTCCCCGGCTTTCAGCTCGAATGGTCCCAACGTTATTGCGTAAGCTTTGAATCGCTTGTCAAGCGTGATCTCCTGGTTGATGACGCCGTCGCCGCCGATGGCGTAGACCGAGCCGAACTCACCGCTGAAGGCGTCGATGATGGAGGAGTAGTTGTCCCATGTGCGTACCATCAAGGCCTGTTTGCTGTTGAAGTATCCGTAAGGATTCGGTGTCTTGAAGTTGGTCAAGCCGAGAATGCCCTCGTCAACAACTGCCAAAGTGTATGTCATGGCTTGTTTGTTAGCTTCGCCGACCTTCACCTCGACGGTTTTCTTGGTATTGGAGTTATCTGGTGCAGTGATGGTAGGCTTCAGCTGTAACGTCTTGTCTTCCACCTTCACTGGAATCACGCCGTAGAGACGTATCGGCATGCTGTTGCCGGCGTCATGCGGCTGAATCAGAGCGACATAGACGTATACGTTCGGAATCATATCTGCTGTAGCAGAGAACTCCACCTTGCCTTCCTCACCGAGATTTTCAAGGAAATATGTCTGCAACACTTTGTCATTGGCTTCCACTGTGACGAGTGCCTTGGCTTTGTCGTTGGCAGGGAATGTCACCACGACCTTGTCACCCACGTTGTAGCTCTCGGCAGAAGATTTCATCGACAGCAAAGCCGGCGCTCCCGATTCTGACGAGGAATGTCCGTAACCCCAGTCGAAGCTGATGACCTTGGCGAAGGTGTGTCCGCCTCGCTTGTCGCTGATGACGAGCAGGTAGCAGCCCCAGTCTTTGTCGGCGATGTTGAACTTCAATGAGGTGTTGCCTGTGCATGTCAAGGTGCCGTTTTGCACAGGACGCTGGTAAGTGCCTGAAGCATAACGTTGTAAGGTGTAGTCATCCTCACTCGACCACCACCAATATGAATCCAGCTTGTAAAGGGCATAGTCGAGCGCTACGGTGGCGTTGCAAATCTTGCCGTTGTCGTTGACCACCGCGATGTTGAATGTCCAGTCTTTGTTGGTGTCGTAGTAACTGCCATATTTCGATGTAGTCTCAGGCAACTCCACACCGACGTAGCGGGCGTATGGCGACAGCATGGTCTTGAACGATGCTATGCTGAAGTCGCCGCCTTGCTCGAATACCTTAGTGGTGAACGTGGCGTTCATCATCTGTTGTGAGCTGAGGTTTTTCAACGGCTCAAAGCTGATGTTTGCTGAGCCTTCGCTGTTGAGTGGGCCGCTGAAGACGTTGAGTTCGGTAGTTTCGAAACGCTTGGCGTCGTTGTCGAAACAATAGTTTCTGAAGTCACTGAATTGTGTCATGCCTTGACGTACCGTCACGTCGACTTCTGCCTTTAAGCCGTTGGCTTTCAGGCCGTTGAGCCATTTCGACGATAACGTCACGCGTTCGTCGTTGGTTAGGCTGACGACCTCAGGCAGCTCGAATTTTATCTCCAGACGGTTAGGCTTTACAGTCTCCACACGCAGGCTCTTGGTGATGGTGGTGGTACCGACCTTGAAACGTGCCGTCCACATGCCTGTCTCGTCGCTCGGGTTGGTAGGCACGGCATAGCAATAGATGCCGTTCACCGGCTTGGTGTTGACCTGCTTGGCATAGAGTCGCCCCGAAGCGTCGGTCACCTCGAGCACCACAGGATAGTTCTCTGGCAGCTGTTCATCTGCAGCAAGCATGAGGTTGAGCTGCATCTCGTCGCCCGGTCGCCACACTCCTCTGTTGGAGTATGCAAAGCCGATGATGCCTTTCTCCACTGGCTCGCCATCCACGTCGAAGCGGCTGTATGACAAGGCGTTACCGTCGTTGAGCTTGATCACCGACTTGCTGCCTCTGCAATCGCTGACAATGATGAAGGCCGGCTTGTTGGCGCACTGCATCTGCACGTGTCCCTTGCTGTCGGTGGTACCCTCCTCAATAAGCTGCCTCTGGAAGTTATAGGCCAAAACTTCGGCACCTGAAGCGGGTTTCGCGTCAGAAATATGATAGACATATACGTCAATCAGGTCGTTGCGGCCCATTTTGGCGGTCACAGCGAGGTCACTGACTACGATGTTGGTCTTCTGCTCCACATAGTTATAATAGGTGAATCCATTCGGATCACCCCAATTGCCTTCGTAGTAGTATTCCTTGTAGTCGTAAACGTCTTCGCCATCCCAATAATCAGCCTCGAGCTTGGCGTTGTCCATCGACGCTCTCTTCATATCGTCGGATGCCAGAGCGTAATCGGCCGGACCGAAATTGATGCTCAGCTGATACATCGCACCGGGCTCCACCTTGACGTAGTCTGATAGCACGATAGGGTAGGTCTTCCATTGGGTGAGGTTGGGGTTGTCGAGCTGCAGACGTATTTTCTTCTCCAGACGGCCAGCCTTGCGCACGTTGTAGGTGCTGCTGAGGTCATTATCCTGCAGGAAAGAGAGGATGTTGTCGTCGTAAATCCGTATTATTCTGAGAGTTACAGAATTTAGGCAGACAGCGTCGAAATATACCGTAGTCTCTTTGATGTCGGGCAGAATCACGCCGTCGTTGGTCCAGCGTACCTTTGGCTCGTAGTCGTTGAGCGAGAATTTGAACTCGGCGTTCTCTTGCATGATTTCGTCAGAAGCGCTGCGTATCCCGCTCACCGTCATGGTGATGTCTTCCAACTGCGAACGGTAAAGGCTCGACTTGTCGAAATAAAGTATGATTTTGGAGCCTTGGATGTCATACTTCGCAGCGAGTTTGTTTTGACTGAAAGTGATCAGTCCGTTGAGGTTTTGGTCTTGTTTCAAAGGCTGCGTGAAGTACAATGTGGCTTGTCCCGATGCTTTCTCTACATCGAACAACACTGGTGCGAACTTGTCTTTGGCATAAACGGTCAAATTTAAGTTGGCTTTCGAATCCGAGCCAATAGCTTTTCCGTTTAATGCCACAGGAATATCGTAATCGCTGTCAGAACGCTGAATCGCGCGCATCGTGAACAGGTAGGTGTTGTCGTTGATTCCTTTCGTCTCCACATGATATTTCTTGCTGACAGCCTCGTCGATAATCTTGGCGGCATCGTCAGTGTTTATTGGTGCTCCGAATGTCACATATATTTGATAATCCATTTCTTCAGCGCTTTCGCAGATAGGAAACACGCCGGTCACGTTGAACGACTGCCTGCGTACTCCGAAGCTGAATTCCAACGTCTCCGATTCAGCTACATTCAGCATTTTAGACGCTTTGAAAGTGCAAATATACGGTTTCTTGTTGTCGATTTTGTCGTATTTGAAGGCTACGGTGTTCTCATCGAGCCACACAGCCTTGCCTTTCAGCTCGGGTGTGAAGTTGAACAGCTTGGCAGGCAACGCTTCGTCTTGTTTGATTTTCAACGTCTCCGGGTTTTTGAATCTCACCACAATAGGCTCGCCCTCGGTGATGACGCCCGAAGTGTAGCTTTCAATCATTGGCAACAACGCCTCGCTGACCGGATTGATCTGTTCTACAATGGTGGTGCCAGTCCTGTTGTCGCTCTGGCTGCAGCATCCCGACAGGAATACAAGCAGCAACATGCTGATAATCAAATTAAGATGTCGTCTCATATCGAAAAATTTTTAATTCTTGTTTATTCATTAATAACTCGCAAATATAACGATTAAATTTCGATTTTTATATAAAAATGTGTAAATTTGCAAAAATTTTAAAATTAAAAAATATGATCGAAGATTTTTTCAAAGGTATTAATGTGGCTGTCACAGTGAGTGACAAAGACGGAAATGTTGTGTATCAGAACGATAGCTCGTGTGAAGTCAACGGCGACGTGCGTGGAAAGAACATGATGGGCTGCCATAACGAACGCTCACAGCAAATCATCCGCCACATGCTCGAACATGCCGCCACTAATGTCTATACGATTTCCAAAAAGGGTAAAAAGAAATTGATTTATCAAACGCCTTGGTATGAAAATGGCGAGGTTTGCGGCCTTGTGGAGTTGTCAATAATAATCCCCGAGGAGATGCCGCATTATGATAGAGGATAATAGTCTTTAGTCTTTAGTCCTTAGTCTTTAGAATTCTATACTAGCGACTAAAGACTAGCGACTAATAGCTAACGGCTAATGGCTAAAGACTCTTAATCCATTTCCAAGATTCAGTTTCCTTTCCATTGACGCTGACTTTCCAAATATAAGTCCCATTGGACCAATCGGAGGTGTTGATTGGGGTGATGTTGTCGGTGATTTCTTGGCTATGAAAAAGTTTTCCGTTTAAATCATAGACTTCCACTCGGGCGTTTTGCAAAGCTGTGCGGATATTCAGCACATCCTTTCCCGGATTAGGATAAGCCATCGCAACGGCAAAACCAGCATCGTGGGCTTCATCGATGCCGTCAAAAGCTCCCTTTGGTACTTTGAAGATGGCACCTGTCGTACCAGTCATGCTTGGTTTTGCAACTTGACAACTGATGAAGACATCCCCATTGGAATTGAGGCGCAAACCTCCAAAATACATCAGTTCTGTGCCGTCTT
>JAGCPH010000015.1 GCA_017645275.1 Bacteroidales bacterium | reverse complement strand
TGACTATAGCACGGAGGTCCACCTCTTCCCATTCCGAACAGAGAAGTTAAGCCCCGTCGCGCCGATGATACTGCATTAGCTTGTGGGAAAGTAGGTCGTCGCCAAACCCATACGGAAAAGGAGCCACAAAGGCTCCTTTTTTTGTTTCAGGCCTCCGATAAAAAATCTGGCCACCGTGACTCTAATCTAAAGACTTTTTACTATCTTTGCATAAATTTTTCTGCTATGGACGAACTGGTTACCGTTAAGGAGGAACAAAAAAATACTGTGAAAATAACAAAATGTCTTAACTGCGAGACAGAATTTGAAGGCAATTTCTGCCCACATTGCGGTCAAAAAGCCGATACTGGCAGATTTACAGTACGTTTTATCTTTCAAAATTTCATCCTGGGAATCCTCAGCAACGATGGCGGCGTGTGGTTTACACTGAAAAACCTGTTTACTCGACCAGGTCAGATGATGATAGATATCATCAATGGCAAACGTAAGAGCTATTTCTCACCATTCCCGATGCTGTTTCTTACCTTGAGTTTGTATGTCCTGATTTTTACTTTTACTGGAAGTAGAGCCGATGAGTTTGCTTCGATTGATTATAAACCGGATAATGTATCGGAGACCGTAGCTGACGATAAAGTCTCATCTGCAATTGTTGTTAAGAATCATATGTCTAGTATTATTGATTATGGTGGAAAAATTTATAGAGATTATTACACCACTATCATGGTTCTTACTATTCCTTTATATATCCTTATGGCAAGATGGTGCTACGGCAAGAAAAACCGCAAACGCTACAACTGGGGTGAGTACTGTATACCTGTAGTCTACGCTACAATTCTGGTGTATATTTACAGTTGTGTTGTAAGCATTTGTTATGTTATCTCTGATGAATTATATGATGTTGTTGACGCCTGGAGCTTTGTCTTTACGATAATAGCATATTCAATGTGTTTCAAGAAAATGCTTGAGTTCAGTGTGGCAAAAACCGTGTGGCGAACCGTACTGTTGCATGTCGCCTATTTTGCGGTAGTATTTGTGGTCCTCGTATCTGTTTTGCTGCTCTTTGTGTTTGTATATTCAATCAAAACGTTGAAAGCATAGAACTCTAATTGTGGCTCTTTCTGAAAACCTCTGAGATGATAATTCCAGCTGCCACCGATGCATTCAGCGATTCGGTGAGGCTACCTTCTGCCCTCGGAATGTTGATAGGACAACTTACAAATGGCATAACATTTTCCCTAATGCCGTGCGATTCGCTTCCGATGATGATAACACCCCGGTTGTCTTTGATTTGTGTGTGATACACGTTTTTCCCCTGCATCAAGGCGCCAAAGACAGGCGTTTTTACCTCTTTTAAGAACTTAACCACATCAGTTTCAACGATTTGCGTCCTGAAAATGGAGCCCATCGTCGATTGTATGGCTTTCGGCTGCCACGGGTCGCAGGTGTCTTCCGAAATCACGATTTTCTTTATGCCAAACCAGTCAGCGGTGCGGATGATGGTGCCGAGATTGCCGGGGTCGTTGATGCCGTCAAGAAGCAGAACCAATTGATTGTCAGCGTCTTTTGGCTCGATTTTGTACTTTGGCATCATCGCTGTGGCAAAAATGCCAGGAGGCGTCACGAAATTGCTGATCTGCTCCATTTGCTTGGGCGTAACAATCTCATAATCAGCGACTTTTTTTGCCAAGACGGGATTTTTCTCAACCCATTGTTCGGTGGCGAAAATGTTGTTGACTCTGAATTTGGAATCAATCAATTCCTCAACGAGTTTGTTGCCTTCGACGGCGAAAATGCCACGTTCCTTGCGGCCTTTCGTCTGGCGCAGTGCCTGTAATTCCTTGACGTCGTTTTTTGTCATAACTATTGTTTTATTAAAAAAGCCGAAGAAAAACTTCCTCGGCTTTATGTAATCATTATTGAATGTTCAATTATTCAGCGAAAACTTCAAAGCTGATCTCGACTGTGACGTCTTTGTGGAGGCGCACTTTTGCTTTGTAGTTACCGACTTCCTTGATAGTGTCGTCATCAACGAGGATGTGTTTGCGGTCGATTTCGATACCTTTAGCCTCTTTGATAGCGTTGGCGATCTGAACGTTGTTCACTGAACCGTAGATCTTGCCTGTTGAAGCTGCCTTTGCAGGAATGCGAAGTGAAAGGCCTTCGAGAACTGCTGCGATCTCTTCAGCTTCTTTTTTGATCTTCTCCTGTTTGTAAGCCTGCTGGCGCATGTTTTCTGCCAAAACTTTACGTGCTGACTCTGTTGCGAGGATGGCCATGCCCTGTGGGATCAGATAGTTACGTGCGTAACCTGGTTTAACGTTGACGATGTCGTTTTTGTATCCCAAATTTTTAACGTCCTGTGTAAGAATGATTTCCATGTGTCTGTCCTCCTCTTATTATTTCAAACAATCAGCTAAGTACGGCATCAAAGCAAGGTGACGGGCTCTCTTGACAGCCTGAGCGACCTTTCTCTGGTATTTTGTTGATGTGCCGGTGATACGACGTGGTAAAAGTTTACCCTGTTCGTTAACGAATCTCAACAAGAAATCTGCATCTTTGTAATCGATGTATTTGATGCGGTTCTTTTTGAAACGGCAATATTTTTTCTTCTTTGTATCGACTGCGATTGGAGTCAAATATTTGATATCTGTGTTAGGTTGTGCCATATCATTCAAAATTTTAATGTTAAACAATTAGTTGGCTTGCTCTGTTGCTTCAGCTGCTTTACGACGTTTTTTCTCGTTGTAAGCAATAGCGTGCTTGTCAAGTTTCACTGTCAAGAAACGGATGACGCGCTCGTCACGTTTCAATTCGGTTTCCAATGTCTCGATAACATTGCCTTCAGCCTTGAACTCTATCAACTGATAGAAGCCTGAAGATTTCTTTTGAATAGGATAGGCGAGCTTACGCATGCCCCAGAAATCCTTGAACACGATCTCTGCTCCGTTGTTTGTGAGCAGGTTCTCGAATTTTGCTACCGCTTCCTTCATCTGATCTTCAGACAAAACGGGAGTTAAAATGAAAACGGTTTCGTACTGATTCATAATTTAAATTGTTGATTATTAAATAATTACGTTAAACAATTGTTTGTTTATTTTTTAGAGTGCAAAAATAAAAAAAATTTCGATACCATCGACAAAAAATTACAAATTTTCTAACATTTCCTTGCAAATGAACTCCGCAGCCTTGCCGTCACCAAAGATTTCAGGGAATTTGTGCGGCGGATTTTCAACGAAATCATTGAACGAATCGATGATTTTATTTTCGTAAGCGTCGGTGATTACTGCTGCTCCACATTCCACGATTTCCTTCCATTCGGTCTCGCTACGCAAAATCAGACAAGGTTTCTGGAAGAAAAACGCCTCTTTCTGAACGCCTCCAGAGTCGGTGACAACCATCTGGGCGTGACGCTCCAGCACTATCATGTCCAAAAACGAGGCCGGCGGCAGAATCTTGATGTTTTTATTGTTTGTTATCTTATCGTATAAATCTTTTTCAAGATTGGTATTCAATAACTTAGATGTCCTTGGATGCAGCGGTAATACCACCATTTTGCTTTCCGAAATCTTCAGCAAAGCCTTGAAAATGGCGTTCAACCTTTCTGGCTGGTCGGTGTTGTTGTCGCGATGTATAGTGCAAAGCATGTAACCGGTGCCTCTAAATCCTTCTTTATCAAGAATTTGTGATTTTGTGTCAGCGATATTAGCGAAATATTTGCTATTGTCGTACATCACGTCGCCGCAGTGATAGATGCCCGGGTTGTCGATGGTGAATCGGCGTTTGTTGTCAGGGTTAAAGCCTTCTTTTATTAGGTTTTTGAAGCCTGTTGCGGTTGGCGAGAAGAGCAGGGTGGAACAGTGGTCGCAGCAGATGCGGTTTATCTCTTCGGGCATCGACTTGTTGAACGAGCGCAGTCCAGCCTCTATGTGAACTATCGGAACATGTATCTTCGAAGCTGCTATCGCGCCTGCCAAAGTAGAGTTGGTGTCGCCATAAAGCACAAGGTAGTCGGGCTTTTCCTTCAAAAGTATCTCCTCGATGCCTTCGATCATCTTGGCTGTCTGAACGCCATGCGAGGCCGAGCCAACACACAGGTTGTAATCAGGCTGTGGGATGCCCAGCTCGTCGAAAAACACCTGCGACATATTGTCGTCGTAGTGTTGTCCGGTGTGCACAATTACTTCATTCACCTCTTTTTTGAAGTGCTCCTTGATGGCACGACTCAGCGCCGCCGCCTTTATTATCTGGGGTCTTGCCCCTATTACCGTCACTATTTTCATAACAATCCTGAATCTGCAAAACTAAAATATTTATCGATACCAACGATAATATGGTCCAAAATTTTTATTTCGAGCAGTTTTCCGCCATTCACGATATTGCGTGTGAGCGTTTTATCGCGGTCACTTGGTTGCACGTTTCCGGAAGGGTGGTTGTGACAGAGCATCATTGCGGTGGCGTTGTTCTCCAGGGCTATTTTGAATATGCGTTTCGGGTCGGCAGTGGTGCCGTTGACGCCTCCGTCGCTTACTTTCACCATTTTTATCACCTTATTGGTGGGGTTGAGCAGAAGCACCCAAAACTGTTCGTGCGAGATGTCGGAGATCCGCATGTAGAAATACTCGAAAGCGTCTGCACTGTTGCGGATTTGTGGCTTGTTGGCCGTTTCGGCAAAACGCCGGCGCCGTCCGAGTTCAAGTGCTGCGGTTATACTTATGGCTTTCGCTTCGCCTATGCCTTTGTAGCTCATCAAATCATTGATACTCAGGCGTGAAAGATTGATAAGGTCGTCGTCGACATCTTTCATTATATGCCTTGCCAGGTCTACTGCCGACTCTTCGTCGCTTCCAACTCGGATCAAGATGGCTATGAGTTCTGCATCGGAGAGGGCTTCGCGTCCTTTCTCGAGCATTTTTTCGCGTGGGCGGTCGGATTTTGCCCAGTTTTTTATTGTCTTACTGCTGTTTGGTTTCATATTTTCCGGTTTATACGACAAAAGTTCTCCCTACGAATAGGAAGAACTTTGTCGATATTTTTTTAATAAAATTATGCTAATTTAGCTGTGAAGTGTGCAAGCTTTGACTTTAAGTTAGCGGCTTTGTTGCGGTGGATGATACCACGTTTAGCCACGCGGTCGATAGTCTTGTACATTTCTGAAAGCTTTGATTCAGCTTCGTTCTTGTCTGTTAAAGCTCTGAAGCTTCTAACGGCTGAACGCATCGCTCTAGCATAGAAGCGGTTGTGTAAACGTCTGTTTTCTGTCTGACGGATTCTCTTTAATGATGACTTGTGGTTTGCCATTTTATTATCTTAATTTTATTCTTTTTTCCTTACTATTTTTTCGGACTGCAAAATTACAACAAAAATTAATACAAACAACAAAAATTTTAAAAATATTTTTAGTTGTCATTTCGAGCGGAATGTAACGAAGTGAAATGTAGTCGAGAAATCCTCCATAAACGAAGACTTTGTCTTAATAAGATTTCTCCACTACGCTCCGCTTCGGTCGAAATGACAAGGTACAGCAGCCATCTCCGAGTTATCACCTTTATTAATAATGTCACTCAAAACCACATTGACGAAGGTGTTTTTTTCTAATCCTTTGGCTTTCAACCTTATAGGGATGTAGTTTTCACCGTAGCCTCTTGCCGTTCCATCTGCCATCACACGCTCTATAAGCATGCGTTGTGGTTTGCTGAGCATCTGGTTGAAATATTTGAGCTTGTTTTCTGCCGAAATCTGTCGGATTACAGCACTGCGCTCGGTTTTCACCGTTTCCGGAACCTGGTTTGGCATCGTTGCGGCCTTAGTGCCAGTCCTGATAGAGTATTTGAAAGTGTGTATGTGACTGAAACCTATATACTTACACAGCTCAGCGCTTTCTACGAAATCAGCTTCGGTCTCGCCAGGGAAGCCCACGATGACATCAGTCGTGATGTTGAAATATGGTATCGCCGCTTTGATCCTATCGCACATGTCCTTGAACTGCTCTGCTGAATAATGGCGGTGCATATCGCGCAAGGTGTTGTTTGCGCCGCTCTGCAGACATATGTGCATGTGCGGGGCAAGTTTCGGGTTCTCAAACAGACTCAAAAACCTGTCGCTGAAGTTGTCGGGCTCGATAGAGGAGATACGTACCCTGTAGTCGCCGTCAATTTTTAATATATTTTCGATAAGGTGCTCAAAATCAACGTCTTGTGATTTGTAACGTCCCATGTTGACGCCTGTCAAAACCACTTCTTTGAAGCCGTGAGCCACCACGTTTCTGATGTTTTCGTATATCTCGTCGGCTGGACGGCTCGTGGCTCTGCCTCGCACGTTCGGGATGATGCAATATGAGCAGAAATTGTTGCATCCGTCATGAATCTTAATCAGACTGCGGGTGTGGAAGGTGCTGTAAGCCGGTCGGTAGCTGAACAAGTCCTTGTCGAAGCCTTCAGGGTCGACGGCTTCGCCTTTGATATGGCTGTCGATAATGCTGAAAAGTGCGTATTTGCGTTCATTATCAATGGCATAGTCGATGACACCAGAGTCGAGCATCTCTTGTTTGCGGTGATTCACCATGCAGCCCATCGCCGCTATGATGGCGCTCGGGTGTTCGCGTCTTATCTGGTTGATTGCCTGCCGACATTTCTGGTCGCTTTGGTTGGTGACGGTGCAGGTGTTTACGACGTAAACATCAGCGTTTTCGTCGCTTTCCACCACGTCGTAACCTGCCTCTTTGAACTGCGACGCAAGAGCGTCGGTTTCATAGAGGTTTACGCGGCAACCTAATGTTTTAAAGGCGATTTTCATGATTTTTTCTTTTCGTCATTTCGACCGACCGTAGGGAGTGGAGAAATCTCCGCCTCTCAATTACTGATAATTCAATTGCAGGAGATTTCTCCATTTCGCTTCGCTTCAGTCGAAATGACGGGGAGGAGAGTCCCTTCAATTGAAAGCGCTGTTGCGCTCGTCACTTTCACCGTCACAATCTGTCCGATGAGGCTCTTGTCGCGCGATTGGAATCTTATCACGATTTTGCCTTCGGTGTGTCCTGTCAGGTAGCCGTTTTTACGGTCGTAGCCATTTACGAGCACTTTCTGTGTCTTGCCGATAAGTCCTTGATTATAAACGAGTGAATGTTTCATCAGCTCGTCGGTGAGGATGTGATAACGCTCGCGTTTCTTGGCTTTCGGCACGTCGTCGGCCCATGATGAGGCTACTGCGCCCGGTCGCACGCTGTATTGTGCGATGTATGCCATGTTGTATTTGAATTCCTCCATAGCTTTACGCGAGTTCTCGAACTCTTCCTCTGTCTCGCCAGTGAAGCCCACGATGATATCTGTGAAAATCGTCGCCTCGGGCAGTAACCTTCTGATTGTGTGGATGATATGACGATAGTCATCCAGTGTGTGACGGCGGTTCATTCGCTGAAGCATGTTGTCGTCGCCCGACTGTATAGGCAGGTGAATCTGCTTGCCGAGGCATTTATATTGTGAGATGACCTCAATAACTTCGTCGCTCATGTCGCGTGGGTGAGGGGAGGTAAAGTAGACCCAAAACTCCTTGCCGCTGGCGTCGCCGTATTCGCCAATCCTTCTCAGCAGTTCCGCGAAGTTGATCTCTTCACCTTTCTTGTCAAGGCTGTATGAATTGACGTTCTGGCCGAGCAAAGTTATTGATTTATAACCTTTTTCGACTAGTTCTTTGAGCTCGTTGATGATGTCTTCCGACTTTCTTGAGACCTCGCGGCCACGGGTATATGGCACTGCGCAGTAGGTGCAGAACTTGTTGCATCCGTTCTGGATCGGGATAAACGCCTCAAAATCAGAGAGATGGTCGGGGTCGATGACCCAGAAACGGTCCATGTTGGCCGACGGGTTGACGTTTCTGTTGATAGGCATGCCCACCACGCCGTATTGTTGGATCATATCAGGCAGATCTGGCAACTCGTTCATGGTGAAGATGAGGTCGAACAGCTTGGCAAAACGCTCACGGTCGGCAGGAAGTATGCAGCCCGACACGAAGGTGACGCAGTAACGGTTCTGCTTCATCTCGTTCCATTTCTGGATGCGCGAATATACCTTGTCGATGCCTTTTTGGCGCACCGAACACGCTATCACACCCAAGATGTTGGCCTCTTCCTCCTTGTCGGTCTCAATATAACCCATGCCTTGCAGTACGGTACGCACTCGCTCCGTGTCGCTACGGTTCATCTGACAGCCTAATGGCAGCAAAAAATATTTCATTTTCTTAAATTTGGCTGCAAAATTACAAAAAATTTCAATAAATGAGGCTGATAATGTCTTTTGCGACCTCGTTTTGACCGAAATCAGGGGCTTTTTTGATGCTTGCACCTATTAATAATTGTTCGGTCTCGTCAATCAGATCGGGCTCAAGGCCGTCGGAGGCAATGGAAACGCTCTCGATGATGCCTTTTTCCTCGTTGACTTGCATGTCGAGTTCCACCAGACCCCATACAAACTGTGCGCTCTTCTTCGCATGGAAGTTGCGCCATTTTCCGAAAAGATACTCGTCGGAGGCGAATAAGTCTCTGGTTTTCAACACCTTATCGGTAAGAAGGTCGTTAAATTCAATAACCGTTGCCTTTGCTTCGTAAACTTCTTCGAAAGCCTTTGAGAGATAAGGGATTATGCTGTCGGAAGTGATGCCGGCGACCTCCGAGAGGTTGATGATGCGGCTTGCCACCGATTTCACTCCGTGTTTCTGCAGCTTTGCGGGGTTCACTTTCAGATATTTCGACAGTTTTTCACCATCGGTTTTTATCAAAATGGTGCCGTGGTGCAATCGTCTGTCTTTGTATATTCCAAAGGCGTTTCCAGAGAATTTGCGTCCGTCGAAGAGTATGTCGTTGCGGCCCGATACTTCGGTTTTAAGTCCGAAAATCTCCAAAGCTTTCTGTATGACGCTCATCTGTTTTGCGACGTCATAATGATTCTTGTTTGCCACAAATGAAAAGTTGAGGTTTCCCAGGTCGTGATATACCGCGCCGCCGCCGGTACGGCGGCGGGCGGCGAAACCACCCTCTGATAATAACAACTCGACATTGCATTCCGTAAACGGATTCTGGTTGTAGCCATAGACCACCGTCTGCTGGTTTTTCCACAAAAACATGGTCACGACGTCGGCGTCGCCTTCGTCTAACAAAGAACTCTCCACAGCCAAGTTGAGGTGCGGATTGTATTGATTTCCAATGATTAACTGAATCTGCGGTTTCATTTATTTGAACATGTATCCAATGCTGACTTGCACGTTGATATTTTTATTGCTGCCAACGTTTTTCACCACGTCGATGAAGCCGAAATAGGCTCTCAGACTGACGAAAAAGTGGTCGCTCGGGATGAAATTCTCGGTATAAACACCCATGATGAGACCCATGTCGAAGCTGTTGTAGCTGTCTTTGCCGAAATCTACGGAATGCCAGCTATCGTTGCCGATTTTCGACTTCAGGCTTCCTGCCATGCAATAGCGTAAGTTCAAGCCGCCTTCGATTCCAAGAATATCGGTGAAATAGTATTGGTATAGTATGGGCAGGCTTAGGTAATGCAGGCTGTATCTGTTGTAAATCTTGACTTGTGCCTCGTTGTTGTCGACCCATCTCTGTGACTGCTGGCCGCCTGTAGAGTAGCTGAGTTCCACGTCGATGCTGTTGTTTTCGTTGAAAATGAATTTTGCATAGCCACCAGCAGTGAGTCCGAGCTTAAGGCCGTTGTTCTGGAATCCTGAGAGCGTTGACATGCCCACGCCGCCGCGCACGCCGAAGTGGTAGTCTAATTCTTGGGCATTAAGTGTCGCATCGTTTATAAACGAAAAAACCGTGACAACCATCAAAGCCAGCAAGCTCTTGATTGTCAATGATTTTCTTTTAACAAAGAGGATTATTCCCGTCATTATTTCTCGTTTATAAACTGAAAAAGCCAGAACTACAAGCATTAATGCCCATCTTTCTGACCTCGTTTTCTTTTAGTTTGTAGTCTCTCCGGGATTTGAACCCGAGTTACCAGGATGAAAACCTGACGTCCTAACCAGACTAGACGAAGAGACCGGTTTAGTCCTTAGTCTTTAGTCTTTAGTCTTTAGTCTAAGGAGACTAAAATTACTAATGACTAGCGACTAACGACTAGTGACTTTTTGTAGTCTCTCCGGGATTTGAACCCGAGTTACCAGGATGAAAACCTGACGTCCTAACCAGACTAGACGAAGAGACCAACTTCTTCCTCGAAAAAGTGCTGCAAAGATACAACTTTTTTCGTTACCAACACGAAAAATTTTTAAATTTTGAAAAAATAAGATAAGATGTTGATAATCAATATTATATAAATGATACGGGCATACTATTCAAATGTTAGAGATATCTGAAAAGTTCTGTTTTGTATGCCTTTTAGACTCGTATCATAGATAATATTTTGTGAATCCAGGATATTTAGCAGGCCAATACTCATCTTTGCCTCGATGCCAAATTTGAAATATCCGTTGTAAAAATCAAATCCTGCTCCAATTTCAGCTGCGAGGTCGGTGCGTTTGACCTTGATGTTGTTAATCACATCATCTTCGGTTTTATCTTTTTTCTGTGATGCTAGGTCAATCTTGAAATTACCTCCGGCAATAACGTAGGCTGCAATATTATTTAAACGTTTGGACCTGTATTTGACCTGTAACGGGAGCTCCACGAAAGTTGAAAAGATGGACTTTTCTATTGAGAAAGGTGTGTTCTGCTTGTTCGCCATATTTCCCAAGTCGGCAAGTTTGTAGAAATCGTATTTGATGGTACGGGTGCCGAAACTAAGCGACGGGATGAGACGTAGATCAAAGTATTTTCCTAAACGCAGATTTCCCACCACACCGACGGTGAAGCCTTCGTTCCGCATAGGCGTTATGCTCCTTGTGAAATATGTATAGTCGCGGTTATAATAAGGGCTTTCGTCAGTTTTAGGAATTAAACTGCCACTTATAGGAGTTGTTTGGTAATTATCTTTATAATCGAAAGAATAATACATTCTGTTCAATGCGATTATAAAACCAAAGTGATATGGCTCGTTGTCGTAAGTGCGCAGATTCTGCGGCTTCTGCTTCTGCGCCATAAGGCTCTGCGGGATGATGAAAAACAACACTCCGACGAGCAAAACAAGTCTTTTTATCGATGTCAAATTAAACTTCATAGACCTTTTAACGTAAAAAATACAGTATTATTGTATCTTTTCGGTTTCTTTTAAAAGTCTTTCCTTGTTGATAGGCACCGCACCTATTTCTTCGCATACCAGACCTCCTGCAAGATTCGAGATGGCTGCGATGTCGTAGGCGCTACGTCCGCAAACCAAGCACAGCATGGCTACTCCGAGAACAGTGTCGCCAGCCCCTGACACGTCGGCAATCTTACGCAGATGCGCCGGGATGTGGTGATGCGTCTTCTTGCCGTTGACCATTTCCTGGATCAGGACGCCACGTTCCGACAAGGTGTTCATCACGAGTCGGCAATGGAGTTTGTCTTGTAATGCGTTGACGCCCAATAAGATACCTTCAATGGTGTCGGTCGGAAACTCCATGCTGATGCCTTCTCTGAGCTCTTTCAGATTTGGCTTGAAGAGGGTGCAGTTCTCGTATGCTAAGAAGTTGTTTTTCTTTGGGTCGACGCCGACGGGTATGTTTTTCTCGTTGGCGAGTTTGATGGTATGGCGTATCAGCTGTTCGGTGAGCACGCCTTTGTTGTAGTCTTGCAGTATGATGCCGTCGATGCGTTCACGATACAAGATGCCGTCGATTTTCTCGCTGATAGCTGCAAACTCGTTTTCGGTGAGGTTGAAAGTGTCCTCGTCGTCGACGCGCAGCATCTGTGCGTTGTTGCCGATGATGCGGTATTTTGTGGTGGTACGGCGTTCCTTGCTTTTGATAATGCCATTGCTAGGCATCTTATGCTCTTTCAGGAGGTCGAAGAAGTCGTGTGACTTTGAGTCGTCGCCGATGATGGAGCACAAAACGGGCTCTGCGCCGAGTGCTTTGATGTTCTGTGCCACGTTGGCAGCGCCGCCGAGTCGACGGAAACGGTTGCCGACAGCCACGATAGGCACTGGAGCCTCGGGCGAGATACGCTCGACCTTACCGTTAAGGTAAAGGTCGAGCATAACATCACCTATTATTAATATCCTCTTTCCGTTGAAAGATTCAAAAAGAGCTTTGATGTCGTCTTTTGGCATTTTTCAATGTTTTAATCTCTCAGTTTTGCAAAGGCTTCTTTGAGACGTTTTGCTGCCTCGCGGAGCTTGTCGTCAGATGTGGCGTATGAAAGACGGATGCAGTTGTCGTTGCCGAAAGCGCCGCCAGCCACGCAAGCCACGTGAGCGTTGTAAAGCAAGTACATGCATAAGTCATCGCTGTTCTTGATGATCTTGGCACCGTCCGACTTGCCATAATATGCTGAAACGTCTGGGAACATGTAGAATGCGCCAGCCGGTAAGCTCAACTTGATGCCCGGAATCTCCATGAGGAGTTTGTAGAACATGTCGCGGCGTGCTCTGAAGGCCTTGCACATATTCTGGACTTCCTCTGAATTCTCAGGTGAGAGCTGCATTGCTGCCACTGAAGCAGCCTGTGAGATGGTGCAGATACCTGATGTGTACTGTCCCTGGATCTTGTTGCAGGCGTTGACGATAGCCATAGGAGCTGCGATGTAACCGATTCTCCAGCCAGTCATGGCGTAACCTTTAGCGACGCCGTTCACGATGACGAGACGGTCTTTCAAGTCGGTGAACTGACCCATTGACTCGTGTTTGTGCTCGTACTGGATGAATTCGTAGATTTCGTCAGAGATGATGATGATCTCAGGGTGTTTTCTGAACACTTCGGCCAATGCAGCGAGTTCTTCCTTGGTGTAAACCGAACCACTTGGGTTGCAAGGAGTGCTGAAAATGAATGCCTTGGTCTTTGGAGTGATGGCTGCTTCGAGCTGTTTTGCGTTGATCTTGAAGTGCTGCTCCGGTGTTGTTTCGATGAAGACAGGAGTACCGTCGGCGAGCTTCACCATTTCAGGATATGACACCCAGTATGGGGCCGGGATGATGACCTCGTCACCTTTATCCAAAATAGCGAAGAATGTGGTGGTGATGGCCTGCTTTGCGCCGTTAGACACGATGATGTCGGTGTCTTTGTAATCCAAACCGTTGTCGCGACGAAGCTTCTCGGCGATGGCTTTACGCAATGCCGGGGTGCCTGGTACCGGTGGATAATGCGTGTCGTTGTTGTTGATAGCGTCGATACCGGCCTGTTTTGCGCTGACAGGAGTGTTGAAGTCAGGTTCACCGATGCTTAATGAAATGATGTCAATGCCTTGAGCTTTGAGTTCGCGGCTCTTCTGAGTCATTTTCAAAGTGGCTGATTCCGCCATGTTGAGGACTCTCTGTGATAATGTACCCATATCTTTATTTTTAAATTAATTATTGACTATTTCAGACTGCAAAATTAAGAATTTTTATGATAGGAAAACTTTTGTTTGAAAATTTTGTTGTAAATTGAAAAAATTAGTATATTTGCAGATTAAAATTGCGAAAGATGAACGTGTTGAGTACAAGTACATGGGTCTTGATAATCGTCGGACTGGTGGTTTTCGGCGGCCTTTTCATTTTCGGTACCAAGAAAGGTAAAAAGAAAAGTGCCGGAGTGTCGGAAACCGTTGCCCCGCTTATGATTCAGGCGTTTGAACGTCTTGTGCTTTATCTTGAGAGAATACGTTTTTCGGTCTTGATAAAAAGAGTTTATATGCCAGGAATGTCACGCAGTGACCTTCAGTTTGCGATGATTCAGGGCATTCAGGACGAGTTTGAACATAACCTCGCGCAGCGTCTTTACGTCAGCGAGGAGCTTTGGATGATGGTCGTTTTGACAAAAGATGAGTCATTGAAAGGCATCAACGAGGCTTTCGGAGCCAATCCAGAGGCTGATGCGTCGGCTATGGCACAGATTTTGGCGTCGAAATCGAATTCGTATATTGACAGAACCGTCATCGCTATTAAAAAAGAATTTAATGACATTTTGATATGAAAGTTGAGTTTACAGCTGCCCAGATTGCGGCATTATTAGGTGGAAAAGTCGAGGGCGACCCGGAAGCTAAGGTTTGTAACGTGGCGAGAATCGAGGATGGTGCGCCTGGAATGTTGAGTTTTTTGGCAAATCCGAAATATATCCATTATCTTTATGACACGAAATCGTCGATAGTGCTTGTGAATGAAGACTTTGAGCCTACCGAGAAGGTGACAGCTACCATGATTCGTGTGAAAAACGCTTACGACTCGTTCGCACAGCTTCTTGGGATATATCAGGAGTATACTAATAATAAGGTGGGAATCTCGGAAAAGGCGTTCATCTCAGCTGATGCTGAATTTGGCGACAACTGTTACATCGGTGAGTTCGCTTACATAGGCGAGCGCGTGAAGATTGGCCAGAACGTGAAGATCTATCCGCAGTCATACATCGGCGACGACGCTGTAATCGGCGATAACACAGTGATTTACGCTGGAGTGAAGCTCTATGCTATGACACATATCGGCAAAAATTGTATCATCCATGCGGGCGCAGTGCTCGGTGCCGACGGATTCGGATTCGCCCCACAACCTGACGGGACATATAAGAAAATACCACAAATCGGCAATGTCTTGGTTGGCGACAACGTGGAAATCGGTGCAAACACCACCATCGACCGCTCGACAATGGAATCGACGAAGATTCATGACGGCGTGAAGCTCGATAACCTCATCCAAATCGCTCATAATGTGGAAGTTGGCGAAAACACTGCCATGGCGGCACAGGTCGGCATCTCAGGCTCGACACATGTCGGTAAAAACTGCATCATAGCAGGTCAGGCCGGTCTTTCGGGACATCTCACGATAGCTGACAGAACAGTCATAGGACCGCAAGCCGGTTTGACAAAAGGTGTCAGCACACCTGGAAAATCGATTATCGGCTCACCAGCTTACGATTATAACAAATTCATGAAAGACGTTGTAAGACAACGCAATATAGAAAGATTGGAAGACAGAATCGCCGAGCTGGAGAAAAAACTTGCAGATTTATTGTCGAAGTAAAAGATTATTTTGTAATTTTGCACTTTATTTCGGTAACTTAGAATTAAAGTGGAAAAACAGCATACTATCAAAAAAAGTGTAAGCATCAGTGGAACAGGACTTCACACTGGTCAAAGCGGTACACTTACTTTTCATCCTGCAGAGATCAATCACGGCATCAAGTTCAGAAGAGTTGACTTGTTCGGCAAACCTATCGTTGAGGCGTTGGTGAAGAACGTGGTCGACACTTCGCGTGGCACCACCATCGCCCAAAACGGCGTGAGAATTTATACCGTGGAGCATATCATGGCGGCTTTGAGAGCCTCGAACATCGACAACGTGCTTATCGATTTGAATTGCGAGGAGCCTCCAATCCTTGACGGAAGCTCAAGAATAGTGTTCGACGCATTGAAAGAAGCTGGCTATGAGGAGCAGGATGCTGAGCGTAAATGCTTGAAAATCACCAAAAGAATAGTGTATACACACCCTAAAGTGGGTTGCGAACTCGTGGTTGAGCCGGCTGACAAGTTCAGCATTGATGTGAAAGTCGACTATAAATCAGGCGTTTTGAACGTCCAGGAGGCACACATGACCGACATCAGCGAATTTGAGAGTGAGTTTGCGATGTGCCGTACCTTCGTGTTCTTCCAGGAACTCGAGATGCTGCTCGCACACAACCTCATCAAAGGCGGCGACCTCTCAAATGCTATCGTTTTCATTGAGAAACAGGTGTCGGAAGAGGATCTGAAACGTGTTGCCAACTTGTTCCACAAGGAGTCAATAGCAGTGCATGAAGGTGGAATCCTCAACAATGTCACGTTGTACTTCGAGAACGAGCCTGCACGTCATAAACTGCTCGACCTCGTCGGCGACCTTACACTGCTCGGTATGCCAATCATTGGCAAGGTGACAGCATACAAACCTGGTCACTTCTCGAACACTGAGTTTGTGAAGCTCATCGTGAAGAAGATGGGTGTGTCAATGTGATAGGGTAGTGGAGTATAACGAATTAAGGAGTTTTCCGACGGCTTCGTTGGAAAACTTTTTTATTATGCTGTCTCTCAACGTGTTAGCATCGTAATTCTGATAGCTTTCGAGCATTTTCTGCATGGCATTGGCGAGTTTTTCAGCATCGTGTGGTGGCACTAGCAAACCGTTGCTCTCGTTGACAATCTCGGAGATTCCGCCCACATTGGTGCTCACGACAGGCAACCCGCAGGCGAAAGCTTCCAAAATAACCACAGGCATGTTCTCGTAATTGCTTGAGAGTACCAAGAAATCGCCGGAAGCTAAAACATCGACGAGTTCCTGGCCTTGCAGCATTCCAGTGAAAGTGACATTGTCGTTAAGGTGCAAAAATGTTGCTTTCTGTTTCATGGCCTCGTAATCCATGCCGTCGCCGACGAGCACTGCCTGATATGCGATGCCTTTATCTCTCAAAATCTTCAATGATTCGAGTAATCCACTGATATTCTTTGACTTATCTTCAAAACAGCTGATGTGTATTATCTTCGGAGTAGCGTTCTCGTGTGGTTTTATCTGGAATAGATTGGTGTCGACGACATTGGGTAGAACCATGTAATTAGGATTCTTCAACCCGTGGTTTTGCATGGCTTTTGCAAGGTTTTCGGTGACCGTTGTGACCACAGAAGCATGTTTTACAACGATTTTTGTTGCCCATTTTCTGAAGAACCCGCTGAAATCATTGCCTGGAAGGTAGCGTGACCAATGCTCTGTAATAATATAAGGTATGCCATGAACCAGTTTCTGCCAGCGTGCGATGATGCCGAGACGCGTCAGGATGTGGACGTGGATAATGTCGGGCTTACACAGTCTTTTTAAAGCTTTGTTGTTTGCTTTGAAAAAACGTAATAGGTTGATAATCTTTGATTTGGATTGTTTGAAATAAACCCTGATCGTTCTGACATTATTTATTGTTTCATCGACAATGCCATTTTGATTATCGGGATGGACGTAAACCACACTGATGTCGTTGTACAATGCCGCCGCTTCGGCATGCCGTTGTACGAAAAGGCCGAACATAGGGTCGTAGCGATGGGGATACCACCGTGCGAGAAAGACAATATGTTTCCTGTCGGCGTCCACTATCGCATATCTATGATTTCGGCATCAGGGAAGTCGGATTCCTTGAAAGTGAAGAAATCGGCTGGCAACTTCTGGTTGGTGACAAATTTCTTAATCACATATACAAACTCGGTCTCGTCGTTGTCAAAAAGATGTATGTCCTTGATTTCCAAGTTGTTGCTGTCGAGTGTGATGATTATTTTCTTGAAATTGTCGTTGTTCATCAGCGATTTTACCTCAATCTTTTTGATAGTTCCAGCTTCGTCGACAAACTTTGCACTGATGTTGTCGTAATACGATTCGATGATTGAAATAGGGGAGCCGCTGCCGTCTGATTTGTCGACTTCGGTTATCATAACCTCTTCAGCGTCAGAGTTATACGTCCAAGTTGTATGGCCATCGCATATTATCACCTGACCCATGATGAACAGCTTGAATGCGTCGCCTTGGAGGATGCCTGCGCCGTCCATTGTCTCGAAGATACCAGCTTCGGTATTAATCATGTTATAGTCGAAGGCAATCTCGATATTATCGTACGCTTTCAGCTTGTCGACTGCTGATTTAAATAATGCTTCGGCGTTTTGCGCTTTGGCTGCGAATGCCATCAACGCTATGATTATCAATAATAAATGCTTTTTCATATCAATTCGTTATTTTTAATATTTTCATCTAAATCCAAGTCTTTGAGGAATTGGTCGAGTGCGAACTCGGTAGCCACTTTCACCTCACGTTGTTTGCTGCCTGCGAACGGTCCGACGATGCCTGCTTTCTCAAGCTGGTCTATTATGCGGCCTGCGCGGTTGTATCCGAGCTTGAGTTTGCGCTGCAACATTGAAGTGGAGCCCTGCTGTGTCTGCACCACAATACGTGCTGCTTCCTCGAACAATGGGTCGCGTTCGTTCGGGTCCATGGTATCTTTTGAGCCTCCATCTTCCTGCTCGTCGGGGCAGTCGGGGAGGAGGTAGGCGTCTTCGTAACCACGCTGAGTGCCAATGTATTCGCATATTGCCTCGACTTCAGGAGTGTCGATGAAAGGGCACTGCAGACGCACGAGGTCTTGGCCTGTTGACATAAGCATATCGCCACGTCCGACTAGCTGCTCGGCGCCGTTGCTGTCCAAGATAGTGGCTGAGTCGACACGTGAGATAACGCGGAATGCGATACGTGCTGGGAAGTTAGCCTTGATAGTACCGGTGATGATCTTCACCGAAGGACGTTGTGTAGCGATGATGAGGTGAATGCCGATGGCACGTGCCAGCTGGGCGAGACGTGCGATAGGTCCTTCCACCTCGCGACCTGCCGTCATAATGAGGTCGGCGAACTCATCGACGACGAGCACGATATATGGCATGAAACGGTGGCCGTCGTTCGGGTTGAGCTTGCGGCTCGTGAATTTCTCGTTGTATTCCTTGATGTTACGCACGCCAGCGTCTTTCATGAGCTCGTAACGGTTGTCCATCTCGATGCACAAGGAGTTGAGTGTGCGAACCACTTTACGTACATCGGTGATGATGGCGTCTTCTGAATCTGGAAGCTTGGCGAGGTAATGACGCTCAATCTTTCTGTAAAGACTTAATTCCACCTTTTTCGGGTCGACGAGTATGAATTTGAGCTCGGCAGGGTGTTTGCTGTAAAGCAATGAAGCTATTATCGCATTGAGTCCCACCGACTTACCTTGTCCTGTGGCACCTGCCATCAAGATGTGCGGCATCTTGGCGAGGTCGGCGACATAGCTTTCGTTGGAGATGGTCTTTCCGATACCGAAAGGCAGTGCATAGCCGCTGTTTTGGAACTTCTCTGAGCCTATGATTGAACGCATCGAAACGGTCTGCGGCTTCTTGTTTGGCACCTCGATACCGACAGTGCCCTTGCCCGGGATAGGGGCGATGATACGGATACCAAGAGCGGCAAGGCTTAACGCGATGTCGTCCTGCAGGTTCTTGATCTTCGAGATACGCACGCCGGCGGCAGGAACGATTTCATAAAGTGTCACAGTAGGACCGATTGTAGCCTTAATCTTATCAATCTCAATTGAATAGTTCGCTAAAGTGTCGACGATACGTTTCTTGTTTGCCTCCAGCTCGTCGCGGTCGATGACGTTGGTGCCGTCGCCGTAGTCTTTTAACAAGTCAAGAGGTGGGAGTTTGAAGTCGGAGAGCTCAAGTTTCGGGTCGTAGACGGTGTCGATGCCGAAATGCTCACCGATTTCCTTAGCCTGTTTCTCTTCAACCTGTTGCTCAACAACCATTTCCACATCGTCAGTCTTTGTGGGCTTTTCAGCCGGTTTCTCGATGACTACATCTTCAAAGCCGTCATCTTCAGACTCGTCTTTTTCAATTTTTTCGTTCTTATTTATAACGGTGATTTCGACATTGCCATTTTCATCCTCATCTTCGTCAAAAATGTCGTCTTCGTCATCGTTATCCTCAGGTTTGTCGTCAGAGAGGTCGATTTCTGTCGGATTTTCCTCAATGCCAGTATAATACTGGGGGTTCAGGCTAGGAGAAGGATCCTCTTCAGGCGTGATATCATTGTCGTCATCATCTTCTTCAGGTTCTCTTTCTTTCCTCTTCAAGAAATCGAATTTGATGTTAAAATTGAATATAATATATATTAACGCGCTGAAAACCAATATCAAAATGATTCCGGCGAGGCCAATATACTGATGCAGGAACTCGAAGCATTTATGGCCCACGCGACCGCAATATATGTCCGGTAAGACGTTGATGGTGGCAATTAACAAAGGTATCCAGATGAGGAAGATGAGGCAATACTTCCAAATCGTCCACATTTTAAGGATCGGTTTCTTTATGAAGAGGCTGAAGCTGAGGATTCCAATGAGGAAAATGAGATAAACGGTACCGATGCCGAACATCTCTTCGCTCATGAACACTCCTAGGGTGTTGAGCCATTCTCCTTTTGGTGCTAATCCCAAGTAAGGACTGGCGAAAGCGATGAGCAGAAAGATGGTGACCATCAGGAAAAAGATACCCAGACAGATACGCCCTCTGCCATCGGATTCCTTACGGCGTTTAGCGACCTTGTTTGTCGGCTTTTTCTTGGCTTTTTCAGCCTTTACACGCTTATCCGACTTGTTTTTAGTCTTATTTTGAGGCTCAGGGATGGTTTCTTCAATCACAGGAGCCGTTTGTACTCGTAATCTGTTTTTATTTTCTGCCATAGTTTATCATTTAGGAAACATTAAGAAACGGTTCCAACGAATCCTGCCGTAGGTATTGTCTTTTGAAAGCCAGATAAACAAAGGCTTTCCGACGATATGGTCGACTGGCACATAGCCCCAGAAACGCGAGTCTTGGGAGTTGTGACGGTTGTCGCCCATCATCCAATAATAATCCATTCCAAAGGTGTATTCGTCGGTCTCTAATCCGTTTATAAAAATCTTGTTATCCTTGATATTCAATGTGTTATGCTCGTATGCTGTGATGCAACGGTCATAAAGCGCTATGTTTTCAGGGGTGATTTTCACTGTCACGCCTTCCTTTGGGATGACGATAGGACCATAGTTGTCGACGTTCCATTTGAAATGCAAGGTGTCGTTAGGGAAGATCTCTTGCGAAATCTCGGTATTTGATGGAGCTATCATACGAGTCACCTCATTGACGAAGTTCTGTTTGCCAAACTCTTCGGCTGTTGTTGCGTTCATGTTGAGGATGAACTCATTAGGCACTACGGTGCGGTATCCTTCGTAAATGTCGTATTTCTTTAACACGTTGGGGTTCAAGCTGTTACCGTTTATTTTGACGAGATAATTATGCTGCATCTTTGGCGGCTGGTAGCCCATCTCGCCGTTGATATACACTATTCCGTCGATGATCTGGAGAGTGTCGCCTGGCATTGCGATGAGGCGTTTCACGTAGTTCTCGCGTTTGTCGACAGGGCGTGTGATGATGCGTCCGAAATTGGCTTTGTCATTGTTGACGCGTTCTCTTCCGTATCTTCTAACTAATTGATAATAAGTGACATTGCTTTGGTAAACCTCGCTAACGGTATCGCCAGCAGGGAAGTTGAACACTATCGGGTCGTTGCGTTTGATGCTGCCGAATCCAGGAAGACGCCAGTAGCCCAGCTGAGGCCATTCGATATATGATTTGGCTGTCTTCGACCATGGCAAGGTGTTGTGCACAAACGGGAATGTTATTGGCGTGTTGGGGAAACGCGGTCCGTAGCTGATTTTATCGACAAGGAGGTAGTCGCCGGTCATGAGGGTGCCTTCCATACTTGATGACGGGATATTGTACATCTCGAACAGGAATGTGCGGATTATCAAGGCGGCGAGCACTGCCCATAATATAGCGTCGAGCCAGTCGCGGACCCAGCCTTTAGGAGGGCGGACTGTAGTCTTTGGGTCATGATATTCAACGTCTTTGCGGCTTAAAATCGGGAAATAGATGTAAGGGAAGAAGCCTGCGGCCACTATCTCGCCAAATGCGAAGCGGTTGTAGCATTTTGCCAACTCGATGAACATCAAAAACGCCATGAAGGTGTTGATATACGGGAAAATGAGCAGCAGATAGCACCACCATTTATTCCACCTGATGATTTTCGATAATATGTAAAGATTGTAATAGGGGATGAAGGCGTCGGATTTTTTGTATCCCGCTTTCTCATAAAATTTGTAGCAAAATGCTGCGCATACTGAGAAAACAAAAGGCAGCAAAAATATTGTGATTAGCATGTTCATAGTATATCCTCCATTGTAAACATTCCGTTTTTATCTTTTATAAACTCCGCGGCTATGACGGCGCCGGTGGCGAAACCTTTGCGGCTGAATGCCTCGTGGCGCAATGTTATCTCGTCGCATTCCGACAAGGCGTTGACTTCGTGTATTCCGAAAACCTCGCCTTCTCTTATGGCGTTGACTCTCAACATCTTATCGTCGTTATCCGAATGTGATTCTTCGTCTTCATTGAGCATCCAATAGTTGTAGTTGCCGTTGTTGGCAATTATGTCTTCGGCAAGTCGTACGGCTGTCCCGCTAGGCTTGTCGAGCTTGTGGATGTGATGCGTCTCGGTTATATCGAGTTGATAATCATAGCGTTCTGCGAATTTTGCCATTTCTTTATTCAGTTTCATAACAAAATTCATGCCAATGCTGAAATTCGGAGCATAAAAAATCGTCTGTCCCTCATTTTCGCAGCGTTTTTTTATCTCGTCGAGGTGCTGGTACCAGCCTGTAGTGCCAACAACCACTGGCATTCCGAGGTCGAAGCACTTCTTGATGTTGGATAATGCTGTCGAAGGTGTGCTGAACTCTATCACCACGTCGCATTGGGCGATGCCGTGACGGTTTAGATCCCAATCTTCTTCAGTATCAATACGATACGCCACTTCATGACCGCGTTGCAGAGCTATCTGTTCTACCTCGTGACCCATTTTGCCGTATCCTAATATGACGATTTTCATGTTAAAAATTCAGTTTTAATTTCACACCTATATTGTTTTCGTACGATAAGTTGTTTTTTATAACGCATTGAGGTTCAACCTGTAACGTTAGGTTGTCGTCTATTTCATAGTAGAAGAAATGTGCGTCGACGTTGGCATCGATAATCTGCAGCACATACCAGAGTGCTGTGATGATCCAGCTGAGCTCCATGTTACGACGGTAGTAATCTCGTAAGGTGATGAGGTTGTCTTCTGTGTATTTCGCAGCTTCTTCTTTCGCTTTGTCGCTAACGTTGAGATTTATGCCTGTCTTATAGTCATAGGCGGCGCGGTAAAGTTGGTACTCGTTGTTGTTTGTTATAGCGAAATAGCATGTTACGCCGAAGCCAGCGTACACTATCGGCATTTTCCAGTATTTGTGGTTGTATGCCTGACCTGCGCCGGGGATGAGGGCGAGCCATGTGGCGGTCTTCGGGCTGTGTTTTTTTGTCCGAATCGCGGTCTGGCTGCTTTGTTCAACAAATACAGGCTCTGGCAGGTCGGGTGTGAGTATAAGGGAATCATACTCATGCGGCGGAATCTGCATCTGCAACGTGTCCTGCGCCTGAAGCGACGGCAGCATGAATACCGATAACACAAACAACAGCCAGAGTCGTCTCATAATCAATTGCCTTTGTTGATGAAGTCGAGCAGGCGCTCAAACTCCTCGTCGTTTTTGAATTTTATTGTCAGCGAGCCTTTGCCTTTGCTGTCGCGGCTTACTTTTACGTTCATTTTCAATGCTTTAGAAAGCGCGTTGGCTTGCACTTTGTAGGTCTCAGGGACAACGTTAGCTTGTTTCTTGGGCTGTTTCTCACGTGTCAGCGTTTCCACTTGGCGCACACTGAGGTCTTCGTCGATGATACGCTTCAGGATGACGAGTTGCTGGGTCTTGTCGCTGATGTTGACCAGAGCTCTGGCGTGACCCATGGTGATATATCCGTCTCGGATGGCAATCTGTATCTCGGCTGGTAACTTCAACAGTCTCAGGAAGTTAGATACTGTTGAGCGGTCTTTGCCGACTTTCTCGGAGAGCTGATCCTGTGTGAGCTGGCATTCTTCGAGGAGGCGCTGGTACGATATGGCCACTTCGATGGCATTGAGGTTCTCGCGGTGGATGTTCTCGATGAGAGCCATCTCCAGCATTTGCTCGTCGTTGGCCACGCGGATGAACACTGGGATAGTCTTCAGTCCCGCCATTTTCGATGCGCGCAGACGGCGCTCGCCAGATATGAGCTGGTATTTGTCATAGCCCATCTTACGTACTGTCACGGGCTGTATAACGCCTTGATTCTTAATTGATTCGGCGAGTTCGTTTAAAGCGTTTTCGTCAAAGTCGGTACGTGGCTGGAACGGGTTTGTCTCTATCTTGTCAATCTCGATTTGGGCTATGGCGCCAGCCACGTAGTTGCCGGAGATGTCAATCGATGTGATGTCAGTTTCCGGGCTTTGAAGTATGGCGTCGAGGCCGCGACCGAGCCCTTTTTTCTTATTCGGTGTTGTCATTTTTCTTAGCTGTTACGTTCGATAATCTCGCGTGCGAGGTTCATGTAGTTGATAGCTCCGGTGCTTGCCGCGTCGTGCATGATGATAGGGCGGCCATAGCTCTGTGCCTCGCTGATGCGTGTGTTGGTGTTGATGATTGTGTCGAACACCATCATTTGGAAGTGTGTCTTCACCTCGTCGACGACTTGTTTCGAGATACGTGTGCGGCTGTCGAACATGGTGAGGAGTATGCCTTCGATGTCGAGTTCCTGGTTGAAGCGTGACTGCACTATCTTGATGGTATTCAGCAGTTTGCCGAGGCCTTCGAGTGCGAAGTACTGGCATTGCACGGGTATTATCACCGAGTCGGCGGCGGTGAGCGAGTTTACGGTGATGAGGCCCAGTGACGGCGAGCAGTCGATGATGATATAGTCGTATTCGTCTTTTATCGGTTCAAGGCATTTGCGCATCATCTGTTCGCGTTGCGGGATGTTGATAATCTCAATCTCTGCGCCAACGAGGTCGATATGTGCCGGAAGCAGGAAGAGGTTGGGTGTCTCCGTTTCTTTGATGATTGTACGCGGATCGATGTTGTCGATGATGCATTCATATATGCTTGCGTCGATGCTCTTTGGGTCGAAGCCTACACCCGAGGTGGCGTTGGCCTGCGGGTCGGCGTCGATGAGTAATGTCTTGTGTTCCAATACCGCAAGGCTTGCCGCTATGTTGATAGAGGTGGTCGTTTTACCGACTCCGCCCTTCTGATTTGCTATCGCGATGATCTTTCCCATTGCAAAAATTTATGTAATGATTTAAACGTACAAAGATACGGAAATATTTTGGAATACATATATTATTTTTAAATAAAAATAAAAAGATGTAGAGACGCACGCCGTGCGTCTCTACATCTTTTTGATAACGAATAATTTTATTTCTTATCCATCTCGTTGAACCAGTCGTCAACGTCGTCTTTCATCTCGACATCGTCGTGGCCTTCGTAAACCTTCGGTTCATCGAAATAGCCTTCCGGATATTCGCCAGTCTCAATAAAATTGAGGGTTTCCTTCAGCGCGTTGGCGAATTTCTCAAAGTCTTCCTTGTAAAGGAAAATCTTGTGTTTCTCATAGAAGAAACGGTTCTGCTCATTGCTGAAACGGCGCTTGCTCTCGGTGATGGTGATGTATTTCTCGTCACCTCTTGTTGCTTTCACATCGAAAAAATATGTGCGTTTTCCTGCACGTACCGGTCTCGAAAACAATTCCTCACGATTGTTCATCTTTTCATTTTCTTCCATATTCTGTCTATTTTGATGTTAAAGATTTTTTGCAAAGATAATTATTTTTTGAATATAACGGAATTTTTTAAAAATATTTTACGATTGTATGAGATTTCTCGACTCCACTTCGTTTCGCTCGAAATGACAGGGGGCTAAAAAACAATGTTTCTGTCGGGGTATCTCAGTTTTGTGACTACGCGTTTGGTGTATTCTGGGAAGTCGCTTTTCATGATCCAGTCGTAGTATTGTGGCTCTTTTTTGAAGACGTCTTCCACGCGTTCGTCTTTGTGTTTCCCGAATTTGAACACAGCCTTTCCCTGTTCGTCGTACACGATTTGTCCCATCAGGTCGGCATTCTGATGATGCGATGAGAACTGTGCCAACTCGGTCATGTCGTTGACGATGGGCTTTGTCGTAACTCCCTTAAAATCAGTGTATTCTGTGTCTTTATAACGGTCGAGCATTGCCATCAGTACCTCGTAGGTGGCGAAGGTGTCGGCGTTAGCTGAATGTGCGTTGTCGAGCTCCTTGTGCAGGAAGAATCGGTAAGCTCCTTTAAGAGTTCGCGGCTCCATCTTCATGAAGATGTTCATCACGTCGATGAGCTGGCGGTCTTTAGGGTCGAAGTTGACGCCAGCGCGGATGAACTCCTCGACGAGCATCGGGAGGTCGAACTTCAAAATGTTATATCCTGCCAGGTCGCAGTTGCCGAAAAACTTCGAAATCTCCGGCGCGGCCTGTTTGAACGTCTTCTCATGTGCCACGTCGGCGTCGCTGATGCCGTGGATAGCGGTTGTCTCAGGCGGAATAGGGATGCCTGGGTTGATGCGCCACGTGCGCTGCTCCTCTGTGCCATTCACATTGATTCTCAATACACTAACTTCCACTATGCGGTCATGCATGATGTTTAATCCCGTCGTCTCCAAATCGAAAAACGCTATCGGTCGCTTCAAATTCAATTCCATATTTTTATCAAAATTTTAAAATGTAAAATTACAAAATTTTTTCTTACCTTTGCATCGTTAAAACTAATTTCTGATGAAAAAATTATTACTTACATTATTTGCGTCGATAATCGCTGTAACAGCGTTCGCGCAGCAGCCACTATGGATGCGCTACAACACAATTTCACCTAATGGCGACAAAATCGCTTTTGCCTATAAAGGCGATATCTATGTCGTTGATTCACAAGGTGGTATGGCTCGTCAGCTGACCACGTCGCCAGCTTACGATTACTATCCGATTTGGTCGCATGACGGCAAGACAATAGCTTTTGCTACTGACCGCAACGGCAATTTCGACATCTATGTGATGCCTGTGGAAGGTGGCGTGGCAAAACGCGTCACGACGAATTCAGCGAGCGAGACTCCGTTGGCGTTTTCGCCCGATGACACAGAGATTTACTACAACGCGGCGATACAGAAAGACGCTGCCGACGCGCAGTTTACCTCGGGTTGGCTGACAGAATTATATAAGGTGTCGGTTGAGGGCGGTCGTCCGCAGCAGGTGACAGCGGCTACTGTTTGTTCCGTCTCATTCGATACCGATGGAGAGTCGTTCCTGTACTACGACCGCAAAGGCAGCGAGAACATCTGGCGCAAACATCAGGTGTCGTCGGTGGCACGCGACGTGGTGTATTACAATGCGAAGGAAAACACTCATAAGATATTGACTACCAACGTCGGAGAGGATCGTAACCCGGTGTTTATGCCCGACTATAAGTCGTTTGTCTACCTCAGTGAGCCAGCAGGCAGAAATAGTCAAAATGTATATATGATGAGCTGGCCGAATCTCGGAACACCGAGGAAAATCACCAGTTTTGAGACATATCCTGTGCGTTTTTTGAGCGTTGCCAACGACGGAACATTGTGCTATGGCTATCAAGGTGAGATTTTCACACAAAAGATAGGGCAGGAGCCTAAAAAGGTTGATATTCAGATTGTTAACGACCAAGAGAACGTGGTTGAGCGCGGCAAATTCGGTGGCGCTTCTGACCTCACGATAACGCCCGACGGCGGATTGATTGCCTTCGTGTCGCGTGGTGAGGTTTTCGTGACTTCTGACGAATACCAGACCACCAAACAAATCACGCATACGCCTGAGGCTGAAGCTGATCCGTCGTTCTCGCCAGACGGGAAAAAGCTGGTCTATACCTCCGAGCGCGATGGCTATTACAACCTCTATCTCGCTAAGATGACTCGCAAGGAAGACCTTAACTTCGCATACGCCACATTGATTGAGGAGGAGCGTCTGTTCGACGATGACGGCATCGAACGTACATCGCCACAGTTCTCGCCTGATGGTAAAGAAATAGCTTTTATTGAAGATCGTAAGTTCTTGAAAGTCATTAACTTGGATAATAAGAAGGTGCGTCAGATCACTGATGGAACGCAGCATTACGATACGGACGCATATCCGTTTGATTATCAATGGTCTCCAGATGGAAAATGGTTTGCTCTGACACTTGTAACCAATATGCGCCAGCCATATAACGATGTTGGAATTGTGTCGGCGAATGGCGATATGAAGATTTACAACATAACCAATGACGGCTACATCACTGGTGGTCCGAGATGGGCATTGGACGGTAACGCTGTCACCTTCCATTCAAACCGTTACGGCATGCGCTCACACGCCTCGTGGGGCAGTCAGAACGACGCTTTCGTCTGCTTCATGAACCAGGATGCATACGACAAATTCAAACTTTCGAAGGAGGATTACGAGATTCAGAAGAAAGAGCAGGAAAAGGCTAAGCCAAAAGATGATAAAAAGGATGACAAGAAAGGTAAAAAAGACGACAAAGATAAGAAAGAAGAGGCTAAAGCCATTGATATTGAATTAGATAGACTTGATGAACGTGTCGTCCGGTTGACACCGATGTCGTCGAGATTGTCGGGTGCTGTTTTGTCGAAAGACGGCGACAAACTGTATTTCTTGAGTTCTTTTGAGAAGGGTTACGACCTCTGGGAGCTCGATGTTCGTGAAAAATCGACGAAGATTCTGAAGAAACTCGACGGTGGCAGCGCAAATCTCGTTTTAAATAAAAAAGGTGACAACATCTATGTGCTTTCTGGCGGAAATCTTCAGAAAATAGAGACTAAAGGCGGCAAGTCGACATCGATAAAATATGACAATACGATGGAGCTCGACCATGCGGCCGAACGCGAATATATGTACAACCATGTGTTCTTGCAAGAGAGCAAACGTCTGTTCCGTCGCGACCACAACGGCGCTGATTTTGAACAGATAAAACAAGATTTCTATCCGTTCCTTGCACATATTAATAATAACTACGACTTTGCGGAGCTGCTTAGCGAGGTGCTGGGCGAACTTAATGTGTCGCATTCCGGCTCGGGCTATCGTCCTGGCTCAAAGGGTGATGCCACCGCACAACTTGGATTATTATTTGATTGGAGTTATGAAAAAGACGGACTGCGCATCGAAGAGGTGTTGGAATATGGTCCGTTCGATAAGAAAAACTCGAAAGTGAAGGCTGGCGACGTCATCGAAAAGATTGACGGCGTTGAGATTACCAAAGATATGGACTATTTCCCGCTATTGAACAAGAAATCTGGCAAAAAAGTGCTTGTCTCTGTTTACAGTCCGAAGTCGAAGCAACGTTGGGATGAGGTGGTGACGCCTATTTCTAAAGGTGCGCAGAACGATTTGATGTACAAACGCTGGATAAAGCGTAATGCACATATCGTTGACAGTTTGTCTGGCGGCCGTCTTGGTTACGTGCACATCAAGAGCATGGGCGATGCCAGCTACCGTGATGTGTATGCTGATATTTTAGGAAAATACAATCTCCGTGAAGGCATCGTCATCGACACTCGTTTCAATGGTGGCGGACGTCTGCATGAGGATATCGAGATCTTGTTCTCTGGCGAGAAGTATCTCGAGCAGGTGGTGCGCGACACCGTTGTGACGTGTGTGATGCCGTCGCGTCGTTATGTGAAACCGTCTATTATGATTATTGGTGAGGCTAATTATAGCAATGCGCATGGAACACCGTGGGTTTACAAGTACAAACAGATGGGTAAGCTCGTCGGAATGCCTGTTCCTGGCACCATGAGCAGCGTCACTTGGGAGACTTTGCAGGACAACACCTTGTACTTCGGTTTGCCGGTGGTGGGCTATCGTACTGAAGAAGGCAACTACCTGGAAAACAGCCAGTTAGAGCCTGATATCAAAGTAAAGAACACTCCAGAGAAGCTTGCTCAAGGCGTTGACGAGCAGCTTGAGGCGGCAGTTAACGAGCTGCTGAAAGAGGTGGATGCCTTCCATTACTGGGGTAAATAAATCCTAGGCAAGCATAAAAAAGAGGCGGCATCCAGTCTGGATGCCGCCTCTTTTTTATGATATCTCCAATTTAGATTGGCAAATTGAAGTATGGGAGTGTTCCGACATAATGCATGTTATATGTCTTGCCGTTGATGGCGGCGTCTGTGATGTCAATTGTGTAAACGTCACCGTCTTTTGCAACAGAGATAGAACCGCTGGTAGCAGGGTGGAAATGTTCGAGATCCATGATGTTCACTTGGATGATTGGGTAGTCGCTGTTGGTGTATTGACCCTCAGGAACGCCGTCGGCGAATGACTGCATTGAGGTGAAACCTATCATGTCGCCTGAGTCTGTGATGAAGCATGCTACGTTTGTCTCCACAACCATGAGAGTGTATTTGGTGGTGCCTGCTGTCACGACGTTTGCATCTGCTTCTCCGTCGTTAAGGGTGCCTTCTTGGACGGTAGCGAGTCTGTATGTTGCAGAGGCGCCTTCGTAGTCAACAGATGAGGTCTCGACGATGCTTGGATCCCAAGTGTTTTCAACTTCGATGCTTGATGTTGTGACTACGTATCCGTCGTCGGTGTTCTCCAAAGTGAAAGAGCCGCTTGTTGCGATATAAGCGTTATCATCTGCAAGCTCCCAAATGTCAAAGTTTATGATGTTGTTGATTGACACATCAGCGAAGACATATTTCGGGAAGTAGTTGTCGTCTCCTGAGAGGTTGTAGGTTCCGTCAATGATGTCGCCTTTGAAAATTATTGTCACGCCTTTGCATTCGCCGCCTGTGTCGCCAATAAGTTTTCCTGTATACAGCAAGATGGCATTGTACACATCGCTGCCGTCAGATTGAATGTTTTCGATGGTAACGACATTGTCGACAGGGTAAGAAGTCTCACCCAGGGTGAATGTCTGTGAGTGTGTGTCCGATGTGGTTGTTGTTTTGTCACAACTTATGAAACCAAACGCCAATGCTGCTGCGAGCATTAATGAGAAGAATACTTTTTTCATATTTTAAAAATTTAAATTAACCATTTAATACATATTAAAAATCATGCAAAGTTAAGTAAAATTTTTTACAAAACTCAAAAAAACGCAATTTTTTTACAGATTCAGCTTCAATTGTATGGCTTGAACCTGCTTTTTCAGGTCGTTGATTGTGTCGATGAGTTGCTGTTCGCGAGGCTGGTTCATGCTCTCTGGCATCTCCGCGCTGATGTAATGCACGAATTTCCACACTTCTTTGATCTCGTTGAGCGGGATGTCGAACGGTTGGTATAGCGGGTTGAGCGAGTGTAGCCTCAGAAAACCCTTATCTATATGACTCTCGGCGATTTTGAACACTATTCCGTCGTCGATGGTGAGTATTATATATGCCTGACGGTCGTGAATTTCGTGCCAGTCAAGGACATATTCGCCTGTGACGTACGACTTGTCGGGGATAGGCAGCATCGAGTCGCCGCTGATCTGGAAGGTGCGATATTTGCGTTCTCTTGAGAGGAACGGCAGCTGGAAGGTAGGGAGCACCCTGATATAGTCTGGGTCGGCGTAACCCGTTGTGTATCCGGCTTTTGCGCGTTCCGACACCAGCTCGATGTTCTCGTTGTTGCCGCTGTCGACGGTGGTGGCGAGCACACGTATGTTGCTGCCTTTGAGGTGCACGTCGTAACCGCGTTCGAGCTGGCTGAGCTGGAACTCGCCAATCTTCGTAAGGTCCACCTTTATTAATGTGTCGATGGCCACGTTGAAATATTTCGACAGGGCGAGGAGCGCCTCGATGTTGGGCTCCGACACCTCGTTTTCGTATCCGCTGAGCGTCGAACGCTTCATATTGAGCGCCGTGGCGACGTCATCCTGCGTCTTTGAGCGGCGTTTGCGCAAAAATTTTATATTGGTACTGAATAACATAGCAAATTTTTTAAAATTTTTCTTGACACGTATTAAAATAATGACTAATTTTTCGTCGCAATTTTTGATTAAAAACATGGCAAAATTACAAATAATTTTTAATATGCAAACAAAAAAGTGAAAAAATTTTGAATAGAACGGTTTTACATCTTGATCTGGACACATTTTTCGTGTCGGTGGAGCGTCTTATCAACCCGACGTTGGAGGGGCGTCCTGTGATTGTCGGCGGCATGTCGGAGCGTGGCGTCGTCTCGACCTGCAGCTACGAGGCGCGTCGTTTCGGCGTGCATTCGGCGCAGCCTATGAGGCTGGCGAGGCAGCTGTGTCCGCAGGCGGTGTTCATCGGCGGCGACATGGAGCTGTACAGCCGATACTCGCGCCTCGTGACGGAGATTATCGCCGACCGTGCGCCCGTGTACGAGAAGACGAGCATCGACGAGCATTACATCGACATCACAGGGATGGACCGTTTCTTCGGGTGTTATAAATGGGCGCACGAGCTGCGCGAGACGATAATGAAACATTCGGGATTGCCAATATCGTTTGGGCTTTCCGAAAACAAGACCATCTCAAAAATTGCCACCGACGAGGCCAAGCCTAACGGCGAGCTGCAGGTGCCGCATCAGGAGGTGCATCCGTTCCTCGACCCGCTGTCGATAGGCAAGATACCGATGGTGGGGGCGAAGACGTTCCAGCTGCTGCGCTCGATGGGGATTGCTACCATCGGCGACTTCCGTCAGATGCCAGATGCCGTTGTCAGTCAGGCACTTGGAAAGAACGGAATCGAGATCTGGAAGAAAGCCAACGGCATCGACACCACGCCGGTGCAGCCTTACGAAGAACAGAAATCGCTGAGCAAAGAGCACACTTTCGAGACCGACACCATCGACATCGTGCTTCTGAAGAGTGTGTTGGCTCGCATGGTGGAGAGATTGGCGTTTGAACTTCGTTCACAGACCAAGCTTACAGGTTGCGTAACGGTGAAGATACGTTATTCGGACTTCGACACGCACACCATGCAGCGGCAGATTCCGTACACCTCGTTCGACCACCTATTATTAAATACGGTATACGACATCTTCGACAGACTCTACGACCGCCGCATGCTGATAAGACTCATCGGAGTGCGATTCAGCAGCCTCGTCGGAGGCACTCAGCAACTAGATTTGTTCGACGACAAGACGGAAATGACAAATCTTTACAGCGCAATGGATAAAATCAGAAAACGATTTGGGAAAAATGCAGTCTTCAAGGCTGTTAGCTGTTAGCCGTTGGCTATTAGCCATTGATATTTTGCCAAAGGCCAATAGCCAAAAGCCAAAGTCAAATGTATATAAATGTCAGGTCATATTACAGCTTGTGCTTCGGCACGGTCTCCATCGAAAATCTGGTGGAGCATGCTTGTCGTATGCATATTCCCGCAATGGCGCTGACCGACATTAACAACACTGCCGGCATTATTGATTTTGTATTTGAATGTAAAAAACACGGCATAAAACCTATTGCGGGCTGCGAATTCAGGAACGGCGACGAGCTGCTTTACATCGCCATTGCCAGAAATAACGAGGGTTTCCGTGAGATCAACGAGACGCTGACTCAGCATAACGTAAGCAAGACACCTTATAATATTAATGCGCCGCAATGGAACGATGTTGTGGTGATTTACCCTTTCGGGAAACGGAAAATATCGCAACTCGGTGACAATGAATATCTTGGAGTGCGCCTGTCACAGGTGTCGCGGCTGCTGATGTCGGATCTGCGTAACCATCAGGAAAAGCTGGTGATAGCGCAGCCTGTGACCTTTCTTGACGAGAAGTCGTTCGAGGTGCATAAGAACCTCTGTGCCATCGACAAAAACATACTGATTTCGAGGCTTGAAAATCACGCTTCCGCAGATGAGATGCTGCTGCCGCCCGAGAAATTGAGGGCTGCATACGCTTTGTTTCCTGAGATGATAAAGACAACGGAAACTATTGTAAATCAATGCGGTATAGATTTTGATTTTGAGACACCTAAAAACAAAAAATGTTTCACTGAAAGCGTTTACGACGACATGGAGCTGCTGCGCAAGATGGCATTTGAAGGCATGCGTTACCGTTACGGCGAGCGTGACAAGGAGGCGTACCGGCGCATCGATAAGGAACTCGGCATCATCGAAAAGATGGGCTTCGCCTCGTATTTCCTTATTGCTGCCGACATGGTGCGCTATTCGATGTCGAAAGGCATCTATCATGTGGGGCGTGGCAGCGGCGCCAACAGCATCGTGGCTTACTGTCTGAGAATCACCGATGTTGATCCTATCGGGCTTGACCTGTATTTTGAGCGTTTTCTGAACCCGAAACGCAGCAGTCCGCCAGATTTCGACATCGATTACTCGTGGAAAGACCGTGACAAGGTGATTGACTACATGTTCAAGAGGTATCCTGAGCGCCGGGTGGCGTTGCTGGGTGCCACTGTGACGTTTCGCGACAACTCGGTGTTGTATGAGTTGGCGAAGGTGCATGGCATACCGAAAAATGATCCGTTGCCGCGCTCGGTCTTCGACCTCGCGCAGCAGATACTCGATTTCCCGAACATCCGATCAATCCATGCGGGCGGTATACTGATAACAGAGGAACCGATAACATATTACTCAGCACTCGACATGCCTCCGAAAGGCTTCCTGACCACGCAGTGGGATATGTATGTCGCTGAGCGTCTGCGAGTTGAGAAGCTCGACATCCTCAGTCAGCGAGGCATAGGGCATATCAAGGACGCGGTGGATATTATCCGCAAAAACCGTGGTGTGGATATCGATATCCATCGTGTCGAGGACTTTAAAAATGATGAGCGGGTGAAAAACCTGCTGCGCAACGCCGAGACCAACGGATGTTTCTACATTGAGAGTCCGGCCATGCGCGGCCTGTTAAGGAAGCTGAGGTGCGATGACTACAAAACACTTGTCGCGGCGAGTTCCATCATACGTCCGGGAGTGGCGAAATCGGGCATGATGCGGCAGTACATACAACGCTTCCACGATCCGCAACATATTGATTATCTGCACCCTGTGCTCAAACAGCTTCTTGAGGAGACCTATGGCGTGATGGTGTATCAGGAAGACGTTTTGAAGGTGTGTCACCACTTTGCGGGGCTCGACCTCTCCGATGCCGATGTGCTTCGTCGTATGATGAACCATAAAAGCAGGCGTAAAGACGAGATGACAGAGCTGACAAAACGTTTCTTTGACAATTGTAAATCAAGAGGTTATCCCGATAAGGTGACCAACGAAGTGTGGCGGCAGATAGAGTCGTTCGCGGGCTATTCGTTTTCGAAGGCGCACTCCGCCTCGTATGCCGTGGAGAGCTTCCAGAGCCTGTTTCTGAAGGCGTATTTTCCGCTTGAGTTTCAGGTGGCGGTGATAAACAACTTTGGAGGTTTTTATCCTACCTGGGTGTATTTCAACGAGTTGCGTCGGCAAGGCGGAGTCATACATCTGCCATGCGTCAATATGAGTGAGTATCTGACTTCGCTTTATGGCAAGGTGGCGTACATCGGATTTGTACATCTGCAGGGGTTGGAGGTTGAGTTTGCGCAAAATATTGTGAATGAGCGAGTTATAAACGGTAAATATAAAAATCTGCCTGATTTTATGGAGCGGCTGCATCCGAAGATGGAGCAGATGGTGATTTTGATCCGCAGCGGAGCGTTCGCGTTTACAGGAAAGAGCAAGCCGACATTGCTGTGGGAGGCCCACGCCTACAACGGGAAGATGACATCTTACCGCAACAAATTTCACGGAATGAGAGGTATTGTTCAGGAGACTCAATTTCGGTTTGTGAATAATGGCTTTGGAGCTCAAGTGACTGATTATCAGTTGCCTTCATTGCGGTCACGGCCATTGGAGGACGCTTACGACGAGATCGAACTTTTCGGTTTTCCGGTCACGATGACGTGGTTCGACATGCTGAAGACGCGGTTCAGGGGAGAGGTGTTTGCAAAAAATATGTTGCAAAACGTTGGAAAACAATACCGTATGCTCGGAAAACTCGTCAGTTTGAAATATGTGAAGACCTCCAGAGGCGAGCTGATGCATTTTGCCAACTTCCTGGATGCCAACGGCGATGTCTTTGATGCCACTGTCTTTCCTAACACATTGAAAATCTATCCGTTCCAAGGTGACGGCATGTATCTCATTTTAGGCAAGATAGTCGAGGAGTTTGGCCATCCGAGTATCGAGGTGCAGAAAATGGCGAAGATGGAGATTCAGGCTAAATATCCAGACCAGGAGCATCCACATTGAGCATGTTGTAGAGGTCGTCGATGCCCATGCTGTCGAGGGTGCGCTGGACGAACGGGGCGTGCTTGCCTTCCTCTGGCTTGAAGCCGTCGTTCTGAATCTCGTTTTTCAAGAAATTGTTGAGCTTTTCGAACACTTGGTCGTTAAGGTCCCAGCAGAAATAATGGTCGCTGTCGGTGAAGAAGTCGAAGATGTCCTTGCCGTGTTCGCGACGCACTCCGTGGAAGTTGTCGGCCACTATGTAACGCGTCAGTCCGAAAGGGTATAGGTCGGTGATGAGCTCGCACTCGTCCTGTAACGAGAGCGAACAGACTCCGTTGTCATTGATTTTGAATTCGCCGCCGATGCGCGGACGGTGTTTGTTATAGTAAAAATCTTTCGCCTTCAGCGCGTCGTCCTCGCTCGGAAAACGCATGTAGAAATCATAGAATTTATGCTCCATTTTTAGGTTTTTTCATTTTTAAAATGCAAAATTACGAAAAAAATTAACCGCCGTATGAAAATTTTTTGTATTTTTACAAGTTCAAAAAACTGTAATCACAGTTGGTTGGTGGTTATAAGAATTGACCGTTTTAACTAATTGTAATTCAAAGAGATATAAGATTTTAAAAGATAAAATAAGAAAATTAACAATTAAAAAATAGAGAAAAAATGAAAAAATCATTACTTTTTGTATTGGCTTTCTTGTCCTTTGTTGGACAGATGTTAGCAAATCCCGTTGACGTAAATACAGCCAAGGAACTTGGAGTCAAGTATCTGAAAAACAATGTGTTATCGGCAAAAGGTGTTACCAATGTCGAACATGTTTACACTTTGAGTAGTGAAAAAGGAACACCTTATTTATATGTGTTTAACCACGAGAATGGTTATGTTGTGGTGGCCGCTGATGATCGTGCATATCCTATTTTGGGATATGGTGAAGGCAGTGCATTTGATGAGAACAACATTCCGGAAGGTCTGCGTTATTTCCTCGGTCATTATGGTCGTCAGATTCAATATGCCATTGATAATGAATTGATTGCTGAAGAAGATGTCGTTGAGCAATGGGATCTTCTTAGCAAAGAAGGCATCACAATGAGAACAAGAATGGAAAAGGCTGTCAGTCCGCTTATTGCCACTACATGGAATCAAGATTGGCCTTACAACTACTACGCTCCAACCTGCCAAAACTACTGGACAAACAATCACTGCTATGCCGGCTGCGTAGCTACTGCTATGAGTCAGGTGATGAAGTTCTGGAACTGGCCAGAGACTGGTGTTGGTGAGCATTCATATAGCACAAGCAGTTATGGTGGAACACTTTCGGCAAACTTTGGCGCCACGACATACAACTGGTCAATCATGCCTAACCAGCTCGGCTCACAGACTAATGAGGCTGCACTGGCTGTGGCTCTTCTTATGTATCACTGCGGTATTGCTGTTGACATGGACTATGCTCCTAGCGGTAGCGGCAGTCAGACTGCGTATGTCCCGGATGCTGTTATCAATTATTTCAGATACGGCTCCTGCACTTACGTGGATGCCCGTGACACTTATACGAGAAAAGCATGGGAAGACAAGCTAATCGCACAGTTAGATCGTGGATTCCCTATGGTTTACGCTGGTTCTGACGATGATGGCGGACATGCTTTCAATTGCGACGGTTACAACGATCAGCGCTACTTTAGCTTCAACTGGGGCTGGAGTGGCTCTTACAACAACTATTACCAAATCGATGCCTTGAACACAGGAAATGGATCATTTAATTCTTATCAGAGAGCTGTTTTTGAGATGGTACCTGACTATGTCTATGATGAAATGGTGCCGGCAATCGAGTCAATGGATGTCGCTGTTTCTGACGCTGTGACCAAGACAGCAACAGTTTCATTTACAGTGCCGACAGTTTCGGAATCTGGTGCAGCACTACAGTCAGTATCAAAGATTGAGATAAAACGCAACGGCAATGTCATAAAGACATGCAATAATGTACAGCCAGGCGAGGAGATCTCATTTGAAGATAGCGTTAACGAATATGGATGCTACGAGTACACAATAGTTGCTGAAAACAACAATATTAAGGGAAAAACATTCTCGCATATAGCATTGTTCGGACCAAACTGCACATGGAAACTCGTTTGTCAGACCACCAATTTCCAAGGATGGTATGACGGAAAACTGCAGTTCAAGAGCAGCAATGGCACAGTGTTTAATGAAGTGTCAATGTCATCATCAGCACCGTTATCACAGAAATTCCAGATGCCGGAAGGCAATTTCACTATGGAATGGGTTGCTCCGTCAACAACAATTTCTTCGTTAACCATTTCATTGAAAAACTCGGCAAACAAGACAGAATACAGCTTCACTGGCTCATCGTCGCAGCTTAACGGAACGATACATACCGGCAACAATGACTGCGAGGATTGTACAGCACCTACAGGCTTCACCGGTCAATACGCATACGAGGATGGCCTTGATGGAACATTGCTTACCTGGAACTGCAGCTATACTCCTTCAAAGTTCAAGGTATATAGAAGTGCAGACGGTGTCGAATATGATGAAATTGCAGCTATTGACGGCTCGCTGAACGAATTTTTCGATGGCGTCGGCACAGTCGGTACATATTATTATAAGGTGACAGCATACAGCAATGTATGCGAGTCGACCCCGGCTTTGACTCCTGATAATGAGGAGTATGTCGTGGTTGAAGTGCTCGCAGTGCCAGAAAACACTATTGATGCACGCATTTATCCTAATCCAGCCAATGGAAATCTGAAGATTCAGGCTGAAAACATCAATGAGGTGATGGTGTACAACTCATTAGGTCAGATAGTATATGATTTCAACGGAATGACCGACGTTTTGGACATCAACACCAATGACCTTGAGGCTGGCATTTATATGATAGAAGTGAAGACCGCTAAAGGAATGACAACAGAAAGAATAGTAATTATCCACTAATAAAACATGAATAATATGAAAAGATTAATTGTAGTATTGGTAATATTGTTGGGTTGCCTGACAATGAAGGCAGCTCCAGTGAGTGTCGACGAAGCACAGTCACTTGTAAAGAGTTTTGTAAACAGCAGATTTGAGGCATCAAGACAGAGTGATAATATCAATCTGGTTTATTCAACGCCTTCGTTCTACATTTTCAATATCGGTGAAAATGGATTCGTTATCTTTTCAGCTGACGACAGCTACAGTCCTGTTATCGGTTATTCTGATAAAGATGCTTTTGAGCCTGACAATATGGCTCCGGCATTGCAGGAATATCTCAATATCATCAATGAAGAACGCATGCAGCGCACTGCTGTCAGTGTTGACGTTGAAGTGATCAACGACTGGGCTTCACTTCGTGAATATGGCCATATGGTGCCTCGTTTCGAAGGCAGAGAGGGAACGTTCCTCTGCACTACCAGATGGAACCAGAACTATCCGTACAACTACTGCTGCCCAGCTGATGGTGACGGTCCTGGCGGACATGTCTACGCAGGTTGTGTGGCAACAGCAGCTGCCCAGCTGATGAAATATTGGGATCATCCGCTGCAGGGTACAGGAAGTCATACATATACTCCGGAAGACAACCCGCAGTATGGTCCGATTACAGTAAACTTCGGCGCTACCACTTACGACTGGGCCAACATGCCTGACGAGATCAATGCTAACTCGCCTGCGGCTCAGATTGAAGCTATTGGTACTTTGATTTATCACTGTGGCGTGTCAGTCGACATGAACTATCGTCCATCAAGCAGCGGCGCTGTGACTGGACAACTTTGCACAGTGATGCCAATGTATTTCTACTACACCAACCAGATGTCGAACCGTTATCGCTCAAATTATACCAAAGAGAACTATCTTGATATGATTTACAAAGCCATTGACAAAGAATGGCCTATGGTACACCGTGGTGGCGGCCATGCATATGTGCTCGATGGTTATGACGAAGACGGACTGGTGCATTTCAACTGGGGCTGGAGCGGCTCAAACGACGGTTTCTTCGATATCGATGGACACAACTATACAGATAATGAGAGTGTTATTTATAACTATGTGCCTGCCGCTGTGTACAGCGCAACACCTAACACTCCAACCAATTTGGTGGCAACAGCAGCACCAAACAACGAGCTGGCAGTGTCGCTGTCATGGACAAACCCATCGAAGACCCTCACAAACCAGACATTATCGAACATCGACCGCGTGGTTGTTATGAGAGGAACCACCGTCATCTACACAAACGACAACGTCACTCCAGGTGCCAGCATGTCATTTGTCGACAACGAGATACCATGTTTCAACTCATACAATTACAGAGTGTATGCTATAGCTGACGGACATATCGGTGAATCGGCATATATCGAAAATGTCAACGTGGGTCCGACTTGTCAGTGGAGCTTTGTGGTTTCGTCGCAGAACATTCAAGGCTGGAGAAACGCACATATCGCATTATACAACGGTGCTGGAGTAAAATTTGCAGAAGTCACAACTAGCAGTTCAACACCTTCAATAGTTAACGTTGAGATTCCAGTGGGTGAGGTTAAGATGGCATGGGTGCCTTCAGACGACGCATCGTCATTTACTATCTCGATGAATGTGAAAGACTCGCAGAATACCTCCGTATACAGCTATTCAGGAAATATTTTGGATATGGAAGAAGGAGTGTTTTATGTTGGCAATAACGGATGTGGCAATGCTGCGCCGACAGAGTCTCCGTCAGATTTGCAAGCAGCAAATGATGGCGATAACATCGTCCTTTCATGGACTGGTGTCTCAGAAAAAGACGGTTACGGCTACAACGTTTATCGTGACGGCTATCTTGTGAGACTTGTATACACCAACGAATATGTTGATGAAGCTCCGACACTTGGCGGACATTGCTATCAGGTTTGCTATCTCGGTTTGGGCGGACAGTCGGAATACTCCAACGAGACCTGCATCAACGCAGGTGAGGGCTGTGACTCACCGACAAATCTGTGGTATGAGGTACAGACTTCAAACTTTAAGCCGATCATCACATGGGAAGCTCCTGACAATATGACATCTGACGACGGATTCGCCGTATACAGAAAAGACGGCGAAGATGGTGAGTATTCATTAATCAAGCTACTCGGACCAAACAAAACCCAATACAAAGAGACAAAAGCTTTGACAGATGGCGTTTGGTATTATTATCAAGTGGTGGCGAGCTATTATTATTTAGACTGCAACTCTGCACCGGCTAAATCCAAATATGGCGATGAATATTTTGTGAAATACTATTATTCACTTGATGCTGTTGAAGAAAGCTATGCCCAGTCTGTGAAGATATATCCTAATCCTACTAGCGGCAATCTGATGATAGAGGCTGAAAGTATTGAGAATATAGTGATTTTCAATCTTGTCGGACAAAAAGTGTACGAAGAAAATATTTCTGGCAACGAATGCGTTATTGACATGAACCGATTTGGAAGTGGAATCTATATGGTTAAGATTCAAGGCTCGAATGGTTCTGTAACGAAGAAAGTCACTGTTTTATAAGGAATAAATCATATTATTAATAATTAAAATCAAAAAAATGAAAAAGTTATTATCGTTAACAGTAGCCATCATCCTCGGAATAGGTGCTATGTTTGCCAATCCTGTCGATGTAACAACGGCTAAAACAATCGGACAGAAGTTTGTCCAAACAAATTTTGAACAGACAAGAGGTTCGAATCTTGAGTTGATTAAAACTTACGCTGCAAGAACCGGAGAGACAAGTTTCTATGTTTTCAGCGTTGGTGAGAAAGGTTTTGTTATTGTTTCAGCTGATGATAACTACCGTCCAATCGTTGGTTATTCATATGATGACAATTTCAATGTTGACAACCGCGAGTGCAATTTCTATTTGAATGCTATTGCCAACGGTAGAGTTGTGTTTCGCAGCAACGGTCAAGACCCGAAGGTTGCTGAGGAATGGGAGAGTGTCAGAAACTACGGACGTCTGCTTAAATATAACAATGGTAGAGGCGGTGACGAGTATCTCTGCCAGACCATCTGGAACCAGAATCCGGCTCCTTACAACAGCATGTGCCCGGCCGACCCACAAGGTCCTGGTGGACACGCATATGTAGGTTGCGTGGCAACAGCAATGGCTCAGATCATGAAGTTCTGGAATTATCCTGAGGTGGGTCAGGGTAGCCACACATATTATTGCAATGCCAACCCATACGCAGGTTATGCAGGACACCCTGAATATGGTCCTCAGACAGCCAATTTCGGTGAGACACATTACGATTGGGAGCATATGCTTAATTCATACAATGGCAGCTATACACCTGAAGAAGGTGATGCAGTGGCGACTCTTTCGTATCACTGCGGCGTCTCTGTCGATATGATGTATGGCAACTCAACACCTCAAGATAATGGTAGTGGTGCTTATTCAACAGATGTGCCGAATGCAATCAAACAGTATTTCTTGTATTCTAATGCAGCAACACTGAAAAGCTTCACGAACTTGGATTCATGGAAAACTATGCTTAAAGAGCAGATCGACCTCGGCTGGCCAGTGTATCACAGTGGTAGCAGTACAGAAGGCGGTCACGCTTTCGTTTGCGATGGCTATAATGATGAAGACTTGTTCCATTACAATTGGGGCTGGGGTGGCTCAATGGGATGGTTCGTCGCCAATGAGATTGAATACAATAATGACATGAAAATAATCATCAATTTTGTTCCGACACCAGTTTATAACAACGCTTCTCAGGCTCCAACCAATGTGACTGCTGTCAAGACAAGCGATACAGCACAGGAAGCCACTATTACTTGGACAAATCCCACCAAGACTTTGGGTAACCAGAATATCACCTCTATAGATCATATGGTTGTTGAAAGAAACGGTGTCATTATCTACATTTCAGAAGCAACAACTCCTGGAGCTACAATGTCATTCGTCGACAACACCGTTCCTTGCTACAGCACATTCGAATACAGAGTTTATGCTGTTTGCAATGATGCAAGAGGAAAGTATGCTGCCACAACAGAATCATTCGGCCCAACATGCAGCTGGAAGATTATCGGCACTACAACCAGCATGACTGGCTGGAAAGGTGGCGCTATTGTGTCATATGACGGCGCAGGCAGCAAGATAGATGAATGTACTATGACAAACAACAACCCAATGACTTATAACATGAATATTACTCTCGGAAAAGCAGTGTTCATGTGGAAGGCAGGTACCGACAACGTGGCTCTTACAATCAAAATCAAGGACCCAGCAGGTAATGTCGTTTATCAATACGACGGAAATTCAAACGATCTTCCAGAAGGTGTGATTCTTGAGACTAACAATGGTTGTGGCAATGCTGCTCCTACAGAAGTCCCAGGTGAATTGTTTACTTCAGAAGATGGCGAGAATATCATACTGACATGGTCGGGCTCATCAAAAACAATGTATGGATATAATATCTATCGTGACGGTTATTTGATTGAACTTGCACATGATACTGAGTTCGTTGATGTAGCACCATCTATGGGCGGTCACTGCTATCAGGTGTGCTACCTCACAGACGGCGGCGAGTCAGTGCTTTCAAACGAAGCATGTGCTACTGCCGGTGAAGGCTGCGACGCACCAACAAACATCTGGTATCAGGTCCAGAATAACTACAAACCACTCATCACTTGGGATCCGGCTCCAAATATGACTCCTGACGACGCATATGTCGTATACAGAAAGACAGGTGATGATGGAGAATATACATTAATCAAATACGTATCGGGAAAGACCGAGTATAAAGAGAATAAGGCTCTTACCGACGGTACCTGGTATTACTACAGAGTTATGGCATCGTATAATGATTCAGGTTGCGAGTCAGCTCCAGCTAAATCAAAGTACGCTAACGAGTACTATGTGAAATATTACTATTCAACAGACGGTGTTGAAGAGATTGTGGCTCAGAATGTGAATGTGTATCCTAATCCTACAAAGGATATGCTCACAGTTGAAGCTGTTAACCTTAGCAATGTCGTGATTTACAACTCATTGGGTCAGAGAGTGTTTGCACAGACATTCGACGGCAATGAGGCTAAAATCGACATGAGCAGCTTCGATGCTGGCATCTACATGGTGCGCATCAGCGCTGATGGCAACGAAGTCACAAAGAAAATCTCGGTTGTAAAATAACCAAGTATAATCAATAAAAAAAGGATTCTCAGTTTTGGGAATCCTTTTTTTGTTTGTCTTTACTTCCGTTCCCAGGTCTCGAACCTGTATGAGCAATCAATCTGCGGGTCGTCGTCGATGACTTTCAGGTCGATGAGGTCGTAATCGTTGTAATTTATGATAGGGAAGAAGGTGTCAGCCTCATAGTCTTTGTCGATTTTTGTGAGATAGAGACGGTCGGCCATTGGCAGAAACTGCTCGTAAATCATGCCGCCGCCGATGATAAAGACCTCTTCTTCGTTGAACACCATCTTCATGGCATCGAGGATTGAATTTGCCAGTTCGAAACCTTCGGGTGCCTCGGCTAAATGGCTGGAAATGATGATGTTACGGCGTTTTGGCAATGGTTTCTGACCTGGCAGCGAGGCGTAGGTCCTATAACCCATTATCACGGTGTGGCCTGACGTCACCTCTTTGAAATGCTTGAGGTCGTTTGACAGATGCCAGATGAGATCGCCGTTCTTTCCGATGGCGCGGTTCTTGGCGAGTGCTACTATAATGGATATTTTCGTTTTCATACGGAAACCTCTGCTTTTATTGCGTCGTATGGATTGTAGTTCTCCAATGTAAAATCTTCGTATTTGAAATCGAACAGACTCTTGACATCTGGGTTGAGCTGCATCGTTGGGAGTGGGCGTGGCTCGCGTGAGAGCTGCAGCTTCACCTGTTCGATGTGGTTGTTATAGATGTGCACGTCGCCGAATGTGTGGACGAAATCGCCTGGTTCGAGACCGCATACCTGTGCCATCATCATGGTCAACAAGGAATATGACGCGATATTGAACGGCACTCCGAGGAACACATCTGCTGAGCGCTGGTACAGCTGGCATGAGAGTCTGTTATTCGCCACGTAAAACTGGAAGAATGCGTGACATGGTGGCAGTGCCGCTTTGCCGGCTGCGACGTTCTTTGAGAAATCCTTCTCATGTTCGTCTGGCAGCACACTGGGGTTCCAAGCTGTCACAATATGACGGCGGCTGTTCGGGTTGTTATTTATGCTGTCGATGACCTGCTGTATCTGGTCGATGCCTTCGTTATTCCAGTTGCGCCACTGTGCGCCGTACACCGGACCTAGGTCACCGTCGGCGTTGGCCCACTCATCCCAGATGGTGACTTTGTGGTCGTGCAGATATTTGATATTGGTGTCGCCGCTGATTAGCCACAGCAACTCATATATTATCGACTTCAGATGCACCTTTTTCGTGGTGACGAGCGGGAATCCCTCAGAGAGGTTAAACCGCATCTGATGCCCGAAAATGCTGATGGTTCCGGTACCTGTGCGGTCGCCTTTATGCACGCCTTCGTCTAATATTCTTTGCAGAAGATCCAAATACTGCCTCATAATTGTCAATTATCAACTGTCAATTATCAATTATTTTTTAACTCTTCAGGTTTGTGTTCATATTTGAAAACAATAGCGAAGACTACTGCTACCACAAGGGCGTAGGCTGCAAACACGAACCATGCGCTTTGCCAGCCTTGTGCAACCATCTCAGGTGTCGCACCTGCTTTTGCTGGATTGTTAACAAAATGATTTACAATAGCTTGAGCGCTTAATGTGCCGATGGTAGCACCGATGCCGTTTGTCATCAGGAAGAAGAGACCTTGTGCTGATGAACGGATGCCTTGGTCGGTCTCCTTGTCAACGAAGAGCGAGCCGCTGATGTTGAAGAAGTCGAAAGCGACACCATAAACGATGCATGAAAGCACGAAGAGCCACACGCCTGCGCCAGGGTTGCCGAGACCGAAGAAACCGAAACGCAATACCCATGCGAACATTGCGATGAGCATCACTTTCTTGATGCCAAATCTACGTAAGAAGAACGGAATCAAGAGGATACAGAGTGTTTCGGATACCTGTGACAATGAAATCAGAATGTTGGCATGCTGAACACCAAATGTCCCTGCATATTTTTCGATGCCTCCGAAACTTGTGATATATGGATTGGCAAAGCCGTTGGTGATTTGCAATGAGACGCCGAGCAACATTGAGAAAATGAAGAAATATGCCATCCTCTTATCTTTAAATAAGGTGAAAGCGCGGAGACCAAGCTTGTCGACAAACGATGCGTTGTCTGATTTGTTGAGTGGGCATGCTGGCAGTGTGAAAGAATAAAGACCGAGCACTATGCCTATGCCGCCGCTCACTGCAAACTGTGCTGCTGTAGCCTGGAATCCGAGCAAGTCGACAATCCACATGGTGCAGATGAAGCCGATGGTGCCGAACACACGGATAGGAGGGAAGGCCTTCACGGTGTCAAGACCAGCTTTGTCCAAAGCGTTGTAAGCCACAGAGTTGGATATTGCCAATGTCGGCATATAGAACGCCACTGCTATCGAATATAAGGTAAACAAAGGACCAAATTGAACCGCATCGCCCGTTGTCAAGCCATAGTAGGCGGCTCCAATCATGGCAGTACCTGAGATGAGGTGACATAAGCCGAGCGTTTTCTGTGCAGGAATCCATCTGTCGGCGATGATGCCCATCAGAGCTGGCATGAAAATCGACACGATGCCTTGTATTGAATAAAAAATTCCAATGTGGGATGCCAATCCGTGGCTGTGGAGATAGGTTCCCATACATGTCAGATAAGCTCCCCATACTGCAAACTGCAGGAAGTTCATCACAATCAAACGAAATTTAATGCCTTTCATATTCTTTAATTATAATTCAAAATTCAAAATTCAAAATTAAGAGATTGCTCCATTATTAATAATGATACACCCCGCTACAAAATTACGAATTTTATTCTGACAAATAACGCAAAAATAAAATTTCAAAAAAATTAATTTTTTTCTTTGATAAGAAAAATATTATTCGGAACTTTGCAGATTGAAAACGTTGAAAAAAATAAAGAGTAGTAAAAATAAGTATTAATTAAATTTTTTGCGTATGAATTATGTGATTTATTTAGTTCTCGCAGCGTCAGTTTTGGCTTTGTCATTCGCTTTTTATTTTTATAAGAGCATGATGAAGGAAGACGAGGGAACAGATTTGATGAAAAAGATTGCTTCGCACGTCAGAAAAGGTGCTATGGCGTATCTTAAACAGCAGTACAAGGTCGTCATCATCGTGTTTATCGTGTTGGCGATATTGTTCTTTGTGATGAGCTTGTTCGATTTGCAGAACGGCTGGGTGTGGTTTGCCTTCCTTACAGGAGGTTTCTTCTCGGGTTTGGCTGGCTTCTTCGGCATGAAGACCGCAACCTATGCTTCTGCACGTACAGCCAACGCAGCTCGTAAGTCGTTGAACAGCGGTTTGCAGGTCGCTTTCCGTTCGGGAGCCGTCATGGGTCTCGTGGTCGTCGGCCTCGCATTGCTCGACGTGTCGGTGTGGTTTATCGTTCTCGACCATTTCATTGAAGGTGCCGACAAGCTTATCATCATCACTACAACAATGTTGACATTCGGTATGGGTGCATCGACACAGGCTTTGTTCGCCCGTGTGGGTGGTGGTATCTACACCAAGGCTGCTGACGTCGGTACTGACCTCGTCGGTAAGACGGAATACAACATCCCTGAGGATGACCCGCGTAACCCTGCAACTATCGCTGACAACGTCGGTGACAACGTGGGTGACGTTGCCGGTATGGGTGCTGACCTTTATGAGTCATATGCAGGTTCAATCCTTGCAACAATGGCACTCGGCGCTTCGGCATTCTCGGCATTCGTCGCTACTAACCCGATCCTGCAATATAAAGCGGTGTTCGCTCCAATGCTCATCGCTGCAGTCGGCGTGTTGCTGTCAATCATAGGTATTTATCTCGTCCGTACTAAAGAAGGTGCAGGCATGAAAGAGCTTCTCGGCGCATTGAGCCGCGGTACTAACACAGCCGCTATCCTCATTGCTGTGGCTACATTCGTTATCATGTACTTGCTCTTTGGAAAAGAGACGTTTGCTCCGAACATGTGGTGGCAGGTTTCACTCTCAGTGGTCGTCGGACTTCTGGCAGGTGTCATCATCGGAAAAGCTACTGAATACTACACATCACAGAGCTACAAGCCGACCCAGAAAGTGGCTGAAAGCTCGAAGACAGGTCCTGCTACCGTCATCATCTCGGGTCTCGGACTCGGTATGCTCTCGACAGCTATTCCAGTTGTGACAGTGGGTTGCGCCATCATTTTGGCATACCTCTGCGCTAACGGATTCCATATTGAATTTACAGCTGCCAACCTCTCGATGGGTCTCTACGGCATCGGTATCGCCGCTGTCGGTATGCTCTCGACACTTGGTATCACCCTTGCAACCGACGCTTACGGTCCTATCGCCGACAACGCCGGTGGTAACGCTGAGATGAGCGGCCTCGACCCAGAGGTTCGTCAGCGTACCGACGCTTTGGATGCTCTTGGCAACACCACAGCAGCAACAGGCAAGGGCTTCGCTATCGGTTCAGCCGCTTTGACAGCTCTTGCACTTCTCGCATCATACGTCGAGGAAATCAAACTCGCTCTCGTGAGAGTGGATCAAGACCTCCCGAATGGCGTTGAAGCTGCCAAGGCTTCGTTGGTCGACTTCATGCAAGCATACAACGTCAACCTGATGAACCCAGTCGTGTTGGTTGGTGTGTTCATCGGTGCCATGATGGCATTCGTGTTCTGCGGCATGACAATGAACGCCGTGGGTCGCGCCGCACAGAAGATGGTCGAAGAGGTTCGCCGTCAGTTCAGCACTATCGCGGGTATCCTCGAAGGCAAGGCAGAGCCTGACTACGAGCGTTGCGTCGCTATCTCGACAAAGGGTGCTCAGCAGGAGATGCTCGTCCCTTCAATCCTCGCAATTTTGGTGCCTATCCTCACAGGCTTGATCCTCGGTGTACCGGGTGTCCTCGGTCTGTTGATCGGCGGTCTCGCCACAGGCTTCGTGTTGGCTGTGTTTATGGCTAACTCAGGCGGTGCTTGGGATAACGCTAAAAAATACGTCGAAGAAGGTAACTTCGGAGGCAAAGGCTCTGATAATCATAAGGCTACAGTGGTCGGTGACACCGTTGGTGACCCATTCAAAGACACATCAGGTCCATCATTGAACATCCTCATCAAGTTGATGTCGATGGTTTCAATCGTGATGGCTGGTCTGACAGTCACATGCCACTTGCTGTAATAGCTATTAGCCATTAGCTATTAGCCACTAACAACGACGTCATTTCGAGTGAAGCGAAGCGGAATCGAGATATCTCAAACATTTGAATGAGATTTCTCCACTCCCTCCGGTCGGTCGAAATGACGTTTTTTATTTTTTTGTTGTTATTTAAAAAAAAGTTTGTATATTTGCAAGTTTGAAAACGAGTATCTTTTAGGAAAAATATTGAAAATGGAGAGTATTAAGCGAGTTTTTGACCTTTTGCCGCATTATAAAGCCAAATATCCTGATCAGAAAGTGGCTTTGGCGAGTAAAGTCAACGGACAATGGCGTGAATACAGCATTGACGAATATATCGAGCTTACAAATATAATGAGTAGCGCGCTGATTGAACTCGGCGTGCAGAAACAGGAAAAGATAGCTGTCATCAGCAACAACCGTCCTGAGTGGAACATTTTGGACATGGCTATCACCCAGATTGGAGCTGTGATGGTGCCGATTTACCCGACCATCAGCGAGGCCGACTACAAGATCATCCTCAACAACTGTGAGGCTACAATCTGCATCCTTGAAGGCATTGCTGTGATGAACAAAATCGAGGCTATCTGGCCTGAGACACCTTCGTTGAAACAGATATACACCTTTATAGATAGAGGCAAATACGGCTATTTCGACACTCTTTTGCAGCTTGGACGTGAGCATCCGCATACTGAAGAGATTGAGAGACGCAAGGCTGAAGTCGATGAAATGGATTGTGCCACAATCATTTACACCTCGGGTACCACTGGCGTGCCAAAGGGTGTGATGCTGTCGCACCGTAACCTGATGTCGCAGTGGAAAGGCGTACAGCACTCGGCAGCAGAATGGTCTAACAAGGCATACAGCTTCTTGCCGATGTGCCATGCTTACGAGCGTGCGCTTATCTATATGTATCATTATCGTGGCATGTCTATTTATTACGCTGAGAGCATAGCCACTATAGCTGAAAACCTCGTTGAGCTGAGACCTACCATGTTTTGCGCTGTGCCTCGCGTGCTTGAGAAGTTCTACGACAAGATCTACGACTCGGGCCGAAGCATGAAAGGCATGTCGAAGATGATATTCTATTGGGCTGTGCGCCTTTCAGAGCGTTACAAGGTGTGGGACAGAAGCTGGCTTTACAACCTAAAACTGAAGATAGCAGATAAATTGGTTTACAGCAAGATACGTCAGAAAGTGGGTGTCGACAACATCGACGTCATCGTGTCGGGTGCGGCGGCTATCCCGAAGAAAGTGTGCCGTTTCTTTAACGCCATGGGCATTGTCATCTTCGAAGGTTACGGATTGACAGAGACATCGCCGGTTATCGCCGTTTCGACGAGAAACAAATACGGTCGCGAGGTTGGCTATGTCGGCGAGCCGCTGCCGGGCGTGGAGGTGAAGCTTACCGACGACAAAGAGATCATCTGCCGTGGCCATAACGTGATGATGGGCTACTACAGACAGCCTGAGCTGACGGCCGAAGTCATCGACAAGGACGGCTGGTTCCATACGGGCGACCTTGGCGGCTTTAACGAGCACGGACTTCTGAAAATCACTGGAAGAAAGAAAAATATCTTTAAGACATCGTTCGGAAAATACATCAACCCTGATTTCATTGAGAGCAAGTTCATCCTTTCGGGATTCATCGAGCAGATTGTTGTGCTGGGCGAGAACCAGAAATACGCCGCTGCGCTCATCCGCCCGGATTTCGTGTTCCTGAAAGAATGGTGCAAACGTCACGAGATTCCTTACACCACCAACGAGGAGATGATCAAGAATGAAGAGGTCTTCAAACGTTACGGCAAGGAAGTGAAGAAACTCAACCACGACCTCGGCGACGTCGAGAAAATCAAGAAGTTTGAGCTTATTGCCGACGAATGGTCGGTGGCTACAGGCATCGTCACCCCGACATTGAAAGTCAAGAGAAACGTGGTAATGCGTCGTTACGCGGATACTATCGAAACCCTTTTTAAATAATTGTTGTCATGGAAGTTAAAAGAGTTTTTGATTTACTGGCCAACTACAAGGAGCAATATCCTGACCAGAAAGTCGCCTTGGCCGGCAAGGTCAACGGACAATGGCGCGAATACAGCATCGACGAATATATTGAGCAGACCAACATCATCAGCGGCGCGTTGATTGAACTCGGCGTGCAGCCGCAGGACAAGGTGGCGGTCATCTCTAACAACCGTCCGGAATGGAACATCCTCGACATGGCAATCACGCAGATTGGAGCTGTCATGGTGCCGATTTACCCGACCATCAGCGAGGCTGATTACAAGATTATCTTGAATAACTGTGAGGCTGGCATCTGCATTCTTGAAGGCATTGCGGTGATGAACAAAATCGAGGCTATCTGGCCTGAGACGCCGACGCTGAAACAGATTTACACCTTTATAGATAGAGGCAAATACGGCTATTTCGACACGTTGCTGCAGCTCGGACGTGAGCATCCGCACACCGAAGAGATTGAGAAACGTAAGGCTGAAGTCGACGAAATGAGCTGTGCCACAATCATTTACACTTCAGGAACCACAGGTGTGCCAAAGGGTGTCATGCTGTCGCATCATAACCTGATGAACCAGTTCAAGAACTTCTGCCAGACGCCGTCGCCGTGGTCGAAACGCGCATTCAGCTTCCTGCCGGTGTGCCATGCCTACGAACGCGCCCTCATCTACATGTATCATTACCTCGGAATGTCAATTTACTATGCTGAAAGCATCGCGACGATAGCCGATAACATGAAAGAGGTGCATCCGACGATGATGTGCGCCGTGCCGCGTGTTTTGGAGAAATTCTACGATAAGATTTACAGCTCGGGAAAGAGCATGAAAGGCCTGTCGAAGACCATATTCTACTGGTCGATGCGCATCACCGAGAATTATAAGATCGAAGGTCGCTCATGGTTCTACAACATGAAGCTGAAAATCGCCGACAAGCTCGTTTACAGCAAGATTCGCGAGAAACTTGGTGCCGAGAACTTCGATATCATAGTGTCGGGAGCCGCTTCAATCACCAAGAAAATCAGCGGGTTCTTCTCAGCCATCAAGATGCCTGTGTTTGAAGGCTATGGCTTGACGGAGACATCGCCGGTTATCACGGTGAGCAACAGAAACAAATACGGTCGTGAGGTGGGCGCTGTTGGACAGCCTCTGCCAGGCGTGGAGGTGAAGATTGCCGACAATGGTGAGATTATCTGCCGAGGACACAACGTGATGATGGGCTACTACAAACAGCCTGAGCTGACAGCCGAAGTCATCGACAAAGACGGCTGGTTCCACACAGGTGACCTCGGAAAGTTCAACGAACATGGGCTTTTGCAGATCACAGGCCGTATGAAAAACCTGTTTAAGACTTCATTAGGAAAATACGTGAATCCTGATGTTGTCGAGGGCAAATTCAATGTTTCGGGCTTCATCGAGCAGATCGTGGTGGTGGGCGAGAACCAGAAATTCGCCGCCGCGCTCATCCGTCCTGACTTCGCATTCTTGAAGGATTGGTGCAAGCGTCATAACATTCCTTTCACCACCAACGAGGAAATGATTCTTAATGAAGAGGTTAAGAAACGTTACGACAAAGAGGTGAAGAAACTGAACGAGGGTCTAGGTGAGGTCGAGAGGGTGAAGAAATACCAACTCATCGCTGACGAATGGACTATCGGAAACGGCATTTTGACACCTACTTTGAAAGTCAAGAGAAAAGTGGTGATGCAGCGTTATAGCGAGCAGATCGACAAGCTTTTCGCTTAGTTTCAATAAACTAAATACCCAACAAGACCCGATGCTATGATTATTAGTATCGGGTTTATTTTTGCCCAGAAGACGGCGACGAAGCTGACGGCGCAGATTATCACGCTGATGTTGTTCTGATGCAGTCCGAAGTCGACAAAACTGGTTCGGTTCATCATCATCAGAGCGGCAACGAAGATCAGTCCTGCGATGACGGGTTTCATCAGAGCCAGCGTGGTTTTTACGATGTAGTTATCTTGATTTTTAAACAAGTATTTCAGCACGAAAATCAGCATCAGCAACGATGGCACCACTATTGCGGCGGTTGCGACAAGCGAGCCCCAGAAGCCTCCCACGGTGTAGCCGACGAACGTTGCAATGTTGATGGAGACAGGTCCAGGCGTCATCTGCGAGAGTGCGACGATATCGGCGAACTCCTCTATGGTCATCCAGCCTTGATTGTCTACCACCTCGAACTGAATCATCGAGAGCATGGCGTAACCGCCGCCGAAGCCGAAGATTCCGATCTTCAAATAAGTCCAAAAAAGCTGCAAGTAAATCATGATTTGGACTTATTTAACTGGTTTTGTGAATAAAAAGCAAACGCCACGCTGCCGATGATGGTGACGAGGATGATATACACCGGCGACACCTTGAAGAAATATATCAAAACGACAGTGGCTATTGGGAATATCGCAGTTTTCCAGTTCACCTTGGCGTTGATGAACATCTTGATGGCAGGCGAGAGGATGAGCGCCACCACGCATGGTCGGATGCCTTTGAAGATGCTCACAATGACAGGGTTGTCTTTGTAGTCAAGGAAAAACACGGCGATGATGAGGATTATAACGATTGACGGGATGATGGCTCCGAGGCAAGCCGCTATCGCGCCCCATAACCCTTTGATTTTGTAGCCGGTGTAGAGCGCAGTGTTGACGGCAAACACTCCGGGGAGCATCTGGACTATCGTTATCATATCCCAGAACTCGTCTTTCTCAATCCAGTGATGACGGTCGACGACAGCTTTTTCAATCATGTCGAGCATGGCATATCCGCCACCGAGGGTGAATGCTCCGATGTTGAAAAATGTGATGAAAAGTTGCCAGACGGTACGCATTTTGAAATTTTTTGCAAAAATAGTTTATTTTACATCTAAAATCACGAAAAACTCGAAAAATCTTCGATCTTATTTAAATAAATCTAAGGTCTAATGTCTAAAGTCTAAAGTCTTTTTATTATTTTTGCATCATGAATTACTTGTCAGTCGATAATATTTCAAAGGCATTCAGCGATAAACTGCTGTTTGAGAACATCTCTTTCGGTATCGAGAAAGGGGAGAAGACCGCCTTGATTGCCGCCAACGGCACTGGAAAAAGCACCATGATGAGAATCCTTGTCGGGAAAGAGGAAGCCGACGGCGGAAAGGTTACGTTTAACGAGAATGTACGCATCGGTTACCTTGAACAGCTGCCGAAGTTTGACCCGAATCTGACCATCGAAGACGTGATTGCGACAGGTCATACCGAGGTGATGCAGGTCATCAAACGATATGAGGAAGCCCTTGTGAATCAAGTGGATTTGGACAAGGCGACGGCGGCGATGGACACCATGCAGGCGTGGTCGTATGAGCTGAGGCTGAAACAGCTGCTTTCGACATTCGAAATCAACGACTTGACGCAGAAGGTCGGCACTTTGTCGGGCGGTCAGGTGAAGAGGCTGGCATTGGCATTGGTGCTTCTCGACGACCCCGACATGCTGTTTTTGGACGAGCCTACCAACCACCTCGACATGCAGATGGTGGAGTGGCTCGAAAACTACCTCACACAGTCGAATGTGACGCTTTTCATGGTGACGCACGACCGTTATTTCCTTGATAGGGTGTGCAATAAGATACTGGAGATGTATCACGGAACCATCTATACTCACAACGGCAATTTCGACTATTACGTCAAGAAAAGTCGTGAACGTGAGGAAAACAAACGCATTGCTGCGGAGAAGGCGGGTCAGCTGATGAAACACGAGCTGGAGTGGATACGTAGTACTCCGCAGGCACGCACAGGCAAGGCGAAAGCAAGAATTGACGCTTTTTACGACCTGAAAGAGAAAGCCCGCATGATTCGTGACAACACCGAGATACAGTTCGGACTCGACATGCAGCGTCTCGGCGGCAAGATTCTGGAGATGAAAGGCGTTACCAAGAAATGGGATAACCAATTCATCCTCAAAGACTTCGACTATATTTTCAAAAAAGGCGAGCGCATCGGCATCATCGGCAAAAACGGCGTCGGTAAATCCACCTTTTTAAATATGATAACCGGTCATGAGGCACCTGATTCAGGCACCATCGTGGTGGGCGAGACCGTTGTTTACGGCTATTACACACAGGGCGGTATCAAATTCGATGAAAACAAGACCGTTCTTGACACCATCCGCGACATAGCCGAGGTGGTATATTACGGCAAGGACATGGTCTACACCGCCGACAAGCTGCTGGCGCATTTCATGTTTCCGTATTCGATGCACCGCCAGCCAGTGGCGTTGCTGAGCGGCGGTGAGAAACGCAGACTTTATCTGCTCACGATTTTGATAAAAAATCCGAATTTCCTGATTCTCGACGAGCCTACTAACGACTTGGATATCTTGACGTTACAGAAACTTGAAGACTTTTTGAAAGGCTATAAAGGCTGTTTGATAGTGGTTTCTCACGACCGTTATTTCCTCGACCAGACCGTCGACCAGTTGTTTGTTTTCGAAGGCGAAGGTATGGTGAAAGGTTATATGGGTAACTATTCGCAATATCACGAATGGCTTGAGGAGAAAAACAAGGAACAGCATAAGATTCAGGTGGCTGAGCGTGTCGATACCCGCGAAAACAGGCCGAAGGCGACTGAAAGAAGCAAGAAACGCTCGTTTAAAGAGCAAAGGGAATACGAACAGCTTGTAATCGACATCGAAAATTTGGAAAATGAGAAAAAATCGTTAACTTTGCAGCTTGAGAATCAGAGTGATTATCAGGAGATTGATAAGATAGGGAGGAGGCTGGCGGAAATCAACGATATGCTTGATGAGAAAGAGATGCGATGGCTGGAATTAGATGAAATATAAAACAACATAATATGAAAAGAACGATTCATGTAAACGAAGAGGCGGCAAGATGCCTGCTGTGTGAGGATGCTCCTTGTACCAAAGTGTGCAAACACGGCGATCCGGCACGAGCCATCCGTGCAATAAGATTTGGCAACAAGAAAAACGCTTGGAAATGGATAGAATGCTGCTCTGAGGCAGACCTTGAACAGGCAGAAAAGGCATGCATCCACTACGACCATCCATTACGTATCCGTGAGTTGCTTGATGCGGTGAAAAACGATGCCGTGGCAATCGATAACATACCATCCCTGTCCATTGATTTCTGCGGAATTCATTGCGAGAACCCTTTCTTTTTGGCATCATCTGCAATATGCACCAACTACGACATGGTGGCGCGTGCCCTTGATATGGGATGGGCTGGCGTCTTTTACAAAACCATCTGCAAACAAGAGATTCGTGAGGTGTCACCGCGTTTCGATGCCGTCAAGGACGGAACGTCATTTGCGGGATTCCGCAATATGGAGCAACTTTCTGAAAATCCTTACGAGGTCGATTTTGACATATTGCGCCGACTGAAAAAGGACTATCCTAATAAAATTGTCGTGGCTAGCATCATGGGCCGGCAAGAAGAGGAGTGGACTGAGCTTGCGAAGATGGCAGAAGAGGCTGGTTGCGATGCCGTGGAGCTTAACTACTCCTGCCCGCAGATGAGAATGACGGGTATGGGCAGTGACATCGGACAGAATCCTGAGCTTGTGACGTTTTTCACTGCATTCGTGAAACGCAGCGTGAAAATCCCGGTAATCCCTAAGATGACCCCCAATATCACACATATCAACAATCCAGCTATGGGCGCTTTCTTCGCTGGGGCCGATGCCATCTCGGCTATCAACACCATAAAAAGTGTCACCATGTCGCCTCAGGCGGCAGTTAGCGGTAAACAGACGATATCCGGATATTCCGGGCGTGCCATTAAGCCCATCGCGTTGCGTTACATCTATCAGATGGCGTCGAATCCTATCATGAAAAACATACAGTTCAGCGGTATTGGTGGCATTGAGACATGGCGTGACGCCTTGGAGTTTATTCAGCTGGGATGCCACAACGTGCAGGTGTGCACTGCCGTCATGGAATACGGATACCGCATCATTGACGACCTTGTGCTGGGATTGCAGACCTATATGGCTGAGCGTGGCATTGAGCATGTGAGTGACCTTGTTGGCGAACAGCTGCCTAATATGGTGCTACCGTCAGATCTCGATCGTGAAACAATGGCTTATCCTAATGTGGACCGTGAGTTATGCATCGGCTGCGGACGCTGTTACCTCTCATGCCGCGATGGCGGACATCAGGCAATGACATTTGACCATGTGACCCGCAAACCTAATATCGACGGACAGAAATGCGTCGGATGTCATCTGTGCCGACTCGTCTGCCCAACAGGCGCCATCGGAATCACCAAACGATTCAATAAGAAATAGTATCATATAACATAAATGAAATCATGAGGAAGAAAAAATCTTTATTAAATATGATGTTGTTGACAGTTTTAATGCTGTCGAACATTGTTTTGTATGCGCAAGACGCTTCGCAGATGTATCTTACAGCCGAAGAGGTGCCTGATGCAGTTTATTGGCTGCCAGCACCGCCTGCTCCAGGCTCGTCGCAGTTTATGCACGACATCTCGCAGTATTACTGGGGAAAGGACCAGCGCAACGACACTTTGCGTGCACAAAAGGCCATCCGTGAGGCCGCTTATGAGATAAAAGACATGGTGCCGCAGTTCTGCGATGCTTTTGGGATGGAGATCTCGGAGGAGAAAACCCCAGCAATTTATAAGGTTTTGTATCGTGGTGTGGAGACCATCCGTCTGAGTGCCACCAACCCTAAGGCGACTTATATGCGCACACGTCCGTATGCCTACTTCAACGAGCCGACGCTGGTTCCTGAGGAAGAAGAGGAGTTGCGTCACAACGGTTCATATCCGTCGGGACATGCCATCCGTGGCTGGGGCATGGCGTTGATACTCTGTGAGATAAACCCTGCAGCACAGAACGAGTTGTTCAAACTCGGTTACGAGTGGGGGCAGAGCCGTGTCATCGCCGGCTATCACTGGCAGAGCGATGTCGATGCCTCCCGTTTGCTCGCCGCCGCCACATACGCCAGGTTACATACCTGCAAGGAATATCTGAATGATTTGGAGAAAGCGAAGAAGGAATATAAAAAATTGACAAAATAAAACTGCATTATGGAAGAGATTCAAAAATTTTTACATACTGTAAACGCCAACGGAATGTTATGGCTCCTGGAGGCTAAACCTGGGCTTTTCGCCATGCTTGAAGACGGCGGCGGAAACTCATATATCCCTGTTTGGGCGACGAAAGAAGAAGCCGAGGCAAACATCGGTGATGACTGGGCCAACTATACGGTCGCCACAATGGAGATTGCCGAATTCATTACTTGGACGCGCGAACTCGGCAGTGACAATGTTGGCATCGCCATCTCGACTGGCACCGAAGGCCAGATTTTTCCAATCCCTTCAAATATCATGCGCCAGATGCTTGGCGGGCAGGACAAATCCGACCGCGAGCTGGTAGGCGAGGAGTTCTACGACGAGGAGTGGGCCGAGCCGACGCCGGAAGATTTTGAGGATGAAGAATAGGCGTTTTTTTAGACACTTTTGAGAATTTTGTAACGACAAAATGAGAATTTTGTTGATAACTTTTGAGAATTTTGTAATGAAGATTTGAGAATTTTGTAAGTGCTTTTTGCCGAATGAAAATTTTAAACTACGCTTGTATATCAAAAAGATTTATTATTTTTGCAGTGTTAAATGAAAAGGATATTAAGAAACAGACAGTTATAAAACTATAAAGACATATAATTAAGGCGTTTTCGCTTTTAAGAGGCAAGTTCGAAACGTAGGAAATTTCTAACAAGCACGCTCATGGAAGCCGGAACGCTCGCGGACAATACCGTGGGCTTTCTTTTTGGCGTGCTTTAGGTAATCCTACGACCTCGAACTTGCGCAAAAGAAGTTCGCGGTTTTTTATTGTATATAACTAGGTTAATTATAAACAAAAACATTCACTTATGAACAAATTTATTCTAATTACTACGATGCTTCTTCTGTCGATGGCATGTCTTGGTCAGGAAAAGGAGACCGTTTCCGAGCGGTTTCATTATATTTACCTGAAGCCGGAAGACAAGATGGAGCAAATCCAAAAAGAGAACGAGGAGCGCCAGCGGACATGGCAGGACGATTTCTACGCCATGAAAGCCGGTCTCGGCGACGGACAACGCGTCTCGGACAACGTGAAAATTGACGTGAATACTGCGGTGCAGCAGGATGGCGACGAAATCAACCTTGTGGTGGCTGTGTCATACGAAACCATCAGCTTGGTTGTTGATGAAGCCGACGACTACGCACTCGGCAAATACGCCGTACAGCATTCCAACGCCTGCAAACTGATGTGCAAGTTCCTGAAAACCAAGATGGAAGGCGAGCTGGCTCAATTTTTGAAAAAAGGGAAAAGGGTTGATGTGAGAATCACTGGAGCAACCGACGGAACACCTATTCGCTCGAAAATTCCGTATGAAGGCGAATACGGCGACATCGTAAACAAACCGATAATACTGAATGGCGACCCGTTTAATATGACGGTTACGAAAGCCACAGGCATCACAACCAACGGTCAGCTGGCTTTCCTCCGCACCCAAGGCGTTGAGAATTATATGAAAAGGATGATTGAACCGCTCAAACAGACAACCAACACTTTTCAATGCATTGCAATAGAAAACAAAGAAAAGGGTGGAGGCTACCGTCGTGTTTCGGTGGAGATAACTATACACAATGCGTTTCAGGAAGATAAACCGTCAAATTAGTTGAGTTATGGGAAAGAAATTGGTTTTAATAGCATTAATGTTGGCAATAGGCCTGCATTATGCCTATGCGCAGGATAATGAGCATGTAACAAACATCCGCGCAGTCCAAAAGGACAAAATAGTAAACATCAAATACGATTTGTCGGTGAATTCGCTTGTAAAAATGCTTATTTCGCTTGACGACGGCAAAAATTACACAGACACGATGACTGTTTCTGGTAATGTCAACAGGGTGATTCCTCCTGGTAAGAATCGAAGCATAACATGGAAGGCGTTTCAAGACCTTGGATATGGCGACTATCCAGAAATAAGGTTTAAGTTCATAACCGAGGAGAAACCGATTGAAGACAACAACTCAAAAAGCAGGAGAAACTCGAAAAGCAAGAATGCTTCGAGACAGACTTACTCCACTTACGACAAGAAAAGTCGTTTGAAGACTTTTGCCACGTTAAATGCCGGATACACAAACACTTGCATTCCTTCTGTCGGTTTTACTGTCGGACAATACAACAAATATGGATGGTATGTAACTTTAATGACTGGTCTGGATTTCGATTATGTCGGATATGATGTGGTCGACAATTCTAAAATCAACGGATATGTCGGCAACATTTTGCCATTTTACAATCCGGAGAGCCGAATTACGGCGGTTTCGGGAATAGTTGGCGGTATTGCCAGACTTAACGATTTCGTTTATGTGAAAGCTGGTTTGGGCTATGGATTCCGCTCGGTCGCATGGCAGCTTTGGGAAGGCACATACGTGACCAACGACGGATATTCAGCCCATGGCGTTGACATTAATGTGGGTCTGTTGTTGGATATCAACAGATTTATTATAACAATTGACGGCGTTACAACCAATTTTAAAGTGTTCGAGGCAAGGCTCGGATTGGGCTTCAGATTTACAAAAGATAGGAATTAAATAATTGAATAACAATAAATTATAATACAATGAAAAGAATTAGCATTATTATCATGGCGATGGTTCTCGCCTTTACTGGATGCAAGAAAAAGGCAACCGATGTCAATGTGGAACTCGTTTCAGTTGACAATGAAGTTACTACGATAGGCTCGACGCAGGCCTACTTTGAATGTGATTTCAGCTATACCAATGAAATTACAAAGGCATTGCTGGTTTACAGCGAAGATGATGGGCTGAAATACGCACAGACCGTTATGCTCAACAAAATTGGCGGCAAATGGACGGCTCAGGTGTCGTATCTGAAAAAACAGACCACATATTACTATTTATACGAGTTTTATAATGGATACAATCTGATGCAGACATCGGCAAGCTCGTTTACAACGACAGCCCAACAAGATAAGCCGACTGTTGAAACTGTGGAAATTGATAACATTACGATGACTTCGGCAACTGTTGAAGGTAATGTGACCAACGATGGCGGTTCGTTTGTTTCGGAAAGAGGCGTTTGCTATAGCATTTATGAAAATCCGACGACATCCGACTCTATCCGACTTGCAGGCACTGGCATCGGTCGTTTTACTTGTGAAATGACTAATTTGACAAATGCAACCACATATTATGTACGTGCTTTTGCTAAAAACAACGAGGGTACAAGCTATGGCGATGTTATGACAATGCGTACTATAGAGCACCCGATGCTTGCTACCGTGACCACCGATGAGGTTTCGGATATCACAATAAATACTGCAGTTTGCGGAGGCAATGTGCTCAACGACGGTTATGCTGAAGTTACAGAAAGAGGTATATGCTACGCTACGCATCAGGAGCCGACGGCATTTGATTACAAAGTGGCTGGAGGCGAAGGCTTGGGTTTGTTCCAGTGCCGCATGTCGGGCTTGGAGATGATGACCACATACTATGTGCGTGCTTACGCTAAGAACAGCGAAGGTTATGCCTATGGCAACGAGGTGACTTTTGTGACTGCCGACGAGACATATCTTCCTGAGGTTGTCACACACGCAGTTACTGATTTCAACCATTTCTATGCAATTGGTGGCGGTGAAGTCGTTGCTGATGGCGGATTGGACATCATAGAGCGCGGTATTTGCTGGAGCACCTCGCACAATCCTACCACCATGAACAACAAACTTACAGCAGGAACAGGCATGGGTGAGTTCACTTGCAGAATGTCATATTTGTTTGGCAACACCACATATTATGTGCGTGCATACGCTGCCAACGCTGCAGGTATGAGATACGGTAATGAGGTGACATTTACCACTTCACCGCACCCTAATACCGCTCCTGAAGGCTCTATACCTGCATTGTTCTCAATTAGCGAGACACAACAGGTGTTCTTCTCAAAAGGCAACTTGCAATATCAGGCATCTACAAACACTTGGCGCTTCGCCGAACACCAGTGGGATTATGTTGGAGGTGTTGCTACTAACTATCCTCATACTGGTGAAGAATTAGGTACTGTATATGAAAATGGTGTGAAATGTGACAATTCACAAATATCTCCTACATATAATGGCTGGATTGACTTATTTGGTTGGGCAACTTCCGGTTGGGATAACAATAATTTGTATTATCGCCCATGGGATACAGAAAACTCGGGATGGACAGTAAACGGTTATGGATATGGCTACTGGGATGGTGAATATTCAAATTATAATATGACAGGTGATTATGCCAATATGGATTGGGGTGTTTACAACGCTATTAGCAATGGTGGTAATGAAGCTGGAATGTGGAGGACGTTAAGTGATGGTGAATGGTATTATGTAACAAATTCCCGTCAAAATGCCCCTTATAAAAAATCAATAGCAACAGTAAACGGACAGAAAGGTTTTATATTATTACCAGATGCCTGGGTGCAACCAGAAGGTGTTGAATTTTTAGGATCTGCTGGAAATTATGATATAAACTCTTATGATTTAAATGAATGGGCAATAATGGAAAATGCTGGAGCTGTGTTTTTTCCTAGTGCCGGCTATCGTGGTGGAATAGATTATAGTAATTATGATGATCACTCATATTGGTTGAATAATTGCTCTGTTGATGGAAATGGTTATGTAACTCATATAAATGGATATAATACACGAGTTAGATATATAGGCAGCCCGGTCCGTCTCATTCAAAACTATTAAACTATAAAACTAAGCCAAGAAAGGTGAAATATCCTTCCTTGGCTTTCAATAAATAAATTGACATGAAAAGGATATTGTTACTAATAGGTATAGGGTTACTTGTCGCTACGCTGGTGTCGTGTAAAAAAGACAAAAGTGCAGAAGAAAACAGCAGCAATACTCCAGTGGAAGGCTCGCTCTCGGGAGTTTTTTCGGTTGGAAACGGCAAGAAAGTGCGTTTTTCGAAAGGAAACATGCAATATCAGGCCTCAACTAACACTTGGCGTTTTGCTGAGAACCAATACGATTGCATAGGCAACGCCAACAGCAATGTCAGTATGTTTTATCAAGGTTGGATAGACTTATTTGGCTGGGGCACAAGCGGTTACAACGACATCAAGCCATGGCTTACCGACTATGATATGGAGCCTACAAGCATCACGGGCACCGGCTACGACTGTGGCTTGTATAATGCAATTTCCAACGGCGGCAACAGGGCAGGGCTGTGGCATCTGCTCACCATCGACCAATGGACATATCTGGTGAATGAGCGATTCGGCTCACGTTATGCAAAGTCTACTGTCGCCAATGTGCGGGGCTTGGTGCTCCTTCCTGACAATTGGAGCGAATCCACCTACGCCTTGAATGCAGTGAATGATGACCAAGGCAATTTCGATAGCAATGTGATCGATGCCCAAGATTGGGCTGACATTTTGGAGCCCAACGGTGTGGTGTTCTTGCCATGTGCTGGTATCCGTGAAGGAAACACGGTCAATTACGTGAACGGTTTCGGCCGTTACTGGTCGTCGACATATACTGAAAGAGCACGCAGCCTGTTTTTCCATCGTGACGATGTTCGCCCCGAAGGTGCCGACTACAGAAACGGCTTTTCAGTGAGGCTAGTGAGTGACGCTGACTGACAAAGGCGTTCTTTAATCAAAACACCACCTCCCAGTTAACAATTCCAACCATGGGAGGTGGTGTTTTGTTATTGTCATAGTTAGTGTAATCCGAACAATTACTTGCGACTATGGTACAATATTGCCTCAACCACCTTCATCGGCTGCCTTAATGTCCTTAACGGCTTTAATGGCATTAACGCCATTAAGGTTGCCGCTTTAATAATTTTATAATTTTTTCAAAAACTGGCTGTGTGTTCAAATATTTGTTGTATCTTTGCAACGTGAAAGTCGGTTCCGTACGTGACCATTAATTTGTGACGCTTTGTACGGTCGGCTTTTTTTCTTTTACCTCGATTTTGTTGACGCAGTATTGAATATGTTTGTTATCTGAACGTATTCCAATTGTTAGTTTTACTTTGAAATTTAGGTAATCAACATTTTTATTTATAAAATCATAATATAATACTGCAATATTCTTGTAACGATTTTCTGTTTGCGTGCCTTCTTTGGGCTTAAAGAAAATTGTTGTATTATCATCGCAATTTGCAAATCTTACTACATCGTTTAAGTGTTTAACGGCATAAGTTGATTGCCAGTTTCTAGATGCAGCATTGATTGTTTTTTTATCGCTTTCTTTTTCGATTATATAAACATCAACGCCCAGATAATCATTAAAAATGATGTATTTGCCTTTTTCTTTTTGTAGCTTTTTCCATAAAAATGAATAATACTTTCTGATTAAATCCATTCTCTCTCTGCTTTTGTTCTTCGCAGTTGGAATACCCTGAATGTATTCTGGTAATGTGTTGTTTTTGTTATTATTATCATTAGTTGTCATATCGTTAAAAACTTATAAATTAATCAATTCCAGCAGGTAATCGGGCGATTCCTTTTGGGGTTAATAATAAATTTTACGATACTCTGGATGGAGGGGATTCAAAAATCTGGTGCAAAGATACACTTTTTTTGAATACGAAATAAAAATGTAGAGCCGCCACATTGTGACGACTCTACAATTCTAATGTCTAACGTCTAAAGACTAACGACTAAAGACTAAAGTCTTACTTCACGTTGTCTTTACCAACCTTAACTGCTTCCATGTTCAATGGAATGAGCTTGTGAGCGCGCTCTGGCAAGCTGTGGCGACACATCCTAAAATAAAAAGCGGTGATTTGGTCCTAGCGAAATTTGAAGATGTTCAAATCGAAAACTCATATTATGAAGCATTAGGCATATATAAGATTGAGCAAAAAGAGTCTTTTTTAGAGATAGATCTGAATAGCGAGGATGTTGCCTCAATGAGGATTCTACCAGGAATAACATCTAAAAACATTGACAAAGCATGTCTAATCGTTTTTACAAAAGAAGACCCGTGGGTGTTTGTAATAGACAAGAATAATAAGGATACGCAGTACTGGATTGATGACTTCCTGCATGTGCGCCAGCGCAAGGATGAGTATGCCAACACGCAGAATGTGATGGCTATGGCTAAGAATTTCGTTACAAAAGAGCTTCCTAAAGAATTTGAAGTGTCGAAAGCGGATCAAATTGATTTGTTGAACAAGTCTTTACGGTTTTTCAAAGAAAAAGATACTTTCGATTTGGATGATTTTGCGCATGAAGTTATTGAACAGCCTGCAGTTATTGAAAGTTTCCGTAATTACAAAAAGAATTATGAATCTGAAAACGATGTGACAATTGACGATAGTTTCTCGATTTCAAACAATGCTTTCAAGAAACAGCAGCGCTCCTACAAGCGTGTCATCCGTCTGGACCGCAAAATCCAAATTATCATCGACGGCAACCGCGACAACGTGGAACAGGGAGAGGACGAACGCGGGAAATATTACAAGGTTTATTATAGAGAAGAAGAATAATCTATATATAAAAAACCAAGAGACGACATAATGACGTCTCTACAATTTCAATAGCTAATAGCCAAAAGACACAATCAGTACCCCATCATCGCTGCCGGAGTGATGTTCAAAACCTGACATAGCAAGCGGGCGATTTTTAAGGTCGGTTCGGCACGGCCAGAGATGTAATCGCTTATACGTGAAGGACTTACGCCGATTTCTTGAGCAAGCTGTTTCTGCGTCATATTTTTATTTTCAAGCGAAAGCTCAATCAATTCGGCAACTGTAGGTTTCCCTATAGGAAAATGTTCTTTTTCGTATTCAATAACAGTATCCGACATCAAAGTAAGCTCAACGGCGTTACGGTCATTGGTAGGAGTGTTGTCGTCGACTAATGGCAACAATTCCTCAATACGTTGCAGCGCGAAGTCATACTGTTCTTTTGTTATTTTGCTCATAATTTATCCTCCTATATGGTTTTAACATCAATTTTTTCATATTCGGCATGAGTACCGACAAATCGTATAAAAATATGTCCTATGGTAAACTTTACAACCACAATTAATCGGTATTTATTTCCTTTGATATTGAATACATATCGTTGATTGCCCACATAATCCGTTGCCGGAAAATCTACTTTAATATCCGACAGGTTTTTCCATTCCGCACTTTCCGCTATATCATACCATCTCTCAAGAGCCACTTGCGAATCTCCATGCCCATCACTCTGATAAAACTCTACTAATTTTCTATGTGATACTATTCTCATATCGCCTGCAAAAATACAAAATAATTTTGAAATACAAAATAAAAATGCAAAAATATTTTGAAAAATATAATTTTCGAAATAAATTGTTTTCGGTTCTCTTTTTTAAAAGATTGTAGAGACGCGCCATGGCGCGTCTCTACAATCTAATGTCTAACGTCTAAAGACTAACGTCTTACTTCACGTTCTCTTTTCCAACTTTAACTGCTTCCATGTTCAATGGGATCAGCTTGTGTGCACGCTCTGGCAGGCTGTGGCGCAGACCCTCTTCGACGTTCTTGTCGAGGATGATCGGGCGAAGCTTCAAGAAAGCGCCGAGGATGATCATGTTGAACACTTTGCTGTTACCCATGTCTGATGCCAGCTGTGCACCTTCGATGGTGTGGATGTGGATGTCCTTACGGGTAGGCTTCTTTGTGATGCCGTTCGGATCATAGAGAAGATATCCGCCAGGTTTTACTTTCGATTCGAACTTGTCGAGTGACTGCTGGTTCAGGATCACTGCTGTGTCGAATGCGTTGATGATAGGAGAGCACACGCGTTCATCGCTGACGATGACAGTCACGTTGGCGGTACCACCACGCATCTCAGGACCGTAT
>JAGCPH010000014.1 GCA_017645275.1 Bacteroidales bacterium | reverse complement strand
TAAAAAAACCTGTTACATTCCGTAGCAGGCCTTCAACTCTTTCCTAATGTTGTCGAGCAAGGATTCGAACCTTGACAGGCAGAACCAAAATCTGCAGTGCTGCCATTACACCACTCGACATCATTCCAATTCTGAATGCGGCTGCAAAAATACAAAATATTTCAATATGAAATCATTTTTCTTAAAAAAATATTTAAAAAATGAAAAAATGGCTTTGATAAACAATTTTTGCTTATTTTTGCAGTTTAAAATTGCGCGGCCTTAAGGGCTTTAAAGGCATTAATGGCCTTAAAGGCAGCGCAGAAAATTATCATTAAATGAACTTTAAAAAGTTAAATAACCTTGTCGGATGGGGCGTTTTCGCAATCGCAACCATCGTTTATTTCCTCACCATGGAGCCTACCGTGAGCTGGTGGGACTGCGGTGAGTACATCTCTACAGCATACAAACTTCAGGTTGGTCACCCGCCTGGAGCACCTACATTCCAACTTATCGGCAGATTTTTCACGCTTTTTGCCTTCGGTGACGTCACCAAAGTGGCAATGATGATCAACATCATGTCGTGCCTATGCTCAAGCTTCACGATATTGTTCCTCTTCTGGACAATCTCCATGCTAGCGCAGAAGATTTGGATGCGCGACGGCGAAAATTCAGCGAAAAACAACCAGTTGGCAGTGCTGGCAGCATCAGCAATAGGTGCCTTGGCATTCACTTTCACCGACTCGTTCTGGTTTAATGCAGTGGAAGGCGAGGTTTACGCTATGTCGTCGCTGCTTACGGCCATCACTTTCTGGGCTATTCTCAAATGGGAGAAGGTCTCGGATGAGCCTAACCACTACCGCTGGCTGATTTTCATCGCTTATATCATTGGCCTTTCAATCGGCGTGCATCTGTTGAATTTGCTGACGATTCCGGCAATTACATATATCGTCTATTTCAAGAAATACAAATTCTCTTGGAAAGGATTTATATGGTCTGGCATCATCGCAGTGGCACTCACTGGTTTCATCCAGGTGATACTGATACCTGCTATCGTATCTCTCGCCGGCAAATTCGAGCTGTTCTTCGTGAACTCCATCGGCATGCCGTTCAACTTCGGAACGATATTCTATTTCGTGCTGATTATCGCATTGATAATCTTCGGTTTATGGATTACAACGAAGAAAAACAAGCCTGTCTTGAATGCAGTGATCCTGTCGTTTATGTTCATCCTGATAGGCTATTCGTCATTTTTCATGCTGGTGATTCGTGCAAACGCCAATACTCCTATAAACGAAAATGAGCCGAAAGACGCCATCTCAATGTTATCTTACCTGAAACGTGAACAGTATGGCAGCTGGCCGCTCATCTACGGACCTTATTATATGGCTAAGCCTTACGATGTTGAAGAGGGTACACCTATTTATTATAAGGACCGCAATAAAGGGAAATATGTAGTGATAGGCAAGAATCCTGGCGAATATATCTACGACGATAATGTCCAGACGCTCTTCCCACGTATGTGGAACGGCTCAAAGAAAACATTTACAAGCACTTACGAGCGTTACATTGACAAGTCGAAGATGCGTGCCACCACCCAGATGCGTCCTAACGGCAGTCAAGAGCGAATCATGATTCCTACTTTTGGTCAGAATCTTAAGTTTTTCATTGATTATCAATGTGGATGGATGTTCTGGCGCTATTTCATGTGGAACTTCGTGGGCCGTCAGAACGACACCGAAGGACAGGGTGAGATAGAACATGGCAACTGGGTAAGCGGCATCGGATTTATTGATAATCCGCGACTTGGTGACCAAAACGACCTGCCTAGAACAATGCAAAACCCGGCCAGGACAGAATATTACTTCCTGCCGTTGATACTCGGCCTCGTCGGCTTGTTCTACCAGCTGAAATATGATCCGAAAAACTGCTGGGTGGTGTTCCTGCTGTTCTTCATGACAGGTATAGCCATTATCATTTACCTTAACCAAACACCGTATCAGCCACGTGAACGTGACTATTCCTACACAGGCGCTTTCTACGCCTTCGCGATTTGGATGGGCTTCGGCGTGCTTGGTGTTATCAATGGCCTGCATAAACTTGTTAAAAATCAAAAAGTTGCGACAATCGTAGCCACCGTGGCATGTCTTTTTGTCCCAATCCTGATGGCCGCTCAAGGCTGGGAAGGTCATAATCGTTCGGGTAAGACATCAGCTCTAGACTGGGGTAAGAATTATCTTACCAATCTTCCAGAAAACGCTGTGATCTTTACTCGTGGCGACAACGACACATTCCCACTCTGGTATGTACAAGAGGTTGAAGGCTATCGTACCGATGTCCGCGTTTGCAATTTCATGCTTTCTTCAGGCTATTGGTATGTGCATCAAATGGGTAGAAAAATCTATGAGTCAGAGAAACTGCCACTCTCAATGACACCTGCTCAATACGATAATGGAGTGCATGAGAGTATTTCTATTCAGGATGTCTTGCCAGGCCCAGTTGAGCTTAAGGATGTCATCGATTTCGTGCGCAGCGACAATCCACGTACAAAAGGCACCAATGGCATGGGTCAGAAAGTGGATTATTTCCCGACAAGAAGTCTGAAAATCACTGTGGATAAAGAGAAAGTCGTGGCTAACGGCATAGTGCCTGAAAGCATGAAAGACCAAATCGTCGACGAGATAGTCTGGACCATTGCTGATAAGGTCGATTATCTTACGAAAAATGAGATTATGCTCCTCGATTTCATGGCTACCAACGACTGGGAGAGATGTGTGTATTTCACCAGCTTGAGCGATATCTCCGACATCCTTGGAATCGACACCTACCTGCATCAGGAAGGCCTCGCACACCGCTTTATGCCTGTCGTCGCCCCTGATTATTACAAGAAAGCCGGTGGCGTGTTTATCGATGGCTCTTATGATCTCCTCGTGAATAAGGTGCGCTGGGGCCGTCTCAACGAACCTGACGTCACCATCGACCCTGAGAGCTCTCGTAACATCTCAACCGTAAAAATGGCGTATATGCGTACAGCTCAATCACTTGTGAACCGTCAGCGCTACGAGGAAGCTATCACCGTGATGGACAAATGCCAAGAGTTCTTCCCAGATGAGAAGATTCCTTACGAATACTATTACGAGGGTTTCTTCCCTGATCTTTATTATAAAGCCGGCGCTATGGAAAAAGGTGATGAAGTGTTGGCGAAAATCGCAGCAAACGCTGAAGATGAGCTTCGTTATTACAAGACATTGAAGCCACGCTTTAAAGAGTATTATAAGGAAGATATCCACGATGCATTGTCGCTTGTAAACACTATGGCCGATTGTGCAAAACGCAACAGACGCTATGATATCCAAGAGAAACTCGACAAAGTCGTCGACGAATATCTTGAATGTTTCGTGATGTATCTTTAAGATTTCTTGTAACTTGTTACAATAAAGAAGATACCAACGATAACAAACGGGATACTTAACCATTGTCCCATGTCCAAAACCATAGAGTTCTCAAACTCCACCTGCGGTTGTTTGATGAACTCTATGAGTATTCTTGTACCGAACACAACGGTGCAGAATAGCCCGAACAGGAATCCCGGATGTGTTTTTGCATAGTCTTTCTTGAAAAAGAAGTACAACAGTATGACAAAAACAATCAAACACACCAAAGCTTCGTATATCTGTGTCGGATGGCATGCTGGAATAGCATCAATCGGGGTGCCGGGAGCCCAATCACGGACAAATTTGAAACCCCATGGAAGTGTTGTCTCATATCCGTAAATCTCAGAATTCATAAGGTTTCCCAAACGTATGAAGGCACCGCCTAATGCCGTTGGTACTACAATCAAATCTAAAATGTGCAGATATGAAATCTTGGTCTTCCTCGAATAAAGTAGCAGTCCGAGCAATATACCTATCGCACCTCCGTGACTCGCCAACCCGCCTTCCCATACGTATAAGATCTTAATCGGGTCGGCAAGATAATACTCTGGCTCGTAGAACAGACAATGTCCTAAACGTGCGCCTACAACGCTAAAAACCAACATATAAATCGTCAGCTTGTCAAGCAATTCGTCGCTGAGGTTCTCTTTGCGATACATCTTGCGCATCACATAATAACCCACAACAAACACCAACGCCCAAAGAAGTCCATACCATGCTACCGGACGTCCGCCTAATAACGGAAAATTCTCCGGGAAAGTGAAAATATAAGGGTTTACATCCCAAATTACATAGTTTAGAGTCATATAGTTTAAGTTTATAGTCAATTTACTAATAATCAATCTTGTCAAGCCTGAAATCGCTCTGTCGGCACCATCTCCAGCCTGCTGTCTTGCTCAGATGCCTTGCAAGATATTCCTGCTCTGTCTGCCCTGGCGTCGGTACCAAATATGCTTTCCTGCCAAGCGCCGCGAGGTCCATCAACGAAGAATAACCACCTCTGCAAATGATAATCTCAGCGCTGTTAACCAATTTGACAAACATCTCGTCGTCGACATGGTTAAACATGCTGACATTTTCTGGGACATCACGCAATAAATCGCTTGAGTCTGGTTTTGCCCTGAGAATCAATATGTTATCACTGGTCTTTCGAGCTTGTTTCAACACGATATCTTCAAACATCGTTCTCTGTGGCTCAGGACCTGACAATATTACCAAAAACTTGTTTGTTTTTTCTATAACATCTTGATTATCAGATGAAAAACGGCTTAAATATCCTATATATTGAGTCTTGACGCCTTTCAAAACCGGATGTGACAGCTTGCCACCTAAAGAAGGTTCATTTTCTTCGTCGGGCACCCACACCTCATCGTATTTTTTGATATAACTGTTGTTGAATAAATTGATTATAGGTGTCGTCCACTTCCAAATCAGTGGCACCTGTATGTGCAGCTGGTGCGTCATGAAAATAGAGTGGGCTTGCTTGCTCCAACAGCCGAAACGGTTGTCGGAAATCACCATGTCGATATTGTAGTTTCTAACAATCGACTCCACAGTCTTGTGGTCGCGACGGAAATCACGCAATGCGCCAGGAAACGCCGCCATCATCTTGAAAACCTGGGTGTTCGAACGACTGTATTGTGGCGAAAAACCTGGAAATTTTATAAATTCATGGTCGGGAAACTCCTTCTGAAGAAACGCCAAAGGACCTTCGTCGGCAGCGATAATCACCTTGTGACCTTCACTGCTCAACTTCTTGATGATTGGCACACAACGAGTCGCATGACCCAATCCCCAGTTTAGCGGACATAACAGAATATTCTTTCCCAAAATATATTTTTTGCAAAAATAACGATTATTTAAAAACGATGATTGTTTTGAATTGTTAAAAATTTTTAACATTCCTAAAATAAATTAACACAAATGTTAATAAAAATTAACATAAAAAATTGAAAATCAATGTGTTATGTATTAAAATAATGCTTATCTTTGCGGCATGGAAAGACAAAAATTATATGAAATTGCTCTGACTCTTGTAACAGGTATAGGAGTTGTTAACGGCAAGAAACTGGTGACTTATTGCGGTGGCGCCGAGGCTGTGTTTTGTGAAACAAAGAAAACGCTGGCAAAAGTGCCGAATATCACGGAAAATATTGTAGAAAAGATTCTGTCACCCAAAGTTTTGCGACGTGCTGAGGAAGAATTGCTTTTTATTGAGGAAAACGGCATCACACCGCTATTCTATCTCGACGCACAGTATCCCAAACGTCTTCAACATTGCCATGACAGTCCGATGATGCTTTACTATAAAGGTAACGCTGACCTCAATGTCTCCAAAGTCATTGGGGTGGTCGGGACACGTAACATTTCTGAATATGGCAAGTATGTCGCAGAGAGTATTATAGCTGATTTGTCAGCTGATAACGTGCTGATTGTCAGTGGATTGGCGTATGGCGTTGATGCCATGGCGCATAAATCCGCTTTAAAATATGACCTTGCTACCGTGGGCGTGCTGGGACACGGGATGCAAACTATTTATCCGGCAGAAAACAGGAAGTTATCACAAAAAATGCTTGAGAAAGGAGGTATATTAACAGAATTTGTCAGCGGAACAAAACCCGATAGGGAGAATTTTCCACAGCGTAACAGGGTGGTGGCCGGCATGGTCGATTGTCTTCTGGTGGTCGAGAGCGCTTTGAAAGGTGGTGCCATGATAACCGCCGAACTCGCAAACTCTTACGACCGTGAAGTGTTCGCAATACCAGGCAGAGTGGGCGATATCTACAGCGAAGGCTGTAACCAACTGATAAGAACAAACAAAGCCAATCTGATTACTAACGCCACCGACATTCGTTACATAATGCGATGGGACGTCGACACTAAAGTGGTGAGCAAACAGATGCGTATGTTCCGTGATTTCAGCGACGAAGAAAGAAAAGTGATGGATGTGTTTGAAAATAACCAGATAGTTCATCTCGACGACATCATAGTGTCTACCGAATTGTCACCGTCAAAGATAGCGTCAGTGCTGTTGTCACTGGAGTTTGACGGCATTTTGACTGCTCTTCCGGGAAAACGTTATCAAAAGTTGTTATGATTTTAGCGTAATTCAATAAAAATCTGTACCTTTGCACCGAATTTTTGCAAAGATGCCGATAGGAAGAGTCATTAAGTCAACAGGAAGCTGGTATGAGGTGCGCGACGATGCTGGAGTGGTGTCGCAATGCCGCCTGCGTGGAAAAATACGCCTCGACGGACTGCGTACCACCAATCCTGTGGCCGTCGGCGACCTCGTGAACTACGAGAAAGAACGTGACAAAGACACTTGCGTGATTAACAAGATTCTGCCACGTACCAATGTCATAGTGCGTAAGTCGGTGAACCTGTCGAAAGAGTCGCATATCATAGCGGCTAATGTCGACCAAGCTATCCTTGTGGCTACTATCGCACAACCACGCACGTCGACGGGCTTTATAGACCGCTTCACAGTGACAGCGGAAGCTTATCATATCCCCGTTATAATCGTGTTCAACAAATGCGACATCTACGACGAGGAACAGAAAGCTGCGGCCGAACAGCTGATGGAGGTGTATAACAGCATTGGCTATCAATCGTTTATGATATCCGCCAAGACGGGATATAACTGCGACAAGCTGCAAGATCTTATGAAAGACAAGATAAGCATGTTCTCAGGTCACTCTGGCGTAGGTAAGTCGGCATTGGTGAACCGCCTCGACCCGAATCTTAACATCAGGGTGGGAGAGATATCCGAAGTGCACGAAAAAGGTAAGCATACCACCACGTTCGCACAGATGTATGAGCTCTGTTTCGGAGGTTATATCATAGATACACCTGGAATTAAAGAATTTGCACTCTTCGACATGGAGAAGGAGACACTTGCTCAGCGTTTTCCAGAAATGCGTGCTGTGATGCATGAGTGCCGCTTCAACAACTGTACACATACCCATGAGCCTCATTGTGCTGTTAAAGACGCTGTGGAACAACATGTTATAGCTGAATGGCGCTACGAAAATTATCTAAATATGATGGACGATTGACATGAAAAAGTTGCTGGTCATATTGATTTTTTTGTGTTCTGTCGCGACATTCGCCCAGCAGCAGGACAGTTGCTTCGTGGTGTCAAAAATCAACGTGACTGGTAACAAAGTTACCAAAACGTCTACTATCAACAGAGAAATGCTGTTCAAAGAAGGTGACACCATATGTTCTGATGACGCTATCAAACAGAGCCGTGAAAACCTTCTCAATACCACTTTGTTTAATTTTGTCGACTTCTATTGGACTGACGACACATTGCAAGCAAATGTTAAGTCGTTGACAATCAATGTTACGGAACGTTGGTACCTGTGGCCGGTGCCATACCTGGCATACGCCGACCGTAACCTGACAGCGTGGTTCAAAGAAGGCGATTTCTCACGTCTCAGCTATGGTTTTGACCTGATTTACAGGAATCTCTGGGGCTTGAAACATGAGCTTGACCTGACTATTATAGCTGGATATAACCAGAACCTGAGTTTGTCGTATGATATTCCATATCTCACTCATCGTCAACGACTTGGCGTGAAGGCTTCGGGTGGTTACCTGCGCGATAGGGAAGTGCCGTATATCACCGACAACGACAGGATTAAATACTTTAAGGGCAATGACGAATACGCTCACGAGTCGTTTTTTGCATATCTGATGCCGTATTATCGTTTCGGATATCGCAACAAGTTGTCGGTGTTGTTCAGATATGACGACCGTAATTTCAATGACAGCCTTCCTGAGCTGAATCCCGATTTTGGTAATCCGGAAGGTACTCGTTTTCAATACTTTACGTTATCAGCAGTATTCAAAAACGATTACCGTGACGATCATAACTATCCTCTCGACGGGCATTATCTGGAACTCGAGCTGACGAAAATCGGCTTCGGCCGTTACGATTATACCCCGGATTTATTTTATGGTAAGCTGACAGCCGACTGGTACACCCCGATAAAAGGCAGGTTTTACTGGGCTTCAAATATAACGATGAAGATTTCCGACGGCAACAGCGCGCCGTATTTCCTGTCGCAGGGATTCGGGTATAAAAACGACTACGTTAGGACATATGACCTTTATGTCGTCGATGCGCTAAAATATGGAATCATCAAGAATAACTTGAAGTTTGCCATACTCAAACCAATGACGACACATCTGCCGCTCATCAAAAACGACAGGTTTGGTAAGATACATATCGCATTGTACGCCAACCTGTTTTTCGATATGGGATACACATGGGATGTCGTTGTCCCTGAAGGCTTTACGACAAGAATTGCAAATAAATTTATCTACGGAACAGGTTTTGGCATAGATTTTGTTACGTATTACGATAAGGTTCTGCGTCTTGAGTATGGTGTGAACGGACTTGGCGAAGCCGGATTTTTCGTGCATCTTGTGGCGCCAATATAAAAATGAAAAACTATTGTTATGATGAAAATAGCATTATATGGAAGGGCATATAGTCCTGATTATGAGGGACTTATGACAGAAGTTCTGAAAACGTTGCGTGAAGCTGGAGCGCAGATTATGGCTTATACTGGTCTGATGAATCACCCTGATATTCAGACGTTTAGCTCATATGAGCAACTGAGAGGCAATGCCGATATGCTGTTTTCGTTCGGTGGCGATGGTACCATGCTCGATTCGGTTGAATTAGTCCGTGACTCTGGTATCCCGGTGCTCGGCATCAACACCGGCCGCTTGGGATTTCTGGCATCAGTGTCACAAAAAGAGACAATATCCGCAGTGAAACACATCCTTGACGGGAACTACGAGGTCGAGAAACGCTCGCTGGTTCAACTGGTAGGGCAGGAGGAGCGTTTTAAAGGCATCAACTACGCTCTTAACGAATTGAGTGTCATGCGAAAAGACGGCAGCTCGCTCATAGTGATCAATGTGTTTGTCGATGACAAACTGCTCAACACCTATTGGGCTGATGGCCTCATCCTCGCCACCCCAACAGGTTCAACTGCCTATTCTCTGAGCGCGGGAGGCCCTATCGTGGCACCAAATAATGACAGTTTTTTGATAACTCCTATATCTGCACACAATTTAAGTGTACGTCCTGTCGTTATATCTGACAAAAGTGTCGTGAAAATCAAGATTGACGGCCGTTGCGACGCCTACGACCTGAGTCTTGACTCACGTACTAAATTGGTAGACAAGAAGTTAGAACTTGAAGTGAAGAAAGCCGACTTCTGTTTCAACATGGTGAAACTGCCAGGCAAAGATTTCTTCGAAGCTATCCGAAATAAATTGCTTTGGGGAAATGATGTGAGAAATTGAAAATTTTTTGTTGTAGTTTGACAAAAAAATAGTAAATTTGTCGGTTTATTGCTCAAAAATGTAAACGACTGTCTGTCAACAGATAAGAAAGAAAGAACGAATGAAAAATTGTAAAAAACATTTAATCGTTGCGTTGATTGTCCTACTGATGGGACAATTTCTTGCGCCAAAAGCGGCTCATTCTCAGATTATGGAGGTGGGCGCCTCGGTGGGACTGTCGTATTATATGGGCGATATCAATCCACATAAACCATTTGTGCAAAGTAAATTGGGATGGGGAGCCATCGTCAGATATTATGATGGTACACGCTGGGCTTTTCGTCTGGCTTACTCCAACCTCCAGCTCGATTGCAGCGACAAAGCGTCGGGCTACCGTCCTGAACGCGGATTGTCGTTTCATACCAACGTGCATGACATCGCTTTCTTAGCAGAGTTTAATTTCTTCGATTATTTCACTGGAAGTAAACGTAATAGAATATCTCCATATATTTTCGGCGGTATATCCATCCTGCTTTTCAATCCTAAAGCTGATGACGGCACTGCTCTATGTAATGTGCTGACCGACGTCGGTAATGATGGGGAAATTCCAGACAATGGCGCCGCAAAATATAGAAAGGTCGCTGCATCAATACCTTTCGGAATTGGTGTAAAATATAGTGTCAGCAGAAGAATCGGCTTGGCCGCGGAATGGAGATGGCATTACGCTTTCACCGATTGGCTCGACGACTGCCACGCCTATTACCCGAAGTATGCTGCAGAAAGAATTGATGGAGCTTGGGTGCTGCCAGGTTATGTCCAATATGCCGATCCAACAGGATTCACAGGAGTTGAAGACCCTGAAACTGGTCAGCCGACAAACAAATATGATAATATCCAACGCGGAAATTCGGCTGATAACGACTGGTACGGATATCTTAACATATCAATAACATATAAATTCAATCTGCCAAGCGGCAAAGATTGCAATAAAAGAGAAAGATATAAAAACTACGATTGATGGAGAGTTTGAAAGATAAGATAATAATGGAGCGTCTTCCACAGCATATCGCTGTCATCATGGATGGCAACGGACGCTGGGCTAAGCAGCAAGGCAAGATGCGAATCTTCGGCCACCAGCATGGAGTCGACGCAGTACGCAACACCACCGAGGCTTGCGCCGAACTGGGCGTGAAATATCTTACCTTGTACGCTTTCTCGACAGAAAACTGGAACCGCTCCTCACTCGAAGTTGACGCACTGATGGGATTGCTTGCCAATGCCTTGAAAAATGAGCTTAAGACATTGAACGACAATAATATACGTCTTAACGCAATTGGCGACCTGAAACGTCTCCCAAAGTCGCAATACGACGCATTGATGTACGCAATCGACAACACAAAAAACAACACCCGCATGACTTTGACACTCTGTCTTAGCTATTCAAGTCGCTGGGAACTGACAAAGATGGTCAAAGACATCGCAGCAGAGGTGAAAGCAGGCAAGATAAATCCTGATGAGATTGATGAGACGTTGATTAACAATCATTTAGCTACCGCAGGCATGCCTGATCCGGATCTTCTAATCCGCACAAGCGGCGAGGAGCGTATCAGCAACTATCTGTTGTGGCAGATTGCCTATTCTGAACTCTATTTCACAAAAAAATATTGGCCTGAGTTTGGAAAAGAAGACCTTTACGAGGCTATAGTGGATTATCAAAACCGTGAGCGTAGGTTCGGAAAGACAAGTGAACAACTAAAAAAGTAGGAAAATAGAGAATGACTTGTTTGAAGAGATATAAGATATTTGCAATAACACTGGCATGCCTGATGATGCTGATGACGGGCTATGTCGCAAACGCTCAGATTCAAGTGGGTAACGACCTCTCTGAAGTCGATTATTCTTTCCCACGTGAATATGAAATCGGCGGCATAACCGTGACTGGCGTCGAATATGTCGACCCTGCAGTGGTGACTATGCTTTCAGGCTTGAGCGTCGGCATGAAAATCAAGGTGCCGGGCGACAAGATATCTGACGCTATCCGCCGTCTGTGGGAACAAGGCCTGTTTGAAGATATCCAAATTACTTATACTCAAAAAGTTGCAGGAAAAATTTTCCTTAACATCGACATGAAAGAACGTCCGAGAATCAGCAAATTCTCATTGAAAGGATTTAAGAAATCGGAGGCTGAAGAGGTAAGAAAGAAAATCAATCTTACACGAGGCGATGTGGCAACTGAGCATACATTCAACAAAACAAAGAGCATAATCCACGACTATTATGCCAATAAAGGCTATCTTAACGCTGAAGTCACAATAGCGGAAGTGCCAGATACCACTACAGCTAACTATGTTAATCTTATCATCAGCGTCGACAAGAAAAGCAAGGTGAAAATCGGTGATATTGTGGTGAATGGCAATGAAGTTCTCACTGACGGCCAGATTAGGGCAGCCATGAAAGATACCAAACGTAGAGGAAAATTCGACCCATTGCGTCCACTGGGTGCCGTGGTGGTCAACTCGGTCTGGGACCTTGTGACACTGAGACCTATCGAAGCTGAAGACGAATGGGCATGGTACATCACTGAAAACATTCGCCCAAGAATATTCAAGACATCGCGTTACGACGAGAATGACTATGAGAACGACAAAGAACTTATCATCAAGAAATACAACGAAAAAGGCTATCGTGATGCTAAGATAGTGCGTGACTCGATTTATGTGATGGATGATAGAAATATCGGCATCTCGCTCACCATCAGCGAAGGCGACAAATACTATTTCGGCGACATTACATGGGTCGGAAACACCAAATACGACACAGCGACACTCAACAAGGTGCTCGGCATCAAAAAAGGCGATGTGTACAATCAGCAGCTTCTTGAAGAAAACCTTACGTATTCCGAAGGTGGCTATGATATTACCTCGTTGTATCAGGACGACGGATATTTGTTCTTCCGTGTCGACCCGGTGGAAATCAGGGTTGAAAACGACACTATTGACCTGGAGATGCGTATGAGTGAGGGTGACCAGGCAACAATTAAACATATTACGGTTAAGGGTAACACCAAGACCAACGACCGCATCATCATCCGTGAGATGTACACGCGACCCGGACAGCTGTACAGCCGTAGCGATATCATCAGAACTATACGCGAGCTCTCGGCTTTGCAGTATTTCGACGCTGAGAAGCTGACACCTGACATCCAGCCGAATCCGGCCGATGGAACCGTCGATATCCATTATGTGGTGGAGGAGACACCTAACGACCAGATTGAGCTCTCAGCAGGTTGGGGATATGGACGACTGATGTTGTCATTGGGCTTGAATCTTAACAATGTGTCATTGAAGAATTTCTTCAAGAAAGACGCTTGGAGACCTATCCCTGCAGGCGACGGACAGAAGCTGTCGTTCAGAATACAGACCTACGGTACAACATATATTAATTATGGAGTGTCGTTCACCGAACCTTGGCTCGGCGGAAAGAAACCTAATGCGTTGACGGTCTCGTTCTATCATTCTATCTATCGTAATACATATATCGAGACGATAGGAACATTCCGCCAAACTGGTGTCTCGGCAGGTATCGGACAACGTCTGAAATGGCCTGATGACTATTTTACCTTGTATAATGGTATTAACCTGATCAAGTATAACCTCTGGAATTATAAGAGTATCTTCAATTTCGGTACCGGTAACGGTGATTTCAACATCATAGGATACAACATCGCATTCGGACGTAATTCAACAAGCCATCCGATTTATCCGCGTTACGGTTCAGAATTCATCCTGTCGCTCGAGGTGACACCTCCGTATTCTATCATCAACCCTGTCGATTATGCGGCATTGTATCCTGACGAAGACGAACGCGAAGACGCTATGTTCCACTGGGTGGAGTTCCATAAATGGAAATTCAAGGCCGCCATGTTTACTGAATTGGCTGACAAACTGGTGCTTATGACTCGTATGCGCTTCGGATTCCTCGGTTATTACAACCCGAAAATCGGTATCACACCGTTCCAGCGTTTCTGCTTGGGTGGCGACGGCTTGACAGGCTCGTATAACTTCGACGGACGCGAACTCATCGGTATGCGAGGCTATGCTAACAACTCGTTAACACCTGATTATTATGTGAATGGCAACGAGGGCGGCAACATATTTGTGAAATACACCATGGAGCTGCGTTATCCTCTGTCACTGGCTCCTACAGCTACCATCTATGCACTCACATTCGTGGAAGCAGGTAACGACTGGCTCGGCTTCGACCGTTTCGATCCGTTTGACTTGTATCGCTCGGCCGGTGTGGGCGTGCGTATCTATCTTCCGATGTTCGGTATGCTCGGTCTCGACTGGGGCTATGGATTCGACGAGGTGCCAGGTCTGCCTGACGCCAACGGAAGCCAGTTCCACTTCTCCATCGGAGGTTCAATCGATTGATAATGAATTAAATTTGTAAATATGAAAAAAATAACATCAGTATTAATAATCGCATTATTCATGATGCTCGGAGTGACAAAACTCCAGGCTCAAGGCAACCAGAAGATAGCATTTATCGACACTGAATATATCTTGCAGAACATACCGGAATATACCGACGCTCAGGAAGAGATAAACCAGATGTCGGCAAACTGGGTCAAAGAGCTCAGAGCTTTGCAGAATAAGATTGATAAGCTGAAAAGGGATTATCAGACCGAGTCGGTGCTTCTTTCTGACGACATGAAAAACAGAAGAGAAACCGAAATAGCAGAAAAAGAACAGGCACTGGCCGACCTGCAGTCGCAGTATTTTGGACCAGAGGGAGAGCTTTTCTCAAAGAAAATAGAGCTTATTCAGCCAATTCAAGAGAAGATCTACAATGCGATACAACAGGTGGCACAGGTTAAAAATTACGCTTTCGTGTTGGATAAAGCAGCAGGAAACACCATACTTTACTGCAATGAGAAGTTCGACATCAGCGATGAGGTGCTCGACGAAATCGGCAATGTGATGCAGACTGTGCGCCGTCAAGACCGCCAGCGTGCTAACAATGTGAATAACGCCGCTTCGAGCGGAGGAGGCAACAAAGGCAGTTCACCAAGAGCTCCAAAAGGCGGTGGAGATGAGAAGAAATAACCTCCAAAAGGAAAAATATTTGACAGTATAACGAAAAAAGTAGTATTTTTGCAAAAAAATAGAGTATTAATTAATTTTTTAATAAGATGAAAAAGTTATCAAAAGTATTGGTTTTAGTAGTGTTAGCGCTCGGAATCAGTTTCGGAGCCAAGGCACAGGCACAGAAAATCGGTTATGTTGACTCGCAGACAATCATTGATATGATGCCAGAAAGTGCAAAGATTAAACAAGATTTGCAGGCTTATTACAATGAGTTGCAGGCCGAACTGCAGGCAATGGCCACGGAATACCAGAATAAGATGAGAGAATATGAGGCTAACTCAGCCACTATGTCGAACATTCTCCGTCAGTCAAAAGAAAAAGAAATTATGGACCTCCAGGGCAGAATCCAGGACTTCCAGGCTAATGCAGAGAACGACCTCGCAGAAAAGCAGGAAGAGTTGTCAAAGCCTATGCTTGACAAGATCAAAGCAGCTATTGACGACGTGGTGAAAGCCAAAGGTCTGGCATACGTGTTTGAAAAGACCGTCATCCTCTCAATAGGTGACAGCGGCTCAATCGATATCACTCCAGATGTCAAAGCTAAATTAGGTCTTTAAAAATTAAGCGCCGCCCAACGGGCGGCGCTTTTTTTTTATAATGATTATAACTCTACTTTCATAAACCGTAATGCCCTAGTTAAAAATCTTGGCAACGGCTTGTAATCGTCACGTTTCTTGAGGTTAATATGGATTCCCAGATTCTTTATGACTGGGATTTTTAATGTCTCAACGAACTCTATGAGAGTGCCGTCGGGATCTTCCACGTAAGTGAAATGACCGTTGGCATCGCCCATGTCGAAATCGTCGCCACTGTCGCACACAAAGTCACGACCTTGTGCCTTGACAGCCTCATGAACCTTATCCATATTTCTCACGTCGAAGCATAGGTGGATGAATCCAGGATCGCCCCACCAGCGGCCTTCGAGAGTCTTATGTGCCTCAATCTCAAGGTTTTGCACCAACTCGATATGTGATGTGCCCATCAGGTCGCTGAGCGGACCACAGAAAGGCTTTGAACGCTTCAGCATCACACGGCGCATCTTGCAGTTGCCACCAGGGATGTCACCGAAATCGGCGAATACATCGGTCTTGTCAAATTCAACTATATCATAATCAAGGAGTTCACTGTAGAACTTGATTGATTTGTCCATGTCAGAGACACCGATAATCACGCCGTTGGAACCACCGGTGATTCTATTTGCATTGATGAAGCAGTAATCATCCTCGTCAATCTCGAATAAGTTTCCAAATGGATCTTTAATGAAGAAATGCTTGATTCCGAGAGGCGATGTGGTGATGTCGCTCAAGATAGCTATCTCATTGTCGGTGAAATAGTTAAATGCTTCGTTAATATCTCTTGCCTTGATTTTACACACATTTATGCCGTAATCGCCAATGCGCAGTGGCTCGTTAGGGTAGACCACATTGCGGCCTTTTGGCTGCCAGATCTCGAGTCCGCCGCCGCCGCGTTGTGAGATGGCGAGGATGGCATGACGTGGCTGCGGCTTGCCTCCAGTGTAAGGAAGCATGCGTTCGGCAACACCCTCATCGTCTACGATAGGGATCTCCATGTTAAGATGCTGGTTGTACCATGTCCAAGCCTTAGTAAGGTCCTCGACTCCGATGCCCACCTGCTGAATGCCACAGATGACTTTTTCTTTATCTTTTTTCATATAATGTTTATGTTTTTATCAAGTTGGAGAAATCTTGTTTGCTATTTTATAGTAAAGCCATGGGATATACCTATTAATATATGCCATAATCAGCTCGCTCTTGCCTATGAGTTTACGGTGGCGCTGCCGTCTGATAGCTCTCACTGCACGTTGTGCCGCTTTGTCGACGTCGAGACCTTTGGCTTGTCCGGGGTCCATCTTGGAATATTGCTCGCCATTGCCTTTCAAGGCACTCTTGCTGATAGGTGTGTTGATGCGTCCTGGAATCAGGAAAGTGACGTGGATGTTGGAATATTCGAGGTCCAATGACTCGAAAAACCCAAACAGGGCGTGTTTTGAAGCGCAATATGATGTCCTCAACGGGAAGCCGAAAAGTCCTGCTAATGAAGTGGTCACCGACATGTTGACCTGCTTTGAAGCCAAGATCTCGTCTTTGAACTGCTTCACGAGATACACGCTGCTCCAATAGTTGACCTGCATGATCTTCTGGTCGATGGCGAAATCGGTTTCAAGACCACGGTCACGTTGCGAGATGCCGGCGTTCAAGACATACAAGTCGATGACAAAACCGATTGATTTTATCTCTTTCACCAACTCATCGATGGAGGTGAAGTCGGCAAAATTACACTCTTTATAATAAACTTTGACGCCCTCTTTCTCACACGTTGCTTTGGTATCCTGAAGCTGCGTTTCGCCCAGTCCTGTAAGGAAAAGATTGCATTTCTCCTTGGCCAGACGACGTGCTATCGCAGCCCCGATTCCTGAGCTGGCACCTGTCACAAGAGCGTTTTTGTTATCTAAGTCAACCATTTTTTCAAAATAATCTACAAAAATACAAAAAAATTGATAATCAGCAAAATTTTGGAAAAATTTAGATAAAAAATAAAAAATTAGAAATATTTGTATACTGTAAATATTTTTACTAATTTTGCGAAGTTAAAAACTAATTTTAATAAAAATGGAAATTTTTGAAAGAATAGCACACGATTCAGGTGGCCCTATTGGGCAGTACATGGACAAGATTCACGGATATTTCGCGTTCCCGCGCCTTGAAGGCGAACTAGGACCTCACATGCGTTTCAACGGTGTTGACGTGTTGTGTTGGAGTTTGAACAACTATCTCGGTTTGGCCAATCATCCTGAGGTCAGGAAAGTTGATGCTGAAGCAGCGGCTCGTTGGGGCTTGGCATACCCGATGGGTGCCCGTATGATGAGCGGCAACACACGTCTGCACGAGCGTTTGGAGCGCGAACTCGCTGACTTTGAGCGCAAGGAAGATGCATACGAATTTAACTTCGGTTATCAGGGTATTGTGTCAACAATTGACGCACTCTGCACACGTAATGATGTCATCGTGTTCGATGCTGAGGCTCATGCCTGCTTGATTGACGGCAAACGTCTGCATATGGGACAATCATTCCACTTTAAACACAACGATATCGTCAGCTGTGAAAAGATGTTGCAGCGTGCCACTGAGGTCGTGAAGAAGACTGGCGGAGGTATCCTCCTCATCACTGAAGGTGTGTTTGGTATGACAGGCGCTCTCGGTATCCTTGACCAGATTGCGGCACTCAAGAAGAAATACCAGTTCCGTATCCTCATCGACGACGCTCATGGATTCGGCTGCATGGGACCTACAGGCCGCGGCACATCGGAGCATTTCGGCGTGATGGACGAGATCGACCTCTACATCGGAGCTTACGCGAAGTCAATGGCTATCATTGGCGGTTTCGTGGCTGGACCGAAGTATGTGATTGATTATCTGAGATATAACATGCGTTCGCAGATGTATGCCAAGTCATTGCCTATGCCTATCGTGGAAGGCTGCTTGAAACGTTTGGAAATCATCCGCAGCGCTGAGGGCGACGAGCTACGCAAAAAACTGTGGACGGTGACACGTACCTTGCAGAACGGCTTCCGTGAACTCGGATTCAATATAGGACCGGCTGAGGCATGCGTGACACCTATCTTCCTGCCGGGCAACGAGGTCCAGGCCGCTTGGATAGCACGTGACCTCCGTACAAATTACAAGATTTTCTGCTCAATAGTGACATATCCTGTCATCCCAAGAGGAATGATCATCTTCAGAATCATCCCGACGGCAGCACACTCACTGGAGGATGTTCATTACACATTGAACGCATTCAAAGAGATAAAAGAAAAACTCGCCGCAGGAGAATATGACAATCCAGAGATGCCTCAGATGGCAATTCTTTGATAATGAATATAAAATTTTTTGAAAATAAAGTTATAATCGTGACTGGAGCCAGCTCGGGTATCGGGCTGGCTACAGCCAAACTTTTTGTCTCCCTGCGCGCAAAGGTGGTGATGGCGTCACGTTCGTTAGACAAGCTTGAGGCTATCAAGGCCGAGATGCCTAAACCAGATAACGTGTTGTGTGTCAAGACCGACGTGTCGGTGGAGGAGGATTGCAAAAATCTTATCCAGCAGACGGTAGAGCACTTTGGCGGTATCGATATCCTAATCAACAACGCAGGCATCTCGATGCGCGCCATGTTCCGTGACCTTGACCTTGACGTCATCAGACGCCTGATGGATACCAATTTTTGGGGAACCGTTTATTGTACAAAATACGCTCTGCCGTACATCCTTGAACGGAAAGGCAGTATCGTCGGTGTCATCTCGACTGCCGGACATATAGGATTGCCAGGCAGGACAGGCTATTCCGCATCGAAGTTCGCCATCCGCGGGTTCCTGAACACTCTGCGAGTGGAGCACCGTTACGACGGTCTGCATGTTATGGTGTTTGCCCCAGGCTTCACCGCATCGAACATCAGAAACATGGCACTTTTGGCTGATGGCTCGCCTCAAGGCATGACACCACGCGACGAAAACAAGATGATGTCGGCGGAGAAGGTGGCAAGACGTATGGCTTTTGGTCTGCGCTACCGCAAAAACGAGATGATTCTCACCCCAATAGGGAAAATGACGAAATTTTTCAACTTCGTCCTGCCGAAATTCGTTGAGAGGGTGGAGTACTATATGATGGCCAAAGAGCCTGAAAGCCCAATAAAAAGAAACAACTAAAAACTTACGCCTATGATGCTCATTAAGGAAATAGCCGTTTACGTGAACATTCTTAACTCAAGAATTAAGAAGTGTTTTATTGACCGACTGCAGCAAAACGGTATAAACGTGACTCCCGAACAGTATCTGGTGCTTGATATTTTGTGGGAGAAACAGTCGCTTTCACAACAAAATATCGCCGATCTTATCCAAAAAGACAAGAATTCGGTCACAAAAATCATCGATTCACTCGAAAAAAAGAATCTGGTAAACCGTGTGGTTGACCAAAAAGACCGTAGAATCAATAAGATTGAGCTTACGAAAGAAGGATTGGCTTTGGAAAAAATCACAACCGAAGTGGCAATCAATTTCATGAACGACACTGTCAAAGACATTGATGGACAAGACCTTGACAAACTCGTGGAAGTTATGCGAAAATTAAAAGACAATCTAGACAATATTGAAGCTACATTAACCGTTTGATAATAAAACACTTAATCATGAAAAGTAAGATCATATTATTCTTATGCATGGGCCTTTTGTGCCTTGTCGCATGCAAGAGAAACGAAGGCGAAGGCGGAACTGGCGTGGTTCAGGGCTATGTGAAGCTCATCAACCATCCTGACGACGACTACACCCTGCCTGCCGATACAATAGATGCAGCAAAGACCGACGTTTTCATCGTCTACGGAAATGCCGATTTCTATGGCGACGACGTGGAGACCGACGACAAAGGCTTTTACAAATTCAAATATCTCACCGCAGGCGATTACACAGTGTATTCGTATTCGACGCTACCTTCAGGAGAAAAAGTGCCTGTAACAGCTTCAGTGTCAATAGGTAAAGGTGCAACTGGCAATGTCCCGACGATTTATATCCATTCTGGCAAAGCATACGGCACCTCGATTTTGAAAGGCAAAGTCTGGGCAAGATATTACCATGGAACCACATATCGTGGCGAAGGCTGGGCTTATGAACACCGTGTTTATATTCGTAGAGCAGGCGAAACCTACCAGTTTGATGACGTTCGCGTCGGTTTGGATGGCATTTTTGCAATTCAGAAGTTGCAACCTGGTGATTATGAGGTGTTTACGTTTACCGAAAATGCCAATGAGATACCATCACCAATCATCGAAACAGTGACAATCGAAGAAGCCGGACAGATCATTGAGATGGAGCCGGATACAACTTTTGTTGTCCAGATACAAGTTTGATAATCAATAGTTTACGATAATATGAAAAGATTTTTGATATTTTCGTTCCTGCTTGCTTTGGCAATACCTGCATTTTCGCAACAGGTGACACCTGAGACTTTGATAAAACGTCAGAAGCGTAAAGGCTTGACAATCAAGGAGTGGAATACCGCTGCAGGCTCAAAACAGGCATTTTTGGATCACGTGACGACCTACGACTCACTTGGTAGAAAAATCGAGGAGATTGAATATGCGGCTTATGGCCAGAAATCGCGTGTGGTGTCCGAATATGTTGATCCGCTTGACCCGGCATCGAAGGTGTTGCGCGAGATAGAGTACAATGACCGCGACAAGGTGACACGTATCAAGAAATACGAGTACAACGAAGACGGCTCGAAAAAACGGCAGCTGAACTATTATCCGAACGGGAAACTCGAGTCGGTGAAAGAATACGAGCTGATTTTCAGATGATGTTGAATATCAACGACATATTGAACGAGATGATGCCTATCAGCCTCGACGAGATGAGCGCCGTGAAGCTGATGAACCGCGTCGACACCAAGTATGTCGCTGATGATCTGACAGTCGCAAAGCTGTTTTCGCTGATAAAAGATGACTATTACGTGCAGGAAATCGACGGCAAACGAGTGGCAAAATACGACAGCATATACTACGATACCGTTGATAATCACATGTATATCATCCATCAAGATAAAAAATTGAAGAGAGACAAGCTCCGTGTGAGAAATTATGTAGACACTGGCACATATTTTTGCGAGGTGAAGCATAAAAACAACCACGGACGTACGAAAAAAAAGCGAATTGAGGTGGGGGAGAACGTGTTTTTAGATGTGAAATCGGATGAGAAAGCTCGTGAGTTCGTTGAAAATCAGTTGCCGACATACGATTTCGACGGTTTTCAGAAGAAACTTTCGACATCGTTTGAGCGTATAACCATTGTAAACAAAGGCAAGACAGAGAGAATAACGATAGATTTCAACGTGCGTTTTCATAATTTTGAAAATGGTAATGACGAGGGAATCGCGCCGTTGGTGGTGATGGAGCTGAAACGCGACGGACGATGCGAGTCGATATTTCAAAAAGCGCTGTTTGAATTGCGTCTTAAGCCGTTGAGTATCAG
>JAGCPH010000013.1 GCA_017645275.1 Bacteroidales bacterium | reverse complement strand
CAACAACAATAATGCCAAACTCATCAAAACGAAGGGTAAAAATTCTTCGTGCACTCGCGTGAACTCGTTTATCTCTATTTTCGAGCGTTCCAGCTGGTCGATTTCGTCGTAAATCTGCTGCAGGCTTTCCTTAGATGTGGCTCGGTAGTACTTGCCGCCTGTCTGGTCGGCTATGTTTTGCAGCAGCGGCTCGTTGATATTGACAGGAATCTGCACAATCTGTACGCCGCCAAACGGTGTGTGGGCCGGATAAGGTGCTGTGCCTCTTGAACCTACGCCGATGGTGTACACTCTGATGCCGAAAATCTTAGCCATCTCGGCAGCCGTGGCAGGGTCGATGGAGCCTGCGTTGTTGTCACCGTCGGTGAGCAGAATCACCACCTTCGATATGGCTTCGCTGTCTTTCAGTCGGCTTACCGAGGATGCCAGACCATCGCCTATGGCAGTGCCGTCTTCCAACATGCCGCATGTCATGTCCTTGATCATGTTGAGGAGCATGTTGTGGTCAGTGGTTAAAGGCACTTGCGTGAATGTCTCGCTGGCGAAAACTACCAGTCCCATGCGGTCTTCCGGACGGCCTTTCACGAAGTCGGATGCCACATCTTTAGCAGCCTCCAAACGGTCTGGCTTCAAGTCCATGGCAAGCATACTGCTCGAGATATCCATCGTCAAAATGATATCGATGCCTTCCACGTTGATTTTTCTGTTGGTGGAGCTGCTCTGCGGACGCGCTAACGCAATGATTAACAACGCTAAAGCGCACATCTCAAGAGCAAAAACGATGTGTCGGGCGTAGATTCGCCAGCCTTTGCGCATGTTCGCGAAAAACGAGGTGTCGGAAAACTTCACATAAGCCTCGTTTTTCCTGCCCCTGAAGATATACCATACTATCAGTAATGGAATGATTATCAATCCATAAAGGTAGCTGGCCGATGCAAATTCTATCGAACTCATTTTGCCTCCTCCTCTTTCTTCTTTTTCTCAACTTCCTGACAATAGGCGTAACTGTCTTCGACAAAATAGTTGGTCTCTTTGAATGATTCCTCGTTTTGCTCTGCCGTAGGGTTAGCTTTCGCAAATTTGACAAAATCTGCCAATATGAGGGTTTCTTGCAGCTTGTCTTTCGCTATCTCATTGATATTCAATGTGCGAACAGCCTGTAAGATCTCGTCAGTGGTCATCTCGACAGCTTCAATACCGAATTGTCCTTCGAGATATTCGCGTGCGATATCGGTCAAATTGGTGTAATAGTCTTTGGTATTCAATGATTTCCACGCTTCGTTGTCTTTTATCTCGGCGAGTTTGGCACGGGCTGTCACAATGGCAGGAATTGTCGGTTTTTTCTTCTCTACAACGACAGTTTCAGGGTCTTTTTTGTGCTTTTTCAGATAAATGAAAAGGTAAACGGCTCCCGCTATAATCAATACAACTACAACCACGAACAACACTTCTTTTGCTGTGGCGCCTTGGCGAAGCACGTCTTTTATTGGGCGGAAAGCCTCGGTGGTGTCGACCGCCACAGTAGTCACGTAAAGCTCATATTCTCCGGTGTAAAGCTTGCGTCGGATGCTGTCTTTGATGCTCGTGCTGTATACAATCTCAATCGATGGCACATATACATAGCCGGTGTCGAAAGAGGTCAATTTCAGGTTCTGCGTCATCTTCACATTGTCGCTGTTGTTGATAGGCGTTGTCACGACGTCGCCAGCTTCAATAACATCAATCGACTTGCTTAATGTATCGCCAAACTGTTTCCATTCTACATAATAGTCTTTCGGGACAGTCATATACAACTGATAATCAAATGGTTGCCCAACTACGATGGTGTCGGTGTTAACGTTTTTGTTGAGGAAAACGTTTTGAGCGACACAATGTCCGCCGAGTAACGACATTATGCAGAAAAATAATATGAAACAAAGCTTCCTCATTTTCTCGATCCTCTTCTTTTAAAAAGTTGCATCAATGGTTTGACATAGTCTTCGTCGGTGTAAATCAATGTGTTGTCGATTCCGTTGTTGGCGAAGGTCTTGTTCAGCGACACGGTGGCGTGCTGCACATATTTCTGATATGCCTCATTCCATGCGCTCGTTGAGGTGTCAACCCATACATCTTTATCGGTTTCGTTGTCGCGAAACTTCACCAGGCCTATCTTTGGCACGATGAGTTCGCGTTTATCGGTGATTCTCAATGAGATAAGGTCGTGTTTGCGGGCCGCTATCCTCATTTCCTGCTCGAATGGCTTGCTTGTCACGAAGTCGGAGATGAGAAATGCCGTGGTGCGTTTTTTAATAGCACTTGTCAGGAATTTCAGGCCTTCACCGATGTCGGTGCCATTGTGTTGTGGCGTAAACGTCACAATCTCGCGAATGATACGCAGGATATGGCTTGAACCTTTCTTCGGCGGGATGAACTTTTCGATCTGGTCGCTAAAAAATATCACGCCGACCTTGTCGTTGTTCTGTATCGCCGAGAATGCCAGCACCGCCGCCAGTTCCGCCGTGATGTCACGCTTGGTGGCGTCGATGGAGCCGAAGTCGTTGGAACCTGACACGTCGACGAGCAACATCACCGTCATCTCGCGTTCCTCCTCGAAAATCTTGACAAAAGGCTTATGGAATCGCGCCGTGACGTTCCAGTCGATGTTGCGGATATCGTCGCCATATTGATACTCGCGCACCTCACTGAATGTCATGCCTCGACCCTTGAACGCGCTGTGGTACTGACCCGAAAAGATGTGATTGGTCAGCCCTCGTGTCTTGATCTCGATTTTCCTGACTTTCTTAAATAATTCAGTTGCTTCCATTATCAACTGTCAATTATCAATTATCAATTCTCAATTCTCAATTGTTTACGGCACTTCAACAATGTTCAATATCTCATTGATGATATCTTCTGTTGTGATATTCTCTGCTTCTGCCTCGTATGTCAGGCCGATACGGTGACGCATAACATCTGGGGCGACAGCGCGCACATCCTCTGGGATGACGTAGCCACGACGTTTGATAAATGCGTATGCCTTTGCTGCCAAAGCGAGGTTGATAGAGGCACGTGGAGAGCCGCCGTAGCTGATCATTCCGGCGAATTTCTTCAGTTTGAATTCCTCTGGATAACGTGATGCGAACACTATGTCGGTGATGTAGTTCTCAATCTTCTCGTCGAGATAAACTTCACGGCAGACCTTACGGGCGTTCAAAATGTCTTTTGTCGACGTAACCTTATGAACCTCAGGATATTCCTTGTTGATGTTCTGGCGCAAAATCACCTTTTCCTCTTCTTTCTTCGGGTAGTCGATGACCACTTTCAACATGAAACGGTCGACCTGTGCCTCTGGAAGCGGGTAGGTACCTTCCTGCTCAATTGGGTTCTGTGTTGCCATGACCAAGAATGGATCCGGTAATGCGAATGTGCTCTCGCCGATTGTAACCTGATGCTCCTGCATGGCCTCGAGCAATGCGCTCTGCACCTTGGCAGGGGAACGGTTGATTTCATCCGCCAACACGAAGTTTGCGAACACAGGGCCTTTCTTTACCAAAAACTCCTCGGTCTTCTGACTGTAGATCATAGTACCTACGAGGTCAGCTGGCAATAGGTCTGGGGTGAACTGTATACGGCTGAAGTCGGCATCGACGATGTTGGCCAATGTCTTGATAGCCAATGTCTTAGCCAATCCAGGAACACCTTCCAAAAGAATGTGGCCGTTCGACAACAAACCGATGAGCAAGCGTTCTGTCATGTGTTTCTGACCCACGATAACCTTGCTCATTTCCATGTTGATCAAGTCGATAAACTGACTCTCTCTCTGAATTTTTTCGTTTAATTCACGAATGTCTGTCTCAATCATTTTATTGCGATTTTTATACTTTTTTTCAATTAACAATATAAACGCAAAAATATTGTAAAAATTTCAATCTGCAAAGAAAAATTTAGCCAATTTTTCAACTATCTCGAAAAATTTTGTAATTTCGTAGCTTGAAATAATTGTATGCTGCAATTTGGCAAAATAGCGATTGTTGGAGCCGGCAATGTGGCTTATACTCTTTGTAAAGTACTGAAAAACAAAGAGATAACCCCTTATTGTGTATATGTCAGAGATGCTGTTAAAGGCGAAAAAATGCATCAGGATTTGGGTGTTGAGACCGTTTCCGACTACGAAAAAGTTTTAAAATCGGATTTTTTGATAATTGCGGTGCGTGATGACGAGATTTCTGAGGTGGCGTCGCATCTTGTTGATTATAAAGGACTTGCTGTGCATACATCGGGAACGAAGTCTTCGGAAGTGCTGAACCGCATCGAGCGTTATGGAGTGTTTTATACACCTTTCACAATGAGTAAGGAGCGCGAGGTTTCGTTCGACAACGTACCTTTATTAATATATGCCAACTCGCCTGAAGATCTGATTCGTCTGAACGGTTTTGTCGAACAATTGTCATCGAAAGTCGAGTATTGCGACGATGAGCAGCGTAAGGCGATACATTTGGCTGCTGTTTTTGTCTCGAATTTCACGAATGTGATGCTGGGTGTTGGTGAAAATATATTGAAAGACAAAGGTTTAGCTTTGGATTTGATGCATCCATTGGTGACGGAGATGATACAGAAATCGTTTGAGATTTCCCCGGATAAGGCTTTGACAGGTCCTGCCCGTCGTGGTGATATCCAAACAATACGCGACCATGAGGATATGCTGATGAATTCACCGAAAGAACTTGAGATTTATAAGGTTTTGACAAATTATATTTTGGAAAAATATCATAATAATGAAAAATTATAAGGAACTTTTAAAGGATGTGACAACCTTTATCTTTGATTATGACGGAGTTATGACGCAAGGCGATGTCATAATGATGCCCAATGGAGAAGGTCTGCGCGCGACTAATGTGAAAGACGGTTTCGCCCTGCAACTCGCTGTGCGTCTGGGCTATAACGTGGCGGTCATCTCTGGCGGTTATGCCGACTCAATGACACAGCGCATGCGAATGCTCGGCGTAAAGGATGTTTTTACTCATATCCCTAACAAAATCATTAAGTTAGAGGAATATATGAAAGAGAAAAACCTCAAAAAAGAACAGATCGTCTACATGGGCGACGATATGCCAGACTACCCTGTGATGCAGATGGTGGGAGTGCCTGTGTGCCCAGCCGACGCCTCCGAGGAAATCAAACAGATAAGCGTATATATTAGCAATAAAGACGGCGGAAAAGGTGCTGTACGCGACATTATAGAACAGGTTCTGAAAGTGCAGGACAACTGGATGAAGGACTTTGAAAATCATTTGTGGTGATGAAGAAAATTGGAGCTTTTTTCAAACTGGTGCGTTGGCCGAATCTAATCATCACTGCGCTGACGATGTGCCTCGTATGGCATTGCATCATGGGGCTTCCGAGCACGTTGGCGTTTACACTTCTGGTCATCGCGATGGTGCTGATACAGGCTGGCGGTTACGTCATCAACGACATCTTCGACATGGATATCGATGCCATCAACAAACCTGATAAACGTATCGTGGGAAAGATTTTTACCGAACGACAAGCTAAACTGTATTATATCGCATTGACAATCATTGGATTAGGATGCGGATTGGCAGCGAGCATCATGGCTAATGGCAAAAATTTCTATACAATTTTCGCCGCTTTGATACTTTTGGCATGTTTTTTGTATAGTTATTCAAGCAGATATAAGAAAGAGTTGGTAATTGGGAACCTAATCGTCTCATTATCAGTGGCCTTCGCAGTGTTTTTGCCTTGGCTGTTTCAGGTTTTGTCGATGCTGGGCGACCAAGAGATGCTCTTGGAAAATCAGGAATGGATGCATGTGACGCTTCATATAGTGTTGATTTACACTGTGTTCGCATTCCTGATGACCCTGATACGCGAGATTATCAAAAATATGGAGGATGTGAAAGGCGACGGTCGCTCGCATTGCCGCACAATACCGATTGTGTGGGGTATGAACGCCGCTCAAATCATCGTACTTGTCCTGTGTTTCCTGACGTTTTTGATGATTTGCTATGCTGAATCGTATCTGAACAACGAGTTTGGCTTGAAAATCACGAGTTACATGCTTTACGCATCTGGATTGTTGTTGGTTTTTGTGGTGATGACCAACAATCTTTACACTCTTATTTCAAATAAGGACGGAAGGACTGTAAAAATGTTTCATTTTCAGTCTATCGTGATGAAAATCAGTATGTTAATTGGAGTTTTATCAATGGTTTTTATAAAATAAAATGTTAGACAATTTAAAGAAATACAATATCGTTTTGGCGTCGAAATCGCCTCGCAGACAAGAGCTTCTGAAGGGTATTGGCGTCGATTTCACCATATTGACGAAGGAAGTCGACGAGAGCTATCCTTCGCGTCTGCCTTCGATAGATGTGGCGCCGTTTTTGAGCTTGAAGAAAGCAAAGGCTTTTGAAGATACGGAACTGCCTGAAAATTATATGGTTATAACCGCCGATACTGTCGTTATCATCGAAAATGAGATTTTGGGCAAACCGAAAGACCGTGAAGATGCGATTCGTATGATAAGCCAGCTCTCTGGCAAGGTTCACAAGGTGGTGACTGGCGTGACGGTGCATACTAAAGAGAAGACGAAGACTTTCTCTGTTACTTCAAAAGTGACATTTGAAAAGCTTGATAATCAGGAAGTTGAATATTATGTGGATAATTACAGACCTTACGACAAGGCTGGCGCATACGGTGTCCAGGAATGGATTGGCTACTGCGGCGTGAGCAATGTCGAGGGCTCGTATTTTAATGTGATGGGTCTGCCAACGCAGAAATTGTATAAAGTTTTAAAGGATTTTTAGATGGAAAAACGACCAACGATTTTAGTAACGAACGATGACGGATATCTGGCGAAAGGTTTGCAGACGCTGGCAAGTCTGATGCGTCAGATTGGCAAGGTGGTGGTGGTCTCGACAGAAGAGGTGAAATCGGCGCAGAGTCACTCGATGACTATCAATGAGCCGTTGAGAGTCAGGACTTTAGAGAAACATGACGACTTCGAGATGTACGTCCTTAACGGCTGTCCTGTCGACTGCGCGAAAGTGGGCTTTCAGATGCTGATGGATGAATATCCAGACATTCTGGTTTCGGGCATCAACCATGGCTCGAACGCCTCGACCAACGTAATCTATTCAGGCACAATGGCTGCCGTGGTGGAGGCATGTATGGACGGCATCCCGGCGGTGGGCTTCAGCGTGGAGGATTATTCGCATGACGCAAATTTTGAACATATCGAAAAATATATACTCGACATCACACGTAAAGTATTGAAAGAAGGCCTTCCGAAAGGCGTTTGTCTGAACGTGAATTTCCCCAAATATTCTGAGGGGAACCCAATAAAAGGAGTGAAAGTCTGCCGTCAGGCGAAGGCGCGCTGGAAAGAGATTTTCGACAAGCGGAAAGACCCGCACGGACGCGAATATTTCTGGATCGGCGGCGACTTCATCGTTGAGGATGAGGGCACCGACACCGACATCTTTGCCTTGAAAAACAACTATGCGTCGATAGTGCCGACACAATACGATTGGACCGCGTATGATGTCATGAATGAATTAAAAAAGTTTGAGAAATGAAGTATTATATAATAGCAGGAGAGGCTTCCGGCGACTTGCACGGCTCCAATCTGGTGGCATCGTTGCGAACGCATGATAAAGATGCGAAAATCAGGGCGTGGGGAGGCGAGAAAATGCGAAGAAATGGCGCAAATGTGGTGAAAAACTACCACGAATTGGCGTTCATGGGCTTCGTAGAAGTGCTGATGAATCTGCGAACAATCTTAAAAAATTTTAGTTTTTGCAAAAAAGACATATCAGAGTTTAACCCTGATGCCATCATTTTGATCGACTATCCGGGTTTCAACCTGAAAGTGGCTAAATGGGCGCATAAGAAAGGCTACAAGGTGTTTTATTACATCTCGCCACAGGTGTGGGCATGGAAACGCCGCCGCGTGTACAAAATCAAAAGAGTCGTCGACAAGATGCTGTGCATATTGCCTTTTGAGAAGAAATTCTACGACAGCTATAATGTTGATTGTCAATTTGTTGGGCATCCATTACTTGACGAAATCGCAAAGGTAAACCCTGTCGACAAAAACAAGTTTTACAAGACAAACCGCTTAAACCCGAAGAAGGAAATCATTGCGATGTTGCCTGGCAGCCGTAAGCAGGAGGTGAGCCGCATGCTCACTGTGATGCTCGACGTGGTGAAGCAATTCCCTAATTATCAATTTGTTATAGCATGTGCGCCCTCGCTGCCAGTGAGCTATTATAAAGAAATAATCGGCGACAAAGCCAATGTGCGACTGGTGGTGAACCGCACCTACCAGTTGCTGCAGCTCTCAAGTGCCGCCATGGTGACATCAGGAACGGCCACGCTCGAGACAGCATTGTTCGACGTGCCTGAGGTGGTGTGCTACAAGGCTAACAAAATCTCTTATATCATCGCGAGACAGCTCGCCAAGGTGCGTTTCATCTGTCTGGTGAATCTCATTATGGATAGAGAAGTGGTTAAAGAGTTGATACAGAATGATTTAACCCCCAATAACGTAGCCAACGAGCTGAAGTCGCTTCTCGCAAGCTCGAAGCGACAGAAGAAACTGCTCGAGGACTATGAAGAGCTTAAAGCGGTGCTTGGAAACGCAGGAGCATCGGACAAAGCAGCCGAGACAATCATCGCAAATGTTAACAAGTATTAACAATTGTGTTAAACATTTTTAGGATTCTTAAAAAATTTTAAGGAAAAATTGTTGAAAATTAGTCGGGGAAAATGTTTTTTCTCCGACTAATTGTTTGTAACTTGCATGTCGGAAAAACATGTAAGTATGATCAACTGGTTCAAATATCCGTTTATCAGGCTGCTGATGCCCTTCGTTTTGGGTATCTGGCTGTCGTTTTCGTGTTTGAACCTGTCGAAAAACATGGTCGGTTATCTCTTGATTGCCGTGTTTTTACTTGGTATTGCACTATTTGCGGTGGCCTCGGCTGTCAAGGACTACAGATACCGATGGGTCTTTGGAGTGTTACTCAACATGCACCTTATTTTAATAGGTGTTGTGGTGGTCCATATCCGTGACGATGATCTGGATGCTGGCCGGGAAGTTTTTGTGGCACGTCTGGCGGAATGTCCGACAGAGAAGGAACGCTCGGTGAAGGTGATACTGAAAATGCAGTCCGACCAAGGCGCGGTGATGGCTTATTTTGAGAAAGACGAGCGTTCGCTGGGCTTGAGATATGGCGACGTGATAGCATTTTATGAGCCTCCCGACATGGTGGAGCCACCAAAGAACCCTGAACAGTTTGATTATCAGAAATATCTGTATCGTAAAGGGATTCTTAGGCAGGTGTATCTGAAAGACGACGCATGGGATGAGCTCGGCATGAATAGTGCTAACCCGATTTATGCGTTCTCGTATCGTTTGCGTGACTTTTTGCTCAGCTCTATGCGCGATTTGGGCATCGAAGGCGACGAATATGCTGTGGCGGCGGCTATTTTGCTGGGTTACGACGACACGTTGCCTACTGAGCTGCGACAGAAATATGTCGCGGCAGGCTCTATGCACATACTCTGTGTGTCGGGAATGCATGTGGGAGTGGTGTTTATGGTTTTTTCATATCTGCTTGGCTTCCTGAACAGGCGCAAGACCTGGCAGAATGTGCTTAAACAGTCGCTTTTGCTGCTGTTTATATGGTTTTATGCCTTGCTGGCAGGTCTTGCGCCGTCGATTTTGCGCTCTACCATTATGCTCTCGTTCGTAATCATCGGCGATATGCTCAAAAGGGAAGGAGTACTGCTGAATAGCCTCGCCGCATCGGCGTTTCTGCTGCTGTGCATCGACCCGGCAAACCTGTTCAATGTGGGGTTTCTGCTGTCGTATTGCGCGGTGATAGGTATTGTGGTGCTTCAAAGGCCGATTTACAACTTGTTTTACACAAAGTTCAAGTTTTTGGACAAGATATGGGAGCTGACGGCTGTAACTTTGGCGGCTCAGATAGCCACAGCACCGTTCTCGATATACTATTTCCATCAGTTTCCGAGCTATTTCTGGCTCAGTAACTTGTTTATGGGCCCGATTTCGACCGTGGTCATCATAGGTGGCATGGTGATGTTGCTCGTTTGCTTTATACCTTATATTAATATAGGTGTGGCGTTTTGCGTGAAATGGATGGTTTATGCTATGAATTTTATCGTGACAAGAGTTGAAAACCTGCCTTTCTCGATAATTAAAGGATTGTATGTCAATACTTTGGAATTTGTTTGCCTGCTAATAGCACTTTTGTTGCTGATGATGCTTATTGAGCATAAAAAGAAGTTTATGATGTTTGGAATGCTCTCTATGTTTTTGGTTTTCAGTGCGTCGCAGTTAACTCGGAGTGTATGTCAGAGAACTCAGATGTCGCTGACAATCTATTCAATGAGCAAAAATACAGCCATTGACTTCGTTTGCGGCACAGAGCATGTGCTTTTGTGCGATACCATGGTTATGAGTGACCCTTCTTTGGCGAATTTCAGCGTCGAAAACAATCTGATTAGGGAAGGAGTTTACAAAAATGGCACATTGTTGCCACTATGTTGCCCCAAATTTGAGAATCATTACATGACAAAGTGCAAAAACATCTTGTCGTTTGGCGGAAAAACCATCGCGTTTTTCGATAAAAATTCCACTTTTGGCGTAAAATTGCCGTCTCGACCGCATGTCGACTATTTTGTTGTGCATGGCCGCAACAAAGTCGACCTGGAGAAGCTCTTGAATTGCTATATTGTTGATTTACTGATAATTGACGGCAGTGTACCCGATTATTTGAGGAGTAGAATTATTGAAAAAGCCGATGAGGTAGGGCAGGCGTATTATGATATAAAAACCGCTGGAGCTTTTGTTTTGCGATTGTAAAATAATGATAATCAAATGATTGTGGTTAAGAGATAAAAATTTTTAAAAATTTTTGAAAAAAATGTTGTAGGTAATGAAAAACGTCGTATCTTTGCACCGTTCAAACAGAACAGGATTGGTGCCGTAGTTCAGTTTGGTTAGAATGCCTGCCTGTCACGCAGGAGGTCGACGGTTCGAGCCCGTTCGGCACCGCATTGTAGAGACGTTTCCCGAAACGTCTCTTTTTTTTGTTTACATTATCTTCCTGTTGATTTCGCTCCTGCATTTGTTCACTGTATATATGCTAAGCCCGAGGATGCCAGCTATCTCCTTGTTGCTCAGGTCGGAGCAGGAGAGAAGCATGACTTTCGCTTCCGTCTCGTTGAGTTTGGGATATTTATTTTGAATCGTTGCGTACATGTCGGGATATACGCGTTCGATAGCGACCAAAGCCGCCTCAAACATGTTGTCTTTCTCATTGTTGATTTTGTAAACCAACGGACTCCATTCTTTTTTGAAATCGGAAGCATTTTTTGCTATCTGATTTGCGGTTATTATGAGATGAAGCTGTCGCGAGAGCTCTTTCTCCACAACCTCGGCTTTGACCGACTTTTGCAGCTCTTCTTTTGTCTTGTTGAGTTCCTTCCTGATGCGCTCGTCTTCTTTCAGAATCTTTTTCTGCCGTACCAAAAGCCCGATTACAACAATTGATACCAAAAGTAGTAAAAAGCTGATTGTCAATATTATTCGCTGCTTATGAATAATTTCCTGGTTCAACTTATTCTGTAATGCCTCATAATTGTATTGTTGCTGTATATTGTAAAGGTTTTTCATTTCTATCTCTGATTGTATATTATATAGTAATTTTTCATGAATTTCATGATAATACAATGCCAAAGGATAGTTTTCTTGCATTTTTGCGATAAAATATAAAGAGAAATAAATGGAAACTTCCGTCTCTGGTTTGACTTTAACAGATTTTGACAAATCCAACGCTTTTTGTGTGTAAAAAGCAGCAGAATCATACAAGTCAGTATAAATATAAATCTTGCCAATATTTAAGTAATTGATTGCCAATGCATTGTTGTCGGCTTCTTGCAAATTTTGTCTAAGGCAACTGATAGCTTGTTCATAATCACCTTGCTCGCGATATAATACAGAGTAGTTGTTTAATATTTTCTGTTTTGCTCTCATTGAGTTGCTTTTACTTACAAAAACGAGGCCTTGTCTAAGATGCGATTCTGCATCAACATAGTTTTTCTGCATAATATAAGCTGAAGCCATCAGATTATGGACAAAAGCCCGTTCTTCGTAATGATTTTGAAAGTTTTTGTCTGCTATAGTAGCTATGTCGCATAACTCGTCGTATTCATGATCGGCGAACATGAATCTTGCTATATTAAATTGTGCCCGAGCAGTAGTCAGAGAATCACCTGACAGCTTGCCATAATGCTCTGCATCTTTAAAAGCTTTCATGGCTGAAACTTTGTCGTTAGCCTCTTTTTGCGCATATCCATAGAAAAGAAATGCTTTTGAAGCTTTGGCAAAATCATTTTTTGCTTCAAAAACATGGGCTGCTTGTATTATTTTCAGAGTTATTTGAATGGTGTCGGCTTCTTCGGTGTCGTATCGTTCGCCGTCAGGGTGCTGGTATACTGTTTCAGCTTTCTTTATTATGCTGTCAAAAACTAAATCCTCCTCATTTTTATTATTGCAAGCAAACATAAAAAGCACCAATACGATTCCATAAAACTTAAAACGATTCATAAACCTAAATATTTTCCATGCAAATATATACAATCTAATCTAATTAGAGCAAAATTTTGCAATAAAAATTGTAAACTATCTAAAATTTGTTTGTAATTTAAAATTTTTAAGCTATTAAAAACCATTGATTTATAAAAAGTTGTCTCGAAAAGAATTGTAATCACACAAAAGTTTATTTGTAAATCGATTTTCAAGTGAATTTGCCGAAATAAATTTGTAATGTCGATTAAGGCCTGAAAGACGACAAATGTTAAATTTAAATTTAAAAAGATGAAAACAAAATGGTTAACTTTAATTGTATTGAGCTTAATTAGTCTTGTCACTATGCAGGCTATGACTAATGCGCATCATGACGCTCCTGAGCAGATAGAAATATCTGTCATTCCACCAAATATGACCGAAATTGATTTGCATGGCGATTTGGATTGCTCATATGGTCCTGATTCAGTTGAAGCATATTATAACTCCAACATGGTGGTTGTTTGCTTCCATCAGAACTTCGGATATGTTAACATTATATTAATTGGTGGAGGCAACACCATCTACAATGGAAATGTAAACACAGCCGTCCAACAAACTGTTTATATTCCCATAGCTGGAGCGCCAAGTGGCAGCTACACCCTTATATTGAACAACGCCAACGGCGGTTATGAGGGCGATTTTGAGAAATAAACAATTAAAAATAAAGATTAATGAAGAAAACGCATATCACTATATGTCTGATATTGTTTGCCATGTTTAGCAAGGCACAGACTTTCAATCGTCAGACAAATCTAAATTTACAAGTTACAGAAAATGCAACAATTTATCCTTTTGATGGGAACACTGTTACTGGAATAGGCGTATCCGGTAATGTATGTTTCACATCTGAAATGGGCTTCGTTAGATTTGTCGTAAGCGACGCTTACGATGATGAATATTTGGTTTATGAATCATATCGCCTGTTTGAGCAGGATTCTATCTTCAGTTTTTCACAAAAATGTGAAGAAAGCTGCTTCTATTTTGGATATGTACCTGCAGAATTCAAGATATATGTCAACGATGCTATTGTGACAATTAATTCTGTGGACATGAGCAACACTGTATACCCCGATGCTGAAAATCGAAGGATATTTTCCGCAAGAGAAGCCGATGATCAGAAACTATCAGCTGTTCGAAACTACATATCCCAAAACGGATTGATTTGGGTCGCCAATCACACAAAAATGTCGGATTTATCATATTCAGAAAAGGTAATGATGCTTGGAGACGGATACAAGACCTATGGATTTGAATATTATTCCAGCGGAGTGTTTTCATTGTTCCGTCCTGACCATCCTAATAGCAGATCTGAGAAAACCGGACAGTATGTTGCCAACTTTGACTGGAGAAACAGACATGGCGCAAACGATCCAAATAGTGCGTATTATGATGGAGACTCGGAAGATGGCACAGGATGGCTGTCGCCACTGACATGTCAAGACGGGTGTTGGAAAGACGGCACGTTAACTTGCAGTACGGAAACAGAATGTGATGGAGAATTTCGTAAGGCTAATACTTGCTGGATATTTAGTGCTACCGCCTGTGTTGAAGCAATGGCAAATCTTTATTATAATCAGCATTTGGATCTCGACCTGGCCGAACAGTATATCAGCTGTGCGGAAAATTCACTGCAAGGAAGTTACTTTATAGATAAGGCTTTGCGATATTATAAGGAAGAAGGTGTGCCATACGAATCAGTGTGGCCCTATACAGCATCGTTGGACAGTTGTGATATTTATCCTGAGCCAACAGAAAGAGTGAGAATTAATGATTATAATGATATACACATTAATAGTTTTGATAAAATAAGAGAATTTATTATCAATAATGGGCCTGTCCTTGTTGGATATGATAGACATGCCAAATTGCTTGTGGGATGGGGAACCATTGATGAAACATCACACAATGTGTCAGGTTATGATGAAAACAATCCTTATGCAATTACGTTTTACGGATCTACTTATTTGATATACAAAGACTCGTTCGGACAAACTTCAGATACCAATACTGGAAGAACTAATGGATACATATATACACTATATGATGATTTGAATGGTTTTTGTCAGATATCATATCCAATTTATGTACCAGGTAAGACAGAATCGGATATTCAGTGTAATGATGCTGATGGAGATGGGTATTATTACTGGGGTATTGGCCCCAAACCAGCGCATTGTCCGCCATGTCCTGATGAGCCAGATGGAGATGATTCAAATACCGCTTTAGGTCCACTCAACAGATATGGACAATGTACTATAATCAATGCCTGTAATTTCAGCTTTGAAAACGGATGGGATGGCTGGGTGCAAGGTGAATTGGATGAGGAAAGCGGCGATTGGTGGAGACATATGGGATGGCCAAATTGCGGTGATTCATTATCAACAGGTCCTCAATCGGCACAAGATGGAGATTATTATATCTATGTGGAAGGTTCGATAGACACAGATTGGAATACACCGGCAATTATAGTCTCTCCTTCAATTGATTTCAGCAGTTTTGGAGATTGCAAATATTGCGTGGATTTTTATTATCACATGAAAGCTCCATCAGATAAAGCCGAATTGTATCTGTACACAAAGGGAAAAGATTCTAATCTGCTATTTAATAGAATTATAGATAGTGGTTATGCTGGAAATGATTGGCGACACTGCACCATGTATTTGGATTCTGATGTCGAACAGATAGGTTTCGGTGGCATGGTTAGATTTAGCTCAGTTCATCCTGATATCGCACTTGATAATATAACTATAAGGCCATTGGTACACAACGAAAATCCAACAATAATAACTGGTGATATTGTATGGGATAAAGATGGATTTGGGACAAACAAATTAATTGAAAATGATATTATTATTGAAGATGGAGCCAAGCTCACTATAACAAAAGGTGTCAGTAATAGTAACATTACACTTAAATTGCTTCCGGAATCAAAAATTATTGTAAAACAAGGTGGCAAACTGATTTTGGACGGCTGTACATTGGATTGTTTTTGCAAAAACGACATGTGGCAAGGAATACAGGTGTGGGGTGACAACACAAAAGATCAGTTGTCCCATGATGATTACTATTATCAAGGCTATGTGGATATGAAAAACGACACTAGAATTATAAATGCTCTGTGTGCAATCGATTTGCGAAATCCAAATTATTGGAATGCCACAGGTGGTATTGTTCATGCCAAAGACTGCACATTCGAAAATAATGCCAAAGCTATTCACGCAATGAATTACAACTATACTACAACTAATGGAGATATATTAAACTATGATGCCACATTTACAAATTGCGAGTTTACTATTGACAAATATTATAGTGGTGTAGTGACTTTTTACAAACACGTGGATTTGGCTAATGTTACTGGCGTAAAATTCCATGGATGTGACTTTTCCATAGAAACTGATGACGGTGGAGGCGGCAACGGTCCTGTTCGGATTGATAATGTGAGCTATTGGGCAAAAGGTATTGCTGCTTACAATGCTGGTTTTACCGTTGCTGGCAAATACAGCATAAATCCTAAAACTGGAATGTTTCGAGTTGATAAAATATCTACTTTCTCAGGATTTCATGCGGGAGCCTATTCCGTAAGAGACGGCGCTGGAGGTGCGAAAACATTCACTGTCAAAGACTGTGAGTTCAGCAACAATGATTTTGGCGTGTTCGCCATTGAACCAGATTTTGCGACGGTATTGAACTCGACTTTCACCGTGGGACACGACGACAGCAGGACATGTAATGCCGGAATCTTCCTTAATAGCACAGAAGGATTTATTATCGAAGAGAATACCTTCACAAAAGGCGACAACGCCGTTGAAGGGAACAACTATGGAGTTATTATAAAAAACTCCGCAAATATTAACGAATTATATCGTAACGCTTTCGAAGGTCTGTATTGCGGAAATATCGCTGTAGGAAGGAATAGGGTGAGTGTTAATCTAAACGCTGCCGGTCTCACTTACGGCTGCAATGATAACGACGGGAATGAGATAGACTTCTATGTCAATGCAGAACCAATAGAGGGTATCCAAAGGTCACAAGGAAGCATGGAAATCCCTGCAGGTAACACGTTCAGCGAAAATGCCAATTACCATTTCTATAATGAAGGCATTCTTGTAGATTACTACTATAATCCGTTTATAGAAGATGCCACGCCTGATCCGGATAAAATAAATGATAGGGTCAGTCCGCATAACACATTAGGTTCGAATAACTGCCTTTCTAATTACGGCGGTGGCAATAATCCTGTAACCCCTGTATTACCTCCGGAGAGACGCCAACTGGCAGAGCAACATTTCAACGAATCACAGAATATCTACAACAGCCTCAAAGCCGTTTACGACAGCCGTATGGATGGTGGCAGTACCACAAACACTGTGTCGGAAGTAGAAACCGCACAACCGGAAGACATGTGGAATCTTCGTTCAAAGCTTCTTGGCACATCGCCTTATCTTTCTAAAAGTGTGCTTTACGCTGCCGCTGACCGTGACGACGTGCTCCCAGTGTCAGTGCTGTTTGAGATACTCCTGTCAAATCCCGACGAGCTCAAAAACGACGAACTTATCGATTATATGGAGAACAAAAATACTCCTTTGCCCGACTATATGATTGATATCCTGCATGAGGTAGCGAGCGGTACTTCAGCAAGAACAGTGCTTCTGTCGAACATGGCACGTTACAACCACGAGGCCCGGAAAGCTGCAGGCGACATCATCCGCAGCATAATGAACGACAGTATAATCGACAGAAACGACCTTGTGACATGGCTCGGCAACCTTCAAGATATCGGAGCTGATAGAGACATTATATCTATTTACATGACAGAAGGCAATTTCGACGATGCCTTCACTCTCGCCAATATGCTTCCTGCGCTATACAACCTTGATGGTGATGAGCTTGATGACCATAACAATTATATGCAACTCATAACCCTATATAGGACACTGGCACAAGATGGCAGAACCACAATGCAGCTAAACGCAACGGAGAAAAACCTTGTTGAAGACATAGCATATAACGGAAATGGCACATCACAGGCAATGGCGAAATCATTGTTAACCATTTATGGTGAATTTGACGAGGAATGTCCGCAACCATCAATATCCTCCAACGGCAGAGGTACAAGAAAGACGACTTATACCGAAGACGACATTAGTAGAGCCATGGGATTGTCTTTGAAAGTCAACCCTAACCCCGCAAACACATGGGTGGCAGTCGACTACACCCTCCCCGAAGGCTTCAACAATGCTGTCATCACTCTCACCGACAGCATGGGCATAGAGGTTTACACACAGAATGTGCATGGCGAACGCGGACAGAATGTAATCAACTTGCAGAAACTGCCAGTTGGTGTGTATATTCTGACAATAAAATGCGAAGAACACCGTTTAACTGAAAAAGTAGTTGTAACAAGATAATATATCGATAATTGGTCTCCAGATATGACCCTCTGGAGACCATTGCCAATATTAAAACAATGTGACATGAAAAGATATGTATTCCTAATAATATTGTTGTTTATTCAAATAATCTCTTTCTGTCAGTACAGAATTGATTGGCAAAACTGCTATGGAACTGATGAAGACGATAATGTTCTCGCTATTACTGAAACTCATGACGGGTTCATAGTTACGGGCCAGTACTGTGACGATCCAACTTACAGAACAACAAAAGGTGTGACATTAAGAATAGACCATCACGGTGATACCATCTGGCAGAAAATCAAAAACACAGATAATGATAACGGCGTAGAATATATAGACAGACTGACTGATGGAGATTATATCATGATGTATCAGGATCTTCTGTTGTATCCTAATGCCCATTATGGTAACGTTGGGTTCAGGCGGATTGATGTAGATGGCAACACCATCTGGGAAAAGGCTTACGGAAATTCTTTCGGAAGAACTAACGGAGTATTCAGGGGTTGCGCAACTTCTGACGGAGGTTTCGTCGGTTGTGCACCGTACAATCAGGCAGGAGGCGATATATCTCACTATTGGGGAGGCACTGCCGATATATGGGTGATAAGAATTGACGGCAATGGCGACATGGTATGGGAGACCAGTGTTGGAACAACAGGTTCAGAAGGCGCTGGTAGCATACAACAAACAGACGACGGAGGCTTCTTGATGGCAATCACAAATATTGTCCCTGGCACCGGCAATATGATGTGCAAGGAGCACCAGGAGGCTAACTACATTCCACATCTCGTCAAACTCGACTCTAACGGCAATGTGGAATGGAGTTTCTGTTATGGAAGCGACCATTACTATACTAGCATAAATGGTGTCATAGTATTAGAAGATGGATATCTATTATATGGTGATACAACTGCTGACGATGGCGACTTTGAAGGTGCCGGATACCATCTTGGGTACCACGCCGGTATGCCAACTCACTCGAGACTGAGTGATGCTTACTTGATGAAGACAGACTTTGACTTCAATATCATTTGGTGCAGATGCTACGGAGGTAGAGGAAATGACTTTACTACCAAAGTGTTCCAAAACGATGACGGCGGCTTTACAGTGTTTGCAGCCACACATTCAATCGATGGTGACGTGCAAAGCTCATGTCTGATGCAACACGACCCGCATTACTACATCGGTTTGCACAATTATGTGAGCTGGATATTCCGTGTTGACCATAACGGAGAACTGCTATGGGAAAGAATAGCAGGCAACAGCAATAATCTCTATACAGGTACTTACCCGTGCGATGTGATAAAACATAACGACAAGGAATACACCGTCGCATCGCAAATGACATATTATGAACCCGGTTGGGAAACT
>JAGCPH010000001.1 GCA_017645275.1 Bacteroidales bacterium | reverse complement strand
CGGATTATGATATGGTGAAGTTGGAAAATATGTATAATGTTGATAATTAAAATGCGAGTTTTAGGTAGTGGTCAACATATTGTTATTTGTTGTATTTTTGCAAAGTCATTAATTAGGCAGCGACATGAATCCGTGTCCTGTAAAGATGCGATTATCGCATCTCAATATTAAATGTGATATGAAGAAATACCTTATAATATTATGTCTCCTTGCGATGTCGGGTGTCCGGGCGCAGGATGGCGATGATCTGCTGCAGCTTGTCGACAGCGCCTACACCGTGGCGATGCGCGGCGAGCTACAGCAGGCGATACGCATCAACAATGACGGCCTTGCCCTCACGCCAGCCGACAGCACCGAGCTCAAATGCGAGTTCTACTCATGTCTGCTGTACTGCTACCACCGTCTCGGCGACTACGAGAAGGCGCTATACTACGGCGAGCTATGCCTCAACTACGACGAGTCGACGGGCGACAAGGCCAACATCTCGGCATCGCTGGGCAACCTTGCGGGAATATACTCCTCGGCAGGCCGACACGACGTGGCGATAGAATACCTTAACCGCGCCATCGACATCGAGAATGAGCTAATCGAGGCCGACGAGAACCACTCGCCGAAGTCGCTTGCCATCCGAAAGGCTATGCTTGGCGAGACGCTGGTGGCGAAAGCCCTAACCTTACCAGACGATGAGCGTGAGCCACTGCTTCAGCAGGCCCTCGACCTCACCGAAGAGGCCTATCTCATCGATGTGAGGCTCGAGCGCATACCACAGGTAGGGATGCGGCTTTCACAACTTGGAAACATATATCTTAAACTTGGAAACACTGAAAAAGCCCGCGAATGCAACCTCAAAGCCCTTGAGATAGCACGCCAGACTAACAACCGTGCCACCGAGGTCATCACCTTGCTGCAGCTCGGCAACTATCGAGAGGCCGCCGACATCGCCCATGCCATAGGGATGAAAAACCAGGAGCTGGAGGCGTGCCGCAAGCTTGCCGAAGAGGCCGAAAACAAAGGCGATTTCGCGGAAGCGGCAGAGATGCTCAGTCGTGTCATCGAACTCCGTGAAAGCATATATAACGAGGAGTCGCAACGTCAGCTCACGATGTGGCAGATTCGTTATGACACCCAGCAAAAGGAACAGCAGCTGCTAATCCAGGCGCAGACCATCAAATCGCAGCGCATGAGACTTATTTGGCTCGTCACGATAGCGGTGTTGGCAGTCGTCGCGGTGGTGTTGCTCGTGCTTTACACCCGCTTGCAGAAACGCATGTTCCGCGCCAAAGACCGCAACTACGCCATCCTTACTCACGACCTTAAAAACCCGATGCTCGCGCAGCAGCAGATGCTCAGGATGTTTTATAAGAATTTTGATGATTTTGACAGTGTTGAGATAAAGAAAAATCTCGGTAAGTTATTGAATAGCAGCGATAACCAACTTGATTTGCTCTTTAACTTGCAGCAGATGGCGCTATTGGAAAACGGCAAGCAGCGTGTCAGCCCCGTGCGCATCGACCTCGGCAGCATCGTCAACGAGGTTGTCGCCAACACTCAGAGCTATGCCGACCTGAAGCATGTCACCTTGATAAATAACGTCAAACGTAGCCTTGTTATAGCTGATCGCAACACTGTGCGTACGGTGCTTCGCAACCTGCTGAGCAATGCCGTCAAATACTCGTACGAAGACGGCACTGTTGAGATAGGCAATACTCCTGACGACGATGGCTTCTTCGTCCGCGACCACGGTGTCGGCATGACTGACGAACGCCGTAAGGAACTGATGTTCGCTCGTCATATTGTTGTGTCACAATTAGATACCAAAGGCAATGGCGGTGGCACTGGCATCGGATTGCTGCTCTGTCGTGAGCTCATACGCCTCAACCACGGCACCATCGATATCGCCAGCGAGCCACAAAAAGGCACCACAATCACTGTAAAATTACCTAAATCCGAAGGATAATGAACATTGCTCTCTTAGACGACCACGACCTAATCCGCGCTGGTATCCGCAGCGCCCTCAGCGGCATGCCACACACCGTCACCATCGACGCCGGCAACGCCGACGATTTCTTCGCCGCCCTCACCAATGGCATACCTTGCGACCTGGTGCTGCTGGACGTGCTCATGCCTGGCACCAACGGCATCGAGGTGGCGCAACGTCTGCGTGCTGAGTATCCCGACATCAAAATCATCATAGTGTCGGTCGACACCAAGGAATATATCATCAACCAACTTATGCAGATAGGCATCGACGGCTTCATCAGCAAGAACGGCCCTCTCGAAGAGGTGCGCGCCGCCGTGGCATCGGTGGAGGAGGGGGTGCCTTACTACGGACACGACCTCGCCGTGCTCGTCCGCGACATCGTCGACGCACGTCTCGACAAACGTTCGTCGTCAAAGCTCACCAAACGCGAATTGGAAATCATCGAAGCATGTTGCGCCGGCCTTATGGGAAAGGAGATAGCTGAAAAATACAACATCAGCCTCCGTGCCGTCAACTCGCATAAAACGAACATTTTCAACAAATTAGGACTCTCATCCTCCGTCGAGATGGTGCGCTTCGCCCTCGAACATGGAATAATTTAATTTTTTAAAAAATACCATTGTCATTCCGAAAATTTTTCCTATTTTTGCATCCCGTATTGTTAAAATTTAACCACTATGAAATACGGGTTCGATAGCGAGAAATACCTTAAGATTCAATCAGAACACATCAAAGAGCGTATCGCTAAATTTGGCGACAAGCTTTATATGGAATTTGGCGGGAAGCTGTTTGACGACTTCCATGCAAGCCGTGTCTTGCCGGGCTTTAAGCCTGACATCAAGCTGCAGATGCTCACCCAGCTGAGTGACGTGGCGGAGATTGTCATGGTCATAAGCGCGGTCGACATCGAGAAGAACAAGGTGCGCGGCGACCTCGGCATCACCTACGACGTCGACGTGCTGCGTCTGCGCGACGAGTTCATGGGCCGCGGATTCATGGTCAACAGCGTCGTTATCACCCATTATAACGGTCAGGCGAGCGCCGATGCTTACCGTCACCGCCTGGAACGACTGGGAATCAAGGTGTATTACCATCGCATCATCGAAGGCTACCCTAACAATGTTGCACTCATAGACTCGGAAGACGGTTTCGGCAAGAACGACTACGTCGAGACCACTCGTCCGCTCGTCGTGATAACAGCTCCAGGACCAGGCAGCGGCAAGATGGCTGTCTGTTTGAGCCAGCTCTACCATGAGAACAAACGCGGCATCAAGGCGGGATACGCCAAATACGAGACCTTCCCAATCTGGAACCTGCCGCTGAAACACCCCGTAAACATAGCATACGAGGCAGCCACCGCCGACCTCAACGATGTCAATATGATCGACCCGTTCCATCTTGAGGCTTACGGCGAGACAGCCGTCAACTACAACCGCGACATCGAGATTTTCCCGGTGTTGAACGCTATTTTCGAATCCATCTACGGTGAAAACCCATATAAATCGCCAACCGACATGGGCGTCAACATGGCAGGCTATTGCTTGAGCGACGACGAGGTGTGCTGCAACGCGTCGAAAGACGAGATCATAAGACGTTACTACACAGCACTTTGCGACCTCGCCAAAGGCAAAGGCAGCGAGAACGAAGTCAACAAGATAGCATTGCTGATGAAGCAGGCGAAGATCACCACCGACTTCCGTAAGACCACCATAGCGGCACGCGAACGCAAGGAACAGGAGAAGCAGCATTGCGGTGCCATCGAGCTTGAAGACGGCACCATCATCACAGCACATGCCAGCGACCTCCTCGGCTCGAGTGCGGCTCTGATCCTCAACGCTACCAAACACCTGGCAGGCATCGGCCACGAGGTGAAACTCATCCCGCAGGCCATGATTGAGCCTATCCAGAAAACAAAAGTAGGGATATTGAATGGCAAGAACCCACGCCTCCACACCGATGAAGTGTTGGTCGCAATTTCAATGTTGAGCCTCTGGGACGAGAACTGCCGCAAAGCCCTCGAATGTCTTCCGAAACTCAAAGGCTGCCAGATGCACTCCACGGTGATGCTCCCTGAAGTCGACCAGAAGATTTTCAAGAAACTCGGAGTAGGATTAACCTGTGACCCAGTAAAGAAATAATTACGACTAAAAACTTAATAACTTCTCACTATTCTATAGTGTGGATTATAATTATCTCTGAATTCGTCGCTGTGTCGAACAGCATAGTTTCCTTCCGCTGCCTCATGTAGCTCATTCTGCAAGTCCAAGTCTTCCCATTCAGGGTTGACTTCCAATGCGATAGACTCAATCTTCAGCCACTCCGAATACCAGTCATCGCTGAAAGCGTTGTCTTTGCCGGCTGCTGAGATAAACATGTAAAGCAGTTCCTCCTCTTTGAGCGTACCGTCGACCACACACCGTAAATTGACTCGTGTGAAACGATGACGGAATCCAGTGGGCTCAAGCTTCGGCATCAGCGTAAGGTCGGTGTCGCGACATTGCTCCAGCTCCATGTGGATGTATTTCCGTGCCATCGCCGTATCATTCATCAGATGCTCGGCACCAAAGAAGTCCTGATAGCATGTCTTGTAAATATCCTGCAACGTCGCCATCGGATAATTTTCATGAATCTCCTTGCATATCTGCCTAATGGCCTTGTCTTCGCTCTTGCAAGAAAACAACGAAATTGCCATCAAAACAATAATAAGGTGTTTTAATCTTTTCATAATTCATAGTATTCGTCATTCCGAGCGCAACGAAGTGGAGCCGAGGAATCACCGGCAAACAAATTAATTCGGAATTATTCAGATGGCGGTGATTTCTCCATTTCGCTCCGCTTCAGTCGAAATGACGTGGTGGGGCATTGTTATCTCATACACATTTTGAAAATCTCTTCCACATCTTTTTGCTGCAGCGGCTTAAACCCGTTCAAGGTGCCTCCATTGACCGATTTCTTTGCCATGATGGCGAAGTTCGTCTCATCGATGCCAACCTCCGGGAAAGTGCGTTTCAGCTGCAAGGTGTTGAATAAGAAGTCTTTAAGAGCGTCGATGGCCTTGTGCGCAATCTCCATCTTCGGCAACTTGGCATCGATGCCGAACACGTTGACACCGAACTGCACGTATTTGTCGACGGTGGTCTCGTCGAGGCAGTATTCCATCCATCTCGGAGTGATTATCGCCAATCCGAGGCCGTGTGTGATGTCGTAGATAGCAGACACCTCATGTTCTATCGGGTGGCAGCTCCATGGCTGGCGTTTTCCGCCGTCGATGAATCCGTTGATGGCCCACGACGAGGTCCACATCAGGTTGGCGCGCGCCTCGTAGTTGTCGGGCTCACGCATGGCGATAGGGGCGTATTTTATGATGGTCTTCATCATGCCTTCCATGAAGCAGTCGAGCATGTAGAGGTCGAGGTTGTTGTTGAAATATACCTCGAAGATATGCGACAGCATGTCGGCGGCGCCACAAGCAGTCTGATACGGGCTCACCGTGAATGTGTTCGTCGGGTCGAGGAACGACGCCTTCGGCAGCATCTTCGGGGAGAGACGGCCTATCTTATCCTTCGTCTCAGGATTGCTGATGACTCCTCCCTGGTCCATCTCCGAGCCGGTGGCCGACAAAGTCAGGATGGTCACTATCGGCAAGGCTTTCTCGATAGGTGAGCGTTTGCCGAGGTCGAGGAAGTCCCATGGGTCGTGGTCGACGCAGGCGCCTGCCGCCATGAATTTTGTGGCGTCGATGGTTGAGCCGCCGCCAACAGCCAACAGCACGTCGATATGGTGTTCCTTGCACATCTGCGCGCCCTTGCGCACCGAGTCGATTCTCGGGTTAGGCTCAATGCCCGACAGCTCAAAAAGCTCCATGCCGGCGTCTTTTATAGCCTTCACCACCTTGTCGTACAGCCCGATCTTCTTGATGGAGCCGCCGCCGTAGGTCATCAGCACGCGATTGCCGTGTTTTTTCAATTCAGGAACCAGATTCTTCAGCTGGTCCTTGCCAAAATATACCCTCACAGGGATATCGTAAACGAAGTCGTTGATCATTTTAATTATTTTTGAATTTTTGGCAAAGATACAGATTTTTCTTTAATTTTGCAAACTATTTTTCAAATAAAAATGACTCGCGAGAAAGAGATATATAAAGTGACGATAATCGGCGGACTCGTCAACCTGTTTCTGCTGGTTTTCAAGTTTGTGGCGGGAATCTTAGGCCACAGCGCCGCCATGATCGCCGATGCCACACACTCTTTATCTGATTTTATAACCGATATCATCGTTCTGGTTTTCGTAAAACTCGGCAACCGCCCGAGAGACAAGTCGCATGACTTCGGTCACGGCAAATACGAGACTCTCGCGATGACCATCATCGGTGTCGCCCTGATGATTGTCGCCATCACCATCATCTTGGAAGGTGTCAAGAAGATTGCGTTCTGGGCGAATGGGGGAGAGATCGAGGAGCCTGGGATGCTTGCCTTTTGGGCCGCCGTCGTCTCCATCGTGATGAAAGAAGCCGTATACCGTTATTCCATCATAAAAGCCAAACAACTCGACTCCAAGGCTGTGGAAGCCAACGCTTGGCATCATCGCAGCGACGCCTTGTCATCACTGGGCACCGCTGTCGGCATCGGCGGAGCCATCTTCCTCGGCGACCGTTGGGCTATCCTTGACCCGATAGCGTCCGTCATAGTGGGCGCGGTGCTCGTCAAGGTGGCGTTCGAGATTCTCAAAGAGGCTGTCGGCGACCTGATGGAACAGTCGCTTCCCGACAAGATTGAGAATGAGATGTTGGATCTTGTGAGAGGCATCCCGGGCGTCGTCAAGCCGCATAACCTGCGCACACGACGCATCGGAAACCACTACGCCATCGAGATTCATATCATGATGGATGGTGACATCAGCCTACGCGAGGCTCACGCCAAAGCCACCGAGGTGGAGAATGTTCTTAAACATCAATATGGTAATGAGACCCACGTAGCAGTGCACGTGGAGCCTTACAATAAGTTTTAGTACTCCGTCTTATCGCTTTTTGCAGTCCATTTCTTGAAAGTGCTGATGGCCTCATCGCTGAGAATATGTATCATCGGGATGTTACGCAGGTGATACGGCTTCGCCAGCTCGGCATAGATGAAGTCGTCGGCAAAGTCGATGTCAGCCGCGTCTTTCTTGGAATTTCCGTAGTAAATCTTCTTGATATGTGCCCAATACAATGCGCCGAGGCACAGCGGACACGGCTCGCAGGATGTGTACACCACGCATCCGGTGAGGTCGAAAGTGCCCAGTTTTTTGCATGCCTTACGTATCGCGTTGACCTCGGCATGTGCCGTCGGGTCGTTGTCGATGGTCACGCTGTTGGAGGCCCCTGCCACAATCTCTCCGTCTTTCACAATGACAGCCCCGAAAGGTCCGCCGCCGTTCTCACAGCTCTCGTTGGCCAGCCTGATAGCCTCGCGCATGAAAACCTTGTCCTGCTCAGTGACATTATAGTTTTTTTCCATAGTCAAGATTAATTTAATGATGCAAAATTACAATTTTTTTTGAAATTTTCAAAATATCTTATAAAAATTATTACCTTTGCCAAAATATAAATTATCATTATCATGAAAATTGGCAACTTATTAAAAATCACATTGTTATCGATATTATTCCTTTGCGGAAAAGGCTTTGCGCAGATTCAGAACTTCGAATGGCAGGGCGTGCAGCGCGAATATCTGGTGAAGACTCCTGAAAACACCGAGTCTATGCCTGTCATGTTCTTCCTGCATGGCCTCGGCGACAATATCACACGTCTCGACAACGAGTTCCATTTCCAGCAGATTGCTGATGAATTCAAATGGATGGTGGTCGTCCCGCAGGCTCTCAATGAAGGCTATGGCACCATGTGGAACGCCGGACTAAGCTCCAGCACCACCAACGACCACGGCTTCCTGATGGCGCTCCTCGACAGCCTCGCGGTGGAATATCCAGTCGACCAGGATAGCGTGTTCTTCACTGGCTTCTCGATGGGCGGTTTCATGAGCCACTGCATGGCGATAAGACATGGCGACCGCATAAACGCGGCGGCACCAGTGAGTGGTCTCATCAGCAGTCCGTACGCCAATATGACTCCCGTGGCTCCTGTCAGGATGCTGCATGTCCACGGCACCACCGACCCTGTGGTGGGCTATGACGGTGGCTCGCAATATTTCGGATACCAGCTCGGTCTCAGTGTCGAAAACATCTTAAATTATTGGAAAAACGCCAACAACTGCACTGGCGAGCCTGTCATTGACAGCCTGCCCGACACGCACAACGACGGCATGCGCTTCGTGAGCTATACATGGTCGGGCGACAAAGAGTTGCGCCATCTCAAGGTCATCGGCGGCAACCATAACTTTTTCCATAATGCAAATCAATACGATGTGGATTACATTCATTATATCCACGATTTCTTCACAGGGAAACTCGACAATCCTGGCGGTGAGACGGGCTGCACCCGCACCGAGCTCTACCATCCTGGCGACTATGGCTCGGCTAACTACCGCATCCCGGCAGTGATAACCGCCAAAGACGGCTCAATAGTGGCTGTCTCCGACAAACGTAAATACAACCAGGGCGACCTTCCTGAAGACATAGACATCGTTTGCAACCGCAGCACCGACGGTGGTCTCACATGGAGCGAGCCATATACCATAGCGCTCGGCACCGGTGTCAACCACGGCTTCGGCGACTGCGCCCTGGCTTGGAGCAATGACGACAACGGCCTCATCGCCGTATTCGTAGGCGGAGTGGGGCTTTGGAACTCGACTCCTACCAATCCTATAAGATCCTATAAATCCTATAGCTACGACAACGGAATAACTTGGACTCAGCCCGAAGACATCACCGACTTCATCTTCGGCGCCAACTGCATAGTCTCGGAACATCAGAGCTGGCGTGCCTCTTTCTTCGGCTCGGGTAACGGACTCCGCACCTCGACAGGCCGCATCATGTTTGTGGCAGCCATCCGCGAAGGCTCTGCACAGTCGCTCAACAACTATGCGGTATACTCCGACGACAACGGTCTCACCTGGCAGGTGTCGGGTCGCGCCTCTGTGGGCGGCGACGAAGCGAAGGTCACTGAGCTCGTCGACGGCCGCATCCTGATGAGCATCCGCCACGCTGGCAACCGCTGGTATAACATCTCCGAAGACGGTGGCGAGACATGGCAGCCCACCACTTCCACTTGGTACGACATCACTGCGCCGGCATGTAACGGCGACCTCATCCGCTACACCTCGGTGACTCAAGGATCCAACAAAAACCGACTGCTGCACTCGGTGCCTAAAGGCACCTCGCGCACCGATGTAACCGTATATATCAGCTACGATGAAGGCGAGACATGGCCAGTGAGCAAGACCATCGTGCCATACAGCTCGGCATATTCGTCACTCTGCGTGCTCCCCGACGGCACCATCGGACTCTACGTCGAAGAGGAGCCAAACGGCACATCGGGCTATTCTACAGCGTTTTATAACTTCACACTCGAATGGCTCACCGATGGCAACGACAGTCTCGAAGACGACGCCATAACGGAAAACACAACAACCGACTCTTTGAAGATTTATCCCGTCCCAGCCTCGTCATATATCATGATAGAAGCTGAAAACATCAGTAAGATAAAGATTTACGACATGCAAGGCCGTGTGGTGAAAAAGAAATCGGTCGGAAAACCGTCGAACATCAAAATCGATGTCAGCGACCTCCCGACCGGTACCTATCTCGTCGAAGCCTTCGAGCCGAACGGCGTCTCTAAGATTGGGAAATTTGTGAAATGATCTTTTCGTAAAGCTCAGGTAGACGTTTCGCTATCTGCACAGGACGATTATGCTCCGTGAAACAGTGCACGCTGTGGCCTTCGCAGACAAGCTTGCCGTCTTTACGCATGATGTAAGTGAAGTCGAACTTCATCTCGCTCAGATGGCTGATGAACACTTCGACTTCAATCACATCTTTGAATGTGGTCGGGCTCTTGTATTTGCACTCGACCGACACAACCGGTGACACCACGCCGTCAGCCTCGATCTTGTCGAAACCATATCCGAGCTTGTCGAGATAGTCGACACGCGCCTCCTCCATGATTCTCACATAGTTGGAGTGATGCGTGATGCCCATGCGGTCGCATTCGTAGTATTTTACCTCGTGTTTATAAAAGGTATGCATTTCAAAATCTTACTTTTCGCATTTTTTGCAGCAGCATCCTGTGATGCATTTGTAGACGATGCCAGCGAGGCAAGCGCCAACGAGCGGTGCCACGATGAACAGCCATACCTGACCCATTGCGCTCCACTCTTTGATTGGGCTCTGTGAGAACAATGCCACGCCAAGTGAACGTGCAGGGTTGACAGAGGTGTTGGTCAACGGGATGCTGATGAGGTGGATGAGTGTCAGGGTGAGACCGATTGCCAGGCCGCCGAACTTGCCATTCTCATGACGGCTGTCGGTGACACCGAGGATGACCATCAGGAACACAAATGTGAGCAAAGCCTCGATGAGGAATGCGCCGCCACAAGAAATCGACTCGTAGCCAGCGTTAGGACCGCCACATGATTTCAGGAAAGCGTCGCCCCAGCCATTGGCAGCGAAAACTCCTGTTGCAGCGCCTGCGTGTGAGGCTTTCCAAACCACCAACAACAACGCGCCGGCGATGATACCACCAATAAACTGTGCTGCCCAGTAGGTGAGCATCTCTTTGAAACTCATACGGCCGTTGACAAACACGCCGAAACTCACTGCAGGGTTAAGATGTGCGCCAGAGATATGGCCGATACCATAAGCCATAGCCACCACGGTCAAGCCGAAAGCGATAGCTACGCCAAGAAAACCAACATGTCCGAAGAGGGCTGTGCCGCAACCTCCGAAAACCAAAACGAATGTGCCGAACAACTCGGCGAAAAATTTGTTAGAAGTCTTCATAACACTTAATTTTTAAATTTCAAATATATCGCAAAATTACAAAATTTTTAGAAATGCAACATTTTTCTAAAAAAATATTTGATCAAAATTGAGGAAATTCGTATCTTTGCCAAAATAAAATCTAACTATGAAAAGATTTGTATTATTGCTAATAACCTTGATGTTTCTTGCAGATATCAATGCAAAACCGGTGGATGTGGCGACAGCGAAGAACATCGGCGCAACGTTCATGACCGCAAAATGTAAGGCCTCGACACAGCTGAGCCTGATATACACAGGGAAAACGACTGATAACACTGATGCTTTCTTCATCTTCAACTGCCAGCCTGAAGGCTTCGTGATAGTGGCGGCCGACGACCGTATGCATCAAATACTTGCATACTCGACGGAGAGTAAATTCGACATTGTCGCATCGGAAGAAGGTCCTAATGTGTTTCTTGACGCATATATTTCAGATTTGGAAACTGCAATTGCCGAAAATCTGGTGCAGTCGCCCGAAATCAGAGATTATTCTAAAGACGGCCGCTCTGTAGGACCGCTGTGCACCTCCACATGGCATCAGACGCAATTCTATAATGACCAGTGTCCGGCTGACGACGAGGGCTATAATGGCCACGTGAAATCAGGATGCGTCGCCAATGCGATGGCACAAATCATGAGATATTGGCAGTGGCCCAAGACGGGCACGGGTTCGCACAGCTATTACTGCTACGGCTATTATGGCACGTCGTACGGCACCCTTACAGCCAACTTCGGCGAGGCCGACTACCGTTACGAGCTGATGCCCGACTTCCTCGACTACACCAGTCCTAAAACGGAAGTCGATGCAATAGCATTGCTCGAATTCCATGCCGGCGTGAGTGTCGAGATGGATTACGGCGCCAACGCCTCGGGTGCTTACTCAGAAGACGCGATGGATGCGTTTATGCAATATTTCCGCTATTCGAATAACCTTGATTTCGCCGACAGAGATGATTACATCGACCAGCAATGGATTGAGCTGTTGAAGAATGAAATAGACAACGGTCGTCCTATGTATTACTCGGCATACAGCTACTCCAAAGACGCCACCCGCGGAGGCCATGCTTTCGTTTGTGACGGCTACGACGAGAATGACTTCTTCCACTTCAACTGGGGATGGCAGGGCTTCGACAACGGATTCTACAGCATTAACGCAATGAATCTCACATATCATGAATACAACTATAACCATAGAGCTTCTATAAACCTGCAGCCTGTCGGCGATTATTACGACCAGCCCAAACCCGTCAAAGATCTTTCGATTGAGCCTTGGGCCTACGGCATGGCGGTCACACTCACGATGCAGGCTCCATACCAGACTATCGGAGGCGAACCGCTGACGGTTATAGATTCCATAGTGGTTCTGAAGAACGACGAGTTGTTCCATGCCTTCGTCGCCCCACAACCTGGCGAAAACCTGGAGTTAGAGAGCTTCCTCGAAAACGAAGACTCAGGCAAGGTGAACTATTTCACCGTCTATCCTGTGACGGCCGACGGACGCGGAAAATCCATCACAATGCCTGTACAGATGTGGACCTCATACGGTGGCATGAGCACCCCAATGACGTTCAACCTGCACGACAGCGCGGGCGACGGATGGCTGTCACCGGCAATCTCCATCATCGATGAACGCGGCGTGGTACAGTATCGTATCGGCCTCGACGAAGGCTACGAAAGCACCGTGACGGTCAATATCCCCGTAAATTGTTACCTCACACTTTATTGGAACTACTGCAACGTCGGATATGAAGACGACGATGAGGAATGCTCATTCGAGGTTTATAACTATATAGGTGAGATGATTTACGAGCAGACCGGGAAACCACAGGTAGGGGAGTTGCTCACATTCTACAGCGACTTTGACGTGGTAGTGGCGCCAGACTTCATCACCGCCGAAGAAGCAGTCACCAAAGAGGGCAATTACGTAGTGCATGTGCAATGGGGCCTCGAAAATATCAACCAATGGTTTGGGCATTTTGTGCTGGAACGCTTCCTCGATCCCGACGGTGAGCCTGATGCCTCTTGGGATTTCAGCGCCTACGAAACGGATTTTTTCGATGAGGTGGAGATGGGTACTTATTATTACCGCGTGCGTGCCGAATATGGTGCTGGCGGAGGCGTGCCTGTGTCATCGGGATACGCCCCTAACCTCGATAACCCCGAGCTGGATTACGCCATGGTGACATTCGATTCAGTGGACGAGATTCCCGCTGAGGATTTCGTGTCAGTGAGGGTTTACGACATTTTCGGACGGCTTGTATATTCCGGCGAGACGGCTTCTTTTGATGAAAATTTGTTGCAAAACGGCGTTTATATGCTTCAATATTTGATGTCAAACGGAGGCTCCAAGACGGTCAAAATTAATATTTTGAAATAATGCTTTTGTTTTGAAAATTGTCGTAATTTTGCAGACCTTTTAGAAATTCAAATTTAAAATTAAATATCATGGAATTACCATTTGCAGAAGCGTGGAAAATCAAGATGGTTGAACCCATTAAGAAATCCACAAGAGAACAACGCGAAAAGTGGCTCGAAGAAGCCCACAACAACATCTTCATGCTGAAGAGTGACTATGTCTATATTGACCTCCTCACCGACTCTGGTACAGGCGCCATGAGCGACCGTCAGTGGAGCGCCATGATGATGGGTGATGAGAGCTACGGCGGTGCACGCTCATTCTATCACATGAAAGACACCATTACCGAGCTTACCGGTTTTGAATATGTCATCCCTACACACCAGGGCCGCGCAGCAGAGAACGTGCTGTTCAGCTACCTCGTGAAGCCAGGTATGGTCATCCCGGGCAACGCCCACTTCGACACCACAAAAGGCCATATCGAGAGCCGTAAAGCTTTCGCTATCGACGTGACAGTGCCTGAGGCTTACGACACACAGCTCGAAGTGCCTTTCAAAGGTAACGTCAGCCTCGAAAAACTCGAGAAAGTGTTGAAAGAGAACAAAGGCAACGTGCCGTTCATGGTCCTCACAGTTACTAACAACACCGTTGGCGGTCAGCCTGTATCAATGCAGAACGTTCGTGAGACATGCGAACTCTGCCATAAATATGGTGTGCCAGTAGTAGTCGATAGCGCCCGTTTCATCGAGAACTGCTACTTCATCAAGACACGTGAGAAAGGTTACGAGAACAAGACCCTTCGCGAGATTGCAAAAGAGATGTATTCATACGCCGATGCAATGACAATGTCAGCAAAGAAAGACGCTCTCGTCAACATGGGCGGTTTCATCGCAACAAATAAGAAAGACTGGTACGAAGGTGCCAAGTTGTTCTGCATCCCGTTCGAAGGCTTCCTCACATACGGCGGTATGAATGGCCGTGACATGGATGCTCTCGCCGTCGGTCTGAAGGAAAATATCGAATTCGACATGGTCGAGACACGTATCAAACAGGTTCACTACCTCGCTTCAAAATTGGATGAATACGGCATCCCTTACCAGCGTCCTGCTGGCGGTCACGCCATCTTCGTAGATGCCGACAAGGTTTTGACCAACATCCCTAAGGAAGAGTTCCCGGCACAGACTTTGACATGCGAGCTCTACCTCGAAGCTGGTATCCGCGCTTGCGAGATCGGTTACGTCCTCGCCGACCGTGACCCTGTCACACGCGAGAACCGTTTCGGTGGCAACGACTTCGTGCGTCTCTGCATCCCACGCCGTGTTTACACCAACAACCACATGGACGTCATCGCAGCCGCTTTGAAGAACGTCTACGACCGTCGTAACACTATCAATCGCGGTTTGGAAATCACATGGGAAGCTGAATTGATGCGTCATTTCACCTGCCAATTCAAACGTTTGAAATAATTTGAAATTCATATTGTAGAGACGTGCCATGGCGCGTCTCTACGTATTTTTAAAATGGATTACGTTTTTGTCATATCATTAACCTTCTGCGTCTGCGTGGCATCAACCGCCTTCAACATCGAAAAGAAGAACGGCTGGTGGCGTAACATGCTGTTTGTCTGCGCATTGGCAGCAGGTCAGGGACTGATGTACTGGCTCGGCTCGCTGCTCGGAGGTACCTTCATGTACAAATTCGAGAGCTTCGCCAAAGTCATCGTCCTCCTGCTATGTTTCATGATAGCCTTCAGGATGGTGATGGACACACTGAAAATCAAAAGCGGAAAGAACCTTTTCCTTATCGACAAGCCAAAACAGCTGATTTTTCTAGCTATTGCATTGGGTATCAATGCTTTGATAGCAGGGCTCATGGCTGGCGACGCATTCTTGCCTTTATTTGGCAAGACCACACCTTTAATAATAACCGGCTCGGCTCTCATCTGGGGTCTCATCGGCATCGGAACCAAATTCTCACAAACCAAACTGTTGATTAACAGCCTATTAAACTTCGTCGCCGCTCTTGCAATATTGGCAACCGGCTTGGTGGCGATGTTTTAATTCATTTTTTTGATTAATTTTAAAGACCCAAAGGTTTTTTATTGTATTTTTGTGCCATCAATCGCAGATTGCCATTTAAATTATCTTATGAAAAACATTACAAAAGTGAAAGCTTTGAGGCTTTTATTATTAATTGGGCTTATTCCGTTGGCATCTTTCGCACAGAGCGATGTTTTTTTCAAGATCGAAAACGACGACATTTACCGTGATGATTCATGGTCATATAATGTTAACACACAGAATTTCGGTGAGACACCACTTGGAAGCGGACTACTGATTTTGACCGCTGTCGGCGCAGGCTACACTATCTCAAAACGCAGACGCAACCGCAAGAACATATCCAAAGGCACCGCATTGCTGCTTGCAGGCCTGATGCTTCTTGGGATTACAGGCTGTCGCAAAAAAATAGTCGAACCGATAGCAAATTGTAGCGATGAGGTTTTTATCACCGTTAAAGTCAACGGCGGTTCACGAACTGATATTACAAGTGCCGGAGCTATCGTGTTTGAAGACGGCGACAAGCTTTACGTCGGTAATGACGGAAAGTATAAGGGTTATTTACATTACTCGAACGGTGCATTTTCAGGTTCAATAAAAACAAACGGTACATCGACTGACGATTTTCTACATTTCTATTTTATGGGCGGACAATTGGAACCAACCATATCTGGAACACGATACACCGTTATGATTAGCGACCAGACCAGCAGTTATCCAGTGATTGCATACGGCAAATCCACAGCTAAATATTATGGTAAAGGTGCTTACACAACGACCCTGGAGAATAAATGCTCGTTGATAAAGTTCAATGTTGACACACCATCCGAGTCCAACATTTACCTAAAAGGAATGCTAAACAAGGTCACCATTGACTTTTCAGATAACTCCATCGCATACGCTAAAGAAGGCGACGGGGCGATTAGAATG
>JAGCPH010000012.1 GCA_017645275.1 Bacteroidales bacterium | reverse complement strand
GAGATGACTAAGACTTTTGCTGAAAGTCCTGAGTATAACACCTCTGTCGACATCTCAAAATCTGACGCGATGCGCTCGTTCGACCTGTCGCTGGCCTTCGGCGTCGGTATCAGATGCAACATTCATTTTCAGGTGTTTACACTCGTCTTGAAACTCGACGGAAGCTATAATTTGGGTCTGCTGAATACAAACGGTGCTAAAGAGTCGGTATATGTCGACAATCTTGCATATCATGTGAAAGACGCAAGCCGTTACAACAGAGGCTTGGAAGTGATGTTCAGTATCGGTCTGCCGTTGAAATTCAACTTCTTACACGATTCCTGCTGGGGCTGGTAAACCGAACTCCTTATCTGTTGAGCACCAGTTTCTTGGTTACCACGAAATCATTTCCCATAATCTTAACGAGATACAATCCGTTGGTCAGACCTTTCATGGAATAATACGTCACATTATTGCCTGTGTCGCCCTTAATCTGGTCTATAAGCATTCCATTATAGCTGTAGATGCTGATGGTTATTGGCGCTGCCATCAGACGCTCGTTGTATCCTATGTAAAGCTCTCCATTCGAAGGATTCGGGTACAATGCTATCATCTTGTCGTAATCCAGTTCATTAACAGAAGCACCCTGGCCGTATCCGTCAGTATATATGAACTTTTGGGAAACGGTTGTGCCGCAATCAGTGGTGATTGTGCATGTGAGAAGTGCGTTGCCTTCCTCGTCAATAGAGACGTATGCTTTGTTTTTATCTACTTCATCAGCGAACATCTGCCAGCTTGAGGTGTTATCGGTACCTGGCACATGGTTAGGTGTGTCATAATAGCTGAAAAGTTCCCATGTATATGTGGCATTTTCGATGTCATGACCGTGCAGACTCGACACTTGGACGTTGTACTCATAGATGTAAGGCATGTAATCTACTCCTGGCTGTACAAAATATTGGCCAATCAACTCTGGGTTTACACTTGGCTTTTCTAAGATATTAATGTCGATTTCTTTTGTAATTCTGTTGTTGGCGCGGTCATCAATGCCTTCGTCGGTGATAGTGCAAGAATATGAGTTATAATTTACATTAGGATATACATTTGTCGTCTGCGAATATGGGTCGGAATAATACTCTTCTGGTGTCCAATGATATGAGAAATTGCCTGTTCCGCCATCAGGATGTGCGGTTAAGGTAACCTCGAAATTCTCACAAATCTCTATGCTTGACGCTGAAATGTAGCTTTCATCCAATGCCTTATGTACTATCACAATAAGATTGTCTTCGTTGATACAGCCGCTTGAGGTTGTCACTGTGGCTGTAAACTCTGTGTTGTCATTCTCTGGAAGATCGATGGTTCTTGCAATCCTATGATTGTCTTGAATGAAGTTGCTGATCAGGTTGGCAGGCTCCCATGAATATGTAGCTCCTGCAATATCATTCATCGACAGCAAAACCTGATTTCCAGCAAGGATATTGTATGTCTTGTATGTTGTTCCGTTAGCTTCAATATACGCATTGGCTTCAGGGATTGGATTCACCACAATCAATGGTGAGGTCACTTCGAATGAATGGTTGTCAGTATCTCTGACTGTGCAAGTGAAGCTTATCGACTCGCTCAATGTTGCTGTGTTGATCTCCTGAGTGGTATTTGAGCCTTCAATCTTGTTGGCTGGCTGCCAGTCGAATGTGTAATGCTCGTTACCGCCTGATGGGATGGCTTTCAACGATGTCGACTCACCCGAACAGAGTTCCTGCTGCCCGGTTATTGTCACTGTTGCCATCAAGGCGTCACCTACTGCGATAGTGAAGCTGTTAGAGTCGGAACAGCCGTTTTTGCTCACTGTCACGTGGTATGTCACTGGTACCGTCACCGTCAGACTCGATGTCTGTATCTGGTGTGTCCCTTGGCCCGATGCTATCAGGTTGGCAGGCTCCGAAGTCCAGGTATAGGTGGCTCCTGAGAGTTCCGGCACCGACAAAGTGGCTGTGCCGCCGTAGTTTACGTGTGCAGGGTTAGGTCCCGTGATTGTGACGTCAGGTATCGCGTTGACAGTCACACTCACCGACTTCGTCTGTGTTGAGTGTCCGTCAGATATCACACAGGTGAATGTGGTCGTGCCTACCGTCGGATGTGCCGTCGTCGAAGCGGAGTTAGGGTAGTCGATGGTGCACTGCGGAGTTGCTGTCCATGAATATGTGTAGTTTCCATAACCGCCTGTTGCTGTCGCTGTCAGGTGAGGTACAGCATCGTCTTCGCAGAAACTGGTGTTGTCGCTGCTCACATTAGCGTTGAGCGCATTCCTGATCTGGATGGTCTTCGTCTTGGTGTCACCGCATTCGCCGCCGTTACCACTTGCCGCCACAAAGTACGACACCTGATAGTCGCCCGGAGTGGAATATGTATGTGTCGGGTTGACAGCCGTGCTTGTAGTGCCGTCACCGAAGCTCCATTGTCTCACGTTAATCTCGCTGGTATGTCCTGCCGGAGTTGTGGTCTCAGTGCCTGTAAACTGCACCGGATCGCCTGCTATGGCTTCTGTGAAGGTGAAATTCGACGTCACATTGGGAAGCACTTGCGCGTTGATGGTCTCTGTGCCACTCTGTGTGCCAGCTACCACATGGCATGAATATAAACCGGACATGTTGAGCGTGGCATTGGTGCGTGTCCATGTTCTGCCGTTATGTGTCTGATTGTCAGGACCTGTCCAATTGTATGTAGCTCCTTCAATGACATTCGCCTCAAGCACCAAACTACTTCCAACACAAGGCGTACTTGCAGTCAAAAATGGTTCAAGAATTGAGCAGTCAGTGGTGCCCGAGCCCGATGTCTTGCTGAACGTGATATTACAATTATGGTTTGAATAGTTCGTGATCACAAGAATGTAATACTCTCCTGATTGTGCTGAATTCGGAATGATGCAGTTTTCTGTTGGATTCGCCGAGTAACTGCAACTTACCCTTTTAGCCAATGTCAGGCCGTTGGGGCATGGTGATGTCGGGTCGCTAAACGGTCCCCAGCAACAGAAATCAATATCCTCGCTAGGCGTGCTGTACATATAGATGTTCATGCCTCCCGAGTTGGCCATTCTCATATAATACCAAGCAGGGTTAGGAGTCGAATGCAAACAGTCATAGTTTGGACCTTGCTCGCCTTGGCCGGCGTTGACACCTGCCGGGAACTGATATATACCGTTGTCGGTGCAGAACGGGTCAGCATTGGCACAAAGATTGTTCTGACGGTCTTTGACATAAACATCCATCATCATCGACGCAATAAATATGCTTGGCAACGACGATTTCCATTCACCGTAAAGCTCACCGACCTCATCTTTCGACATCTTGCCGAATGCCTTGTTTTCTTCATTAAAAAATTCGGCGAAAGTATCCTCAAGGTTGAATTTATAGCTGTTGTCATTGCGTTTTACAACGAAAATGCCGTCTCTGTCGCTTGCCGTTACGACAAAACGATCGTCGTTGTTCAATAAATACAGGAAATGCGCTCTTTGCTCGAAAAGACTGATTTTCGAGATGTCAAATTCAACGGTGTTTCCGATTTTGTCAAAAGTGTATGATTTCTCCTGCGCCTTCGCTGAAAACACCAGCAAAAACAAAGCTATAATCAATAATGCCTTTTTCATTTTCCGAAAATTTATGGTCAATACAATCTGCAAATATACAAAAAATATTTTATATGTGTAAAAACTCAACAAGTTTTTGCATCGCACGTCCACGATGTGAAATCTTGTTTTTTACTTCCATTCCCATCTCCGCAAACGTTTCATCATAGCCGTCAGGTAGGAAAATGGGGTCGTAGCCGAAGCCTCCATCGCCGTGTTCCTCTTCAGTGATAACGCCATTGACGATGCCTTCGAAGAAATATTGTTTTCCGTTAAGATTCAATGCGATAACGGTTCTGAAACGTGCTTTTCTGTTAGTCTTTCCTTTCATCGCGGCAAGAAGCTTCACCACATTATCATGATATGAACAGCCCTCGCCGGCATAACGCGCCGAATACACTCCGGGTGCACCGTCTAAAGCTTCGACCTCAAGCCCTGTATCATCAGCAAAACAGTTAAGATGATAATTATTCGTCACATAATCCGCCTTGATCTTGGCGTTGCCCTGTAAGTCATCGGCATCTTCCACGATGTCTTCCATGCATCCGATGTCGCGTAACCCCACGACCTCGTAATTCTTCAAAATATTTCTGATCTCCGCTAATTTATTCTTATTATGCGTCGCAAAAACTAATTTTTCCATTGTTTGTACAGACGCACGGCCGTGCGTCTCTCCTAATTTAATTAATTATGGAATCCCATTTCACGGGCTCTATATTATTATTAATAAGGTATTGATTCGCTTGTGAGAAATGCCTGCATCCGAAGAAGCCGCGGCTCGCTGAGAGTGGGGAAGGGTGCACCGTTTTCAATATCAGATGCTTGCTGTGGTCGATCAGTCCTTCCTTGGCAATGGCGTAGTTGCCCCACAACATGAACACCAGGTGTTCTTTCTTCGCCGAGAGCGCTCTTATCGCCGCGTCGGTAAACTGCTGCCAGCCTATCCTGGCATGTGATGCAGCCATGTTAGCCCTCACTGTAAGCGAAGCGTTGAGCAGCAAAACGCCTTCGTCGGCCCACTTCTCGAGGTTCCCGTTCCGTGGTATGGGCATTCCGATATCCGTGTGCAGCTCTTTGAAGATGTTCTGCAGACTCGGCGGCGGCTGTATGCCATCAGGCACCGAGAATGCCAAGCCATGTGCCTGCCCGACACCATGATACGGGTCCTGACCTAATATGACAACCTTGACTTTGTCGAAAGGCGTGCGGTTGAATGCATTGAAAATCAACGGTGAAGGTGGGTAAACCACATACTGACGCTTCTCATCGATGAGAAAACTCTTGATGCCGGCGAAGTATGATGAGGCGAACTCGTCCTTGAGCACCTCGTACCATCCTTGCTCTATTGCTGGCTTCTTGATTTCAACCATGATAATTTTTTTTACAAATAATGTACAAAATTAGAAAAAAATTCGTTTCTTTGTTGTGTGAAATTAATAAATCCTATCAATATGAAAAAAATTGTTTTAGTGTTGTTGGTCGCCTTTACCCTTGGCATGGTAATGTCGTCGTGCAGAAGCAGCAAATCGACATGTCCTGCCTATGGTGAGTATCAGCAGTACCAGCGAGAAAACATCTATTAAAAATCTTTAAACAAAAAAAGGCTCCCAATTGGGAGCCTTTTCTATTTGATTTTTATCGTTTTTAGTACACTAAGAATTTACCTGTATTCATTGTGTTTCCTGCAATGACGCGGATGATGTATGAGCCGCTTGTCAGATTCTCTGTGTTGATTGTGGCTGTGTGCTCACCTTCACCATAGAAACCGAGTTCGCTGTTCATAACCATGCGGCCTGCGAGGTCGAAGATCTGATAGCTCACATTGCCATTCTCAGACATTGTGAAGTTAAACTGAGCATCGCCTCTTACAGGGTTAGGATAAACGTTGATCATGACGTTCTGGTTGCCTGCGAACACCTCATTGATACCGTGGTCTGAACCTTCTTTGTAAGTACCGCACTTGATAATACCGCAGCCATATGTTGCAGCATAGATCATACCTTCGTTGCTGATACCAGGATAAACAACGTATGTTGGAGTTCCCATCTCATCATAAAGGACGTCAATCACATCGTCGTGATTTGCCATGATAGCCTGTTTGAGATCCATAATCGGGCATGTGATGTTGCCTGATCTCTCCCATGTGCTGCCGTTTGCTGAGGTGTAGATGCCGTGTTCTGTACCTATGATATAGAGACCTGAGCTCTTCTCAATGATGCTTGAATAGACAGGGAATCTGCCGAGGTTGCCCTGAATCGAGGTGAAGGTTGCACCACCGTCGGTTGATTTGTATACGTAGTTGTCATTGTCGTAGTTACCTAATGTCACTATGACATTGTTAGCATTATTCGGGTCGATGGCGATGCTTGTGATGGCGCGGCCAGCGAATGCCTCGAGATTTGATGTCATATCGATAACTTTGTTGCCGAGAGTATCGTTGACGTCGGCTTGTTCAGCTGTGAAAGCGTTGTCGATGCCTTCAAATCTGTAGAAGTTGCCACCCACTGTACCAACGTATGCTGTGTTGCCGTCAGCGCTGATAGTCACTGTTGATGGTGTACCAGAGATAGCGCTTACTAAGAACCATTTCGTATCTTCATTGAAGATAAGGGCATTTCTTGTCATGTAAACTTTGTCTTTAATTGCGCACACGAAATTGGTCTTGAGAGGATCGTGCAAGCCCCAGATAGTGTCGCCTAACACCCATTTGTAACCGCCAGCTGGATCAATGTGAGCTGAGTCATGTGGTGGTTCTGGAAGGGTGTAGTCAAGAGGATAACCGCCCTGATTGCTATAGTAGTGACGAACATCACCAGCCTTGGCGTCATTTCTGATAGCCAGATACAAAGTGTCGAAATCTATGTCGACAATGACGATAGTGTCGCGGTAGACCTCGTCAACAAACAATGATGTGTCGTTGATTGTATAAACTGTGTCGTTGATGTTGACAAAGTTGTAGCTGTATGCTGTATCAGCTGCCCAAATCTGACCTTGTGTCACATGGAAGTTGCTGTTGAGATAGATTGTATCACCAGCAGTTACTGTTACTGTGTCGATAGACACATAGAGACTGTCGAGCAACTCGCTGATTTCAATTGCAGAGTGGTTGTCAGCGTAGTTTTCATATAATGCGAATGGTGTCTTGAAAGCTTCGTTTGTTATAACACCCTCTGCGCTGAACTTGGTGAGGTCATAGTCTTCACCGTTGGTCTCTGTTCTGTGGATTGGCATATCAGAACTTGATCCTCTTTGCGACACAAACATGATGTTAGGATTGATTGTCGAAATAGCGCAAGGACCACCTGAATAATCATATTTGAAGTATCCGAATGTGTTGTTGGTTGATGTGACATTCGGGAAGATAGCTCTACCTGTTGTGACGTTGTCAACACTGTCGTTGGCAAGCATCATGATTGTGCCATGGTCAAGTGAACCGCCGATGACTTTCGTGGTGCCGCCTACTGTAACGCTCATCATGCGTGCTGTTGATGAGTGATCGTCTTCTGTGATGAAGTAACGGTTGCCACCTTTAAATGAATAAAGAGATGCATAATACTCACCTTTGAAGATACCACCTTCAGTGCCGATGAAGAATGTGTTTGGATCTGATGGTTTGAACACAATATTCATGATACCCTGGTGGAGATAGAAATAACGGTTCCAAGCGATAGCTGCAAATTCTGAACAGTTGTATTCTGATATCTGTGTTGGTCTGTAGCTGTTGGCGCCAGAACTTGTTGCATCATGCAATAACCAGAGGTTGTCAGAACCGACGAGGAGCTTTCTTTCATTGTTAGGATACACTGCCATGAAACCTGTGTAGTCGGCATGAGCGCCAAACATCGCATACACTCCCACAACTGTTGTTGCTGTATATGCAATCTGCCATGTATCACCACCATCCTCTGTAAAATAGATATTACCAGTTTTGTAATTTCCAGATGATCCTGACAAAAATGCGACATAGATGAAATTTCTGTTTGTAGGTGACATTGCAACAATCTTTGGATTATTGTTGTTGCCTGGCAAACCACCATTACCTGTCATCTTAATAAAGCCTTGGCCTGCCTTTGCAAGAAACACATCCTTGTTGTTAACTGCAAGGACGTCGCCATCATTGTTTGATTTGACATTTCTGAAGTCGCCTTCTTCCACCACAGTCCAGTTCTTCATAAGACCTTCGCTTGTAGCCGCATAGATGTCGTTGCCAACAACTGTCATCTCATTGACGAACTTGGCGTTGCCTGTACCTGCCACCTGTGTCATGAGGTTGCCTTCCAGTTTGTAAACGCCGTTGCCAACGAAGCTTGTGGAGTAGTCGTACATGTCAAGACCATTTACGAGATGTGCGTTGAAACCATCACCAGTACCGATGTAAAGCACGTCGCCCATAATGGCTAAGCAGCTGATAGGAGCGTCAACATGTGCCATGTACTGGAATGTGATACCATCGTTGGTCGTCTTGTAAATGTCACCACCGGCTGTTCCGATAAGGATGTTACCGCTGTTGTCATAAATAACGGCTCTTGTTGAACCACCGAAATTATCAGGACCGGCCTGCTCCCAGTCCAACTCAGCGTCTCTCGATGCCTGAGCAGCTTTCTGACCAGCAATCAATGATGCCGGGTCAATCAAACCTGTCTCCTGATTTGCGCGAATACTCTTCCAAAATGAAGAAATTGTAGCGTTTGATTCTGATCTTGGAGTGTATTTTCCTCCAATTTCAGCAGCGTTAGCTACCATACTTGCTTGAGCTAACACCATGGTTATCAAAAGCATACTTAACGGTAAAAATCTTTTTTTCATATCACGTAATTTAGTTATTAATTTCAATACGGACTAACTATATTTTAAGGGTTCAAAAATACAACAAATTTTTGACCTGTGCAAACTATTTTAGGAAAAAATGTAAATTTTTTCTCTATCAACCCATAAAACCATTGAATGTCAATATCTTGTGACGCAAGAAGAAGGTAACCATCCGACACTGCCATCGGCGATTTTTATTTTGTTCCAACTGTCAGCAATGTCTAAAATCCTTACTTTTGTGCCCTCATGAAGCACAAAAAGGTCAGTGCCTGAAGATGTCGGTGAGCTTTTTACTGTTATTGTAGGCATCATGACAATGGCATCGTTGTGCTCGTTCATATATTTGTGCTTCTGTGAAGCAAAGATAATGCTGCATAATGCAATGAGAACCAACAATATACCTGTAAAAAACATACCTTTTTTCAGTCCCTTGGTCCTTGCTGTAAGATACAAAAACAGCACTATCAACAACAAAGCTATTAATACTAATGACGCTATAGCCCAACCGTCGGCAGTGAGTTTGTTGCCAACGTTTCTCCATGCTTTTCTCAAGAAAAACTCAGGTACTGGCTCAATCTTGTCGGTGATGAGCGCGTTGGCTATGGCCAGGTTTTGCTTGATATCCTCGTTGTTGGGCTCTATCTTCAACGCTTTCTCGTAATTGAGAATGGCCATCGGATAGTCTCTCATCTTGAAATATGCATTGCCTATATTATATAATAAAGGTGCAGACACATATCCGTCGTGCAAAATGCCTTCATAAATAACCACTGCAGTGTCGTAACGCGCCTCGTTATAATAGAAATTCGCCTTTTCAAACTGCTGATCCTGAATGGTTTGCGCTTTCAAACCAGCCGCCAAAACCATTAAAACCAATATAAATAATGTCTTTTTCATGTTAATTCAGATTTTTTTCCGCTTTAGTAATAACCACAACACCTTTTTCATATAACTCTTCCATTTTCTTTTCTGGATCGCCTGGCGCAAATCGTGCATACTCACAGTTGTTCAATAACTCAATAAATTGATTTACAATGTCTTCTGGTACGTTCTTGCTTTCCATCATCTCTTTCACAGTATCCATCGACAGCTGCGAGCGAGAGATGTTTAATTTGTCGGAGATATAACCCCACAAAGCCTGCGAGAACTCTTCGTAGAAATGAGCCGAATCTTTGATCTTCAGATAGTTATATGCATTTTGTAAACGTTTTTTCGCTATCTTCGTAGCCTTTTTGTTTCGCACCAGTACCTGATTCTGGTTGAATTTGTTGATTTTTTTGTAATATACTAGTCCAGTTATGAATAAGGCTATCATCAGGACTATCATGATAAAATATAGTGGTGTCCCAAAGAGCAAAATGCTGTCTTTCTTGAGATTGCCGTTTATCATGATGTGGTTGATATCGCTGCCAACCACCTTAATCGATTCCTGTCCGCCAGCATAGATGATGCCGCTGCTGCCTTCGTTGGCGCTTCTCTCGACATGTAACTCGTATTTGTCGGAGCTTAAAGTGACATATCTGCTCTTCGTCGGGTCAAAATATGAGAATTCCGTCGGACTGAGGCTGAATTCGCCTGAAACCCTAGGAATAACTACATATTCAGCTTTCTTTGTGCCGCTGATGCCATAACTGTTGTTCTTGGTATTTGTCGTGATTTTTGGGTCGTACACCTCGAAATCAGGTGGAAAAACAGGCTTCGGAAGCTCCAGAAGTTCGATGTTACCGTTGCCAGACACGGTATAAGTCACGGTGAAGGCGTCGTTTGACTTCATCTCGGTTTTGTCAATGCTCGAGGTGAATGTAAACTGCCCAACAGCGCCTTTAAAACTACTGGGCTTGTCTTTGGCAGGTAATGTTTTTACTTCAATATCTATTGGCTGTGACTTTATCTCTTTTTTAACATTGGTATACGAAGATCCCATGATGTCGCCAAAGAAGTTATCAAACGGGTCGTAGCCTCTCGACTGACGGTTTTCGTTTTTTATTTGTGCGATGCAGCTTATATCTAACGGGTCGATGGTGAGGGTGCCCGCCTTTTGTGGTATCAACACTATCTCTTGGATTGTGGCTACATGGTATTCAGTGCCGTTGCGAACTATCGATGACTGTTGCAATGTGCCGTTATTCTCGGTTACGTCTTTCATCCAAAAGCCCGAATATGAAGGCGCTTTCGAGATTGATAGCTGCGAAATCGGGATGGTATAGTAAATCTTGTAACGTAACAATATCTGTTCGCCGATATATGCCGTTTTTTTGCTTGGCGAAGCTTCCAAAAACACTTCTTTGGCGCCTGTGTTGGCACTTCCCGCGCTACTGCTGCCCGTCACCACGCTATTGTCTTTCACCACGGTGATTTCCTCGGTGGTACTCTTGATTTTTTTCTTGTCGACAGTGATGGTTGCCGATGGGATGGTATATGAGCCTTCTTTGATGGCTCTCAGATAAAACGAATAAGTGTGAGTTGTCGATTTCGTCACCGAGCCGTTCACTATCTGTACGCTGGAACTCTGCGATGAGAATGGTCCTCCAACGATTTCGAAATTAGTGAAATTCGGGGCCTCGAAGTTGGAACCGTCGCCTGTGAGTTCGTACGATACCTGAAACTGCTCACCGACCACGACCTGTTTCTTGCATATTGTCTTGAAACTGACATTATCTTGAGCGCTCACCGAGAACGCCGTCACTAAAAACAATAATATTAATCCGATTTTCTTCATTTAACTCAAAACTCTAAACTATATAACTGACTCTAAACTTTAAACTCTAAACTCTAAACTAAAAATCACCAATCTTTTTGTATTTTCCTTTTCTGCATCTGTGCTGCCTTCGCCTCATTCATCTTATCCATTGTTTGTTTTTCCTGATTTTCAAGTGCTTGCAGCATCCTTTCAGCGTCTTCTTTCGACATCTGCTGTTCCTGTTGTTGCTGCTGTTGCTTTTGTTGATGCTGCTCATCCTGATTTTGCTCCAGCTGCT
>JAGCPH010000011.1 GCA_017645275.1 Bacteroidales bacterium | reverse complement strand
TGTAAACACCTGAAAATGAATGTTGCATCTGATACCGACGCCGAAGGCCAGCGACAGGTCGAACGAGCGCATCGCGTCAGATTTTGAGATGTCGACAGAGGTGTTATACTCAGGACTTTCAGCAAAAGTCTTAGTCATCTCACCGCCATAGCACATTCCAAAGTCGGGAGCTATAAAGATATATGGATTGAGCACTTCGGTATGTCTGAAATAATATGTTATCGGGATTCTGACATCGAGATAATGTGCCTGTATCTGGTCGACTTCGGGCATATCGCCTCTGAATTTGAATGATTTTCTATAACCTCTATCTATCATCATAACTTCGCCGCCTACTGCAAATCCTTTCAATTTCTTGATTGGGAATTCGACATACAGTCCGAAGCCAGGTTTCAATATAATATCATCTGATAGCTTGTTGTATTTTTCGTATGCGAAATGCATGTGATAGCTTGTCAAGCCACCTTTGATACCGATTGTAGGGATAGTGCTTTTCTCGCGTTTATGCTTGATGTTGCCGAAACTATAATCCACCTGAGCGGTAAGATTCATGCCCAAAACGACAAAAAACAATATTGCAAATAGTTTCTTCATATCAAACAATTATTTTCTTTCTGCCAAATCAGCGTGATGACGATACCAGCTGCCGACTTTAAATATTCCTGCCACATCGGAGTCTGGATTTCTACTCTTAATAACACTCCATGTTTCAATATTAATAATGCCAGAAGCATCAATAGTACCTTTGATTATATTTCCTCGAATATACTCATAAGCATCTCCTGGCTTTTCCGTACTTTCAAAACAAATTATGAAATCATTACTATTCTCATAAACATTCCCATAAATGTAAGCTTTTGTTTCATACCAATTTTGGTATTCACTATAACTATGGTTTCTAAAGGCACATTTAATATTTGCGATACCATTTATTTGATCTGTAATAATTATGTACATGCCTTTATATTGAGGAAAGTAGTAGTAAGGAAGTATATCATATTGATGGGTTATCGCATTATACTGTTCATAGTGACCATCAACAAATGTGCCGTTCATCTCATATTCGCCCACGATATCGGGAGGGAAACGGCCTTCTCGAATAGTCTGGCTGATGCTTTGAGGGAAATACTGCTGCGGATAAATATCGTAACACGACCTCATATCGCTCTCATCGCCAACAAAAGCCAAGCTATCGTGGTTGTCTTTTGAACAACCAGCCATGAACAATAATGTTGCGATAAACAGGCTTAATATAACCGACAGGCGTCTCTGCATGTGTTATTTCAAATTATTTTTAATGATCTCGATGGCTTTGTCGATGCCAGCGGCGTTCTTTCCGCCTGCTGTGGCAAGGGTTTTCTGGCCACCGCCACCGCCTTGGATTTCCTTAGCGGCTTCACGTACTAACGCTCCAGCATCCAATTTATTGTTGTCGACCAAACTTTGTGGTAACATCACGCAGAGAGCAGGCTTGTCCTCGAACACGCCACCCATAACGACGACAGCTTCATTATCTATATCTTTGATAGCGGAAGCGATGTTACGCATCTGGTTCATGTCGGCATCGATACGGGCTACCACCAGCTTGTGTCCGTTCCAATCCGTCGCATTGTTGTATGCATTCTTAGCATCCGAGACGGCCTGAGCCATCATCATAGCCTCGATCTTCTTCTGGAGCATGGTGTTTTGTGTCGAGAGGGTCTCAACAGCCTTTACCACGTCGCCTGACGACTTCACAAGACCTTTGATCTTATTTAATGTATCTATCTGATTATCAAGATATTCGATTACTGCCTCGCCTGTTATTGCCTCGATACGGCGCACGCCGGCTGCGATGGCACTCTCAGTCAAGATCTTGAACGCTCCGATGCGGCCTGTCGAGGTGATATGTGTGCCGCCACAGAGTTCACATGAGTAGTCTTTGCCAAATGTCACCACACGGACTTTGTCGCCATATTTCTCGCCAAACAACGCCATGGCACCAAGTTTGCGTGCCTCGTCAATAGGGACATCTACAGCGGTCTGGTTCGGAAGATCTTCTCTAATCTTCTGATTTACAATTGTTTCAACTTTACGGATCTCTTCGTCAGTCATCTTGGCGAAGTGGCTGAAGTCGAAACGCAGACGTTCGTCGTCGACCATTGAGCCTTTCTGTTCGACATGTGTTCCGAGCACTTGGCGTAGAGCGGCATGCATCAGGTGAGTAGCTGTGTGGTTAGCCTCAATCTTGAGACGGCGCTCCACATCGACTTTGGCAGTAAACACTGCCTCTGGCTGTTGTGGGAGCATGTCGGTGATATGAATACTGAGGTCGTTTTCTTTCACTGTGTTGACCACGTGGAGTGTCTCGTTTTCCGACACCAGCACGCCGCGGTCGCCCACCTGGCCACCCATCTCGGCGTAGAATGGAGTCTTGTCGAGGACGATCTCGAAATGTTTCTTGCCTTTCGCCACTACCTCTCTGAATTTCAATATCTTTGACTGGCATTCCATCTCGGTGTAGCCGACGAATGTGGTAGGTTTGTCTTCGTGGATGAGCTCGACCCAGTCGCCCGACATCTTCTCGGCGGCTTTACGTGAGCGGTCTTTCTGTTCTTTGAGGTTATTATTGAAGCCTTCCATATCGACTTCGAGGCCTTTCTCCTCTGCCATGAGGTTGGTCAAGTCGACTGGGAAGCCGTAGGTGTCAAATAATTCGAAGGCGAATGCGCCGTCGATGAGTTTTGCACCTTTGTTTTGCTCCACATAGTTCTCGAAACGCTTGATTCCCAATGCCAAAGTACGCAGGAACGATGCCTCTTCCTCGTATATGACCTTTGATACGAGCATCTCCTGGGCTTTTATCTCAGGATATTGCTCACCCATCTCATGTACGAGGACTGGCAACAGTTTGTACACAAACGGCTCGGTGAATTTAAGGAATGTGTAACCGTATCTGACTGCACGACGCAAGATTCGGCGAATTACATAACCAGCACCGTTATTGGATGGCAACTGGCCGTCGGTAATAGCGAAGCTGACCGCACGCAAATGGTCTGCCACCACACGCATGGCGATGTCTTGTTTCTCATTATCGCCATATTTAATACTTGAAAGCTTAGAGATTTCATTAATAATAGGTGTAAACACATCGGTGTCGTAGTTCGACTTCTTGCCTTGCATCACGCGGACGAGGCGTTCGAAGCCCATGCCGGTGTCGACATGCTTTGCAGGGAGGTCTACGAGAGAGCCGTTTGCGAGACGGTTATATTGCATGAACACGAGGTTCCAAATCTCGATGACTTCCGGGTCGTCTTTGTTAACGAGGTCGCGGCCGTTGATTTTCTTACGTGCTTCCTCGTCACGGATGTCGATATGGATTTCGGAACACGGTCCGCACGGGCCGGTCTCGCCCATCTCCCAGAAGTTGTCTTTTTTCGAGCCGTAGATTATCCTCGATTCGTCGACATGCTCTTTCCAAAACTCGTAAGCTTCGTTGTCAGGAGCCATTCCGTCTTTCTCATCACCACCAAACACAGTGACATAGAGCTTATCCTTGTCGATTTTCATCACTTCGGTAAGGAACTCCCATGCCCATGCGATGGCTTCTTTTTTGAAATAATCGCCAAACGACCAGTTACCCATCATCTCAAACATAGTGTGATGATATGTGTCGCGGCCCACTTCTTCAAGGTCGTTATGCTTGCCAGATACGCGGAGGCACTTCTGGATATCGGTCACGCGTGGTGCTTTACGAGGGTTGTTGCCCAAGAAAACATCTTTAAACTGGTTCATACCGGCATTGGTGAACATCAAGGTGGGGTCGTTTTTAACGACTATAGGTGCTGAAGGCACTATAAGGTGCTGTTTCGACTGGAAAAACTCAAGAAAACTCTTACGAATTTCGTTTGCTTTCATCATAGAATTTATTTTTCTTTAAAAAAGTTTGCAAATTTAAGAAAAATTTATTTATTTTGCATGTTTAAAACATAATTTTTTCGTTTTAAATAAAATTTTTTAAAATTAATGGCAAGAAAAAAATACATATTCAACACGCAAACGCATGATTATGAGGAATATAAGCCCTCATTTGGAAAACGTCTGCGCAATTTTTGTTTGTTTTTTATCCTTGCCGGATTTATCGGTATTATAGGTGTATCTATTATCGATAATACTCTTGGAACGCCCAAAGAGCGTATGCAGGCTCGTGAAATTGAGTTTTTGCAGTTGCAATTTGAAATTCTGAACAAAAAAATAGGCCACATCAACCATGCTCTAGACGAGATGCAGGACCGTGACGACAACATTTACCGTATGATTTTCGAGTCTGATCCTATTCCGCCGTCGGTGAGAGAGGGAGGTTATGGCGGAGCTGACCGTTATACGGACCTTGAGGGGTATGATAATTCGGCGACAATAAAAGCCACGGCGAAAAAAATCGACATCTTGGAGAGTCAGTTGAATGTTCAGGCAAAGTCGTTTGACGAGGTTTACGAGATGGCGGTAAATAAGGCTGACATGTTGAAGCACATCCCGGCCATAATGCCAGTAAGAAATGTTGATATCAACCGTATCTCGTCGCATTTCGGACATCGCACCGACCCGTTCTACAAGATTCAGAAGTTTCACAGCGGCATCGACTTTTCGGCTCCTGTCGGCACCAAGATTTATTGCACTGGCGACGGTGTGGTTGAGAAGGTGGTACTAGGTAACAGTGGCTATGGCAACTATGTCATTGTAAATCATGGATATGGCTACAAGACACGTTATGCCCACCTCAAGAAAGCATTAGTGAAAAAAGGCCAAAAGGTGAGTCGCGGCGAAAATATCGCGCTGATGGGCAACACGGGAAAGTCGACGGCGCCGCACCTGCATTATGAAGTAATTAAGAATAACAAACCGATAAATCCTATTAATTTCTTCTACAACGACCTCACTCCTGAGGAGTACGAACAGATTCTTAAGTTATCGGAAAGGCCTTCAATGACAATGGATTGATATGGAAATCAAGAAGTTATATTATCGAATCGGTGAAGTGGCGGTGATGTTTAACGTCCCGACATCCACCATACGTTATTGGGAAAGTGAATTCGACGTGCTGCGTCCGCGCAAGAGCACAAAAGGCAACAGACTCTTCACTGAGCGAGACTTGCGGTATTTACAGATAATATACCAGCTCGTAAAGGTGAAAGGCTACACCATCCAAGGTGCGAAGGAGGCCATGAAAACCAAGTTCGACAAGCTTGAGGAGAACGCCATGATGATCCGCACGCTCACTGATGCGCGGGAGTTCTTAGTGGATTTGGATAAACAATTAGCAGAGAAGCAGAAAACATTATAGTTTGTTTACAAAAAATATGAGAAAAATCAGTCTCGAAGTTTTTCCCTTCTAAGGCCTGGTTTTTTCTCATATTTTTAGAACGTTGTATCTGGAATTAAATAATTTGTCACGTAATCGTAAACGCCGTCCTCGAGTGAGGTAAATGGCTTGTCGTAGCCTGCTTTGCGGAGTTTTTCCATGTTGGCTTCAGTGAAATACTGATATTTGTCGCGAATGTCGAGCGGGGTGTCGATGAACTTGATATTCACTTCTTTTCCCATTGCCTTGAAGGTGTTGGCCGCGAGGTCGTAAAACGACCGAGCGTGGCCAGTTCCGAGGTTGTACAGGCCGTTCTCAGGGCGTTTCTCAATCAAGAAAAGGATAACCGAAGCGATGTCTTTCACATAGATGAAGTCACGCAGCTGCTGACCGTCTTTGAAGTCGGGACGATGTGAACGGAACAGTTTAACCTCGCCGCAGTCCTGAATCTGGTGGAACGAGTGCAAGATGACCGATGCCATGCGGCCTTTGTGATACTCGTTAGGACCGTAGACGTTGAAAAACTTCAGTCCAGCCCAGAACGGAGGGCACTTCGTTTGTTTGAGAATCCATTTGTCGATCTCGTTTTTCGAGCGTCCGTAAGGGTTAAGCGGCACGAGCTTCTCGACGATGTCGTGGCTGTCGTTGTAGCCCAGCTCTCCCCCACCGTAAGTCGCAGCTGATGAGGCATATACGAGTGGAATCTGATACTCGGTGCAGAGTGTCCACAGCTGTTCGGTGTAGTTCACGTTGAGTTCCACAAACACGTTCCAGTCGAACTCGGTGGTGTCGGTGCGAGCGCCGAGATGCACTATAAAATCAACCTTATCGTGATTGATTTTCAGCCAGTTATGCAACTCTTTCCTGTCTAAAAGAAGCTGATATGCTTTGTTGATGAAGTTTCTTTCTTTTTGTTTCTTTGAGAAGTCATCGACGAGGACGAGGTCGGTCCTGCCCTGTTGGTTTAGGCATCCTGCCACCACGCTTGCGATGAAACCTGCTGCTCCTGTTATTACTATCATGATATTTTAATTTTCTTCTGTTCTAGTTTTAAGATAATTACGCCATTTTGCGAGCACCGCCTGCATATCTTGTGGCAGCTCCGAGTCGAAATAGAGCTCTTTGCCTGTGGTCGGGTGCACGAAGCCGAGCACCTTGGCATGGAGGCAGTGACGCGGTATTTCATTGAAACAGTTGTCGATAAACTGTCGGTATTTAGAAAATGTGGTACCTTTCAGGATACGGTCGCCACCGTACAAGGCATCGTTGAACAACGGATGTCCGATATGCTGCATGTGGACGCGGATTTGGTGGGTGCGTCCAGTTTCCAGGCGACATTCCACCAGGGTGACGTAGTTGAAACGCTCCAGTACCTTGTAATGTGTGACGGCATCTTTGCCCTGGCTGCCGTCGGGATACACCGCCATAGCTACTCTGTCACGCACCGAGCGTCCAATGTTACCTTCGATAGTGCCTTCGTCCTCGCCAAAGTCGCCCCAGACAAGGGCTTGGTAACGGCGCGTGATGGAATGTTCAAAGAACTGGGCGGCCAAGACAGTCTGCGCCGTCTCGTTTTTCGCCACAATCATAAGACCTGTGGTGTCTTTATCAATACGATGCACGAGATATCCGAAGCCATTGTCGACTTTCGAGCCGTTTTCCTTGAAATGATATGCCAAGGCGTTGAGCAGTGTGCCGTCGAAGTTGCCGTGACCTGGGTGAACGACCAAGCCAGCTTGTTTGTTGACCACGATGACATCGTCGTCTTCGTAAACCACGTCGAGCGGTATGTTTTCAGGAGTGATGACGATCTCACGAGGCGGATATGCAAGCACCACCGTCACCACGTCGAACGGCTTCACCTTGTAGTTCGACTTCACTGGCTTGTCGTTGACGAGTATGCTACCCGCTTTCGCCGCATTCTGTACACGGTTGCGTGATACGTTTTCCAGGCGATTTTGCAGGAATTTGTCGACACGGGTGAGTGCCTGACCTTTGTCAGCCACTATGCGAAAATGCTCGAACAGTTCGGTATTTTCTTCTGTGCTATCGCCGATAACGCCTACAAAATCCTCTGCCATGTGGTTATTTATTTGGAAATCAATAATTTAGATGTACTATAAGAGTCATCTTTATTAATTATGCGAATCATATACACTCCATTTTGCAACTCACTGACATTCAGTTCATTGCGATACAGACAACGTTTTACAGCCCGGCCTGTCATGTCGTAAATCACGATTTCGTTGCACAAATCGGTGTCGAGACCTTCGACATGGATGGTATTTTGAGCCGGATTCGGGTAGATATCAAATGCAACCTCTTGATTTTCATCGACGCCTACAAAGTAGCCATGTTTTCCCATCACTGGACGAATCATAAGAGAGCCTGGATATGCACTGTTTTTCCAGCCTTCGCCCACATCATAGAAATTGTACTGATTATTGTCGACCGATGAATCAAAGCCGATGTTTATGGTCTTGCTGTAACGCTGATGGACGCCTACGTAGAAGATACTATTGACCTTCACCACTTCTTTAAATTTATAAAATGAGAAGCAGTATGCGATGCTATCGTGCCATATAGGTCGTTGATTTTCAAGCTGATAGATAATCTCACCAGGCTTTCCGTTGTTATCGCGCCACACCACAATGTCAAAGAAGTTTAAGTTTGCGTCGTTATGTGTGCGGTTGAACAGCATCTGCACGCCGCTCAAGGTATCAAGACAGGAGACGCTAAACTGTGCCGCAAAATAAGTATCGGCCGGCACCAGTCCGTAGCCTCTCTCAGGAGTACCGTCGTCATATGCGAAAAAGTTATAGAATCCTTGATGACGGATAATCGAGTCGCCACGCACCTCGCCGCTGTGTTCGTCGATAACCTCGATATAGTGACGGATAGTATAGGAAGTAGTGTCGAAATCGTCGGTGTAAGGATAGATGAAATCGCCCATTATGACATGCTCATTAACTGGACCTACATTAGGATACTGATTGATTATCAGCGGATTATGTTCATAGCTATAGCTCCAAGGCGAATTATTGTCGACTACTTCACACGAATACTTAACCTGATGAGTGTTTATATCGAGATTAGTCATATGGATGTCGTAACCATCAATATCGATATAAGCTAGAGGATTTTCTTTATAATGCTTGTAAGGCATTGATTGATAACGTTTTAAAAACGACGGCACAGTTCCTGTAAGGCTCACGAGCGGATAGCTGTCGTTGTCAATGCTACGGTCTTTATCGAGGTATACGAAATCGATATTCCACATATCCATATTACTGCGATCGTTAGGATACATTTGGGTTGGCAGTGTTCCGTAGTTAAAGAAAAGCACTTGAAAATCCTCGACGAAGAAGCAGCTGTCGACGATTGGAATCATCACTTTCTTGAAATACTGGTTTTCGTCACATGTCATCAGGAATGTGTCGAGTTCGACACCTTGTGTAGCCCACATCTGACGCCAATTGGTACGGCGTTCGATGTAAGAATGTTGATTTACAGAGTCATAGACTTCGACATCATAGCCATAGCCAAACTGCAGCACAAGTGAGTCGTCGCGCTCTGGACTGTCGCCAAAGCCGCCTGGCTGGTAATAGAAGCTGAAATACAGCGAGTCGGCAGGTGTCAGCAATTGATTATCAAGACTATCCAAACGTATCTTCACTGATTTCAGGGTGTCAGCAATAAACGGATTGCTGCTGCCGCGTGAGTAAATCTTGCCATAATGGTCTGCCACGTCGAATGTGGCGGCGTTATAATTGACCGGCATCATAGGAAAGTTGGCGCTGATATACACGTTGTTGTACAGCCATTTCGTGTCGTCGGTATATTTGTAAGAAGTTGAAAAGTCGTCGAAAAACGGCAGAGTAGCATACACTTCACTCCTATTCCGCTGATTTTCAACAGTTCCGCTTTCGACAAACGATGTCAAGTACTCTTGGGCGTTGCCGTTCAAGACACCAGCTAAAGCAAGCAGTATTATCAATATCTTTTTATTCATCATAGAAATATGTTGTATCAATTTCGTAATCATAATCAAAATATTCGAGGCTATCGAGCTCCAAAACATCAATTCTATCGGCTCTTGGAAACACCATCTGCATGTCTTCGATGCGTAAAAGCGAGTCGTAGGAGAAACTTCTGTGTTGAAGTATATAGTTGAAGCTGTCGATGACGTAGTTAATGGTGTCTTGCTTGAATTTCCTGACACGCATATACTCGGCGATGGAGTCGCGGCGGAATTTCTCATAGTTGTACCATGCAAAGTCGAAGTTTTTCGACGATCTGTACCACACATTGACGAGTGAACCGAGCGGCACCATTTTGTCGGTGACGTAGTCTGGATCCATCTTACTCACAAAGAGGAACTCGTCGTCGTCAGTGTCGACAAACACCTCTGTTCCGATATTGAGCGAGGCGTTGTTGATACGACTTTTCGCTTCCACGACGTTAACTCCTACTAAATCAGGCAGGTTGGTGTTTTTGTCGCCACGTCCCAGACCCACCACTAGGGTTATTGCAGAGCCTTTAACCACATCCGTCTTAGGCTCAATGATCTCGCCTTTGAGTTTCTGCTCAACCACCGCATTACGTGCGAAATAATCGACGAATTCGAGCTTGTCGACCTTGAGACCGACAGCATTGAGACTTACCATAGCTTGACGAAGCGAGAGGTTGCGAAGGTTTGGCATTGTCACTACCTCTGGTGCGATGGTTGTGCGCAGAATATAGATGTTCCGGCCTTGTTTCACTTTTGAGCCGGCAGCAGGATTCTGTTGATATACAGCGCCTTCCGGAAAATCTTTGACATAAACACTGTCAAGGAGCACAAAGGTCAAAATATCTTGATAATGCGCGATGGCGGTGTCATAATTCATTCCAACCATATCCGGAACGAGGAATTCCTGGCCGTGACGGGTGAATTTGTCGAGCCTTTTGAAGGTGACCCAAAGCACTCCCACAGTCAGTAACAGCATGATTGCCAAGCTGATATAGAACCATTTATCTTTTAAAAAGCGAAAAGCTTTCATTTTTTTATTTTTTTCGTTACAGATATTATCGTTTTTTGTAATTTTGAACTCGCAAAGATAACGAAAATAATTGAATTTAAGTTTATTTTGACATGAAAAAAATAGCAATAGTTTGTGGAGGGTATTCAGGAGAGTATGAAATCTCCATCAGTAGCGCGAAAGTAGTGAAAAAACACCTCGATCCCAGCAGTTATGAGGCTTATATCATCGTGGTTTTGAAAGACAGGTGGTATCATCTCGCCGATGACGGCAAGGAAACCGATGTCGACAAGAACGATTTCTCTATAAAAGTCGGGGGCAAAAAGGTGGTTTTCGACGCTATTTTTAACGCCATTCACGGTGTGCCAGGCGAAGACGGACAGCTTCTCGGATACTTCGAGATGCTCGGCATTCCATACACTTCGTCGGGGTTCACCACTTCGGCGTTGACGTTCCACAAGGATTTTTGCAAAAAGATAGCTGCGGCGGCTGGCGCCAACGTCTCCCCTTCTCTTATTATTAACAAAGGAGAAAGCTACGACGGCAAGAAGATTATCAAAGAGCTGGGGCTGCCTTTGTTTGTCAAGCCTACACGCAACGGCTCGTCGGTGGGTGTGAGCAAGGTCAACGTGGAGGAAGACTTCGACAAGGCTGTTGAATACGCTTTCAAGGCCGGCGACCAGGTGATGTGCGAGAAATTCGTGAAAGGACGCGAGCTTGCGTGCACCGTGATGCAGGTCAAAGGCAAAACGATGGTATTCCCTGTCACTGAGATTGTCAGCAAAAACGACTTCTTCGACTACGAAGCAAAATATACGGCAGGAAAATCGGACGAAATCACGCCCGCTGACTTGGATGAGGTTTCAGAAATCGAGGTCAAGGCCACGTCGGCGATGCTTTACGACAAGTTCGAGTGCAAGGGCTTCGCACGTTTTGACTATATCATGACACCTAAACAGCTGGTTTTCATCGAGGTAAATATAGTGCCAGGCATGTCGGAGGCATCAATAATGCCAAAACAAGCAGCCTGCATGGGCATAACGCTCGACAAGCTGTTTGGTTTGGCATTAGAGAATATTCTTGACTAGACTGTCAGGATGTCTTTCTGCTTGAGATCGTAAAGATCGTCAATCTTCTTCACGAATTTATCTGTCAGCTTCTGGATTTCTTCCTGGAGCTGTTTCACTTCGTCTTCCGACACTCCTTCTTTTTCAAGCTTCTTGGCATCGTCATTGGAGTTACGGCGGATGTTACGGATACCCACTTTAGCTTCTTCGGCGGCTGTCTTGGCACGTTTGGCGAGGTCTTTACGACGCTCCTCAGTCAACGGCGGAACCAAAATTCTCAGAAAATCGCCTTCGTTTTTCGGGTTGAAGCCGAGGTTAGCAGCCTGGATAGCCTTGTCGATGGCACCGATTGAGCTCTTGTCGAACGGCATCACAATGATCTGACGTGCGTCAGGGGTGCCGATGTTAGAGGTCTGCTCGATTGGAACAAGCGTTCCGTAATATTCAACTTTCACGCCCTGAAGCATCATTGGGCTGGCTTTACCTGCTCTGATTTTCTGAAACTCCGACTCGAGATGCTTGATGGCACCTTCCATCGATTCAGTCGTTTCATCCAAAATAAATTGAGATTCTTCTGTCATATATCTTAAAATTTTCGCTACAAAGATACTAATTTTATTCTAATGGTTCATACAATCCATAAAAATATGGATTCTTTTTTATCTGATAATATGATAACTTATTGACAATAAACGGTTTTTTGCTGATATTCCAGATAAAAACACTTATCTCATAATTTTCGACGATGTCTTTAGGAATGAAGAATCCGTTTGTCAAAAACGCCCGTTCACCAGGCATCAGCACATGTGTTTTGTCCTCATAACCAAACCAGCACAACTGTTCTTTTGTGTTTTTATCTATGATTTTTGCTATAAGAGCGATATGTTCAATGGTGTCAAGTGTTTGAATATCAGCGATAAAGCCTATGCGTTCGCAAGGTTCAAAATCAGAAAGAGTGACTTTCGACACCCATTCCTCACCTTCTTTAACATTGACGTTTTCTTTAAGAGTATGCAAAAGCGGATGACCGTTGTCATTTTTCGACAAGACCAGATAACGTGCTGTAAACCATGCGTTTTCCTGTTCCAAGAACGGATATTCAGCCACTGCCGAAAGCTCCCATGGCATATCGGCATGGTCGGTGAAACCAGCTGCAATATAATCTTTATCACAATTCATTATAAACTGTTGATAATCACTGATTTCATCGTTTTCATTAAAGCATTTCACATCGTTTACCCCAAATTTGTTTTGATAATGCTCTGCCACGAAGTTTTTGCATGAGTATGAAACGCAGCCAATGCTGTCGCCATAACGTTCTTGAGCCTTTTTCATCTCGACAGCCACTTGGCCGTATCCCTGATGATACATCTGGTAAAAGTATTGACGGTCAACGATTAAGGACGTGATTCCAAGAAAAACCACGACACTAAGGACTATCGTCATGATTCTTTTTGAAACTTGTCCGTCATAAAATGAAAATGCCAGAATTATCAGGAATGGGTAACTGAAAATGAGTGTGCTGAACTGCAAAATGGGTTCTTTTAACAGCGAATAGGCCCATGCGACAGCCAGAGGCACCACAAACCACAGCAGACAGCAAATTCTGATGGCAATTTTTTTGTCGGCTTTTCTGTTTCCTACAATCAACGGAAGCAAAATCACTATTAACATACTGAACATGAACAGGTTATTGTAGTTTGCCGAATATTGCAGAAAGTCGGTTAGAAACGATGGAGCAGGTTTGCCGAGCCATCCGCCGATGCTTCCGTAAACGAACAGCTGGTAATAGAAAACGGGGAAAGTCGGCAGGTAAAGCGCCAAGGCACCCACGCAGCTCCAGAGATATGCTTTTTTGCGTTTTTTATCGACATTCCCAAGGAAAAACAGGCCAGTCAGGGCGATGAGACCTGCTTGTGCGAGCGAGAACATGTGCATCTCAGCAGCGAGAAACGCCGATATTGCGAATCCGATGCAGATCCAGATGGTGATGTCGCGTTTATCGAAGAGTATCCAGTTCCAGAAATAGACGAGCAACAACGTAAAAAAGAGTCCTGGTGAGTATGGACGTGCCAGTTGGCTGTAGAAAAGAAACAGCTCGCTCACGCTGACAAATGCCGCGGACAGCAGTCCCACATTCTTGTTAAACCATTGATTTGCAATCACAAAGACCAGATACACCGAGGCAATGCCCATCAAGGCGAAAGGTAATTTGAGCCAAAACTCGCTCCAGCCGAAGAGTTGTACGAGAAGATATACCAGCACCTGAGTTCCTGCAGGGTGAGAGTCGTTGAGCATAACACCTTCACGGATGAGGTCGTGGAAGTTGTCGTAGCAAGTGCGACTCAATGCGCTGAACTCGTCGTGCATGAATGGGACGTTGTGCAGCTGCCAGAGGCGTAAAACAGCCGATACGACAATGATTATCAATAAGATAACCTTGTCGTATCGTGATAAATCCTTTGTGTTTTTAAAGATCATTTTGTCACAAGTGTGCCGATATTTTCACCGTTGAGAACCTTTGTGAGGTTGCCTTTCTTGTTCATGTCGAACACGAGCATCGGCATGTTGTTTTCCTTGCACATGGTGAATGCTGTGAGGTCCATGATCTTGAGGTTACGGTTGTATGCCTCGTCGTAGGTGATTGTCTCGAACTTCGTCGCGGTAGGGTCTTTCTCGGGGTCAGCAGTGTAGATGCCATCGACGCGTGTGCCTTTGAGGATGATGTCGGCTTTGATTTCTATTGCACGTAATGCCGAGGCAGTGTCTGTTGTGAAGAACGGACAGCCTGTACCACCTCCGATGACCACCACTGCGTCATCTTCAAGGATACGGATAGCTTTGGACGAGCTCATCGATTCAGCGATACGGTCGATGTAAAGTCCCGACAACAAGACGGTTCTAACACCTTTAGACTGCAATGCCGACTGAATAGCCATGCTGTTGATGACGGTGGCGAGCATTCCCATGTAGTCGCCTTGAATGCGGTCCATGCCCTTCGAAGCGCCCTGCAAGCCGCGGAAGATGTTGCCTCCTCCGATGACGATGGCTATCTGCGCACCAGCTTTATGTGCTGCCGCTATCTCTTCTGCATAATCATTAAGACGTTGTGGGTCAATGCCATACTGTTGCTCACCCATCAAAGCCTCACCACTAAGTTTAAGTAATACTCTTTTGTATTTCATATCTTTAATTTTAAAATTTCAATCAAATTTTAGTACCAGAAACCGACGTTGATAAATCCGACAGGTTTCGAGTTGATGTTGGAACCCATGAAGCTCACCTCGATAGGACCGATCAAGGTGTCGACGCCGAATGTCATGCCTGCGCCTGCCACGAAGCTGTTGTCGTCGAACCACATATCATAGGCGCTGTTGATATAACCGGCATCAATATTGGCTATGAGATATAGTCTTTTATAAAAATTCCATTGGTATGCCATCTTACCCATAGCCACATAGTCGACCACTTTTTCAGTAAACTCAAGTCCTGTAAACGCTATGATATTGTCGAAATAGTTCATCTTCGACTGTCCGCCGACCATAAACTTGTAAAACAGCGGTATTTCGTTGGTTCCCACTTTATAGCCGGCTTCCAAGCCCATCTTCAACGACGATTTTCTGCTCAAAGAGAATGATTTTATTACATTTCCGTGAAGTACCACCGACTGTTGCCAGCCGTTCGATACAAGGTCTCCGCCGTTGTTAAGGCCTTCAAAGAAGAGCCATTTTCCATTGATGTTGAGACGCCAGCCTCGGCGTGCAAAGCTTGGCGAGTCTTCATTGATATATATATATCTAAGATACACATATGAATAGAAATGATAGTCGCTATTAAGCTGGTTGGTGCCGATAAAGTCTTTCATGTGAACATAATCGGCTGCTGCCCCAATACGAATCTCTTGTTTGTTATTTGGCACCAACTGCATATAAATATCAAGATTATTGTCCTGAATACTGTACGAATTGGTGAGTGTCTTGTCGTCATACTGGTCTATATCGAAAGAATACACGCTCAAATCAATTCCATAACGGAACACTTTGCCCATCTGTTTGTTGAAACGTGCTTTAATATATGGGCTTTCCGCTATGTTGACGTCCAAACTGAGAGTGGCGCGGTCTATGCTTTTAAGGAAATTTTTTGCTGTGATATTGACCAACGCACCGATGCCGTAGTTGTTGTCGTAATGTATCGCCACAGATAGTGTTGTGTTGGCTACTTCGGTACAATTCACCGTAAGCACATAGCCTCCTGGACCTTCCGACACATTATACCAGATATTTTCATAATAGCCCGATGTTTTCAACTTCACCAGATTCTCTTCGACCACGTCCAAAGATACCGTAGCAGGCAATTTGTTACCATAGATATTCTCAATGAAATGCTTGTGTTTATCAGGGATTCCTTTGACATCCACATCCACAATTGTCAACTCGTTGATAGGCTGGGTATGAGGTCTTTCTATCTCAAAATGCCCCAGTTGCTGAAGCGAATCGGCCAGACGCTTGAACTTTGGGAAGAACTCGTCGGCTGCATCCTGTCCATATTGGATAATGGAATCGAAATCATTGAACGACAGCATGTTACGGCCATGAAGGTTAGGTCTGATATAGATATCGCAATGACTTCTGGCGTAGAGGCTCTCTTCGAGTGATGACAGGTTCATCAAGCTGGAGAGCAGTCCTAAAGAGTTATCAATCTGCTCAGCAGGTATCGTAGCATCTTCAAGGTCGATGCCGATGATGATGTCGGCACCGTGTTCCTCCATATTCCTCACCGGGAAATTGTTGACCATTCCTCCGTCAACGAGCAGTCTGTCATCGATTCTTACAGGCTGGAAGAGGAATGGTATAGACATACTGGCGCGAACTGAGCGTGGAAGGTCGCCAGAGTTCATCTCATATTGGGTAGCATGTTCCACATCAGTACCGATACAGAAAAACGGCACAGGCAGGTCGTGATAATCGTGGATTTTGTGTGCCGGGAGCATCAGTCGTGACAGCAAAAGGTTAACGTACACACCTTCCACAAACGACGACTTTATCTTCATCTTACCGTTTGATATAGGGAAGGTGGCAAGATAACGCCGGTCGTATATCTTTTTCTCGACAGGCTCCACATTTTCCGGAAAAACATCATAAAGAATACGGTTCCAGTCTTGTTCGCGCACGAGTTTCTCGATCGTGTCGGGGTCGTAGCCGATGGCATAAAGCGCACCGATAATGGAGCCGATGGAGGTGCCTGCGATATAGTCGATTGGGACACCTGCCTCATCCATAGCTTTCAGGATTCTTATCTGTGCGAAACCTTTGGCGCCGCCGCCGCAGAGCACCACGCCCACCTTTGGACGGCGCGACAGACTGTCTTCAAGTATTTTCGCCTGAACATTTGATATGAATAATGTCATGATGAGAATTGTCATCATGGCAATTTTATTAACATTCAAACGCACAACCATAATATTTTATGTTTAACCAGTAAATCCTAAAACCAAAAACCGACATTTATGAAGAAACACCAATTTTTGGCCACGTTAGACTTCGACAGCTGCAGCTCGATAGGGCCGAACAAGGTCTTCATACCCAATGTGAGTCCGCCGCCGATGATAAAGTTATCTGGGATGAACCATGTGTCAAGTCTGTCGGAGAACAAATCATTGATTCTTTTATAATATTCCTCCACTTCCTCCGCTGTCGCATCATCTGAAATTTCTATATTAATGATGTCAAGATAATTTTTGAAATATCCGGCATCGCAGCTTATCACGCCATAGAAATTCTTATAGAAATTCCACTGCCATCCTGTCCTTGCGTAAGCTGCATATTCAGTATATACTGACAAAAACGGCAATCCTGTAAATGTCATGATATTATCGACATAATACATTTTCGACTGTCCGCCGACAAAAAGCATATTATCTTCGGGGAGGGTAACGTCGCCCAAACGCATAGCGCCAGTGACTCCAAGGCGGAAAGCGTGACGTTGTCCTATCGGGAATGAATTTCTGACATCGGCCTGGATGAGGTAAGCCGGTTTGCTTTCTGCATTCGAGAACACCGAGTCATACAATATACATTTGCCTATCACATTGACATTCCATCCTTTACGCGGAAAATCGCTCTGATCTTCATTATTGAAGAAATATTGGGCATAGAACTTTGGATACAGCTCATGTTTATTATAATCGCCAGCAGTAAATTCGCTATATGTCCTGTCTTTTACCAAAGTATAGTCCGTCCTGAAGCCCAACTTGAAAGTGTGGTTCACCGACGGAATCACCTGCAGAAACAGATTCGCTGTATTTTGTTGCACTCGCATCGCGCCGAAGATACTGCCGTTATAGGTGACGACATTGGCTGTTAGATTAATAGCAGAAAGTTCGAGAGCGCCTCTGAGCGATTTGGTATAACGATGCACCATTCGAGCCTTGAAATATGGGTTATCCGAAAGGTTAAGGTCGACATTGTAATCGAAGTGTTTGGTGCGGGCATTCATATTGAGGAGTATGCCTATGCCATAGTTATTGTCGTAATGCGCTCCGATGTTGAATGTCAGCGAGGTCTTGTGTTTACAATGGAACCGCAGGATATTGCCGTCCGGGCTGTCGATGATCTCGTAATAGACATTGGAATAATAGCCTTGCGAGTATATCTTCACCACCGTCGTCTCTATCTCATCGATATCAAACTCGCGTGGAAAATCGTCGCCAAACTCTGATTCCAGTATTTTACTGTCGTATTCGTCAACGCCCACCACCTCGACACCGCTCACCGTGATCTTGTTGACGGGCTGGGTATGATGTCGCACCGGCTCAAATGGCTCGATAGCTTGGAGTGAGTCGGCAAGGCGTTTCAGCTGCGGGAACATGTCACGCGCGCCTTTCTCGCCGCAATCGATAATCGGACTGAAGTCGTTGAACGACATAATGTTAGCCTTTCCGATATCTGGTCTGATAAGGATGTCACACTGTTCACGGGCCACGTTGCTCTTGTCCTGCGACACCACCGCAATGAGTCGTTCGAGCACCTTCAGTGAGTTATCAAGCACTTCGGGGTCCGATTTTATGATTTCGAGGTCGACGCCTATTATGATGTCGCATCCTTGCGCACGCACATTCTGCACCGGGAAGTTGTTGGTGAGACCGCCGTCGCAGAGCAGGTATCCGTCATATTCGACAGGTTCAAAAAGGAACGGTATCGACATTGATGAACGTATCGACTGCGCCAACGAGCCTTTACGGAACTCTATCGGGTCGGCCGACAACATGTCGGTGCCAATGCAAAGGAACGGCACAGGCAGACTGTCGAAGTCACGGTCTTTGTAGGCTGGCATCGTCAGTCGTGTGAGCAGCATGTTGACGTACACACCGTCGACCATCGAGCGGTTAATCTTGAGTTTACCCTTTTTCATAGGGAATGATACCAGATAATGACGTTCATTGAGACGCTTCTCGAGTGGCATGAACTTACGTGGCACCTGGTCTTTGATGATGAGGTCCCAGTTCTGCTCAGTACACAGCTTCTGCATCATGTCGGGGTCGTATCCCACGGCGTAGAGTCCGCCCACGATGGAGCCCATACTCGTTCCCGCTATGTAGTCGATCGGGATGCCCGCCTCTTCGATGACGCGCAGCGCTCCGATGTGTGCAAAGCCCTTGGCGCCGCCGCCGCTCAACACCACTCCCACTTTCGGACGGTGACGTACTGGTGCGACTGTATCGGTTTTCACGACCGGAACGGTGTCAGTTTGCACCTCGGCAATGGTGTCCTGGGCATTCGATGAGAATGCCAATAACAGGATAGCCGTTACCATTAGAAAATGCTTCATAGCTTTTTAAAAGTTAATCAGTTATAGTTAAGCCAGTCTGTCCCACTGTTACTCTAATCTTCCGTGGCAGTTCTTATATTTCTTACCGCTGCCGCATGGACACGGGTCGTTACGACCGACCTTCTTCTCCACGTGGATCGGCTGTGTCACCTGATTTTCCTGGGTGTTGGTGTTTGCTTTCGACAGCAGGTCGGAACGCTGTTCCTTGAGCTTGGTGCGGTCGACAGCACGAGCACGCTGAGCACGAGCGTTGTTCGGATCTGGAGCCGGCAGGTTCGACAGCATCAGGAACGAGATGACGTCGGCGTTCATCTTCAAAATCATGCTCTCAAAGAGGTTGTACGACTCCATCTTATAGATGACGAGCGGGTCCTTCTGCTCGTAATGAGCGCTGTTTTGTACGGCCTGTTTCAAGTCGTCGATCTCACGAAGGTGCTCCACCCATGCGTCGTCAATCATGGCGAGGGTGATGAACTTCTCAAGCGACAACGAGATCTCGTGTGCACCGTTCTGCACCGCCTTCTCGATGTTGACCGACACGTTGATGCCTTTCTTTCCGTCGGTGAACGGGATGAGGATATATTTCAAGCCTGGCTGCTTCTCGTAGATGTCTTTGATGACTGGCAACGTCTTCTCGCCCACCAGCTGCATCTTACGGTTGTATGACTCGAGTGCCTTTTCGTAAAGCTTGTCGGCCAAATCAGCGGCCTTGCCGTGTTTGAACTCGTTCTCGTCGAACGGCACCTCGACACCCATATTTGCAAGCACGTCGAGCTTCAAGTCATCGAACGACTCATCGTCCTGATGCTTGGTAATCAATGACTCGCCGAGGTCATACAGCATGTTGTTGATGTCTATTTCGAGACGCTCTCCGAACAAGGCGTGACGGCGTTTCTCGTAGATAGCCTTACGCTGCATGTTCATCACGTCATCGTAGTCCAAGAGGTGTTTGCGCACACCGAAGTGGTTCTCTTCGACCTTTTTCTGTGCCTTCTCGATCTGTTTGGTGATCATCGAGTGCTGGATCACCTCGCCTTCCTTCATTCCGAGACGGTCCATTATCGGAGCTATACGCTCTGAGCCGAAGATACGCATGAGGTCGTCTTCCAACGACACGAAGAACTGTGAGCTACCTGGGTCACCCTGACGACCGGCACGACCACGCAGCTGGCGGTCGACACGACGTGACTCATGACGTTCCGTACCGATGATGGCGAGACCGCCAGCCTCCTTCACGCCTGGTCCCAGCTTGATATCGGTACCACGGCCAGCCATGTTGGTTGCGATGGTCACAGTGCCAGCAAGACCAGCGTCTTTCACAATCTGAGCCTCTTTGAAGTGCAACTTCGCATTCAACACGTTGTGTTTGATATTCTTACGTGTCAGCATACGGCTCAGCAACTCAGAGACCTCCACCGATGTCGTACCCACCAACACCGGACGGCCAGCGTTCACCAGCTGCTCGATATTCTCGATTACGGCGTTATATTTCTCACGTTTTGTCTTGTAAATCAAGTCTTCATGGTCTATACGGGCGATAGGTTTGTTGGTCGGGATCTCCACCACGTCGAGTTTGTAGATGTCCCAGAACTCGCCCGCCTCGGTGATAGCAGTACCTGTCATACCGGCGAGCTTGTGGTACATACGGAAGTAGTTCTGTAAGGTGATGGTGGCGTAGGTCTGTGTGGCTGCTTCCACGTCGACGTTTTCCTTAGCCTCAACTGCCTGATGCAGGCCATCCGACCAGCGGCGGCCTTCCATGATACGGCCTGTCTGCTCATCGACGATCTTCACCTTGTTGTCGATGACCACGTAGTCGACGTCTTTCTCAAACAAAGTGTAAGCTTTCAACAGCTGCTGAACGGTATGCACACGGTCTGATTTCTCTGCAAACTGGCGTAATATCTCGGCTTTACGCAACACTTTCTCGTCGTCGCTGAGGCCTTGTTTTTCCATCTCGGCAATCTCCGAACCCACGTCAGGGATGATGAAAAACGCTGGGTCATTGTAGGCTTTCGCCAACTCTTCGTTACCTTTATCGGTCAAAACGACGGTATTCAATTTTTCATCAATGACGAAATAAAGCTCATCATCGATGATATGCATGTTCTTGCTCTGTTCCTGCATGTAGAAGCCTTCGGTCTTGAGCAACAACGACTTCATACCCTCTTCCGAAAGGAATTTGATGAGAGCGTTGTTCTTCGGCAGACCGTGATAGGCGCGGAACAGCTGGTCGGCGCCACGCTGTCTTTCTTCTTCCGTGGCATCTGGCTTGGTCAAGAATTTCTTGGCGTCGGCGATGCACATCGTCACAAGACGTTTCTGTGCCTCGTAGAGCTTCACCACGTCTGGCTTCAGCTGGATAAACTCCTGGTCTTCGCCATGCGGGATAGGTCCGCTGATGATAAGAGGCGTACGGGCATCATCGATCAACACGGAGTCGACCTCGTCGACGATGGCGTAGTAATGTTTCGGACGCTGCACCATGTCCTCCGGGTTACGCGTCATGTTGTCACGCAGGTAGTCGAAGCCGAACTCGTTGTTGGTACCGTAGGTGATGTCGGCGTTGTATGCGGCGCGGCGTTCTGCCGAGTTAGGCTCGTGCTTGTCGATGCAGTCGATAGTCAGACCGAGGAAGTTGTACAGAGGTCCCATCCACTCCGAGTCACGCTTTGCCAAGTAATCGTTGACGGTCACCACATGCACGCCGCGGCTCGAGAGGCCTCTCAGATACACCGGCAAGGTAGCCACGAGGGTCTTGCCTTCACCTGTCGCCATCTCAGCAATCTTACCCTGATGCAGCACTATACCGCCGATGATCTGCACATCGTAATGCACCATATCCCAACGAATCATATTGCCGCCGGCCACCCAGCTCGTGTCGTAAAACACGCGGTCGCCCTCGATTCTGATATTCTCGCACTTCGCCGCAAGGTCGCGATCGAGGTCGGTGGCAGTGGCTTCAACCACTTCGCTGTCCTTGAAACGGCGTGCCACTTCTTTCAACACGGCAAAAGCCTCAGGCATGATGTTATCCAAAGCCTCGTCGACTTTCTCGAAGACCTTCTTCTCAAGCTTGTCGACCTGCTCATAGATGTCGTTTTTCTTCTCCAAATCCATGTCAGGATTGGAGTCGACGCTAGCCTTCAGCTCTGCAATCTTTGCCTCATCCTCTGCGATATAATTCTTGATATATTCCCTGAACTCCACAGTCTTATGACGCAGGCTGTCGATGTCCAAATCCTTGATTTTCTCATACGCGTCAAGCGTCTTCTGCAATAATGGCTGCAACGCTTTGTTGTCTCGCGATGCTTTATTTCCAAAAAGTTTTGATAAAAAACCCATTTTTTATGTTATTTGTTCGTGAATAAAATTTTCAATTTTAACTCTATCAAAAATTATGCAAAAATACTAAAAATTTTTCAATACCGACTAATTCTTCTCACATGATTTTCAAGATTATGGTCTGGAGCTGGTGCCGGAGCCATCCCGACGCGGCCATTTTTCTTCAAAATGACATACGAAGGGAACATCACAATGTGATATTTCTCAAGCAAAAGAATATTAAAGTCAAGGTTTAAGAGTTGCCATTTATATCCTTGTTTTTCAAATAGTTGCACATAATCATCAAATGTCTCTTTTGTGGCAATTGTGACAACTTGGATGGTGTCGTTCCACTGTTTTTGAAGCTCATTAAGCACCGAAAACTCATGTTCGTTGAGCGGAGAATAGCGATCCACGAATTGCAACAAAACCATATCATCTTGATAATCAGATAATTGAACCACTTTACCTAGATTATTCTTTAAGTTAAAATCAGGAGCTTCGGAGTCGTATGTCAAATCGTTGATTTGTGCTATGATATGGTCCGCAACCTCTTGATTTTTAACGTATTTCGATGATTTTTTAATGTCATTGACAGTTTTCAGCGCATATTTTTTGTCACAGGCATTGCTGAAAAAACATTTTCTGACATTATTCAGATTTATCAGCTCTGCCAGCTGCTTGTTTCGTGACAAAAAGTCAGCATCGGGAGTGACAGTCTTGAAAACCTCCTGAAAGACATCCATATAGGCATATTGCGAATACAGAACCTCTTGATTATCAAAATATTCCTTCAACACTTTCTGTTGGTTGACGGCCATTATCACCGATGCCTTGCGGTATTTAACAAAGTCGCTGATGAATTTGTATTTTATCTCCCCTACGCTCGTATTTATTTGATTATCAAGCTCATCGAGCAGTTTCAGATTCCTTTTTTGGATAATGTCGTACGCATTGTCATAAAGGAAATAATCGACAATCTCCGCAACGGCGAGATATTGCGCATAAAAACCGCCGTCGTCGATAGTGTTGATATACATCTCAGGCGGTTCTTTCTCGAAAAACGACTTGTCTTCGGCGCGGTCGTTTACCTCGATTTCGATGTCGTAATTACCGTTCGGACAAACTATCATGTCGACATGGTCGAGGCCGACGACGATGTCCACTGGAGTAATCTCGTTTATTGTAGTCTCAAATGCGAATTTTCCGTCTTTATCCGATTGTGTCTCAGCTAGTTGCGTTTCAAAATACGTCAGTTTGTCGGTGCACGACATCAGTCGCACCAAGGTGTTAGGACGGTTCGTTGTGCCAACGATTTTCACGTTTTGCGAAAGCGCGAAAAACGGCATCAACAACACCAAAACCGATAATATCATTATCTTATTTCGCATAAAACTGTGCTTTTTCAGGTATGAAACCCGTCAGATCTGCGTGATTTTTGATGAGGTCGCGCACCACTGTCGACGATATGCAGCGCGCTGTCGGGTCGGAGAGGAAGAAGACCGTCTCCACCTCGGGATTGAGTTTTTTGTTAGCCTCCGCGATGATGCTCTCGTATTCGAAATCGGTGGTGTTACGCAGTCCGCGGATGATGAATCTGGCGTTCATCTTACGGCACAAATCGACCGTAAGTCCTTCATAGCTAATGATTTTCACCTTCGGATACTCAGCAAAAGTGTTCTCAATCCACTTGATTCGCTGTTCAAGCGGGAAAGCGTATTTTTTATCGATATTGACTCCGATGGCGACGATTATCTCGTCGAAAAGCGGCAGTGCCTGAAGCACTATGTCCTCATGTCCGCGTGTTATGGGGTCGAATGAACCTGCAAAAACTCCGATTTTCATTTTCTTCACAAATTACATTTAATAATAACTTGCAAAGATACAAAAAATTTTTCAAATAGCAACCACGTCCCTTAATGATGCAAACGTCTTTTCTTGAAAATCCTTAACATGCTCTTTATCAACTAGATACACTTTGGATATTCCTTCTTCTGTTTGAGGGATGTTTTTCATTCCGGATTTCGTGCGCATAAGATACCAGCTGGTTTTTTTGATAGTCCATTGGTTATCAAGGAGATAGCAATGCCAGGTGGATGGTAATTCTCGGATTATTTCAAGGTCTTTAATGCCGGTCTCCTCCTCCACTTCACGGACAGCGGCGACTTCGGGGGTCTCGCCTTTCTCGATATGACCTTTCGGGAGGTCGGGAATGCCATGACGTTCTATTGCAACAAATTGATTGTCAATGACTACCACTCCACCTGCTGCAGGAGCCTGACGAAAGATTTTTTTTATCGCGAGAGCGAGTTTTTCGCCGTCAACATCGCCCAAATCGAGGTTTTCAATGGTCTCATCAGCGAGCCATCCCCTGATTTTTTCGGCCAAATCGTCACAATTTTTAACACATTTATTATCAACAGATAACAAATTTTCCGAAAAATTATTTGCCGTCAACGTCCGATTGTTACAAAAAAGTCTGTACATTTGCAAAAAATTTAGTTTTTATATGAACGAGAAAGATACCGCTTTAGCATTAGCGAATTTTCTGCTGCAAATTAAAGCAATAAAATTGAATCCTGCAAATCCTTTTACATGGGCAAGCGGATTAAAGTCACCGATTTACTGCGACAACCGCATCACTTTGTCGTTTCCTAACATCCGCACGTTCATCCGCGAGGCTTTCGTGAGGATTTGTACGGATCGTTTTGGCAAGCCAGACCTCATCGCAGGCGTGGCGACAGGTGGCATCCCACAGGGCGCTTTGGTGGCTCAGGAACTCGGTCTGCCGTTCTGCTATGTGCGTTCGGAGGCTAAGTCGCACGGCCTGAACAACCAGGTTGAAGGCATAGTGCCGCAGGGCGCGTCGGTGGTGGTCATCGAAGACCTCGTATCGACAGGAAAATCAAGTCTTGCAGCAGTCGAGGCACTGCGTGAGAAAGGCGCCAACGTGAAAGGCATGATGGCGATTTTCACCTATCAGCTCGACGCAGCAGCCGAGGCATTCAAAAAAGCCAACTGCGAACTCGTAACCATCAGCAATTACGAGGCATTAATCAAGAAAGCTGTTGAAGAAAACTATGTAAGCGATGACCAGATGCACAGCCTCATGGAATGGAGAAAGAGCCCACAGGCTTGGTCAGATGCACACCAAAAATAGTTAGAAGTTAAAAGTTAATATGTTGATACAATCGCAATACGTCGACAACAGTAAGAGTGAGCAGGAATTTTTCGGCATCGTCAGCGACATGCGTAATATTCCGGCTTTGCTGCCCGAGCAGGCCATCAACGTACAAGCAAACGAAGATAATTTGTCGTTTACAGTGCAAGGCATGGGAAGCATCGCTCTGCGCGTAAGTCAAAGAGTGACATACAGTTTGGTGCAGCTGGTACCTGTCGGAAAGACACCTTTCCCGTTTGTGCTGAGCATAAAAATCGCAGGACTCGGCAACAACTGCCGCGTGATGTACGAGATCGACGCCGACCTCAACCCGCTTATGGCGATGATGGCTAAACGTCCGCTCCAGAACCTGGTGGACATGATGGCTGACAAAACTGTAACTCTTTAACGTCACACACGATTTCGGCTCCTTCTTTGTCATGAAGAAGGAGTCGTCCGTATTTATCGAAACCAGTGATTATCAACGTATTAACCTGATTCTGATAGACAAATTCAGCCCATTTTTGGTAACGATACAGTTTTGAAATATATTTGCTGTTGATTTCCTCCCGATTTTTTTCAAAACGAAGGCTTTCAACAGCATTTTTTATATTGATAATCAATTGGTTAAGCATGTTTTCAAGCTCATACTCCTCCCCTGTTATCATTTTTAAAGAAACAGGATTGGGAATATCTTTTGAAAATTGTAATTGATTGACATTCAGACCGATACCTATAATTGAGAGTCCCATCATGCGGCCTTCGATGGTATTCTGTATCAGCATCCCGACAAGTTTTTTGTCGCCGAAATATATGTCGTTAGGCCATTTTATAAAAAGCTGCTGATTATCAACATATTGCGACAAGGTTTCGACTATTGCCACCGATACTGCCTGCGAGATTTTGAACTGGTTTTCAGCTTCTAAGTAGTTGACATTCAATGCGATACTGAATAGTAGGTTCTTTCCTGCCTCACTCTCCCACCGGTTTTTGTCCATGCCGCGTCCGGCCGTTTGATGAGCAGCGACCGCTACCATGTCAGAAATATCAGTATTTTCTGCCATTTTGTCATACAGCCAGACGTTGGTCGAATTTATTTCATCAAAATGAAAAATTTTCATCGCGATTTCTAATCATCAGTTTTTACAAAGAAAAAACAAAAATAATAAATTTTTCTCAAATACATTTCAAAATCATCAAATTTATTGATTATCTTTGCAAAAAATTTTGTTTTGATGAGAATTAGACACGAAAACGACAATACTGAAGAGGTCTTGAAGACCATAGTCGAGACCATGTTGGAAGCCAAGGCTCAAGATGTTACATCATTGGATATGAGAGAGTTACAGTCAGCTGTAACCGATTATTTTGTCATCTGCAACGCGCAGTCGAAGACGCAGGTCAACGCCATCGCCGAGAAGGTGATCGACAACGTGCGCAACAAGCTACACGTGCATGTTTATCACGAAGAAGGCTTCGAAAATTCGGAATGGATTTTGTTGGACTACATCGATGTAGTGGTTCACATCTTCCTCACAGAGAAACGCGATTTCTACAAACTCGAGGATTTGTGGGCTGATGCAGAAAGAAAGAATTACGAAGATTAATTGACAAAAAATGGCAGAAAACGACAACAAATCCAAGAAAAAACTAGGATTTTACTGGATTTACATCATCCTGATAGCATTTTTCATCGGGTCGATGGTGTTTAGCAGCACCAACAGCGCGAAGGAGACGACCATGAGCGAGCTCACGCAGATGCTCCGTGACGGCGACGTAGAGAAAATAGAACTCGTGAACGGCAACACCGCCGAGATCTACCTCAACGACAAAGGCATGAGCAAATATTTCCCCAACGAGACGACTCCGACATTCGGAAAGACGCCGAATTTTACGATGAAAACCAACGAAGACCGTTTCTACAAGAAGGTCGACGAGGCTCAGGAAGGCCTTGCAAACCCCGTGGAAGTGACTCCTGTGGAGCGTCATAACTGGATGGGCGAGATCGTCAGCTGGATACTTCCATTACTGCTCATCGTCGGCTTTTGGATCCTCATCATGCGTCGCATGGGAGGTGGCTCAGGCATGGGCGGCGGACAGATTTTCAACATCGGCAAGTCAAAGGCACAGCTCTACGACCAGGAGAAAGACACCAAGACCACTTTCAAAGACGTGGCGGGACTCGAAGAAGCCAAGGAAGAGGTGATGGAGATCGTCGATTTCCTCAAGAACCCTGGCAGATACACACGTCTGGGCGGCAAGATCCCGAAGGGCGTGCTTCTTGTAGGACCTCCTGGCACCGGTAAGACTTTATTAGCAAAATCAGTGGCTGGCGAGGCCAACGTGCCTTTCTTCAGCATCTCGGGCTCCGACTTCGTGGAGATGTTCGTGGGCGTAGGTGCCTCACGTGTGCGTGACCTCTTCAGTCAGGCCAAGGCGAAGTCACCTTGTATTATATTCATCGACGAGATCGACGCCATCGGACGTGCCCGTGGCAAGAACCTCGTGAGCGGCGGCAATGACGAGCGCGAAAGCACTCTGAATCAGCTGCTTACCGAGATGGACGGCTTCGGTACGAACTCTGGTGTCATCGTGTTGGCAGCCACCAACCGTGCCGACATCCTCGACAAGGCGTTGATGCGTGCCGGACGTTTCGACCGTCAGATTTACGTGGAACTGCCAGATCTTAATGGCCGTCGCGAGATATTTGAGGTACACATGCGCGGACTGAAGCTCGGCAAAGACGTCGACAAGGAATTCCTGGCAAAACAGACACCGGGATTCTCTGGCGCTGACATCGCCAACGTGTGCAATGAGGCGGCGTTGATAGCGGCTCGTCGCAACAAGGAATACATTGAAAAACAAGACTTTCTGGATGCCATCGACCGCATCGTGGGCGGCTTAGAGAAGAAAAACTCGGTCATCACGCCATCGGAGAAGAAAGTCATAGCATATCATGAGGCGGGACACGCCACCACGAGCTGGATGCTCGAGCACGCTCATCCATTGGTGAAGGTGACTATCGTTCCAAGAGGCAAGGCATTAGGCGCGGCCTGGTACCTGCCTGACGAGCGTCAGATAACCACCAAGGAGCAGATGTATCATGAGATGATAGCCACACTCGGCGGCCGCGCCGCAGAACAGATCATTTTCGGAAAGATCTCCACAGGCGCCTTGAACGACCTCGAGAAGGTGTCGAAACAAGCCCATGCCATGGTGATGTATTACGGCTTGGACGAGAAGATCGGCAACGTAAGTTATTATGACTCAACAGGTCAGCAGGAATATTCGTTCCAGAAGCCATATAGCGAGAAGACAGCCGAAACCATCGACGCCGAGGTGCGCAACCTCATCGAAGGCGCATATCAGGAAGCTCTGAAGATACTTGAGGAGCACAAGGAAGGCCTCACAAAGCTTGCCGAGAAGCTCATCGACAAAGAGGTAATCTTCACCGACGACCTTGTTACCATCTTCGGAGAACGCCCGTGGAAGCAGGAGGAACGCACTTTTGCGAAACGCAAGGAAGAACAGCCAGAGGAAGACAACGGCCAGACATTCAACCCTGAAAACACTTCAATAGCATAGCGTCATGAAACTATTCTCGTTCGGCAGCATAGGCGAAAGCACCAACAAGGAACAGATCCTTGCTAAGGTGCGCGAGGCCGTGATGACCCGGGACGAGAACAAGTTTTCGGACGTGAACATGCAAGCCGACACATGGACGCCTTTCAAAGAGGAAGACGGTGCCGACTTCACCTTCGTGGAACGTTTCAAAGACAACGGAGGCATCTTCATCTATTTCGAGAGCAAAGACGACTTCATCGAGGCGATGCGGCAGTATGTCGTTGACAACCAATGGGCGCCGTTATGCTCGACGAGCCCAAAAATCGCTGAAGTTTTCAAAGACTCGGGCATAGAGTTATGCCACGACTACGCCACGAAACGCAAGAAGACGGTGAGCATCACCGACTGCGAGTGTCTGATAGCACAGACTGGCAGCGTGATGGTCACAGACGCCTGTGCGGGCTCACGTGCGGCGTTCTCAAATGCAGACGTGCTGTTAGTGTACGCCTCCCCCACTCAGATTGTGGCGGGCATGAAAGACGCCATGAAGCTCATCAAAGAAAGATACAACAACAAGAAGCCATCCGAGACCGTCATCATCAGCGGTCCGAGCAAAAGCATCGAAATCGACAATCAGTTAGTTATCGGAGCGCAAGGGATACGGCAGATAGCGCTGTTTCTTGTGGAAGATGAATAAAAAAAAGGCGTCAGTGACGCCTTTTTTTATTATCGTTTCAGTGACTTTATCTGCTGTTCAAGCACTGCAATCTTCGCCTCGGCATCGGATTTCTTTTTGCGTTCCTTGTCGACGACGGCAGCTGGAGCTCCATTAACGAACTTCTCATTCGAGAGTTTCGCCTCAACAGATTTCAAGAAACCTTGAGCATATTTCAGTTCCTCTTCGAGTTTCTTCAACTCTGCCTCGGTATCGACAGAGTCGGTAACAGGGATGAAATATTCCTTCGAGCGGACGATGAAACCGAACGCATCGGCTGGTTTTTCAGTAGTGTAAGTTATTGTCTTAACGTTAGTTAACTTCTCAATGATGCAGTCAAAGTCCTTGTTGGCGCTGCCATTGTCGATGACGACCAAATCCAAAGCCTCCTTGAACGAGATGTTCTTCTCGGCACGGATCTTACGGATGTTGTTGATGACATCCATGGTGAAATCGAACTGTGCAAGTACCTGGTTGTCAACAGGTTTCTGCTTAGGTTGCTGCGCGATGATGATGTCGTCACCGGCTTTTCTTTCATCGAGGTTATGATAAATCTCTTCGGTGATAAACGGCATAAATGGATGCAGGAGCTTCATCAGGTTCTCGAAGAAAGTGACTGTGGCTCTGTAAGTTACGCCATCGACAGGCTGTCCCATCGGGGCTTTCACCATCTCAAGATACCATGAGCAGAAGTCGTCCCAAGTGAGTTTGTAGACGCCCATCAAAGCATCGCTCAGACGGTATTTCTCAAAGTTGTCGTTCATCTCTGCCAAGACCTGGTTGTAACGTGCATCGAACCATTTCACGGCCATTTTGGCGGTGTCGGGCTGAGCGGCTTTCTCATCGACAGTCCAGCCTTTCACGAGCCGGAGGGCGTTCCAAATCTTGTTGCAGAAGTTACGTCCCTGCTCGCAGAGTGCCTCGTCAAACAAAATATCATTGCCAGCAGGAGCGCTGAGCATCATACCCATACGCACACCGTCGGCGCCGTAAGTATCGATGAGACCTATCGGATCTGGTGAGTTACCCAACGACTTCGACATCTTACGACCGAGCTTATCGCGCACGATGCCGGTGAAATACACGTTGCTGAACGGCACTTTTTCGGCGAACTCCTCGCCTGCCATAATCATTCTGGCGACCCAGAAGAAGATGATGTCAGGAGCTGTGATGAGGTCGTTGGTCGGGTAATAATATTTGAACTCGGCGTTGTCAGGATCGAGGATGCCATTGAACAATGAGAGTGGCCACAGCCATGAGCTGAACCATGTATCCAAAGCATCGTCATCCTGACGCAAGTCGTTAATTGTCAGATTGTTATTACCAGTCTTTTCACGTGCTACTTTAAGTGCTTCTTCCTTCGTTTCGGCGACCACAAATCCGCCCTGTGGCAGATAATATGCCGGAATCTGATGTCCCCACCACAGCTGACGGCTGATGCACCAGTCCTTGATGTTTTCGAGCCAGTGACGGTAGAGGTTGACATATTTTGAAGGATAGAACTGTATCTCGCCTTTCTCGACAGGTTCGAGAGCTATCTTGGCGAGATGTTCCATCTTGAGGAACCACTGCATCGAGAGTTTCGGCTCGATTGGCACGTTGGTACGCTCCGAATATCCCACCTTATTATTATAGTCTTCAACTTTCTCAAGCAGATCGGCTTCCTTGAGGTCGATGACAATCTGTTTGCGCACTGCCTCGCGATCCATTCCGACGTACATGCCCGCTGCCTCGCTGATGGTGGCATCGTCATTGAAGATGTTGATACTCTGGAGGTTATGTTTCTCACCAAGCATATAGTCGTTCACATCGTGAGCTGGAGTCACCTTAAGGCAGCCAGTACCGAACTCGATGTCGACGTACTCATCCTCGATGACCGGAATCACGCGGTTCACTAACGGCACGATGACTTTCTTGCCTTTCAGATGCTGATTCTTCGGGTCGTTAGGGTTGATACACATGGCGGTGTCGCCCATTATTGTCTCTGGACGTGTTGTAGCCACCACTGCGTAACCGTTTTCGCCTTCAATTTTATATCTGAGGTAGAAAAGCTTGCTATGTTCTTCTTTATAAATGACTTCCTCGTCGCTCAACGCTGTCAAAGCCTTCGGGTCCCAGTTGACCATACGCACGCCGCGGTAGATAAGGCCTTTTTTATAAAGGTCGCAGAACACGCGGATGACTGACTTCGAGCGAGTCTCATCCATGGTGAACGAGGTACGTTCCCAGTCGCAGGAGCAGCCGAGTTTGCGTAGCTGTTGCAAGATGATGCCGCCATGCTCGTGAGTCCAGTCCCAAGCGTGTTTTAGGAACTCCTCGCGTCCGATGTCGGTCTTCTTGATGCCTTGCTGCGCCAGCTTGTTCACCACCTTAGCCTCTGTCGCGATTGATGCGTGGTCGGTACCAGGCACCCAGCAGGCGTTTTTGCCCTGCATTCTTGCGCGGCGGATGAGCACGTCCTGAATCGTGTTGTTGAGCATGTGGCCCATGTGAAGCACACCAGTGACATTCGGCGGCGGAATCACGATAGTGTATGGCTCACGCTCGTCAGGCGTTGAATGAAAATAATTCTTCTCGATCCAGTGTTCGTACCATTTCTCTTCGGTGGTCTGCGGACTGTATTTGCTTGATAATTCCATTTTTTCAAAATTTGAACTGCAAAATTACGATTTTTCTTGTTTATGTTAAAATTTTTTTCTTATTTTTGTACGATTTTTTAAATGAAAACGAGAAAATAATTCAATGTATAATTAAAAATTCAGTTTTATGACAGCATTATCTATTTCTAGCTTGTGGAATACCAATCGCACTTTGGTGATTTTGATTGGCATTCTCATCGTTGTCATCCCGTTCCTGCTTTATTATTTAAATCAGGCGAAGAAGTACCATCCGAAGGGATTGATAGCGGCTGCATTGAGCAACATGGGCGAGCGTTTCGGCTATTACATCATGAACGCTATCCTTCTGCTCTTCCTGGTCTCAAAATTCGGTTTGCCGGATAAGACCGCAAGTATCATCTACTCGGTGTTTTACTTCGGAATCTACGTGTTGAGTTTGGTGGGAGGTATCATCGCTGACCGCACTCAGAACTATCCGAAGACCATCCAGTGGGGTTTGATTATCATGGCCGCTGGCTATGTGGGCTTGGCCATCCCGATGTTCAGCAAGGACGCCAACGGCATCATCCTCGACAACGGCGGTGTGTGGTGGGGCATCTTGATCTTCACATGCTTCGCGTTGCTCTGCATCTCGTTTGGTAACGGCTTGTTCAAAGGCAACTTGCAGGCTCTCGTCGGGAAATTGTACGATAAGTTCGAGGCCGAGGCAGCCGAGAAAGGCCCTGAGGCTTTGGCTGAGGCTAAAGACCGTCGCGACAGCGGTTTCCAGATTTTCTACGTGTTCATCAACATCGGCGGCGTTATCGCCCCATTCGTGGCTCCTATGCTCCGCAACTGGTGGTTGAAGGCACACAACTTCGTTTACAACGCTGACATGCCGGCACTCTGCCATCAGTATCTCGCCAACGGCGAACAGACACAGAAGTTCACCGAAAACATGGCCAAATCACTGGTCGACGCAAGTGCTGCTCCTACCGACCTCGTGTCATTCAGCTCACAGTACATCGACGTGTTCAACACTGGTGTTCACTACGCATTCATCGCTTCAGTGGTCGCCATGATGATCTCATTGGTGGTGTTCCTCTGCACAAAGCATATTTTCCCACAGCCGGCAAAGAAAGAGAAAGCCGAAGTGGTCGAATACACACAGGAGGAAAAACTCGCCATGGCAAAGGAAATCAAACAGCGTTTGTACGCTTTGTTTGCAGTTCTCGGCATCGCCATCTTCTTCTGGCTCTCGTTCCACCAGAACAGCCAGTCGCTGACGTTGTTAGCCCGTGACTTTATCATCACCGACTTCTTCCCTGCTGAGATTTGGCAAGCTCTTAACCCATTGTACGTCATCATCTTAACACCTATAGTAATGGCAGCATTCGCATGGCTTGTAAGAAAAGGCAAAGGCGTTTCGACACCTCGCAAGATCGCTTACGGTATGGGTATTGCAGGTCTGGCATACCTCTTCCTGATGGCACTTTCAATCTCATGCGGCTATCCTTCAGGCGACGAGTTCCGCGCTATGGACCAGGCACAGTTGGATGCAGCAGGCCTCGCAAAATCAGGACCATGGGTGCTTATCGTGACTTACTTCTTCCTGACCGTCGCTGAGTTGTTCATCTCGCCTCTCGGACTTTCGTTCGTGTCGAAGGTGGCTCCACGTCATATGGTGGGTCTCTGCCAGGGTTTGTGGCTCGGCGCAACAGCTATTGGTAACCTGTTCATCTTCGTCGGACCTCTCATGTACAACGCATGGCCGATCTGGGAATGCTGGGGCGTGTTCCTCGCAATATGCATTATCTCAATGTCGGTGATGTTCGGCATGGTGAAATGGCTTGAACGCGTAACTGCATAATGTCATGAAGAATTTATCGAAAGAAGAATTCGAGATCTACTGCCTTTTCATGGCGGCTAATGCCGATTTCAACATCACAAGGCAGGAGCTTATCGCCATCGGTACGCACACCAACCCAGAGTTGTTTGTGAAGGTGTATAACGGCTTCGAGGCCGACAAAGACATCGAGCGCATCGACACCATCCGCGAATGCAAGGCATTGTATATCAAAGACGAACTCGACCGTCAAAACCTGTTCGACAGGATGAAAGAGGTGTTCTTCGCCGACGGAAAATTCGTGGCAGCGGAACAGAGTATCTTAACAATGCTGAGAAAGCTCATCTAGTTTATTACAAACTACAAAAAAAAGAGTGGAGTCATAACGGCCCCACTCTTTTTTATTAGCCTAAATGCTTATTTCACAATCTTTTTAGCTATCGTCTTGCCATTTTCGGTCACACCTTGAACGATGTAAACGCCCTTTGGCAAATCTTCAACAGCAACGCTGCCGATTCTTTGTCCGTTGACGTTATAAACCGCTGTCACCGTGACGATTTCTTCAGCATAGAGCTCACCGACCGACTCCGTATCAACAATTATTTCAAGATAATCATTGCCATCTGGAGTGAGCGCATAATCCGACTCACAGCCTTCATACACGGCGGTAAGACGATATATATAGGTACCATCTTCCCTCATATCGAAATATGATGTCAAACCACCTTCAATTTCAATAATCTCAGTGTCATTAACATAAAGATTGTAATAAAGTGGCTGATTTTCAGGCATATCCCATGACAATTGAACACCGTATGACGCTGCTTCATCGTCATAGACAACCTCGCCTGTCAAGTTGGGAGGAGCATAACACGGCTCTGGCACATCGCCCACATACAAAGTGACGTCATCAACTTTTATCATAAACTGATTTGTACAGTTGAAATGGCGGATCGCGAGATACATATCTCCTTCATAATCACCGACATAGGCGATATATTCATGCCATTCGCCTGCCACTTTGGCGGTAAGGTCCCATTCAGCGATAGTTGTAAAGTTTTCTCCATCAGCTGAAACAGCCACGCCGAAATGCTCTGCAGGAAAGTTAACATCCTGGGTGCTGGCCCATAAACTCAAAGTCGAGCCCGGGACGAGCTCCACCATAGGCGTAACCATGTAATTGTCAGGCGTCAAAGCACCAACCGCGTTGTCGTAAGAGTAAGAATACATGCTGTTGGCGCCAGTGTGGGCAGGCACATAATGGGTCAAGTCCCAGTTGTTGCCGTCGCCATCAGCATCAATCATCGTCCATGTTGAAGGAAAACCGTTTCAAAACCTTCAGTAAACTCAGTCATACGACTGATTTCATCAGCGTTTGCCATAAAAGAAAAGGCAAACAAAGTTACCAGTGTCATTAATAAATATCTCTTCATAGCTTAAAAATTTGCTACAAAGATATAATATTTATTGAATAACAATGATTTTTTTAATATTTCTTTCGAAATTTATCGCTATATAGCAGGAATACTGCCGGTTTCTTGTTCCAGTCGTATTTCAATGATTTCCATTCGGATATGGGCTTGCTGACTATCTTTTCATCGTACATGGTGATGTCGCTCGCCACACAGAGCATGGTGTTAGGGTGACAGTTCTTCACCAAATCGTCGATCATCGCATTGTTGCGGAAAGGTGTCTCGATGAACATCTCAGTCTCGTCGTTCGCAAGCGACTGACGCTCAAGCGATTTTATCTTCTGAATACGTTCAGGGTTTTTGATAGGCAGATATCCGTGGAAACAGAACGACTGTCCGTTGAATCCCGAGGCCATTAGAGCGAGAATCATAGCATTCGGGCCAGTGAGCGGCACCACCTGAACGCCAGCCTGATGTGCCAGTTCCACAATTAGTGCGCCCGGGTCGGCCACGCATGGTGTTCCTGCCTCCGACATAAGTCCGATGTCTTGTCCGTCGAGTGCCGGGCCAAGATACGTCATAAGGTCGGGATTCTGCGGGTTGTGTTTGTCGAGTTCCACAAAAGTGAGCTCGTCGATGGGGCACGGCATATGCATCTTGCTGAGCATCCTACGGGCGGTTCTCACGTTCTCGACCACGAAAAACCTCAGGGTCCTGACGATTTCGAGTGTCCCTACAGGGATGACCTGTTCGGCCGAGGTGGCTCCGAGGAGCGCCGGCACGAGGTATAGCTTTCCAAATTGTTGATTCATAATGACTTATTGAAGATTCTCTTCTATCTTATCGGCCACTGCACGGAACTGTTTGTCGGTTTCCAGCAGGTTGGTGACGGTCTTGAGCGAGTGTATCACGGTGGCATGATCCTTGCCGCCGCACTGCTCGCCGATGATGTTGAGTGACGCCTTGGTGTATTTCTTGGCGAAGTACATCGACAGCTGACGGGCCTGCACCACGTTGCGTTTTCTTGTGGAAGTGAAGAAGTCGGCCTGCGAAGTGCCCATCTCCTCGCACACTATACTGATGATGTAACTTATTGTCACTTCGCGGTTAGAGTTGTTCACAAAGCGCTCGACCATCTGTTTTGCCAGGTTGATGGTGATGGCTTTTCTGTTGAGTGACGACTGCGCTATCAGCGAAATCAGGAAGCCTTCCATCTCGCGGATGTTGGTCTTGATATGCTCTGCGATGTAATTTACGACTTCATCCGGCAGTTCGACACCCTCGTTGTAGGCCTTGCGTTTCAAGATAGCGCGGCGTGTCTCCACGTCAGGCAGCGTCATCTCGGCTGAAAGACCCCATTTGAATCGTGAGATGAGGCGTTGTTCCATGTCTTTGAGCTCAGCTGGCGGCTTGTCGCAGGTGAAAATGAGCTGTTTGCCAGTCTGCTGCAGGTGGTTGAAGATGTGGAACAGAGTATCCTGTGTCTTTGGCTTGCCTGAGAGGAACTGGATATCGTCGATGATGAGCACGTCGATCATCTGGTAGAAATGCACGAAGTCATCGCGGCTGCTCTTCGAGCTGTTGTTGCGACACGATGCCTGGAACTGCATCAGGAACTGCTCCGCGTTGACGTACAAAACAGTCAACTCCGGATGATGTTTCTTCGTCTCGAGGCCGATAGCCTGACAGATGTGGGTCTTGCCCATGCCTGTCGGGCTGAACACAAACATCGGGTTGAACGAGGTACGGCCTGGATTTTTCGCCACGGCGAGACCCGCCTCGTATGCCACGCGGTTGCATTCGCCCACCACGAAGTTCTCCATGCAGTAGTTCTCGTTGAGGTTTGACTCGATATTTATCTTTTTGATGCCCGGCAACACAAACGGGTTTGGCATTGAGTTCTCCGGATTGTCAAAATTGATCTGAATCTGTTTAGCCGGATTTTTGGTGATACCACGGTCCACCGACGGCTGTTTCACCACCACCGGACGGTTGGCGTCGTTGTCCATCATGATACTGTATTCGAGCTTGCCTTCCGGACCCAACACCTTGCGGATAGTGGCTTTTATGACTTTTATAAAATGTGTCTCGAGGTATTCGTAGAAGAAATCCGACGGCACCTGGATGGTGAGCAAGCCGTTCCTGTAGTCGACCGGTCTGATCGGCTCGAACCAGGTCGTGAACGACCCAGCGGGAACGTTCTCACGAATCATCGCAAGGCACTCATTCCAAATATCATACAAATCTCTACTCACCTTTTTTTATAATTCTATAAAAATCAATTGATTAAAATGCTCGTCATTGGTCAAAAATGACTTTACAAATATGAACATAAAAAAGTTAATAAAAATATTTTTTTTGTATTGATTATTAATTTTTTTCGTATTAAATTACGAGGCAAAGACCAAAAATCGGTCAATTTTAAGGCTAAAATATTGATTTTAAACGGTTTTGAGGTATTTTACGGTCACTCCGAAAATACGCTTCAGTTTTTCGACAATTCTGTCGGAATCGCTTTGTCTTATTGATATTTCGAGGTAACAACTCATTTCAAATTTCGGGTTCTGTTGTTCGAGATTTTCGTCTTTGAGGATGCGCATCACCTCATTGAGGAGGGGGTAGTCGAACTCGAGCGAGTAGACCTCGTCGATGGTTTTTTCAACAATGGTGCAGTTGTCGAGAGCCTCTCTTGCTGAGGTTTTGTAGGCATTTATGAGGCCAGGCACGCCAAGGAGCTGACCGCCGAAGTAACGAGTCACCACCACGCAGACGTTTGTAACATCTTTCGATAGAATCTGATTCAGAATAGGTTTGCCGGCAGTTCCCGATGGCTCGCCGTCGTCGCTCGAGCGGTAACAGGCCTTGTCGGGACCGATCATGAAGGCGTAGCAGTGGTGTTTGGCGTCGAAATAGCGCTTGCGAATCTCGGCGACACGCTCTTTTACCTCCGCTTCCGAATGTACCGGAAACGCCTCCGCGATGAACTTGGAGCCCTTCTCTTTATAGAGCCCCTCGCCTTTCGTGGTCACAACCTTATATGAATCTTCGAATAACATGCTGCAAAGATAAGAATAATTTCTCACAGATCACACTGATTTACACAGATAGTTTTTTCCGTGAAATTTGGCTCGCTAGCGAGCAAGATCCCACAGAAAAGATTAGTGAAAGAATAAATCTGTGATTATCTGTGAAATCTGTGAGAGAAAATTATAAATTTGCAGTGTGAAAACACCATCAAATTCTGTTCGGGACTGTCGCAAGTATTATGCGAGCCAGTTGGAGCCGATTTACGGTTCCGACGAGGCTAACGCATTGATAATGATTTTGTTGGAGCATTATTTCAACATCAACAGGGTGAAAATCGCATTGGAGCCCGACCTGCGTTTGAGCGAATCGGAGTTGTTGACGTTGCATTTTGCGGTGAAGGAACTTTTGAAAAACCGCCCGATACAATATATAATAGGTGAGACGGAATTTTGCGGGATGCGGTTTTTTGTGAATGAGAACGTGCTTATCCCGAGGCCGGAGACCGAAGAAATGGTTCGGCTGTTGGCTGTTGGCCATTGGCCATTGGCTGTAAAGACGGACGGTCGTCCGTCTATTTTGGACATCGGCACCGGTTCGGGTTGTATTGCCATCAGCCTTGCAAAATTGATACCGAACAGCAATGTCACTGCCGTTGATGTTTCTGAAAAGGCCTTGGAGGTGGCGAGAAAGAACGCCGAAAATAGTGGGGTTAACGTGCATTTTGTGCTGGATGATATTTTGAATCCCCATGTAAAGACGCACGGCCGTGCGTCTCAACAATTTGATATAATCGTTTCCAACCCGCCTTACGTCTGCGAGTGTGAAAAATCCGAGATGCGGGCCAACGTGTTAGAGCACGAGCCCTCCTCTGCCCTATTTGTGCCTGACAGCGACCCATTGGTTTTCTACAGAAAAATCTTGGAATTTGCGCAAAAAGCGTTGAAACCCGATGGCCAAATATGGTTTGAAATCAATGAAAAGTTTGGCAAGGAGACGTCCGAATTATGCCGTGAGATGGGATTTCAAAACGTTGAAATCATTAAGGATTTCAGGGGGAAAGAGAGGATTGTCAGAGCACAGCGGCAATTTTCCTGATATTGTGAATGTGCTTCAGAACATTATAGTCATTTTTTGCAACCTGCAAGTTATAGTCGGCTTGCATCTGAATCCACAATTGCGCATCGATGCCTAAAGCCGCCTCAATATATAGGGCATAATCTGTTGAAATTGGTCTCTTTCCGTTAAGAATTTCATTCAAAACGGTATATGATACGCTCATCTGTTGCGCCAGCTGTTTCTGCGAAATGCCTCGATATTCAATCTCTTCTTTCAGCAGAAGGCCGGGATGAACTGGCTCGGATGGCAACAAGTTGTTGGCAATGTTATTCGATGTAGTTTTCATGATACAAAGGTAATATAAAATTTTTACAAAATTCGATTTTTTGCGAATATTTTCTAAAAATAACGTGCTGTTATTAGCTTATTTCTGGTCTTGTACTTCTTTTTATATGTTTCAGCAAACTACTATTCCATTGGATAAAATGTATAGATATATTCCAGATCATAACCGCCTTTAACAATCTCAATATCTCCAATTTCATACTCGACACAACGTTTGGGATTGCCTTCTGAGCCATATTCAAATCTGTATTCATAACATTTGTCGACATTAACATTGTTCCAAGCATCCTTCTTTTTATATTTGGTATGTTGTATTTTTACCAAACGACTTTGTTGGTCATAAACCCATGCTATTTTTTGAATTATATATCCTTCAGTGTCAGTTTCCATATAAAAGATCTTTCTGCCATCTGCATCATAATCTATTCTGTGTAGGGCACATAGAGAAGAACCCATGTATTCATTTATATGTGAAATGTTTCCGTTTTCCCATGTCGTACATTCGTATGTGCTGTTTTTATGTAAAAATGACTTTAACAAACCTTTGCCATCATAATTGTATTTCCATTTTCCTCCGTATTCATCATGACAAACAATTCTATTATTCTCATAAGTAAAAACGTGATCATCAATTGAATCAATCCTGCCAGATGGATTATAATAAAACACATTTGTGTATTTGTCATCTGTTTGAATCAAGTCACCAAGATCACTTTTAAGTCTTATTCTATGAACTGTAACGGTCTTAATTCTTGGCATAGTTTTAGGCAATACCATCTCGGGAAAGAACCATCTGTACATAAACTCCGAATGCACTGGAAAATCAATCAATTGTCCTTTACCTGAAACTATCATGATATTTTTCTCTTGCCCTAGTGAAGGCAAACACATACAAAACAACATGATACATGCCAATAATTTTATTGTTTTATTCATATTTCCTCCAATTTTGGTTGTCTGTAATATTCCCTCTAACATTTTGAGAGTTTGTTCTAGGGGCTTTTTCTATGTGAAGAATACCATGATTATCCGATAAAAATCGACCAATTGACGCATTTGTGACTCTAAAAATCTCAGAATTATCAATGTTACCTATGAGCATGGTAACATAATCTCTTTCAAAAACAGTCAAGTATTTTTCAATAAAGTCATGTGAATCAAATTCATTTGGTAATAATGAAAGTATATGAAATGCTTGTGTTAAGGTTATCATATTATTATTTCCACATTAAAACTTAGAATATTCATATACATAATTTATGCTTCATGAGCATAATTTTTAAAATTTCCTAAAATCTGCTCAATATGAATCACCTCGTCGGAGTCTTCAAACGAGAAACCGTTACCTAAAATGTACCATTTCTTGCGTTGCTCCATACTCAGTTTCTTTACACTCGGAAACTGCGATACTGCAACAATGATAATTCTTCCATCCTTCAAAGAAATCTGCATTTTCCCTCTTTTCGGAAAAGAAACCTCTTTGATTTGCGGAATCACATCCCAATAACCTTCAATTTTGTACATTTATTTGTTATATATCAAACTATCTTATCCAAAACTACACTGCAAAGATACAACAATTTTTCAACCTTGTCAAGATTTTGACATAAAAATTGTAGAGACGTACCATGGCGCGTCTCTACAATTCATTTGTTCGGTTGGAAGGTTCCTTACACCATCAAGGCACCGACAAGACCCAAAATTGCGTAGAATTCTGGGAGAGCAGCGTAGATAAGGGTGTTGGTGAACACGTCGTGGCCCTGGCTCACACCGACGATACCGTTGGCGCACACCTGACCCTGACGGATGGCCGAAATCATACAGACCAAGCCGACGCAGAGGCCGACGCCGAAGATCACAAGACCGTTTTCAGGATTTGCCTGCATCTTGCTGAGAAGCATGAAGAACGCCACGAAACCATAGATACCCTGGGTAGCCGGCAGTGCCGACAACACCAAGAAGCTACCTGATGACTCTGGGCGTTTCTTGAGACCACCCTCGGCAGCGTTGCCAGCCGCCGATGTTCCGATTGAACTTCCGATACCCGCTAAGGCCAAAACCAAGCCCAAGCCGAGATAACCTAAAATTGTTGCTAATGTCATAACTTTATAATTTAAATTTAACTATTTAATTTTCAATTGTTTACGATTTAAGTGGGTTATACTTCCTACCAGTTCCCTCATAACTTGAATTCTTGAAGAACTCAAGGAAATTGAGTCGCAAAGGATGCACGAAAGCGCCAAGCACGCACATGGCGATGTTCAAGACATGACCAATCACCACGATGAGGATGAACCAGATCCAGCCCAATCCGCCGTCGCCAAGTGCCTGAACACCAATGGCATTGAACGCCTCGCCGAGCTTGGCACCTGCCAAACCGAGAGCGTACAGACGGAGGTAACTCAACTCGTCGCCAAGTAAGCCGGTCGCGGTGTTGTAGGTCTCCCACAAGCCTGAACCGACATTCGACAAGATACTGCTGTTCAAGTCGTTGAAGAAGAATATTCCCAACGCCGACAAGATGCCGATCACTATGACAATCCACTTGGTGGTGTTGTACTCTAGCACGCCTAGGAGTGCCATTGCACCCACGATGGTGCCGCCAACAATGAGCAGCGTCCAGCCCCAAGTGCCTAGCGAATGTAAGAACCCGTTGACTTTAGTGGCCTGATACGTCTTCACAATCATCGCCAGACAGAGATGCACCACACCGACGATGAGCGCAAGCACCATAGTGCCGTCGTAGCCCGCAATCGTCGATGGTAACATACATGCTTTCACCGAATCAGGGAGCCAGGTCCAGGTGAGCATGTCCATCGAGAAGAAGGTGTGGAACAACAATCCGATGACCGTCGTGGCAATACCTAATGTCACGCCAAGCGGAGCCAGATTGCCCAACATCTTCTTCAAGCCGAGGCTCGCGCCGATGAGCACCAAACCGTAACCGGCATCGCCCATGCAGAATGCGAAGAACAGCATGAAGAATATCGAGATGAACACCGTCGGGTCGAACTCGTTGTATTTCGGACGGCCGTACATGTCGGTCAGCATCTCAAACATAGCCACATACTTGTTGTTTTTCAACTTGATAGGAGGATTGTCGTCAACTTTGGCTTTTTCAACCAGATAAAGGACTTCCTCCTTTTCAAGCATATCGACAAGTTCCTTCTCATGTTCGGTAGGCGCAAAACCTTCAAACACTGTGATATAGTCGTCGGCAGCCTTCGTTCCCGAGACATTGGCAAGATGCAGATCGAGCTTCGAGAGTGTCTTGTCGAGCTCTTTCTGGATGTCTTTTTCATGACATTTCAGCTCCGAAAGATGCTTCTCATTCTGCTCTATTGCATATTCCAACTCATTGATTTTCTTTTCGATAGCCGTACAATCAGTGTCGGGCGCAGGCATCTCCTTCACAGGAAAATCATATTCATCAGAATCGGAAACGACCACGAAATAGGTGTTGCCGTCCACTGTCGAAATCTCGCTCAAAGCATACTGCGACTGCCATTCAGGGTTCATCGCCGAGGTTTTCACCTTATAGAAATGAATCTTGAGTCCAAGTTCATTGAGTTTCTCAATGTTTTTCACATCGAACTGCCCCCAAGGCTTGCGTTCCTCAAGTTCTTTGGCAAGCTGCGATATCTGTGTCTGTGCCGCCTCGATCTCGTTGACGGTCTCGATCACATTTTCCGCAAGGTCGCCGTAGGTCTTGTCGGCAAACTCGGCAGGTTGCACATTTTTCAGCAGCGACAAGGCTTTGCGGTATGTGCCAGCCTTCGACGACATCTGTTCCGACTTCTCATCGACAGGTTTCACCGAGCGGGTGATATCTACCACGCCCACGCCCTGCAGTTTCTGAAGGAAAGCCTCGATGTCGCCGCTCAGCAGGATGAAATTATATTTCGTCATTTCAGTTACCATGCTCTGCCTCCTCTTCTTCCATGATGTGTTTGTTTTTCACGATTTTCTGGGAGGCTTTGTCGAGATTTTCGGCGTCTTCCATATATCGCTTAATCTTACGTATGGCTTCGTTATAGCCAGGAATCTGTACCTTTTCGTAAAGGTTGACTTTTTGGGTGGTCTTCTTACGCTGGTAATCAAGCACGCGGCTTACCTCGGTATAGACCTCCGACTCGATGCCCAGCTGCGCCAGGTTTTTCAGGATCTGCACGCCGTCGGCAAACCACATCGGCTTGGTGAAGAGGTTGATGTCTTTCACCTCGTAGAGCACCTCTTCCAATGCGGGCACCTGCACACCTGCGATCTTCACTGTCTTCAGCTTGACATCAGTCACAGTTATCAGTCCTGGCTCAAACTCATTCCAAAGGCGGGCCATGTACTCATACGATTTGAGCTCGGCCTCTAACTGTTCAACAAGGCTCTCCGAACGTTGTTTCGCCTTTTTCACCTCAACACGCAGCGCGCTCTCCTTGCTTTTCAGCGTTGGAAGAGCCCTCGTACGCGTCTTGAGCTGCTTGTTCATCTCGTTCAGCGAGGTCTTGTTATATTGGAACTTGATTGCCATGACTTATTATTTTTCTTTCCAATATTTCTGAATCAAACTCTCCTTCAGACCTGTCTCGGCCTTGGTGAAATACTTGCCGAAGAGCTCCCAGGCGGTGTCGAGCATCTCGGTGATCGAGATATTGACGTCGATGGCGAGCAGTCGGGTGGCGTATTCCTTGGCGTAGTCGAGGCAGCGGTGGTCGTAGTCGCTCAAGTCGAAACCGTTTTCGAGCTTCGTCTTGGCGTTTGAAGCGTCGGCATACAGACGCACCGAGGCGTTCATCACCGCGCTGTGGTCCTCACGGGTCTTCTTGTTCTGCACATGCTGTTTCAGACGTGACAGCGAGCGGAACGGGTCGACGATGACCTTGCCGGAATCGGCATCAGCACGGAGGAAGAGCTGTCCCTCAGTGATGTAACCTGTGTTATCCGGGATAGCGTGTGTGATATCGCCGTCGTTCAACGTCGTCACTGCGATGATGGTGATGGAGCCGCCCGAAGGAAGCTGCACCGCCTTCTCGTAGATCTTAGCCAAATCTGAATAAAGCGAACCTGGCATTGAATCCTTCGAAGGGATCTGGTCCATACGGTTCGACACGATACTCAGGGCGTCGGCGTAAAGCGTCATATCTGTAAGAAGCACAAGGACTTTCTCGTTTTTATCGACAGCGAAATACTCAGCGGCGGTTAGTGCCATATCAGGGATAAGCAGACGCTCGACAGGCGGCTGGTCGGTGGTGTTCACGAAGCTGATGATCTTATGCAAGGCGCCTGCGCTCTCAAACTCGTGTTTAAAGAACAAGTAGTCGTCGTTCGACAGACCCATGCCGCCGAGGATGATCTTGTCTACATCGGCACGAAGGGCCACCATGCTCATCACGCTGTTGTAAGGCTGGTCAGGGTCGGCGAAGAACGGGATCTTTTGGCCTGAAACCAAGGTGTTGTTCAAGTCGATGCCCGCGATACCTGTTGGAATCAGTTCTGAAGGCATACGACGTTTGTATGGGTTCACGGAAGGACCGCCGATCTGGCGTTTCTCGCCTTCCACTGCCGGACCGCCGTCGATAGGCTCGCCGTAAGCGTTGAAGAAACGTCCCGCGAGGTCGTCGCTAACATTCAATGACGGTGGTTCGCCGAAGAAAGTCACCTCAGCGTTGGTAGGGATATCCTCGGTGCCGCCGAAAACTTGCAGCGTCACGCTCTTATCTTTAATCTTCACGACCTGTGCCAGACGACCTGCCACGAGAGCCATCTCGTCGTTCATAACACCTTGAGCCTCAAGGGTTACAGTCGCCTTGGTGATGGCGGTCAGCTTAGTATATATGCGTTGAAAGGCTTTCTCACTCATGTTTAAGTTCCTCCTTTAACTGTCCAAGATATTTTTCAAATTGCTCTGATTTGTATTCCGAGTAGTTCATCTGACGGCAGATGTTAATCAAGCCCTTGAAATACGTGGCGCACTCCTCGAAGTTGTCGAACTTAAAGCTGCGGTCGCAGATTTCCAAAATCAAATCAAGCATAAATTTCTGTCTTTCCAATGGGCAGCAGCCGTCGATCTCATCGAAAGCATCCTGCTGAAGTATCACAAAATCAACGAGTTCCGACTTATGGTACTGCTCATGGTATGACATCGGCACGCCGTCGTCGCCCAAGATGTTGATCTGCTCGTAAGCGTCTTTACCCTTACGGATGATGTATTTCGTCTTGGTGACTTTGTCGACCCATCCTTTTTCGATTTTGTTATCAAGATACTCAATGATCTCTGGATATTCAAGATATTTCGAATATGAATCGACAGGGTCGACAGCCGGATAACGTTTCTTGTCGGCGCGGTTCTGCGAAAGTCCGTAGAAGCAACGTGCCGCCTTCTTCGTCGACTCGGTGACAGGCTCTTTCAGGTTACCGCCAGCAGGCGACACCGTTCCGATGAAGGTGATTGAGCCCGACTGACCGTTGTTGAGTTTCACGTAACCTGCTCTCGCATAGAAACTTGAGATGATTGCCGAGAGGTCGACTGGGAAGCCATCCTGACCTGGCAGCTCTTCCAGACGGTTACTCATCTCACGCAGTGCCTGTGCCCAACGTGAAGTGGAGTCAGCGAGGAGCAACACCTTCATTCCCATGGCGCGGTAGTATTCGCCGAGGGTCATGGCGGTGTACACTGAAGCCTCACGGGCTGCCACCGGCATGTTAGAAGTGTTGCAGATGATGATGGTTCGTTCCATCAGGCTGCGGCCAGTATGTTTATCTTTCAATTCAGGGAATTCGGTAAAGATCTCCACCACCTCGTTAGCACGCTCGCCGCATGCCGCCATGATGATGACATCGGCGTCGGCTTGTTCTGCCAAGGCGTGCTGAAGCACCGTCTTGCCGCATCCGAAAGGTCCCGGGATGAAGCCCGTGCCGCCTTCCGCGATAGGGTTGAGTGTGTCGATGGTACGAACGCCTGTCTCCATCACCTTGAAAGGACGCGGTTTCTCGACGTATCCGCCTATAGCGACCTTCACCGGCCATTTCTGCACCATGGTGACGTTGACGTCCTCACCGTCGGCGTTGGTAAGCACCGCAATGGTGTCGTTGATCTTATATTGTCCGGCTTCAGCCACTTTTTTCACGTTGTAAGTGCCCTCAAATGAGAACGGCACCATGATTTTATGAGGCAACCAGCCTTCTTTCACCTCGCCGAGCCAGTCGGCAGCAATCACCTGGTCGCCCGCCTTGGCTATCGGTGTGAAGTCCCATAACTTGTTCTCGTCCAATGGCTTGGTGTATTCGCCACGTTTCAGGAAGACGTCTTCCATGGTGGCGAGGTTGTTCTGCAAGCCGTCGAAATTGCTCGAAAGCAGACCAGGTCCGAGGGTCACTTCAAGCATGTAGCCCTGGAACTCCACCTTGTCGCCGATCTGCATACCACGGGTGCTCTCAAACACCTGCACCGAGGCCTTGTTCCCGTTCACCTTGATGACCTCCGCCATCAGCTTGACACCCGCCAAGTCGATGAAGCAGATCTCATTCTGTGCCACCGGGCCGTCCACCTCGACGGTCACCAAGTTGGAGATGATACCTGTAACTTTTCCTTTAGTTTTCATATATTTCATGCATTATTTTTTATTCCTTCAAAAGTTCCACGAACCTCTTTCACGAGTTTTCTGAACATCTCCTCGCCTTTCGCCTTGTCAAGCTCAGCCCAACGCTGGACTGTCTTAGCTTTAACTAAAAATGCTAGGATGGCGTTCATGTTAAAGTAATCCATTCGTGCGATGTCGCTTGCCTTCTCCCACTTCAGCTCGTCCATCTTCTGCTCGCGAAGCACGAAGTCGTCGTTGGCGAGGATATCCTTAATCTGACTCTCCTCCTCGAAATCGGCTTCCGGCATGTCGACAAGGTAAGCGTCGCCTTTTTTGTCGAGACGTTTGGCCAGATAAGCGACCTTCATGTTACGCAGCCTGCCGTCAAAGTCGAAATACTCGCGGATGAAACGGTTCTTGCTCTCGGCGGCCTTCTTGTAAAACTCAGCGCCAAGGGTGTTCTCGTCGAAGCCTTCCTCAAAAAGCTCGACCAATTTCTGGTCTTTTTCTGAAAGAAGCTCGACAATACTCTCCTTGACAGCCGCGTAGTCGAAAGACGCGCCTTCGTAACTCACCGCTATATCAGGCAGACTGGCAACGATATAAACGTAGTTATCCATTAGCCGAACAGAATTTTCTTCGTCGCAGGACGCAAATAGTTGGAAATCAGCTGGTTAAACTCCTCGTCGGTAAATTGCAGCACATAGCCACCGTCCTTTGGAGCCACCTTGAAGCCGCCGCCGATCTTCTTGTTGAAGCTCACATTGACCTCGTTTTTGAATGCCTTGCTAATCTCGTTTTTCACGAAAGGCTCGAGTTCAGCCTTCATCGCCTCAGGTAGGATCAGGTCGAGTGCCACTGGTGATGCGTTTTCAGGGTTGAACGCCTTGACGATATCTTTTATCAGCTCTTTCACGAAGTCAGCCGATGTCATAGCGGCCTTCACACCTTGCTCGGCAGCGCTTGTCACCACCATCTTCTCAATCTCCTGCTTGGTGACGGCGATACTCTGTGTGGCAGCCATCTTCACGTCAGCGTTGACCTTTGTCTTGAGCTCTTCAGCTTCTTTATTCGCTTGATTTACAATACGTTCAGCCTCAGATTTGGCGTCAGCGAGAATCTTCTCAGCCTCTTTCTTGGCGTTTTCCACGATTTCCACGGAGTCATGATTGGCTTTCTCGACACCCTGTTCGTAGATTTTCTTTGTTAAAATATCAAGTTTGTTATCCATAAATGTAAAATTTTATGCATCAATGTTAGCGTATGTGGCGTTTTGTTCGATGAATTCGCGGCGCGGACCCACTTCATCGCCCATCAGCATGGAGAAAATATAGTCAGCCTCGGCTCCGTTCTCGATGTGAATCTTACGGAGTGTGCGGAACTCAGGGTTCATGGTCGTCATCCATAGCTGTTCCGGGTTCATCTCACCAAGACCTTTATAACGCTGCACATGCGCGTCCTGACCCATCTCGTCGAGGAGCTGCAGACGCTGTTCCTCTGTCCAGCAATATTTCTCTTTTTTGCCTTTCTTCACGAGATATAAAGGCGGTGTAGCGATATAGACGTAGCCTTTCTCTATGAGTTCTGGCATATAACGATAGAAGAATGTCAAAATCAGGGTTGAAATGTGGCTACCGTCCACATCAGCATCGGTCATGATGATAATCTTGTGGTAACGCAACTTCTCGATATTCAATGCTTTGCTGTCCTCTTCCGTTCCGATTGTCACGCCGAGTGCGGTGTAGATGTTTCTGATCTCTTCGCTCTCGAAGGCTCTGTGTTGCATTGCTTTTTCAACGTTCAAAATCTTACCTCTCAAAGGTAAAATCGCCTGGAAACGACGGTCACGGCCTTGTTTTGCCGATCCACCTGCTGAGTCACCCTCGACGAGATAAAGCTCTGTCTGTTCCGGGTCACGTTCCGAACAGTCGGCGAGCTTGCCTGGGAGTCCGCCACCCGACAATGCGCCTTTGCGCTGCACGAGCTCACGTGCCTTACGGGCTGCGTGACGTGCTGTTGCTGCAAGAACAACCTTGTCGACGATCATCTTTGCCTCTTTCGGGTGTTCCTCGAGGTAATTCGAGAGGTGCTCGCTCACAATCTTGTCCACGATACCCATCACCTCGTTGTTACCGAGCTTGGTCTTGGTCTGACCCTCAAACTGTGGTTCCGGCACCTTCACCGAGATGATAGCTGTCAATCCTTCGCGGAAGTCGTCTCCGTTGATTTCGAATTTCAGCTTCGAGAACATGCCTTCCTTGTCGGCGTAGGCCTTCAAGGTACGGGTCAAGCCACGACGGAAGCCCGCGAGGTGAGTACCACCTTCGTGAGTGTTGATATTATTAACGTATGAATGAAGATTTTCTGAGTAAGAAGTGTTGTATTCCAACGCTATCTCAACCGGCACGTTATCCGTCTCGCCCTGAATTGCGATAGGTTCCGGAGTGAGCTTCTCACGGTTTTCGTCAAGATAATTGATAAAGTCGATGAGGCCGTTTGCCGAATGGAACTCGTCGCTCTTGCCCTCGTTACCTGTCTCAGGGTCGATTCTCTTGTCCGAAAGAGTGATTCTGATGCCTTTGTTAAGATATGCCAGCTCGCGCATACGTGCTGCTAGGATGTCGTAGCTGTATTCGTTGGTGATGAAAATGCTGTCGTCTGGAGTGAAGGTGATACGTGTGCCGTGGTCATGAGCTTCGCCCACCACTTTCACTGGGTAGAGAGGCTTGCCATATTCGTATTCCTGCACGAAGATCTTGCCTTCGCGGTGCACCTCTGCCTTCAAATGTTTCGAAAGAGCGTTGACGCAGCTGACGCCGACGCCGTGCAGACCGCCAGAGACCTTATATGAACCTTTGTCAAACTTACCACCTGCGTGAAGCACTGTCAAAACAACCTCGAGAGCCGAGCGTTTCTCTTTCTCGTGCATGCCCGTCGGAATACCACGTCCGTTATCGACGACTGAAATTGAATTGCCTGGTAAAATCTCGATATCGACTCTGTCACAATAACCAGCCATAGCCTCGTCGATGGAGTTGTCGACCACCTCATAAACCAAGTGGTGCAAACCTCTCACGTTGACGTCGCCGATGTACATGGCGGGACGTTTGCGCACCGCCTCCAAACCTTCAAGAACCTGAATGTTATTGGCACCGTAGTTGCTCTCAGCATTCTGGATTTTTTCTTCTTCTGTCATTTTCCTATATAAATTTCTTTTTTAATTATTATTTCAAATAAACCTTGCAAAGATAAGAAATTTCTTTGAAATAACAATGAAAAAAATGACAGATTTTTAGCTTTTTTTGCTAAAAGTTTTGCTCGATTTAGAAACGGTATTTTATACCCACAAAAATCTCAAATCCGACGCTCGGATAGTTGTAATAAAGTTGGTATTTGTCGTGGAAAAGATTATGTATTTCGGCGAAAGCCGCGAGGTCTTCCATGATCTGATAGTCGGCGCCGACTTGGAAGTCGAAGGCCGGATCAAGCTGGTCGGCGACATTGTCGAGATTCAGAGCCCAGCGTTTGCCCATAAGCAACATCGAGGCGTTGAATTTCCATGTCTCGTCGAGACGGTAATCGCCACGCAAAGTCATGGTGAACGACGGTTTGTACCATGCCTTCGCCGTTTTGTCGACAAGAGTATAGCTGTTGACCGACAGTTCCGCCGCGATATCGAGTTTTTCCATGGCTTTCCAATGCACGTCGGCAAGCACGTTCACCACTTTATAGTCTTCAAACACTATGTCGAACGCCTGCAGATGGTATACCGTCGCGTCCTCGTCGTAGATGGCATAAAAATCAGTGTCAGGAACGAAGAAAACGCTGTTTTTGATATTGCGGAAACGCACTCCCACATGAGCGTCCAAGTTATTGAGAACCTTGGCTTTGACACCTGCCTGGAAGTCGAACTTGGTCTTCTCGTAGCCAAACTCACTGAAGTTGGTGAAATTTGTCGTCACAAACGGGTTTTCGGCCACGATATCGGCAAAGGTGTTGATCTTCGAGCGACCGCCGAACTTGGCGTAAAACTCAAGCATATTATCGAGCATAAACACGCTACCAAGCACATCAGGATAGATGCCAATATTGTCACCTGTCTTGAAGTCGAGACGCAGACCGGCATGTATGTGGTAAAAATCACCGCTCATCATGAAATATGGGTTCAACGCCACCAGCAACTGGTTCTGGAAAACATTGTTGTAGTTGAGGTCGACATTGGCCGCGAATGTCTGTAAGTCGTTTATGTTCTTGTAATCAAACCAGTTGTCGGAATACGCCATATAAGCCTGCGCGTTGACCTGATGCTCGGTCAAGCCGCCCGGAATCCATGTGGCACGGTAGTCGCCGCCAAACTCAGTGTAGAAATCGCGGTAGCTGGAGCCATTGGAGAGCCATTTAGCGCCCAGATTGAACGAGTGGATGTTACGTCCGTTTGGGTTTTCGATGTCATCGTAAGCTCTCAGGTGGTACATATCGTATTTGTAGTCACCGAACGCACGCAGCTGTCCGCCCTTGAACTTATTGACAGTCATGATGTTAAAGTCGTTGTTCATAAACGACGACTTCTTATAGTCTTTCATGTCGAGCCACGACGAATAGTGGTTCACGCCCACACCGAGGCTCATGGTGTTCGACAAGTCGCCGTAGTGACGGAACAGGAACACCGGCGAGAGTCGGGTACCGATACCTGCTTTCAGGAAGTTGCTCTTCTCCTCCACTCCGTATTCCGCCTTGTAGTTGATGGCGCTCATTGTCTCCACCTCCATGTTGTAGTTGTAGTTGAAATCGCGCGTCTCAGCCTTGTAGTTCGGAATATTAAACTCGTTGACAGGTGTCTCCGGGGTCTTCTGCAGGCGCTCCGAGCGTTTTATCTGTGGACGGTAAGTTCCTTCCACCGTCACCTGCTCATTATGCCCCTGAGCGTTTGCAATGACACTTACAAAAACGAACAATATACTGATTATCAACGATTTATTCTTCATTCCGCGTCCTCCTCATAGTTTGATTCGTTATTCTCGATTTCGGTCAGCTTGCGTTGTGCCAGCTCCTTCGGCTCACCACTCGGATAGTTGTCGACAACACTCTTGAGCGTCTCTTTGGCCTGGAACACGTTGCCCTTTGCTACGTAGACGTCGGCCAGCGTCACAAACGACATCGCCACGTAATAGCTGTAGTTGCTGAAGTTGTCGGAGATGTAAAACACGCTCTCCTCAGCTTCGTCGAGATTGTTAAGCTTCCAGTTGCAAAGCACCACATGATAGGCGGCGTCGGCACCCATCTCGCTACGTTCTTTCTTCGAGCATGCATCGAGTTTGCCCAAAGCCGTCCGGTAGTCGCCTTTCTTGTACATCGACTTACCCACGTAGTAGTTCACCAGGTTTTTCTTGTTTTGCTGCAGATTTGGTATCGCTGCAAGCGCTTTACCAGTTTCAATTGTGGCGTCATACTCCCCAAGTTTATACTGGCAAATCATCAGACCCTCCATCGCCTGCGCCTTAACCTTCTGATTTTCAGTGATTTGTATCAATCTCTGATAATATTCTGCGGCTTTTTGGTAGTTCTCGGCGGCTTTTTCCATGCCTGCCAGCTTCAGCAAAGCGTTGTCGGTATAGTCGTTGTCGGGCTGTGTTACGATATATTCCAAATATGGCTTGGTTTCGTTAGCTCTGCCCAGTTTCTCCAACGATGTACATCCGTAGTAATTGATTTTCAACAGATAAGCTCCATTCGGGAACTGCCTGATGTATTGCTCGGAGGCGTTGAGAGCGTCCTGATATTTGCCCTGCTGGAAGAAGTTCTCCGCCGTCGCAAACGACACTGAGTCTTGTTCGGTTACGCTGGTCTGTATGCCCGCGCTGTTGGCGAAAGCATAGAACTCGCCAGTCTTGTTCTGCTCCATGTAGATGTTGCGGATGATATTCAACGCCTCACGCGACTCCTCAGTGTTCGGGTAGTCTTTGATAACTTGTTTCAGCGAAGCCAAAGCGTTATCATATTGATTGTCATTGTAATACAGCATTCCTATCTTCATCAGTCCCTGACGTGCATATGCCGAGCGCGGACGGTCGTTCACCAGCCTTCTGAATGCCGCGATGGCCGAGCGCGGGTCGTTAGTGCTCATATAAGCCATGCCTTTCTCATACAGAGCCCTGTCGTAGAACGACGATGTGGTGTGTTTTTTTGTAAGCTCGTCCATGCTGGCTACCTTCTTGTTCATGTCGCCCAGCGCGCCATAGCCCATACCTTGCTGGAATAAGGCGTAGTCAGCGTTGGTTTTGTCGAGTTTCATTGCGTTGCTGTATGCAGTGATGGCTTTCTGGTAGCTGCGGTCCATGAAGTAGCAGTCGCCCACGCGCATCCAGGCATCCGACTCGTATTCCTTGTCGCCCTTCGCCATATTGATGAAATAGTTGAAGTTTTTGATGGCGTTAGGGAAATTGCCTTTTGCGTATGCGATATATCCAAGGTTGTAATAGGCTATCGGCAGCAAGTCTGACTGTCCGGCACCTTCAAGCTTCATAAACGCAGTGTAATGCTTCTCTGCATTGGCGTTGTCTTTCTTCTGCATATAGCTGTCTGCAAGCCAGTACAAGGCGTCGGCTTTCACCATCGACGGCGTCATTCTATTGTTAACGGTCTTTGTGAGATATGTTATAGCGCTGTCGTAATCGGTGGCGTTATAATTTTGAATGCCGAGGTCGTATGTCAAGCGTGCGTAGATGGCCTGCATCTCGTCATTAAGCTCTGGATAACGCTCCAATGCACGGATAGCCTTGCTGTACTCTTTGTTGTTGAGGTAGAGGTGTATCACCATCAGGCGGGCCTCCTCGATACGTGGCGAGTATGGGTTTCTATCCATGTAATCCTCGAGTTGCGCCACTGCCTCGTTGAACGGGTCGACGCCGCTGATGAAACTCAGTCTTGCATAGTTAAACAAGGCGTCTTCGCTCATCTCATGGTCGAAATCAGCCTTATATGCCGTCAGATAGGCGTTGCGTGCGAATTTGTCCTGGCCTGTCTTCAGATAGCACTGCGCCATGTAATAAGAGGCGTACTGCGCCAGTTCGTCGTTGTTGATTTTTTTCGTGGCGTTCTGGAAATTGGTGATGGCGCCCTCAAAATCGTTGGTTTTCATCTTGCAGTAGCCCATCTGGAACTCCACCTCGCGAGGGAATGCCTTGCGTGTGTTGGCACGTGCCACGTTGTAGTAGTCGAGGGCCTTGGCGTAGTCTTTCTGCTCGTACCACGACTCCGCTATTATCAATGCCAACTCCACTTTGCGTGATTTCTCGGCATTGTTGAGGATGGCGTCAGCGTCGCGTGTCACTCCAGCATAGTTGCCGTTCACATATTCGATCTGCATCAGATAAACAGGCACCACGTCTTTATATTTCGGCGAGTTTTCAATCTTTTTGAAATTATAAATGGCATCCTCATATTTCTTGTTAATGTATTGAATATGAGCGTAGTAGTAGCGTGCGTCGTCTTTGTAAGGGCTGTCCAGAAATGCAGCCTTGTAAAACAGAGGTTCAGCCTTGTCAATGGAGCCTGTCTGGTAATATGAAAGGCCTTTTTTGAAATAATACTCTGCTTTCTCATCACTCGTAAGACATTCATCGTCAACGGCTTCGTATTTCTTCACAGCGTCGCGGTACTTTCTGTTGTTGAACATCATGTTGGCATACATGAAGTCGGCCTTGACAGCGAAAGTGCTGGTGGGATTTTCTTTTGAGAATAGCATGAGCTGTTGTTCGCCAGCACCCATATACGACGAGCATGCTGCCTCATAAAACTTCGCCTCGACGGTCTTCTGCGTGTTCTGACCTTCGGTCATGTCGAGATACTGGTGGAAGAGTTGCACCGCCGAGCTGTAGTTTTGGTTGTCGAACAGCAGTTTTGCCTCTTGGAATACCTGTTCCGGCTCGTAGTTCTCCCATCGCTTCTGCGCTGATAATGAGAGACTTACGAATAAAAATAATATTGTTAGGATAAGTATTTTTCTGTCGCCTGTCATAATGACCAAATTTTTTGCGAATTTACGAAAAATAAACGAGAAAAATACAATTTTATTGTAAAAATTTTGCCTCTGGATTCCGAAAAACCCAGAGGCAAAAAAGGAAAGGCATAAGCGGGATTCTGTATTCCTTGCGGAATGATTGTCATTTCTCTAAGGCAAGCGTCGCCGCTTGTCTTTAGCAACCTACCCTCCCGGCTCGGGCGAGCGACCCTCAATCGCCGGTATATTTGGTCTTGCAGCCCATAAGGTTTACCTCATTGCCGTGTCACCATGGCAATGCGTGAGCTCTTACCTCGCGTTTTCACCCTTACCCTTGCGGGCGGTAATTTTCTGTGGCACTTGCTGTCGTTGTCTCCAACGCCTTCCCGTTAAGAAGTATGGTGCTCTGTGCTGTCCCGACTTTCCTCACGCTGACTTACGCCAGCCCGCGACAATCGCCTTTCGGGCTGCAAAAATACAAAAAAAATCTTGACAGCCGTCAAGATTTTTTTTGTTTACGGTTTACAGTTTAATGTTCCTCAGCCTAAAACTCAATAAACGATAAATTGTAAACACCTAAATCATAAAGCTCTCTCCAGGTTCCGGTATCACAATATCCTTGAAACCATTGTTTTTCCTGAGATAATCGGCATATTTCTCCTGCACCTTGGCCTCACCGTGAACGACAAACACCTTCTTCACCTTGTCGGGGTTCTGGCATTTCAGGTACTCGCCCATCTCGCTGTAGTCGCCGTGACCGCTGAAAGTGTCGATGCTGTATACGTCTGCGTTCACCTTGTGCGGCATGCCGAAGATTGACACTTCCTTCTCCCCTGCCACGATACGCGCACCCAAGGTCGTCGGAGCACAATAACCTATCGAAAGTACCGAGTTCTTCGGGTTGTCGATGTTATTTGCCAGATGGTGTTTCACTCGTCCGGCCTCCATCATGCCCGATGCTGATATGATGATGCACGGCTCCTTTGACTCGTTCAACGCCTTACTCTTAGCCACATCTGTGATGTAATGCAGGCTGTTGAAGCCGAACGGGTCGTCGTCGTAACGCAACACCTCAGCCACGTCTTTGTTAAACTGGTCGAGATGCATCTTGAAGATCTCAGTGGCATTGACAGCCAAAGGACTGTCAACATATACCGGAATCTTAGGCAACTTGTTAGCGTTGTAAAAGTTATTCAGGATATATACAATCTCCTGCGTCCTGCCGATGGCAAACGACGGTATGATGAGCTTGCCTTTTTTCCTTACACAAGTGTCTTCGATGATCTCAAGCAGCTTCTCCTCAGCGCCTTCTCTTGCCTCATGCAGTCTGTCGCCGTAGGTACTCTCCGTGATGACATAGTCACATTGAGGGAAAGCATTCGGCGATTTCAGCAGATAGCTGTTGTAACGCCCTATGTCGCCAGTATATCCTATCTGAGTAATATGTCCGTTTTCGTCGACTCTGATGGTTGCGCAGGCGCTTCCGAGCATGTGACCGGTGTTGTAAAACTTCACACTGATATTGTTATCAATGTAAAAACGACGGTTCGCCTCGGTAGCGATGAAGAGCTCCATACAGTCGCGGGCATCTTTCTCGGTGTAGATTGGCTGCACCGGCTTCAAGCCCTGACGCGAGCGTTTCTTGTTAAACCAATGGGTATCGTTTTCCTGAATAAAACCGCTATCGGGAAGCATTATAGAGCACAGCTCGCGGGTGGCATGGGTGCATATCACCGAGCCGCGGAACCCCTGCTTATAGAAATAAGGTATCAGTCCCGAGTGGTCGATGTGTGCATGCGTCAGGATGATGCAGTCAATCTCTTTCGGATCAACCATGATATTGCGGTTCATGGCATCGGTCTCCAAGCCTTTACCCTGAAACATGCCGCAGTCAAGCAGCAGCTTCTTGCCCTTGTCGGTGACAATAAGATGCTTGCTGCCCGTAACTTCGCGTGCTGCGCCTATAAACTTGATTTCCATTATCTTAAAACATTCAAAACCTTAACGACATTGCCGTTGTCAGTGATGATGTTGACCATGTACATTCCGTTGTTGAATAAGCTCATATCGAGTACAACTTCATCATTGTCAATAGATTTTGTCATCACAACCTGTCCCATCATGTTGACGATCGTAAGCTGGCGCATAGCCTCAGCCTTGATTGTCACCATACCTGATGTCGGGTTAGGATACATCGCCACGTTGGCTGCCAAAGCCTCGCCAACATTGTCGTCGCCCGTCACTTCTACCTCAATCTCGATATAATCCGACTCGCAATTGTTCTGATAAAAGGCGATGATTCGGTACGGATATATGCCGACAGACTTCACAGGGTCCATCACCTCATAATGTGTTATCGAAGGTGTGTTCACGATACGTTGTACCATATCAAACGAGATGCCGTCGTCGCTTCTGTAAATCTCGTATCTGTCGAGGGTGTATTCATAGTCGACTGCATCCCATGATAATCTTGCACCAATCTCGTCACCGTCGACATAATCTGTTCCCGAAAAATTGTCAGGTCCTGGGCACACCACCGGCTGTGGATTGTTCACCAGCACTGTGACATCGGCCGATGCTGTCTGCTCGCCGTCGCTAACAGTAACTACATAGATAATCTCTCCCACTTCTGTTGGAGTAGCTGTTGTTGAAGCAGCAGTCGGGTCGGTGACTGTCTCTGCCGGAGTCCATTCATAGGTGTAAGTGCCTGTACCGCCAGAGACGTTAGCTGTCAACGTAGTGGTCTCACCAAGTGTCAACTCTTCAGGAGTTGCGACAGCGATAACAAGCAACGGTGACGGTGTAGGTCCGTCGGTGATTTCCACTGATGTGATATATGTTTTCTTGTTATAGCCAAACACTGTCAGAGTGGCAGTGCCTGTTGTTCCTGGTGCAGGGAATGTGATGTTGGCAGCGCCATTTTCAATAACAGCCGAGCCTAATATCTCGCCCTGGAATGTCAGTGTCGCCAAAGCGCCTTCTGCATCAGCAGCCATAACTGCGAAGCTGGTGTCGTCGCCTCTCATCGTTGAGGCTGCAGTCACATCCATTACAGCTGGTGTGGCGTTACGCAAGGTCAACGTCGGGTCGCCAAACAAGATCCATGTGTTATAGGTACCTTTGTAGGCATTGTTGTTAGGACCCATATCCAAAACCTTCATGTTGCCGTTGATAGAGACGCCGCCCATGGTGTGACGGATGTTGTTGCTGTACGACTCCACAAGGATGTCGACCATCTCGTCCTGACCGTCTTGTGGTGGCGTCCAAGGCTGTTCGATGTATGAGAACATTCCTCCGATAGCACCTGTCGGGTTGCCGTTAGCGTTGTTGGTTGCACGCATCCAAGCCTCAGCGAAGCAAGGACTGCTGTGGTCGTATTTTCCGTTAAGGCAAGCCACCGAAATGATGTAAGGAAGCTTGTAGTCGTTGGTCAACGCGTTGACGTTTGAGTTACTATAACTGAATACGCCCCATAACGTTACGTCGCCATGGTTGCAGTAGTTGATGATGCTCACACCATTGTTGATATGCTGGCTGACAATATTTGCATTCGACGTTACACCAGAAACACCCTGATAGTCGCGGTGCACCTCGGTGTAGTTGTAGTTCAACAGGTCAGTTCTGATATTGTCGATATGCTCATAATCGGCCTCACCACCGTTATGACCGCTACCTGCGCCTTCGTTCTTGCTCACGCCCTGTCCGACGCTGAGCCATGTGGCTGTCTCATCCAAGTCACGCTCATAATTCAACACTTTGTTGACATGGTTTGTAACCTGTGCCTCTGTCTCGCAGCAGAAACGGCCCACGAGGACTTCGTTGTAGTAATCATTGCCAGCAAGCTGACCATATTGTGCGTCGCCATAGCCAGAATAGTTGTTCCAGCCTGAACCTGCCGAGATATACACGCCAGGAATCTGTGCCACATCGCCCACAAGCAAGATGTCGGTCAAGTTAGTATGCTCGGCATAGTAACTCTGAATATATGCTTTTATAGAATTTGCATTGTTGCCTGCCACAGATGTTCCGACCATTGTGGTAGGACGGCCGATCTGTTTCTTCCATTCCACAAAAGGCTCCATAGCTGTCATGAAAGCGTCATGGCAGATGATGAGGAGCTCGCCGTCTTCCGCTATAGAAGTGTATCTCGACATCGACTCAGCGTAGTTGATGTATCTGCGCTGGTACATCTTGTTGAACTCACGGTCAACATTGGCTGATTTTGTGCGGTTTTCGAAGACATTTCTTCTGTCGACACCCACGTTTTTCATCTTCAAAACGAGATGGTTGTAAACTCTCAAGGTCTTCGTCACCGGGTTATATAAATAAGGTGTCACAACCATATTCTGGCCTCTCACGTCACGATGGATGTAAGGCTCATCAAGACGTGCTATCTGTGAAGGATAGAACGCATCCTGCTGATACATGGCACCATAGGTGTAAGGCACATCCTCTGGGTCGATACTTCTTGGGAAGTCGCCTTTCGAAGGTGCAACCTCAACATTCTGGTAGTCAACATACTGAGCATCAACGACTTCCACCGCCATTAGGGCATTGTCACCCACCACAGCAGGAATCACTGCACTCGGCACGTTAGGCTCGCCAGCCTGTGCCAGAAGCATCATCTTTTTGTTTGTAATCACGACCGCGTCACCGTTAGGTGTGGTCACTGTGTTTGTGTTGAATCCATTGACATTGAGTTCAACCACGATCTCTTTATCCGTTGATGAAACGAGTTGGGCGTTCCATTCCTGTGCAAACGCTAACTGCATGAACATCAATCCAATAACTAATACTAATAGTTTTTTCATGGTACATAATTTTTTGCAAAGATAATAAAAAAAAGGACGCCGCAACCGACGTCCTTCATATTTTTTCAAAAAATCAGTTATTTGATAACGACTTTCTGGATGTCAGCGTTGACTTTCAAGAAGTAAACACCGCTATTGAGACCGCTCACGTTGATGCGTGCGCTGCCATCAACGTTGCCGCTCATAACCACCTGACCGACGCTGTTGATGAGCTGATATTCAACGTTACCAGTTGTCACAATATTCAAGACATCGTTAGCAGGATTTGGATATACCTTAACTATGCTTGCCTGTGCCTCGATGACTCCGTCAAATGAAGCCTCGATAGTCACTGTGACAGGTGTTGACATCTGACCATCGTTCTTTGCTGCAAACACTGCGTATGTGTAAATGCCATCTTGTGGAAGAACATCGCTCAATGTTGTTGCGACTGTCTCTCCAACAATCTCACCGTCACGTTTCACAATGTACTTGTCTGCATCAGCTGATGCATCCCATGTGAGATTGACATTGCCACCGTCAACTGTTGCCTCGAGGTTTGTAGCTGGAGCCAAGAATGTGATGACGTTGGTTGGTGGGAAGAGGATGTCGTCGATCCATGCGCAGTCTTCGCCGCTGCTCACCGAGCTGTCCTTGGTGTAGCTCCACTTGAATGTGTGCTGACCAGCTGTCACAGGCTGTGTAAACTGTGTCCAGTCAACTGTGCCTGACCATGTACCCTTCTCCTGGTTGTCCATGTAGAAGTGAAGTTTATCGTAGTTGTTCTCTGATGACACTTTGTACATGAATGTCAAATCACCTGCTGCGAGCACTTCGACTGTCAACACGCAGTAGCCTTCTGAGTTGTGTACACCGTTGTTAGATGATGTAGCGCACTTTGTGCCTTTTGTGCCGCCATTGGTGATATTCCATGCATATTGTGAACTCTGTGTCCAGTCAGCACCCCAAACGCCTGACTCAAAGTCTTCCATGATAGCGCCATAGCTCAACACGAAGATGTCCTGAATCTCGAAGAGTCCTGTATTGAATGTGTAGGCCACCTCGAATGTTGTACCAGGCTCAACTGTTGTAGCGACAGTGTAATCTGCTGACAATGTGATTGACTCACCACCAGCAACAGCTTCACTGACAGTCACTGTCTCTGGGTTGAATACCAAATCAGGTGAGCAGCTTGTAATGCTCAATGTAGCGCCGTAGAATGGAGCTGTACCAACGTTAGCGAATGTGAATTCCACGTTATTGTCATTAACCAAAAGACCTGCCATCTGAAGTATTGGTGCGTGAAGCTCTACAAACACTTTACCCATCCAAACATTTGTTCCGTCAGTGATAGTGACGTCGATCTGTTCTTTTGTTCCGTCTGGCACATCGTTTGCGACTGTAAACTGGAAGCCTTCCACTGTCAAAACCTGATCAGGATTGATTGTGGCGATTGTGCCTTCAGCTGAAGTGATGTCTATATATTCGCTTTCTGTTGAAAGTGTAACGGTAACGTTGTTTGCAATCTCAACACCGACATTCTTAACATTGAGTGACATGTCGACAGTCTCGCCATAGTTAGCCTGAGGGACATTCATCTCATAGCTGTTAACTGTAATGTAAGCGCCTTCTGCAGGAACAATTTCCATCTGACCCACATATGTCACTTTGTTGTAACCGAGAACAACGAGATTTGCTACGCCTGGAGTTGTCAAAGCTGGGAATGTCATTGTACCCTGACCGTTGATAATCTTAGTTGTTGCGATAACTTCGCCGTCCATTGTCAATGAAGCGATAGCATATTCTGCATCAGCTGTGAGTTCGAGTTCTGTCATGCCGAGCATCAACACTGATGGTGATGCTGAAAGGCCCATATCTGTAGGGTTGGTTGTACGAACCATCAATGACGGGTCGCCATAGAGAATCCATGTGTCGTGGCACTTGGTATCGCTACCCTTGTCGATAACATCCATGTTACCGTTCAATGAGGCACCTGCCAAGGTGTGGTTGAACTGGTCGGCGCTGCGCCATCCTGTCAAGATGTCAACCATCTCGTCCTGACCGTACATTGGTGGAACCCAAGGCTGTGACTCCCATGAGAACATACCGCCGATAGCTCCTGTAGGAACACCTGATGCGTTATTGGTTGCACGCATCCAAGCTTCACCGAAGCATGTGTTATAGTCAAACTGACCCACGTTGCAAGCCACCGACCAAACGATAGGAAGCATGTAGTCATTTGTCAAAGCATTGACATTGCTGACGCTGTAGTCTGCTACGCCCCAGCCGCTCCAGCTACCATGGTTGCAGTAGTTGATGATACCAATACCTTCGTTGATGGTAGCGCTGATAGTTGTCTGTGTAGCATCGCCACCTGAACCGCCGTGATGCTCTGTAACCTGTGTGTAAGTATAGTGCAACAAAGTGTCGCGGATAAGGTCAATGTGATAATAGTCGTCTTCACCATAGTGACCGCTACCTGCGCCGTAATAACCGATACCCATACCTTTGTCACCCCAAGTAACATCGGCCTGAAGGTCACGCTCGTAGTAAATTGTTCTTTCAACCTGTGTTGCCACATCATTGTCGTTCTGCACTGAGAAACGGCCGACGAAGATCTCCGGATAGTGGTCTGAACCTTCAACCTGGCCGAACCAGTTGTCTGAACGCTCACCGCTCAAAGCATGTGGTGTGATATGCTCATAGTCGCCAACGAACAACACATAAACGAGGTTGTGGTTTGTGTCGTTGTACATGTTGGTGATGTAGCTCTTGATAGCGTTGTCGTTGTTGCCACCTGCTGTTGTCACGCTAACCAATGTTGTTGGACGGCCTGACTGGTTCTTCCAATCAACCAATGGCTGCATGCCGGCCATAAACTGGTCTGCGCAGATGATAAGCATCTCGCCGTCATCCTCAACAAAAGGATATCTTGACTGTGCATTTTCGAAGTTGATGAAACGACGGTCGTACTGTGCCTTCTGTTCCGGATTGACTTTGATTGTGTTGCTTCTGCGGGTAGCCTTCTGGTTCTCACCGTTGTCGCTGACCTTGGTCATGGCAATTGTCATGTTGGTGTAAACACGCAATGTCTTTGTCACAGGGTTGTAAGCGAATGGACGAACCACGATGTTCTGGCCGCGGAAGTCTCTGATGATGTAAGGAGCGTCAAGTGTAGCCTGTGTTGCCGGCCAGAATGCATCCTGTGAATACATCTCACCATAGGTGTAAGGAACATCATCAGGATTGATCTTACGGCTGAAGTTACCCTTTGAAGGAGCCACCTCAACATTCTCATAATCAACATAGTTTGAATTAACGACAGCAACCTTCATCTCTGCCATGTCACCAATGATAACTGGCACGACCTCGTATGGAAGCTGTGGTGCTCCGGCCTCAAGCTCGAGAGCCATCTTATCGACACTCACCACGGTCTGCTTGCCGTTAGGAGTTGTCACATTCTGTGTGTAGAAACCGTCAAGGTTAACCTCAACAACGATTTCGTTTTCTGTCGAAGAAACCAAAGTTTTCTTCATTGCTTTTGGAGAATCACTTGTGATTCCATGCCATTCCTGTGCGAATCCCATAAATGAGAACAACAGGAACAAAGCTGTTAGTAATGATGTTTTTCTCATGTTTTTTATTAAATGGTTTAATAATTAATAATCAGTTTTACACCTTATTAGTATTAATAGTTCGCAAAAGTACAAAAAAAAAGGATGCCGTGAACCGACATCCTTAATTTTTTTTGAAAAAATCTTTACTTAACAGTGACTTTTCTTACGACAACATCACCATCAGCAATGATTCTCAAGAAGTAAACACCGTTCAGACTTTCAACGTTGAGTGCTGTTCTGCCGTTAGCGTTGCCGCTCATGACGACCTGACCAACGCTGTTGATAATCTGATACTCATAGTTGTTAGCATTTGTGACGATATTCAAAACACCGTTTGCTGGGTTTGGATATACGTTGACTGCAACTTCCTGAGCTTCGCCGACACCGTCGTAGTTCACTTCAACGAATGCTGAAACAGGAGCTGCCATAGCGCCGTTGGCATCGACAGCATACACTGAATATTTGTAAACACCTGTCTCTTCGAGGTAGTCTGTGCATTCTGTTTCTGTAACTGATGCGATCTGCTCGCCGTCACGTTTCACAACATATGACACTGCATCGGCTGATGCTGTCCATGAGAGTCTCACATCGTGTCCGTCAATTGCTGCCACGAGGTCTGTTGCTGGAGCGATGAATGTGATGACGTTGGTTGGTGGGAACTTGATGTCGTCAATGTAACCGCAGTCGTCACCGCTGTTCACTGAGCTGTCCTTGGTGTAGCTCCATTTGAATGTGTGCTGACCGACTGTAACAGGCTGTGTAAACTGTGTCCAGCTCACTTCACCTGACCATGTACCCTTCTCCTGGTTGTCCATATAGAAGTGGAGTTTGTCATAGTTGTTCTCTGATGACACCTTGTACATGAATGTCAACTCACCTGCTGCGAGCACATCGACTGTCAACACGCAGTAGCCTTCTGAGCTGTGTACGCCATTGTTTGATGACTTGGCGCAATTGCCTTTCATACCACCAGCTGTGATTGTCCATGCATATTGTGAACTCTGTGTCCAGTTTTCACCCCATGTGCCAGACTCGAAGTCTTCCATGATATCACCATAGTTCAACACGAAGATATCTTCAATCTCGAAGAGACCTGTTGTGAAGTCGTATGCAACCTCGAATGTTGTACCAAGCTCAACACTTGGATCAACGGTGTATTCTGTTATGATATCGAGTGATTCGCCACCAGGGACAACATCGTCAACAACCAATGTCTCAGGATTGAACACGAGGTCTGGTGAGCAGCTTGTAAGTTCCAAAGTACCGCCATAGAATGCAGCTGTACCGGCGTTCTTGAATGTGAATGTCACATTGCTTTCTGTCTGGTTGATTGCTTCAAACTCAAGAACTGGAGCGTGGAGTGTGATGGTGATTGTAGCATCCCACACGTCTGTGCCGTCAGTCACTGAAAGGATTAACTGTGCCTTGGTCTTATCAGGAACATTCTCTGCAACTGCAAACTGGAAGCCTTCCATTGTTGCCATCTGGTCTGGATCCAAGCTTGCCACTGAGCCTGAACCAGCAAGGATCTCAACATATTCGCACTCAGTTGTGAGTGTTGCTGTGATGTTGCTTGCTGCCACTGTACCGACGTTCTTCACGGTGATGTCCATGTCGATTGTCTCGCCATAGTCAGCCTGAGGAGCATTCATTTCATAATTGTCAACAGCGACGTAAGCACCTGTCATTGCTGCAGCTGGAACCTCAGCAACGTATGGCTGACGCTGTGGATGTGTCACAACGATCTTGGCCATACCGCCTGATGTAATAGGAGTAATCGGAATGTCGGCTGTGCCTTCTTCACCGATTTCGCCAGCGCCGTAGAGGACACCGTCCTTTGAAATACCGACGTATGAACCTGGATCAGCTGACACTGTGTAGAAGTCCATACCGATAGGAAGAGTTGGAAGGTGGTTGACAGTGTTAGCCTCTGGATTTACATGGAATGGGCAGATAGAACCGTCACCGAGGACATGGTATGACTCCCAGTAGTACTGGTCTGACACACTGCCCTGATAACCGTTGGCGTGTGAATAAGCAACAGCGAGGTTACCAACAAATGGGATAGATGATATGCTGTTGAAGTCATCACGGAATTGTGAGTCGTAGCAACCCATTGAAGACTCTTCGTATGTAGGCATTGCATAGAATGTGTTTGTTGCACCTACTGCGAAGTAGTAGTCCTCATACCAGTATGAACTTGGGCATGAGCCAATGTATGCGTAAGCACCTTTGTTAGGAGCCAAGATGAATGCCTCGCCGAAGCACTTGCCCGAGATACCCCAGTCAGCAGCCTGGCAGCAGTTACCCATTGCCAAGAAGTACTTGTCCTGGTTTGTCAATGAGTTGATATCGCTGTTGGCGAAATAAGGGTCTGACCAGCTGGTGTTGCTGCCGTGAGCAGTGTAGTTCACGAAGTTGACGCCATAGTTCATTGGCTGATAGCAGCCAGTGTAAGGCTGTTCGAGCCAGTTGTAAACTGTATTGAAGCCGTGTTCAGCATTGTAGTAGTAGTTCATTGCATACTGGATGGTAGGTTTTCCATCTTTCGGGTTCCAGCTTGAATCCCAACCTGCAATGAGAAGAACGTCGCTCAGATATGATGGATCTGGCATTGTGTACTGTTCATACATCAAAGATTTGTCGCGGACAATCTCAAATTCAGCAACTGTCTCGCATGTGAAACGGCTGTGGTACATATCTGCGAAGTAGTCGCTAGCACCGCCAGAAACCGCATAGTAATAAAGGTCTGTCACGCAGTGTGATGCTGAACCTGTCTGTGATGCAGGAACCTGACCGTTGTCACCAACGATGATGAGGAATGTAGGGGTCTGACCTGCAGCAACACCTTCATTATATTTGTTGGTGATGAAGGTCTTGATAGCTGAGGCTGATGTACCAATCTCGTCTGTGTAGTTAACATCCATGATGAAACCTTTTTCTGTCTTCCATGTGAGCCATGGTTCCATAGCGGCTTCAAACATACGGTTAGCGACAACCAAAACTCTCACTGGTGTAGCCCATAGGTCAGGGTGCTCATCGTAGATGTCTGTGATAGCTCTGTTGTTGAACAATGCTGAATAAGCTGTTCTGAAGTAAGGGCTGTAAGTATTGACCAATGTCTGCTCGGTCAATGCCATGTCAGCGTTTTCAAATGTCACTTCAATATCGATGTCGTTGTAAACACGGATGGTGTTTGCTGATGCATCGTATCTCACAGCGTTGAGCTGGAGAGCGCCAATCTGGACACCACGCATAGTTCCCATAACTGTAACCATAGCGAGTGGAAGTTCCTCGTTGTAACCTTTAGCTGCATAAGCTGCCTCGTTGTAAACAAACTTAGGATCTTTTTCGCTCTTGCTCACTGAAGCCTGCATTGGATAAAGTTTCTCAATGCCATAGTCAGCGAGGTTGTACTCATTAACTGTGTAGTTTTTCACTGTAACAACTGGTGTTGCGCCAAATGGGACAGCGATGAGCTCACGGTTGACCGGGACCTGTGGGTCACCGATGTTACCAGCAGCAACTGAGTTGCCCATGTTGATGATTGAGAAGTTGCCTCTTTCTGTTGAGACAAGCTCACTCTCGATGCTGTTGAATGAGAATGATGCGGTGAAACCGCCCATTGTCACATTCTGTGCCTCTGTCGATCTCACTCCCTTAGGTGCAAGGTCGATACGGCCTTGAGCAAAAGCCTGGAAGCCAAACATAATGACTACCAATGCCATTGCGAGCTTTTTGAGTTGAAATTTCTTCATTTTTTGTTGATTTGTTAAGTTATTTTAATGTTAATTTATCTTTCAAAGACCAAGTTGTCTTTTTTACAAGCTACAAAAATACACATTATTTTTTAATGGGCAGCAATTTTTTAAAAAAAATTACACAAAATCGCTATTTCCCCAGTATTTTATCGTATTCTTTTTTTGAATTAATCACTTCGACAGCCTTCTGCACCACCTTGTCTTCACGCATCACAACCTGATAAAATTTGTCTATATCCCAAACGTCTTGAGCTATCATCCCTTTGATTCTCAATCTGATCCAGTCGGCCGAACGTTCAAACTGCTCCTCATTCCACTTCACGTCCTTGCTCTCCGCCATCTTCTTGAATTCCTCTATCATAACGTCGTCGACCTCGAATTTATTGTTAAAAGCCTTGAAATCCTTGTACTTCTCGTTGATTTTATCCCTGTTGGCCAAAACATAGTCGATGCAATAGCTGTTGAACACGTTTTTCCTAATTAAATCGTTGAAAAGCTTGGTAGAATAGATGGTGTCGACCGGCATGAAGATGTCGGGCATGATGCCTCCGCCGCCGTAAACCGTCCTGCCGCTACGCAAGGTGTAATACTTAAGCGAATCCGGGAAATGGATGCTGTCGGCATGGTAGTATTCGCCATGCTCGAGGCGTTTGGTCAGATCCTTGAAATACTCTTCCGAGCCATCCTCGTAGGAACGCTGGATGCATCGTCCTGTCGGAGTGTAGTAACGTGCAGTGGTGAGTCGTATCTGCGCTCCGTCAGGCAGATTGAACGGTCTCTGCACCAGCCCCTTGCCAAATGAGCGGCGACCGATGAGCACTCCCCTGTCCCAGTCTTGGATGGCACCCGACACGATCTCACTCGCCGAAGCGCTGCCCTCGTCAATCAAGACCACCAGCCTGCCATCGCGGAAATTGCCGTTTTTGTCGGTGTCAAAAATCTGTTTCGGACTCTTCAGACCTTCAGTATATACTACTGTTTTGTTGCTTCCCAAGAATTCGTTGCCGAGCTGGAACGCCGTCTGCAGATAGCCGCCTCCATTGCCCCTCAGGTCAAAAACTAGCGACTTCATGCCTTGTTTCTTCAAGTCGGCAAGCGCAGCCTCAAACTCCGCGGCCGACTCTTTCGCGAAACGGTCAAGCTTGATGTAGCCTATCTTCTTGTCGAGCATGAAATACGAGTTGACACTCTTCAAAGGTATCTTATCTCTAATCACCTCAAAATCAATAAGTTCAGACTCATCGCCACGTTTTATGCCGAGCAACACTTTCGAGCCTTTTTTGCCTCTCAGATGGCTTGTGACATACTCTGTGTTGATTTTCTTTCCGAAGGCATCCTCGCCATCGATGGTCACTATACGGTCTCCTGCCATGATGCCTACTTTTTCCGACGGGCCGCCAGGCACAGCTGAGACGACAAGGATGGTGTCACGCAGTATCTGATACGTCACGCCGATACCCTCGAAACTGCCCTCCAGCTCCTCGTTGGCTTTCTTCACGTCCTTTGCGGCGATGTAAGCACTGTGCGGATCGAGACTCTTCAACATCGCAATGATAGCCTCCTCGGTAAGCTTCGGCATGTCGACAGTGTCCACATAAAAATTCTCGATGAGATACATCGTGGTGGCAAGCTTCTGCGATGTTTCAGCCTGTTTAGTGTTTTTATTCTGTGCAAATGCTATTGCACTGATACTCAATAATATAACCAATAACAGTTTTTTCATTATGTTTCTTTTTATGGTCGCCTTCGGCTCAAAACCTTTCAAAATCTATTTTAAAATCTTTCAAAATGTTCTTCCTTGATTTTTTGTAGAATATTTTGTTTGATTTTTTAAAAGATTTTGTTGGATTTCTGCCCGAAGGGCACCGAATTAGTTACGTATTATATCAAATGAATTATCGTCATTAATTTTAATGATTGTTGACGCCTTTGGTTTGACGATGACATCATGATAGAGGCTGACGACATAATCGGCGGCGTTTTTCATCTGCTCAGAGATGTCAACATAGTTAGCCGGTGATGGCTCGCCACTCAGGTTTGCCGATGTCGATGTTATTGGGTGTCCGAGACGTTTTATCACCTCTTGGCAGAACTCGTTGGTAGTGACTCGCACGCACACGCTGCCGTCGGCAGATAGGTTCTTCGCCAGTCCCTTCGACTCTTTATAAATGATACTCAACGGGTTATGTGCTGATTTTATCAAATCTGCCGCCACTGGCGAAGGATTCACGACATAGTCTTTCAGGCGTTCCACCGAGTCGACCAAGATAATCAATCCTTTGCCGGCGGGACGGTTTTTGATCTTGAAAATCTTGTCAATGGCCTTGCCGTTGGTGGCATCGCAGCCAATACCCCATATAGTGTCGGTCGGGTAAATGAAGACCTTTCCCTCACGCAGCAGCTTCACACACAGCTCGACCTCTTGTTCAAAAGTGTTCATAATCTATCTATAAGTTCTTTAATATCAATAAAATACGCGCAGTTAAAATGGCCTTTCGGACATTCTCTGTAGCCGTGCAATCCGCAAGGACGGCATTTCAGATTACGGTTCTCTTCCACCACCACCGAGTCGTCCGACAGCGGGCCAAAGCCGAAGTCGGCCGTTGTTGAGCAGAAGATGGCTGTTGTCGGAGCGTTTTGTGAGCTCGCAAGATGCATCGGCGACGAGTCGTTGACGTAGTTCATGGCAGCGTCACGCATCAAAGCCGCTGATTCTAAGAGATTGAGCTGTCCGGCCAGACTCTCAATCTGTTTGTCGGGCACGTTGGCGATGATACGGTCACAGAGGGCGCCGTCGTCTTTCCCGCCAAGGAGATAAACCTTCAGGTCGGCTGGAATCTGTCTTAAAAACTGAATCCACAGGTCCTCGGGATACTGTTTTGTAAACCACAGCGAGCATGGTGCCACACAGATGTATCTCTCTGATTTATAATGCTTTACCTTCTCCAAAATCTTCTCGTTAGGATACAATCCAGGACGCACAGCCTTGTCGTCGGTGATATGCGCTATCAGTTTCTGGTTGCGGTCGACCTCATGCACGCCCTTCACACCTATCTCATGCTTGATTCTATGCGTAAAGAAGCAGCTGAACGGGTTTTTGTTGAAGCCCGAGGTCTCCTTCGCCTTTCCGAATGCGGTGATGAAACCAGTCGCAGCATAACGTTGTATGTTGACAATCAAGTCGTAACGCTGGCGACGGATCTGTCGCCAAATAGAAAACAGGCTTCTGTATTTGTGTTTTTTCTTGTCCCAAGAGTACACCTTATTTATAAAGGGATGATCTTCAAAAAGACTGTCATAGCCCTTTTTGATCATCATATCTATCTGACTGTCAGGGAAATACGCATGAAGCTTCTCAGCTACAGCGGTCGCCAGAATCACATCGCCTATGGATGCCGTTTGAATAACAAGAAATTTCTTCATAAGAATCAAAAACAAACTACAAAAATACTAATTTTTCTTTAAACAATATTATTTTTTTGTCATTTCGACCAAAGTGGAGAAATCCTTTTACTCAAATGCATATGAAAAGAAGGATTTCTCGACAAGCTCGAAATGACATATGAGTTATTGATTTTTTTACTATTTTTGCAAAAATTTTTGAAAGAATCATGTGGTTGATTATTATGGCATTAGCAATAGGTGCGGTTTACGCTTCGCTACTGTATCTCTTTTCGAAGAAATACAGCAAGGGCCTTACCGTCTTGCTTTTCGCCATAAGGACTATTGTCGTCGCCACCGTGGTGATGCTGTTCATCAATCCGTATATCAAACAGAAAATCAACAAGATAGAGAAGCCGATTATCGTTTTCGCGCAAGACAATTCAGAGTCGATGGTGGAATATCCGCAAAGCGTCGACTCAGTGAAAAACGCACTGGAAAAGGCTTATGACATTGATTATTATGGCTTTGGCAATCAATACACCAACATTTCAGAGGCATTAAACACCATCGCACGCCAATATTACAAACGCAACGTCGGCGCAGTCGTGTTGCTATCTGACGGCATTGTAAATCAAGGTGTTAACCCAGAACTAACGATTGAAAACTATCCATTCCCAATATTTTCCGTGACCCTTGGCGATACTGTAGCCCACCCTTCGATGACCATCAAGGATGTGAAATACAACAAAACGGTGCAGGCAAATATGCTTTTCCCGCTTCGTGTGACTGCCAACGCATTGAATAACAAGGGCAACGACATGAACATTGTGGTGAAAATGGATGGCGTAGAAGTAGAGAACGTCACGGTTCCGGTGACCTCGAACCAATTCTCGAAAACCTTTGATTTCAATATCGATTCAGGCAATGCCGGCACAAAACAGATTGATATTATCGTTGGCGATAAAACGCGACGTTTATTTATCACCGTGACCGACAAAAAATATCGTGTCCTGTGCATCGCTCGTGCGCCGCATCCCGACATCGCCGCAATAAAATCGGCATTGGATGACCATTTTGAATTCGAGGTAAAATATGGGGAAAATATTGATAATATTGATAATTACGATTTGGTTATTTATCATCAAATCGTAGAGACGCGCCATGGCACGTCTCTACAGATAATCGGCGCGAACACCGATTTCGACGCATTCAACAAATCACAGGATATCGTTACCATAAGACGTGGCGCGGCAAACACCAACCTCGACGTAAAGGCCAGGTTTAACAACGGTTTCGGGCTGTTCACCATCAATTCCGACATCAAAAACGAGATACATACGTATCCGCCGCTGTCGCTGCCACATTCCGATATCACGTTCAACGGCCGCCATGACGTGCTGCTCAACATGAATGTGATGGATGTGGAGACGCCTCTCCCACTGCTGGCGTTCGCCATCGATAACGATGGCAACAAACAGGCGTTTCTCTTCGGAACAGGATGCTGGCGCTGGAAACTGTACGAATATTTCCACCATAAAAACAACGACGGTTTCAACGAGATTTTCAGCAAGACGGTGAAATATCTGCTCACCGAGAAGGATAAGGAACTTACTGTCAACCATAAAGACAGCTACCTCACCACCGAAAACATCTCGTTGACGGCTGAATTGCGCAACCCAAGCCGCGAATTGGTTAACGAGCCCGATTTGCAAATCACGATATCATCAGCGAGTGAGACGTACGAATACGTGTTCTCCAAGGGCGAAAACAATTATCATCTGAATGTAGGCATGTTGCCTGAGGGTATATACAAATATCGTGCCCACACTACGTTTGGCGGAGTGGAATACAATTCCAGCGGCACCTTCACCGTAGAGTCGATAGGCATCGAGAAACAAGACCTTACAGCCGATATCGAACGCATGCGCTCATTAGCGGCACAGACAGGAGGAAAACATTATTATATCACTGATATTCAACATCTTACGAAAGATTTACAAAACGACGAGCGTATCACCTCGATTTCACGCCAGGAGACGCGCTACGACGACCTCATAAATCTCAAATGGTTGTTTATCAGCATCTTAGCATTGATTACATTAGAATGGTTATTAAGAAAAATATTTGGAATATATTAGTTTGGAGTTTGAAGTTAGAAGTTAGAAATTAATTTTTAAATAAATATTATGAAAGTAGCAAATAATACATTTGTAACGTTGACTTACACGTTACACAACGACACAAAAGACGGTCCGGTTATCGACCAGGCCACGAAAGAGAGACCATTGGAGGCCATTTTCGGCCATGGCATGTTCCTGCCACGTTTTGAGGAATGTCTGCAAGGACTTGAGCCGGGCGACAAATACGGTTTCCACCTCACTCCTGCCGAAGGTTACGGCGAGTACAACCCTGACATGATCTTCACCGTGAAGAAAGACATGTTTCTTGACGAGAACGGCAAGCTCAGCGAGCATTGCAAGGAAGGCAACACCCTTCAGTTCAACGTCGGCAACGGCATCATGCCAGGTAAGATCAAGAAGGTGAGTTTGGAGCTTGTCGAGATTGACTTCAACCATGAGTTGGCCGGTGTTCCGCTCTATTTCGAAGGCGAGATCCTCGCTGTCCGCGAGCTCAAGGAAGAAGACCTCGGAGGAGGCTGCAGCCATTGCGGTGGCGGCTGCGACAGCTGTGACAGCGGTTGCGAAGGTTGCAAATAAAAAAAAAGGCGCTGAAATTCAGCGCCTTTTTTTTATAATTACACTTCAAATATTAGAATGTGTAGAAGAAACCGATTGTGATAGGAGTTGCACCGTTTACACCAAAACCGAACTCATTGTTTGTTGTTGTGTAGTCAACACCGTCACCATCAGGGTTCTTGTCAACTGTCTTTGATGTTGCGAAGCCAAGCTCAAGAATGTTGAGAGCGCAGTTCATTGAGATATTGTCTGTGAGCATGTAAGCCATACCTGGGACAACGCCGACACCAAATGTTGTTGTCTTAGCACCATCAGCTGTAACTGTCACGCCATTACCTTCAACTTTTACTTTTGGTTTATCCATCTGCCATAAAAGTTTTGCATCGCAGTAGAACTTGAAGTTGTCAACTTCTGCAAACACATAACGGAAATAAGGAGCCAGACCAAATGTAGTTGTCTTAATTGTTGTTGTAACAACAGGATCTGCGGTGTAGTCCTTGTTAGTAGCCTTATCCATACCGAACATAATGTCGAGACCGACGCCCATGTTGTCATTGAACATGAAGCCGATTGATGGAGCAAATGTGAATCCGAAAGTTTTTGGCTGATCTTGTGTAACTGTCAGGCCATTTCCTTCTGCTTTCCACTTTCCGCTTGTAAAGTCCATACCGAGGTTACCACCTACAAAGAACTGTGCGTTTGCGAACATAGCTGCTGCTACGAATGCAATTGTAATGAATAATTTTTTCATCTTTTAATAATTTTAATTACGCCTACTCTATATGAGATTTTCGGCATCCTCTCTTTATCTTTTTTAGTTTAGTTGCCAAACACTTCGCAAAGTTAAGTGTTTTCTGAATATCCGCAACATTTTTTTATCAACATCAAAAAAAGTTATCAACAGGTATTGATAACTTTTCTGTTGTTTTTAGAAGTGATAACCTACTCTTACGACCAACTCGCCAGTGTAGATATCATTTTCGCCTTTGAACTTATCTTCAATAACTACGCGATCTCCAGCTTTAACCTTATAATTAGCATTAATTTTTGAACTTCCAAGAGAATAGTAGTCAAGACCAATGCTCATCTTGTTCCAAAGCATAACACCTGCTCCAATCTTGAAGCCCAGTGTAGTGGCAGCGTCGTAATCATATGTTTCAGTAGTTACGTCATAATCTCCTTCAGGAGTTACAACTAAAGCTGTATACTTGGTTTCAAATTTAAAATCAGAGATAAGTCTGAAGTTTGGACCGATTCCTGCTTCACCCCAAACACCAACGATTTTGTTGAAGTTGTGGAGATAATTCAAACCGAACAAAATCGGGATATTCATCACGTTAGGCATGTAGAATTTAGCACTTGAAACATTTCCTTGTTTTACGATCTCATGTGACCATTCTTCAAAACAATCTCTAACATCATTCTTGTTGCTATTGATGAAGAAGTCGATACCGCCGAAAACGCCGAGGCCTTCAACAGGAAGAGCCACTGTGACATCAAAACCAACGTTTGCGCCGATGCTTGCATAACCTTGATCACCCTTTTCACTCAACATAGCATAATGTGTAAGGTCTCCGTAAATATGCTCTGGAGTTTTCTTAATAGCATCGCCTTGTCCCATAGCTCCTAATGGAGTAGCTTCACCAAGATAAACACCAAATCTAACTGGTTTTTGTGCAAAAGCGATAACGCCTAAAAGCATTAAACATGCAACTAATGTAAATTTTTTCATGGTATAATTTATTTTAAAATTGTTTTCAAACATGCAAAGTTATACATTATTTTTAATTGTGCAACATTTTTTTTCAAAAAACATCATTTTTTTACCTGATAAACTGTAGCCGTTCGAGCTACATTGTATATCTTCATAGTAACCGCGTCGCCATTTCGCTCAGATGGGAAGACTGCGTTTTTATCAATGTTTTCAAAGCCTCCGAAGCGTTTCTCGTCGGTGCCGAAGACGATTTCATAGTCGCCGGTCTGCTTTACATTAATAATATAGCCCGGTAAAGATTTTTGTCCCCAGTTGAACACAAAAATCAGGTTGTTTCGCTCGAAAACGATGGTTTTGTTGTCCTCGTCGGCATTCAGAAGCCACGCCGGAGCGGCCTGCATCACCTTGGTTTGTTTCACAAAATCAAGCATCGCCTTGTCAAAATCGCCCAGCCAATGGTATTTAAGATAGTCGTTGTCGGCCAGCGACCACTGACGTTTTGCGTATTTGTAGCTCCATCCGTTGTCGTATCTCGGAAAATCAATCCATTCTGGATGTCCGAACTCGTTACCCATGAAGTTGAGCCAAGCGTCGCCACCGAGAGTGATGGTAAAAAACTTGATCATCTTGTGCAATGCAATGCCTCTGTCGACGATGAGATTCTGCGATTTTTTGTCCATCGCGAAGTACATCTCCTTATCCATGAGCCTGAAAGCCAATGTCTTATCGCCCACCAGTGCCTGGTCGTGTGACTCTGCGTAAGCTATGGTCTTCACATCCGGCAGACGGTTGGTCATGGTGAAGAAGAACTCGTGCATGTTCCACTGCTCGTCGCTCTGGTCTTTTAGCACTTTTATCCAGAAATCGGGCAAGCCCATGCCGAGACGGTAGTCGAAGCCTATGCCGCCATCCTCAATTTTTGCGCAGATGCCAGGCATTCCGCTAACGTCCTCAGCTATCGTAACATTCTGATTGTCAATATCATGAATCAGCTTGTTGGCAAGCTGGAGATATGTCACCGCGTCGTTGTCAACGCCGTCGCCGAAATATTTCCAGGGGTTGTCGAAGGTCTCCCCTATTCCGTGGTTTTTGTAGAGCATCGAGGTCACGCCATCGAAACGGTAGCCGTCGAAGTGATATTCGTCGAGCCAATACTTCACATTTGAGAGCAAAAGCTGCAAGGTAGCGGTCTTTCCGTAGTCGAAAAGCTTCGAGTCCCATTGTGGATGAATGCCCTCCAGACCAGGCTTAAGATATTGATATTCAGTACCATCGAAGAGATTGATACCTTCACGGACGTTCTTCACCGTATGTGAGTGCACGAGGTCCATGATGACAAGCAGTCCCATGCCATGAGCCGTATCCACCAGCTTTTTCAGCTCTTCAGGAGTGCCAAAACGCGAGCTGGCGGCAAAGAAGTTCGACACATGGTAACCGAACGAGCCATAGTAAGGGTGCTCGGCTATCGCCATGAGCTGCACAGCGTTGTAGCCATCTGCCTTGATACGAGGTAACACATTGGTAATGAATTCGTTATAAGTACCGACACCCTCTTTTTCCTGTGCCATTCCGACATGCGACTCGTAGATTAGCAGAGGCTCATCGTCAATCCTAGGTGATTGATTCTCAAATACATACTGTTTTTCAGGATTCCAGAACTGAGCCGAGAAGTCTTTGGTGTTCTCGTCCTGCACGACCCTTGTTATATAAATAGGTATACGTTCCTGCTCGCCTATGCTCGATTGTACCAGGACTTTCATCAGGCTGCCGTGCACCAGCTTGGTTTTATACTCTGAATCCGGCAAAAACAACTCCCAGATACCATTTCCGACGTTTTCGAGAGGGTTTTCGTATTTATTCCAACAGTTGAAATCGCCGTACAACGACAGATAATGGGCTGCAGGGGCATATTCGCGGTACCACCAGCCACGGCGGATACGGTCGTAATGAAAACCGAAAAACTCGTGTGCCGAGGCGAAGCTGGACAAACTGCCATATTGTTTCTCAATGGTTTCAAATCGGTTACAGAAACGGTCGTAACGCTTTTGTACCTCATCCGCCACTGGGGACAGCCAATTGTCATTGTCAACGATTTTCATAGTTTTTTATTTTGAAGAGACGCACGGCCGTGCGTCTTTACAATTATCATATTGTTATTATTTTAAAACCACCTGGGTTTAATGATATATCGTATTTATCATTACAACCACCGACTAATTTTCGAGCGTCTTCAGGGATTGCCACCGTCAAATTTCGGCCTTCATGGAGGTTGAAATTGATGACAATCAACAACTTATCGTTGCCATAATAACGCAGGAACGCATAGACATATTGCGGATCGAAATTGTTGTACCAAGGATTCGCCCACATCAGGTCGTAGAATGCACCACGCATGATGGCATGATGTGACTCTCGGAAATTCAATAGATATTTGTAAAAATCAAAAATTTGTAAATTTTTGATTTTCATATAATTATAATCAAAAATCGATGTACGGCCATTATCGGAATCGGCGGCATCCTCGCCATATTCCTGACCGTTATATAGCATGAACGGACAACGGCTCATTAATGCTGACAATGCCACAAATGGGATCGCATTTTCAGGTTTCTTCATGAAATATCGGGACGCCAGGCGAACCTCGTCGTGGTTCTCCATAAAACGTAACATATTGTCATACAACCCGTTAAGGCCTTTCCAAACATCGGATATGGTGTCGGCACGCTGACCGTAACGATATATGTTTTCCAAGGTGTTGTACAGCCCGACCTTGTCGTACAGATAATCAAAGCCCGCCTCCACGTAACTCTTATACAGATGTGGTTGGTAAATCTCCGCTATCATGGTGACATTGAATGACTTACGCAACTCAGCAATTGCCCAGCGCCAAAACTCCACCGGCACCATCTCCGCCATATCACAACGGAAGCCATCGACACCTTTTCCACACCAGAACTGCATGATTTTCAACATCTTATCCCATGTGTCACGGTTGGTGTAGTTCAGTTTCACAGTGTCGTACCAGTCGTTCAATGAAGGAGTCGGCGAAAACACGTCGTTACCGGTAGCTTTTGCAGGATACTCGTAATATTTCTCGCCATTTTCAGTCGGAGCGATGAACTTCTGATTCGGCAAGATATAAAAGTTATCATCGGTGAAACCGCCTCTGTATTCGCGTGCCAGATGGTTAGGCACGAAGTCGATGAGCACTTTCAGGCCATGTCTGTGGATACGTTCGACGGTCTGCTCGAACTCCGCCATCCTATCCGCTTCATTATCAGCCAGATCGGGGTCAATGTCGTAGTAATCGACAATGGCGTATGGCGATCCTGCCTTGCCTTTGGTAACCACGGGGTTGGTGTCGCGCCATCCAGAGTGACGTATCACGCCTGTGAGCCATAAATGACTGACGCTCAGCGACTTAATACGTTCAATCTCAGCATCGTTGATGTCGCTGAAGGTGCCACATTTTTTGCTTTCATTGGCACCGAACACTCGTGGAAACAGTTGATATATTATCATTTTTCAAGCAAATCAAGCATAAAAGCGTACTCCATCGCCACTTCGTGATAAGGCTCGAACCTTCCTGACGCTCCGCCGTGACCGAAATCCATCTCCGTTCGCAGGTACAATGGGTTGTCGTCGGTCTTGAGTTCGCGCAGCTTCGCCACCCATTTCGCCGGCTCCCAATACTGTACCTGACTGTCGTGAAGTCCTGTGGTTACAAGCATTGCGGGATAATCCTTAGCCTCCACGTTGTCGTATGGCGAGTACGACAAGATATAGTCGTAATACTCTTTCTCGTTTGGATTGCCCCACTCGTCGTATTCACCCGTCGTGAGCGGGATGGTGTCATCAAGCATGGTTGTGACGACATCGACAAACGGTACCTGTGCTATGATGCCTCGGAACAGCTGCGGAGCCATGTTTGCCACTGCGCCGACCAGCAGTCCGCCTGCGCTGCCGCCCATCGCAAACATCTTCTTACTATTTGTAAACTTCTGATTTACAAGATATTCCGCACAAGCGATAAAGTCAGTAAAGGTATTTTTCTTCTTCAGTAACTTTCCATCCTCGTACCACCAGCGACCCATCTCCTCGCCTCCTCTGATATGCGCTATCGCCCACACGAAGCCACGATCCAACATGCTGAGTCGTGCTGTAGAGAAATATGCGTCGACGCTGTTGCCATACGAGCCATAGCCAAACAAAACCAATGGATTGTCGCCGTTTTTCACAAGTCCTTTCTTGTAAACGAGCGATATCGGAACCAAGATGCCGTCTTTTGCAGGTGCGTAAAGCCTTTCCGTGACATAATCCGTAGGCTCGTAGCCGCCCACAATCTCCTGTCGTTTCAGCAACTCAGCTGTTTTCTTAACCATATCGTATTGATACACCGAGGCCGGAGTCGTCATCGAGGTGTAGACATATCTCAGCAGATGTGTGTCGAACTCTGGATTTGCTGACGTTTCCACAGTATATGTAGGCTCACCGAAGTTGATATAATAGTCGGTCTTACCATCATGCGACATAACTCGCAGATTCACCAGGCCTTTTGAGCGTTCTTCTATGACCATGAAATCCTGGAAGAGGTCGAAATCTTCAATCAGGACATCGTCGCGATGTGGCAGAACCTCTTGCCAGTTCTCCTTTTCAGTAGCGTTTACTGGCGTTCGCATCAGTTTGTAGTTCTTTGCGCCGTCAGCGTTTGTGAGGATATAGAAATAATCGCCATAATGCCCCACTCCATAAAGCAGGTCGTGCTGGCGTTTGTAAAACACCTTAAACTCGCCTTTCGGGTTGTCGGCGTCGATGTAACGGATCTCCGATGTGAGTGTCGTCTCAAGGATTATTACGATGTATCTCTCTGATTTTGTTTTACTTACGAAAGCGCAGAAGGTAGCGTCATCTTCACGATAAACTTCGACATCCTGAGATGGGTCGGTACCGATTTCATGACGCATAATCTTGTATGGACGCAACGACTCATCTTTCACCGAATAGAATATCGTGCGGTTGTCGTTAGCCCACACCATGTTTCCGCTGGTGTTTTGGATGACTTCGGGATACATCTTACCTGTCGCTATCTCCTTGATGAAAATCTGGTATTGGCGACGGCTCACAGTGTCTATGCTGTAGGCTATCAATGAGTTATCTGGACTGATACTGTAGCCGCCCACGTCGAAGAAAGTGTAGCCTTTGGACATCTCGTAGCCATTCAAAAGTATCTGTTCATCAGAGGATTTCTCGACATCGCTCGAAATGACAGTCGGGTTGTCGCCATTTTTTACAGGTTTTCGGCAGTACAATGGGTATTCCATACCTTCTTCGTAACGCGAATAATACCAATAGCCTTTGTGTTTGACAGGCACCGACATGTCGTCTTGCTTGATACGGCCCGTTATCTCCTTAAACAATTGATTCTGAAGCGGTTCGGTATGCTTCATCATCACCTCCTGATAGGCATTTTCGGCTTTCAGATAATCCAAAACCTCAGGATTTTCACGTTGGTTGAGCCAATAATAGTTGTCCACACGTGTATGGCCGTGAATGGTCATCTCGTGTGGTATCTTTTTTAACGAAGGCTTATTCATGTTTAGAATGATAAGGTCAATCCCAAGCTCGGCATGATCGGCAACTGGTAGATATTCTCGCTTGTGATGATATCGACGTAGAAGATATTTTTGCGGTTATAGACATTGGTGACGCTGAAGTCGACTTCAAGTTCGGTGTGTTGGCTGAAGTAGAAACGGCGTTTTATGTCAATATCGAAACGATGGTACCATGGCAGTTCGCCTTTGTTGAGTTCGCCGTATATGATGCCGAGGTCGCCACTTACGCCCACTATTTCCTGACCCATGTTGTCGAACTGGTATTGTTCATAGAATCCGCTGACTTGTGTAAATGGGAAGCCCGAACCGATGTTCCAACGTCCGCTGAACTCCCACTGACGACGGTTGCCGCCGGTATACGAAAACATCAAGTTAATGTTGTGACGGCGGTCGTAGTGTGTACGGTAGTTGACCAGCTCACCCTCAGCGTTTTCGTAGTTTTTATTGACATATCCAAGCGAATAAGCTGCCCAGAAATACCATCTCAGGAACTCATATTTCACCGAGACATCGATACCGTAGGCTTTACCGTTTTCAATCATAAAGTCACGCCATAAAACCTCAGGTGTACCTGCCGGGAAGTTGTTTTCGGCATACATCTGGTTGCGGTTCATGCTTGTCAGCTGCTTGAAATCCTTGTAATATGCCTCGACATTGAGTGAAATGTTGTAAAACACATCGAATTCCGTTCCGATGATGTAATGATTGGCTTTTTGGAGCTTGCTATTGACTGATTTTCCGTTGAAAGTCTTAGGGATATTGGCTTGTCCTGAGAGGAATCCGTAGAACAAGTTGACGACGTCGCGGTCGCTATTGGCTGCGATGAGGTTCTGTGAATACATACCAGCCGCAGCTTTCACGCGGAACCAGTCGTTGACATTGTATTTCACTGCGAGACGTGGCTCTGGCGACACCTCGGCCAATGAGGCGTACCACTGCATACGGAAACTCGGCTCGATGATGAGGTCGTCGAGTTGCCATTTGTATTTGATGAAAGCACCGAGCTCGGTGGTGTTTTCGGTCTGATTCAGCTTGATGCCGTTCGACTTCGTGTAATCGAACACTGTCTTGAATCCAAGGAGTTCAAGACCATATTTCAAGGTGTTTTTACCCAAGAAATATGAGAATGTGAAGCCTGCGTTGAAGCCGTCGATGGAGCTTGAACGGCTAGGGTTGTTGGCTTCCGACAGTCCTGCCATGTATTTCGAATAGGCAAGGTTACCTTCGATGAGAACGTTAGATTTTCCTGGGATAAGCACGAAATTGCTACCGCCTCCGAAAGAGCTCCAGCTGAAGTCGGAAATCGACTTGTAGTTATTTACCTGATCGTTGAAGCTGAAGCCAAACAAGTTTATTTTACTGCCGTTAGCGGTGTTCAACGACACTTTTCCGTAGAAATCCTGGAAGTTATAAGGCAAAACCTCGCCATTCAATATTTCTTTATAGATTGTCTGTGATGTCTGCTCGAGATAAGAGTTCTTTGCAGAGAGGATGAACGACATGGTGTAGTCGTCGTCACGTTTGGCTTTCTTCAGTGGTCCTTCCACCATGAGATGGGCTCCGAAGGTCGTTGCTCCAACCTTTCCAGAGATGCGGTTTTTGTTACCGTCACGGGTGGTGATATCCATCACTGAAGAGACTCTGCCGCCGTATTCCGCGCCGAAGCCTCCTGTGTAAACCTCGCAGTTACGCAAGATATCGGTGTCGAAAACGGAAAACAGACCGATGCTGTGGAACGGGTTATACACTATCATACCGTCGAGAAGCACCTTGTTTTGTATCGGCGCGCCGCCTCGAATATATAGCTGACCGCCTTGGTCGCCGGTAAATACGACACCCGGAATCACCTGCAAATACTGTGCAATATCAGCTTGACCGCCCACAGTCGGGATCTTGGTGATAGTCTTAGGAGTGATGTTGATGACTGACGTCTTGGTCTCGGTCCTGGCCTCAATCTTATCGGCCGTGATGTTCACCGCCGCCAGTTGTATCGACGCTTCCTCGATGCTGAATTTCTTGTTAAGGATCTGGCTGCCTTTCAGGCTGATAGCCTCGGCGATGGTGTCGTAGCCTATGGATGTCACCATGAGAGTGTAGGTGCCGTCAGGGATTCGGGTGATGTTGAAATAACCGTTGATGTCGGTTGTCGAACCCAGCGTGGTGCCTTTCAGGAACACGTTGGCGAACATCACCGGCTCGCCGTTGGCTTTTTCATAAACGAAACCTTTGACGGAGTTGTCGCCTTGCGCAAATGATAACACACTGACCATCAACGAGATAGCCAGAAATATGATATTTTTTGTCCGAGTCGTAATAATTCTCATTTTCAATGCAGTTTTAAAAGGTATTTTAAAAACGTGCAAAGGTAATGATTTTTTTATTACGACCCAAACAAAAAAAAGAAGTTTTTACGCTTCTTTTGCTTTTTTTATAAAATCGAGTTCCTTTTCGGAGAAATGATTTGGCAGCACCAGCTGTACTTTGAGCAGCAGTGAGCCGTTGCCTTCCTTGCCGTAATGCGGCATTCCGAGGCCTTTCAGACGCAGCATGCTGTTGTTTTGTGTCTGCGGCTTTATCGGCACGTTGACGTTGCCTTTCATGGTGTCGATTTCCATCTTTCCGCCGAGGATAGCGGTGTAGATGTCGATATTGATGTTACGTATCAGGTCGTCGCCATCGCGTTGATACACAGGATCTTGCGTGATATGTATCTTCAGCAGCAGGTCGCCGTTCTCGCCTCCGTTGAAGCCCGGATGCCCTTTACCTTTGACGCGCAACGTCTGGCCGTCTTTCACACCCGGCTTGATGCTGATTTTGATGGTGTCGTTGCCTATTTTAAACATCCTCTGTGAGCCGAAATAGGCCTCACGCAATGTCATGTCTATCGAAGCAGTCAGGTCCTGGCCTTTCATGGCTCTTGTACGAGTCCTGCCACGGCCGCCGCCTCCGAAACTGATGTTTTCGAAGTCAAAACCTCCTTCTTGACTTCCAAAGAACATGTCGAAGAAATCGGAGAATCCGCTACTACCGAAGCCCTCAAAGCCTTGACCGCCAAAGCCTTGGAAGCCCTGACCGTCGTAGCCCATATTCTCGTACTGTTTCCAGTTGGCACCGAGTTCGTCGTATTTCTTACGCGACTCTTCGTTGCCGAGCACTTGGTAAGCTTCCGATATCTCCTTAAACTTCTCCTCTGCCGCTTTGTCGCCCGGGTTTTTGTCGGGATGATATTTCACGGCAAGCTTACGATACGCTTTTTTGATTTGGTCTTGCGTTGCTGAACGCTCGACGCCTAAAACTTTGTAATAATCTTTATATTCCATACTTTTTACCTCCTAATATATAGTAAGAGACGCGATGAATCGCGTCTTTACCGGGAAATTGTTAATGTTTATATTGTTTTTGAATGTTTTTATCAATCGTTGTCGAAATCATCGTCGTCATCTAAATCATTATCGATAATGACTCGAGTGCATTTTGAACGATATTCCGTCTTGTTATTGACTCTAGTGACATCGGCTTTCTGGTTGTATGCCACGGCGCCTACTGCCAGCAAAATCAGGGCAATCACGGTCCTGATCCATTTGTTGATAGGCATGATGCACACGCCGATGATTATCAGCAACACAGGCCACATCTTGCCCAGCACATGCCAGTCGATTTCGAAATCGAAGAATGTTATAAGCAAGGCTATAACACCTATGATTATCAATGTCAGTCCTTTGCCGAAGCCGTCGTCTTTTTTGTTCTCGTTATTGCTCATTGTTGTTGTTTTTTAAAGAGTTCATAAGAATAATCACACCTATCATGATAAGCGGCACAGGCCACAGTTTCCATACCCAGGCGAGCGACGTGAAGTTGTCGATGAGTGCCACCAGTCCGATGAAAATCAGTATCAAGCTGGCGATCATCGCACCGCTAACGGATTTTTTTTCATTGTTAGGTTCGCCTTCCTCATTTGGGGTGATGTCGATCGTCTCGCCATAGTTAGTATTCTGGCTGCGATACTGATCGTTGGTGCCAGGTCCGATGATGTTCTCTTCCGGGACTACGATCCAGAGGATGACATACATCCAGAAGCCGAAGCTGCCGCATAGCAGAGCCACAAAAAACAGCACTCGCATCAGTGAGATGTCGATGTTGAAATAGTCGGCGAGGCCGGCGCAAACGCCTGCAATCACTCGATTTCTACGTGAACGGTACAATACTTTATTTCCTTCCATAGTGATTAAATGTTAATTCATTAATAACCCATCAAATATCATGCCAAAGTGGCTTTTTTCGTCTTAATAACGAAAAATTTCCGGTTTTGCTGCATCAAAAATGAAAAATAATGACAAAATGACGGTTTATTCTTTACCGAAACGTTTGTAGTATGCTGGACGGTTTTCCTCCGGGACATCTTTGAGCATCATGTCGAGTTCGTCCTTCGGGTAGTCGGTGAACTTCAACAGCAGAAGGCCGTCGAGGGTGTCGTTGAAGTCAGGGTCGACGTTGAAACACAAGAACTTAGAGTTAATCTTGAGATATTTCTTAAAGAGGGTCGGCATACGGTAGTCGCCATTGCTGAGTTTCATGAGATAACGGTCGAACTTGTCGACGGTTTCCATGTTTTTCTCCATCAGGACGTCGATGTCGCACTTGTTGAAGTTAGGCACGAACGGCGTTTTCGGGTGGAACAGCTGTGTCATCTCCTCATTGGTGTGTTTTGTCTTAACGTAATACACCATGAGGCTCTGGTAGAACTTAGGGTACCAGCTGCTGATGCTGACAGGTCCTATGAAGTAGTTCATATCCGGATGACGCATGATTGTCTCCATGAGGCCTTTGAGGAGCAGCAACAGAGGCATCAGATCCTTTTGATAATCGACTGACACGAATGAACGGCCGAGTTCGATAGTCTCTTTGAGATAAGGCTCAAACTTAGGGTCGATATTGAACAGCGAGTCGACATAGAATCCGCGGGCACCATATTTCTCATAGATCTCGTTGCCGAGACCGATGCGGTAGCCGCCGGCTATTGTCTGTTCTTTAGTATCCCAGAGGATAAGATGTTTATAATAGGTGTCGTAGTTGTCGGTGTCGATGCTCTTGCCTGTGCCCTCGCCCACTGCGCGGAATGCCTCTTCACGGCGGCGTCCCATCTCGTGCATCACATGCGGGATGTCTTCATAGTCAGCGAGATAGCACTCAAAGTCGGCTGTCGTGAACAGCAATGACTTCTCACGTATTGCGAGGAGCTCGCGTGCCAATGACGAAGCTCTGAACGGGGCGTCGATAGGGTCGGACACACGTGAGCGGAAAGGCTTCTTCTCATCGACGATGTTGGCCTGCAGTGCGTAGCTGCGGTTTTTGAGATATGCAGCCAATGCTTCCGGTGTCTCGTATTGCGCCACCTCGGCAGGAAGTATAGGCTTACCTATCTTCATGATAATCTTCTTGTTGCGCTTGTTGAGCAGCTCTTTCACGAGGCGCACAGTAGCCAACTTGGTATATATCTTAGCCCAGAAATAGAACTTATGCGAGTTGTTTCCGTCGAAATAGACAGGAATTACTGGCACTTTTGTCTTCTGGATTATCTTCGCAATAGATGGTGACCATTCGATATCCTCAGGGTAGCTATGTCCGTGGTAACGGGCCACTTCGCCAGCCGGGAACACTCCAAGTCCGTGACCTTCTTTGAGTTGTGTCAGCGATTGTTTGATGCCGTTGGTGCTTCCGCCGAACTCAGGGTTGTTCTCGAACGGGTTGACGGAGAAGAACACATCTTTCAAATTAGGGATGAAGCCGAGGATGAAATTGGCCATGATTTTGAAGTCGGGGCGCACGTTGGCGATAGCGTCGTAAAGGATGATTCCTTCGATGGCTCCAAAAGGATGGTTGCACACGAGCATGAACGGCCCCTCTTTCGGGATGCTGCTCAGCTCGTTTGCGCTGACATCGTATGTAGTGTTATATATACGCAACATATCCATTGTAAACTCCTTGTTTTTGAGGTCGGCAGAAGGAGAATACAGGCGGTTTATCTTACGGAAGCCCATGATATTCAATGCCAAAGCCACAAGAGGCTTTGTCAGCGGGCTCCATTTGAAGTACCGTATCAGATCGTCGGGTGTTATAAGCTTTTTCATCACTACGTTTGAAACTGCAAATATACACATTTTTTTAATACGCGCAACAAATAAATTTTATTTATTTTTATTGAAAAACGCATTGCCAATTGAAAAAAATTTCATAAATTTGCCGAATTATAAAAATAGGAATCAGTAAATATTAAATACATTTAACATGAAGAAAATCTTATTACTTGGTGATGAGGCCATTGCGCAGGGCTTTATTGATGCCGGAGGCAGTGCCATCAACAGTTATCCAGGCACTCCTTCCACACAGATTACGGAGTATGTCATTAACTCTAAACAGGCCAAGGAGCTCGGTGTCAGGGCCAACTGGTGTGCCAATGAGAAGACAGCTCTTGAGGCTTCCATAGGTGTGGCTTATGCAGGAAAACGCGCCATGACATGTATGAAACATGTCGGTCTTAACGTTTGTGGTGACCCGTTTATGAATGCCGCCATCATTGGAACTAAGGGCGTTTTGATAGTTGTTGCCGACGATCCTAGCATGTTCTCATCGCAGGACGAGCAAGACAGCCGTTTTTATGGTCACTGGGCCATGATACCGATGTTGGAGCCTTCAAACCAGCAAGAGGCTTACGACATGGTACATTATGGATTTGATTTGAGCGAGCAGCTTGGCACTCCGGTGCTTTACCGTATTCCTACACGTCTGGCACACAGCCGCGCCGGTGTTGAGTTGAGACCTACACGCAAGCAGAACGAGCTCACCGAGCCAGCCGACGCGAAGTCGTTCGTGCTCCTTCCAGCTAACGCAAAACGTCTGTATCGCGACCTCATCGACAAGCAGCCTAAGTTCACCGAAGCTTCAGAGAAATCAGGATATAACAAATACATCGATGGTCCGAAGAAGAACCTTGGCATCATCACTACAGGTATAGCATACAACTACCTGATGGAGAACTTCCCTGATGGAAAATGCCCATATCCAGTGGTGAAGATTACACAATATCCGCTGCCATTTGACATGCTTAACAAGTTATACGACGAGTGCGACGAAATCCTCGTCTTGGAAGACGGTCAGCCTTTCGTTGAGGAGCACATCAAGGGCTTCCTCGGCAAGGGAAAGAAAGTGATGGGACGTCTTGACGAGACCATCCGCCGTGACGGAGAGCTCAACGCTGAGAAGGTGGCAAAGGCATTGGGAATGAAGAGTGAGGCAACTTTAGCAGTACCTGAAGTCGTTACCAACCGTCCTCCTGCGCTCTGCCAGGGCTGCCCACACGTCGACAGCTACACCGCCTTGAATGAGGTGATGGCCAACCATAAGGGTGGCAAGGTGTTCGGCGATATCGGATGCTACACTTTAGGCTTCAACATGGGTGCCATCAACACCACAGTGTGTATGGGTGCATCAATCACCATGGCCAAGGGCGCTAGCGAAGTGGGTATCTTCCCGAGCGTGGCGGTCATCGGCGACGGCACCTTCGGCCACAGCGGCTTGACAGGTCTCATGGACTGCGTAAACGAGAAAGCCAACGTCGTGGTGATGATTCTCGACAACGACATCACAGCTATGACAGGCGGTCAGCCTTCGTCGGCACACAACAAGATCCGCCGCATCTGCGAAGGTCTCGGCGTGGAGCCAGAACACATCCGCGACATCGTTCCGCTGCCAAAGAACCATGACGAGAACGTGAGGATCATTGAAGAAGAAGTGAATTACAACGGTGTTTCTGTGATCATACCTCACCGCACATGCATCGTCGAGTTGAAGAAACATTTAAAGAAATAAATGTTTGAATTTTAAATTTTGAATTCTTAAATCCAGAAAAATATGAAAAAAGATATCGTTTTGTGTGGTGTTGGCGGTGACGGCATCGTGTCAGTTGCCAAAATCATCTCAGATGCTGCCCTCAACATGGGCATGAACCTGAAACAATCGGAAATCCACGGCATGTCACAGCGTGGCGGCTCGGTGTTCTCGCACCTGCGTTTGTCAGACGAGCCCATCTTCGCCGATGTCATTCCTGAAGGCAAGGCCGACATCATCTTGTCGAGCGAGCCGATGGAGGCTTTGCGCTATCTGCCATGGCTCAGCAAGGAAGGCTGGGTGGTAACCAACTCCGACCCGTTCGTCAACATTAGCAACTACCCTGACATCGAGAAGGTGTATGCCGAGTTGAAGAAGCTCCCTCATGTGGTGTCGTTCGATGCCAGCGAGATTGCCAAACAACTCAAGGCACGTTCCAACATGGTGCTTCTCGGAGCCACCATCCCTTATCTCGGCATCGAGCTCAGCAAGGTGGAAGAGGCCATTACACATATCTTCGGCAAGAAAGGCCAGGATGTGGTTGACCTTAACATCAAGGCAGTGAGAGCGGGATACGAGGCTGCGACAAAGAAATAATTGACAATTGATAATTGACAATTGATAATTGTAGAGACGTGCCATGGCGCGTCTCTACATTCGATTAATACAATTAAAATCATTATGAAAAAATTAACACCATTTTTGATAGTATTGTTGTTTTTGTTTTCCTGCGGAGGCGGGAATGACAATTCTGGAAGCAAGAAAGAATCCAGGAAAGCAAAGCCCGAGCCGGTTTATTTGTACGGCATCTGCATCGATTCGCTTGACGTAAAGGAAGATTGCGTCAAGAAAAACGAGTTTTTGGGAACCATATTATCAAGAGAAGGTGTAAGCCAAAAGACCATACATCACATCGACAGGGACCACCGCAATGTTTTCGACGTGAGGAAGATCAAGGTCGGGAACAAATACACATTTTTGTTGTCGCGTGACAGCATTCCGCAGGCGAAGTATTGGATTTATGAAATCGACAGAACGAATTACGCTGTTTTTCAGCTAACCGATTCATTATCAGCGTGGAGAGGCGAAAAAGAGGTCATCACGGAGATTGAGCACGTGGGAGTTGAGATAAAATCGAGTCTGTGGAACGCCATGGCGGAAGCAGGCTGCAGCGCTGACCTAATCCTCGAATTATCAGACATTTACGCTTGGACGATTGACTTCTTCGGCATCCAGCCAGGCGATTCGTGCAAGGTGATTTTTGAGAAGAGATACATCGTGGGCGACACGGTGCCTTACGGCATCGGCAATGTGTATGCCTCGTATTTCAAGAACAACGGCTATGGCAAATATGCCTTCAGGTTTGAGCAGGACGGCAAAAAAGAATATTTTGATGAGAACGGCGACAATTTGCGCAAGGCTTTTTTGAAGGCGCCGTTGAACTACCGTCGTATCAGCTCGACCTTCTCTAATGGCAGGATGCATCCGGTGTATCATGTAGTGAGGCCGCATCACGGGGTGGATTACGCGGCGCCGATTGGGACGCCTGTACAATCCATTGGTGACGGCACTGTCATAGCCAAAGGCTGGGACACGAAAGGTGGCGGCAACTATATCAAAATCAAACATAACAGCACGTACACGACCACTTACATGCATTTGAAGGGCTTTGCGAAGGGTGTTTCTCAAGGCGCAAAAGTGAAACAAGGCCAGACGATTGGTTATGTGGGCAGCACGGGAGCCTCGACTGGGCCGCATCTCGACTTCAGGTTACAAAAAAACGGCACCTACATCGACCCGCTGAAGTTCAAGTCACCGAGTGCGGAGCCGGTGAAGAGCGAGAATATGGAGGCGTTTAAGAAAAATGTCGATTCGCTGATGGTGGTGCTGAATGAACACTAAAACTACTCTTTCAGTATTCTTTCTGTATAATTCCTGCCATCAGCCATATTCACTTTCATGATATAAACCCCAGATTCGAGGTTTGACATGTTCACGGTCTCGAAATTCGAAATCTGCGATTGCACCAAACGGCCGTCGATGGCGTGGATCTCGACCGACTGGAAGCCGGCACCATCGGGAAACGTGATGCTGACGGTGTTCTGGGCTGGATTGGGGAAAATACTGATTTCTATATGGTTTTCCTCTATATCTTGTAACGGGCTGTTGTCAAATTTGTATATTTTGCCTTTTTGTGACGCAATCAAGAATGTGGTGTCAAAAACAGTTACATCATACATAAAATCCCCATTATCAAGGCCATGCGACGCCTCGCACCATGACATTCCACCGTCTTCCGAAACAGACGCTCCACTTTCGATATATGGATCCTTATCAAATTCAATGCTGGTGATATAACAGCCACGCTCGTCAGCAAAATCTATATCAAAAAAGCCGGCTGTATTTAAATCATCCGATTTTGTCATCGTAATGGTTTCAAAACGATTAATTGTTTCTATTATATTATGAAAATGTCCGTCTATATCATAGAACTCTCCATATATTTTTATATGGTCTTCATCTTTAAAACAAACCGATGATATTACGCAAGAGGAGAACTCGCAATTAGTTTTATTCTCCCAGGTTTCGCCATAATCATCAGTTATCCATATTTTAACCACATTTTCATGGTTTTTCTCACAACCAATCACTACGCCATGACTCTCGTCAAAACAAGCGAATACCTTGCTGTCCTCGTCAAAGCCGAGATCTACAAATTCGAATGTTGCTCCACCATCTGTGCTTCTGTACAAATAACCAATCTGACTGATGAAAACAACATCGCTATTGGTAAGATGCAGTTCGGCAGGTTTGCCATATTCGGTCCAATATGCTGTGCCAAAATCCCGGTTCACTTCAACAAATTTTGTATTGGAACAATTGTGTGTTACCGGAGACCATGTTTCTCCGTAATCTTCTGTTTTAATGATATAAAATTGCCCCCCGACCATCAGACAATAGCCATTTCCATTGTTAGAGAAGCTGACACTAAGAGCATCAATACCCGTCTCTCTATGTTTTTCCTGCCAAGTCACGCCACCATCTTCACTTTTCAAAATTACGCCGTTTTGTCCGCATGCAAATAATGTGTTTTCATCCAGGCAGTATATATTATAGATGTCTTCTGTGGCACCTGTCGGAATCATTTGCCAGTGTTGAGCGTTCGTTACGTATCCCAATGCCAAGATAAACAAAAAAAATACGGCTTTTAGAGTAATCATTTTCATAGTTGTATAATTATTTAAGTTTTAAAAGTAGTTAATATCACTGCAAAGATATAAAAAAGTTTTTAGTCTTTAGTCGCTAGTCCTTATTTTTTTAACCGTTGATTACTAAAGACTAGAAACTAAAGACTATTTATATATCTCGCTTTCATCCACAAGATTGTTCAGCAGGGCGTAAACAGTGAGGCCGGAAACGGATTTGATGCCGGTTTTGCGGATGATGTTTTTGCGGTGCGTGATGACGGTGTGGACCGAAATGAACAGCCGGTCGCTTACCTCTTTGTTAGTAAGGCCTTTGGCGAGGGCGACGAGTACATCGATTTCGCGGTTGGAGAGTTCCACGTTTTCGGATTTTTCTTGAGACACATTATTGTCACTCAATAAGTTAAACACCTTTGAAACGACTTTTTGCTTGTTGTCGGTCATCTCGATGGTTTCCTTGAACTGCTTGAGGATGTTTTTGTCGACAAACGAGCTGACAAGGGCAACTGGAGCCATATTGGGGAAGTCGCGGAGGAGCCTTTGGAAGGTCTCGTTGGCATCGAACGACACCAATAAAGGATTGATAATCAGTATCTCCGGGTTATAAGAAGCGAGTTTTTCCTCCAGTCGGTCGAGGCTGTCGAGCTGCGAGACGATGGCAATCTGCTTGCAGTCGTCGAAATACTGTGCGAGGCCGGCACTGAGCATAGGCGACGGCTCCACTATGATGATTTTGTTGTCAGATTTCATGATTTAAGCCTCCAAAGTTTTGACAAAAGGAATAAGCACGCGCTCCTCGATGAGGGCATGGCTCATCAGATCTTCCGATAACTCGTTGATATCCAATGCTATCTCAATACGTTCCTTTGGAAAGATGTCGGCAGGAAGGTATTTGATAAGGATATTCATCAGGTCGAGAAGCTTATCCTCGATGTTGGTGTGGTTTTCGTGGAACACCTTAATCTTATAGTCGGATTTGACGTTGTTTTCGACAATCTGCAGGAGGTACGGAAACACGTTTTTCTCCTCGTAGATAAAATGGTCGACAACTTCGTTTTTGTATTCGTCGAAGAAGCGGCGAAGAGTGTTGCCGTACTTCGGGATGCATGCCTCGATGATGTGGTTGAGGTGTTCTTCGATATGCGGGATACGCTCGTGGAGGTAGTATTTGTGCGACTCCAACAGATAGCTGATCAACGCCTTATGGTCGACCGATCTGATGTCGTCGGCTGTCGGCGTGTAGTCGGGGTTGCTGTAGACGTTGCATATCATTAGGAAAAACTGCGGATTGACATGATGTTTCTCGCACACCTCCGCTATGCTATGGTCGCCGAAGCCGAGATCCATGCCGAAACGCGGAATCATCAGCAGGAGCTTGGAGTTGCCGAGGATGAGGTCGGCCATTTTTGTATTTGCAGAATATGAGTTTTTCATGACAATGATTATTTTTTTTGCAAAGATAATAAAAGTCTCTCGCAGATTGCACAGATTTTCACAGATTTTTCTACCGTAACCTTCTTCCACGAAGAATTTACTCGCTAAAGCGAGGGATTGCGCTGATAATATATGCTGTCAAACAATAACTAAAAATGGGTATTAAAAATTTGTAAAATCACTAATTATGGGGAGATGTCATGTCGGGGATATGGTATATTTTTGCAATCAGAATGAATGACAAAAAACAGCCATATTTTTAGTTTAGGAAATGTAGGGACGCAAAGCCATGCGTCCCTACAATTTTATTTATCCTGATTTTTATCATGTTTCTTGAAAAATATTCTGCGTCGGGTGCTTATCTTTTTGTTTATCTTAAATAATTTGCGCCTCATAAACAATGGGTTACGGGTGATATACGACTTCAGATGGCGTTCCACCTTGTCGGGATAGATATCGGCCACTGCCACGAGGATGCCGGTCTCATCGGTCTCACCGAAAGCGTGGTTGTATGCTGTTCCGAACGATTTCATCGTCGACGAGAGGTTCATGTAAGCGTTGACGAGTGGTGGCACGTATGAGCCGAGTTCACGCACGGCACGGTGCAGGATCTGGTAGTCTTCCTTGTAGTTGCGGCCGATGAACATGTCGTGGAGCTTGTTGTAGTCCATCTCAATATTCATAGGCTCGTTAGGCCATACCAGTCCGTCTTTGTCAGGAAAATGTTTCTGATAGAAATAGAGAATCATGTCTTTTGCCTGGCGGTTCATCTGCGGATACATCGTTATCTTGCCGAAGAAATAGCGTGTGCGGTGTATCTCCAGCGACAGTGTGCCGAGGCCGTCCCAGAGGTTGTCGAGCGAGTACATGCCTTTGCGGATGTCGGTGCCTGGCTGGTAGGCAGGCTGCACAAACGAACGACCGAGCTCGAGGGTGTATGGCAGGTATTTTCTGATGAATTCATCAGTAAAATGGAACAACTCCGCAGTCGGGGTATAGATTGAGCCATCGACGGAACGATACATGTTGGAGCCATGGATGAAACGGTAGCCGCCCACTATCTCCTCGTTTTCGGGGTCCCACACGAAAAGCTGTTTGAAGCAATATGGTTCGGGCAGGGTGTCGAACTCGTCGATGTCGACAGACTTGCCGGTGCCGCCGCCTTCCATGGTGAATGAGAGTTCTCGCAAGCGGCCTATCTCCTGCATGATGTTAGGTGAGATATGTGCTGTGGTGATGTAAATCTCCTTGTTGCCGTGGTTTGTCTTACGAAGGAAAATCTTACGTGTGAGCTCTTTTTTGATTAGCTCGCGTGGCACTGGTGGTATGATATAGGATAAATCCATGGTTTTCAATGGTTTAAACAGTTATTTTATGGTATATATCTGGTCATGCAGACGTTTTGCCCATTCGATGGCTGGGGTGCCGTCGTCGAGGGTCTGCCACGGGATAGGCTCGCCCACGGTCATGGTGAATGTCTTGCCACGTTGCGCAAACATCTCGCTAGGTAGCAGTGCCATCTCGAAGTTGAACTTGATACCCAATCGTTTACGCAGATTGGCGATGGTATAGAAACGGCGGCGGTTTTTTGCCTCGATATGCACCGGGATGAGGTCGCGGTGGTGCTGTATGGCTTTTTTCACCACTGTAGACTTCCATTCGAGGTCGGTTATCTTGCCTTTGATGCGGCGTGAGCATAGACCTGCCGGGAAATACAGCAGACAGTTGTCTTCGGCGAAGGCGGCGTTGATGCCACCGGCGGTGTTACGGTTGCTGTGGACTTTGTCGATAGGCACGAAGACAGGCTTGAGCGGCTCCACATACATCAGGAAGTCGTTGACGGGAAAGCGGATATCGTCGCGCACCGAGCCCACGGCGGCTATGAGAGCCATGCCGTCAGGACCGCCTAAAGGATGGTTTGCGATGATGATGGGGTTGCTGTCCTTGGGGATACGCTCCGCATTTTTCAAATCGACGGTGATATTGAGGTAATCCATGACGGCTTGGGCGAACTCCACCCCTTCCCTATCGCCACAGATATCAAGGACTTCGTTGATTTCGTCGACATGTAGCAGACGGTTGAGGAAGCGCACTATCCAACGTCTCGGCTTGATGCCTTTTGACGCCAGTACTTTGGCGATGTCGATATGGGTTTTTGCCTGGCCTTCCATCGTTTTAGTGTTTTTGAAATCTGTAGGTCTGGTCGACCAGCTTGCCGTTGAAGACCTTATAGAACTTCTGGTTGGTGTCAGGGTTTTTCAGTCCGCCTTTGTCGCTGAGATAGGGGCCGAATTTCAGATAATCAAAATCGCCGATATTCTGAGGGTTGTCGTAACGTCCAGAATACCAAGCGACTTTCAGGTTCAAATTATGTTTGATATAATGTGCGAGTGTTTCGACCTCGTTTTTGGAGGCGTCACCACCCATGATAAGCACGCAGGTGATGTCGCCTCTGTAGATATCAACGAGTCTGTTCAGTTCATCTTCTGTGAGTTCCTCGCCTATGTTCTCCCAAAGATGTTTGCTATGGCAGTCGGGGCAGTGATTCGGGCAGTTTGTGATGTTTATTGCCAGACTCACTTCATCAGGGACTTCCTGAAAGACGACGTCATAGTTGTAGTACTTCAGCATTTTCCTGTTTTAGAATTTGGCGTAGTAACGTTTACCTGCTTCCACCTGGCGTGCCTGTGAGAAGTTGCTGACGCGTTTCATGTATCCGATGACGCGTGTGAGGTAGTCGAGGTTCTCGCTGCCGCACTTAGGGCATTTCTTGAGGTAACGCTTGTCGATATGTCCGCAGTCGTTGCACACTGTGTTAGGGATGTTGAATGTGAAGTAGTTGCAGCCTTCCACCGAGGCGACCTTCAGCAGCTGACGGTACTGGTCTTGTGTGAGGTGTTCCTCGAGGTTGCAGTGCAGTGCCGAGCCGCCTGTGAGGTGCTGGATGTAACGACGACCATGCAGTTTGAACTTGTCGAGCACGTTAGTGTTCTGGTTTTCAACCACATAGAAGTAGCTGTTGTAGCAGTCACGAGGCACCTTGTAGCCGTCTTCCTTGTCCCATTTTGCGTGTTTCACACCGACGTTTTCTGCAGGAATCATCTCGCAGTTGAACATCAGGCCAGGTTTCTTGTACTGTTTGTTATACTTCTCGACGAGGCTGAGGATCTGTTCCACAAAGTGCTGATACTCAGGGTTGTCGCTGATCTCGAGGCCTTTGAACTCTGCAGCTTCGACGATACCGTTTACGCCTATTGTGAGGTACTGGCGGTCGATTGCGATGTAGCCTGCATCGAACAATGGGAGCATGCCTTTGTCGCGGAGGTAACGGAGGTTGCTGTCGTAGGCCATCTGCACCTTGTGCATGAGGTCGATAACTTCCTCGACGAAGCTGAGGAACGGCAGGCGGTTCTGCTCTTCGTACTGGATGCAGCGGTTCATGTTGATGGTGAGAACGCTCTTTGAGCCTGTCGACACGCCGCCAGCGCCCAGTGTGTAGCTGAACTCGTTGTCCTGTATCTCGTTACGGAGACGGCAGCAGGAGCTCAATGAGTCAGGGCTGTCGCTGACGTAGGTGAAGAACGAGTGGCCTTCGGCGTACATCTCAGCGGTGAAGTCGGCATATTCCTTGTCGGCTATGTCGCCATTTTCCGAAAGGAGAGCCATGGTCTCGACCGGGAATGTCAAGACGGTCTTAAGACGTTCGGCGTTGAACCATTTCATGAAGCGTTTCTGGAGCCAGTTGAGCGAGTCCCAGTCAGGCTGGCTGCCGTCCGGGAAGTAGAAGTTGCCGAAGAGGCTCTTGAAATAATACTTGTCGTAGTATGAGATGTTCCAGAACACCGACTGGTAGTTACGTGCGCCGGTGGGCTGGTTGATGGAGTACACTATCTGTTCGAAGCAGTCGGTGATGACCTTGTCGAGGGTGCGTTTGCGTGTCGAGAGGTCGACCACTTCGTTAGCGCGAAGATAGTAGTCTTTACCGTATTCCATCTGTATGAAATAGTTAAGATACATCAGGAATTCCGGTGTGGCGCAGGCGCCGCTCAGCATCGACGACACCATAAACACCATGTTGATGAAGCCGCCGCAGAACGACTTAAGGTTGGTCGGGCGTGTGGCGTTGCCTCCGATAGACTTGGTGCCTTCGAGGAGCCAAGGGTACATGGTGATTGAGGCGCAGTAGTTGGCGATGCTCGTCTCATCGTTTTTGTAGATAAAATGATGGTTGAGCAGCTCTATGTATTTGTCGGCCACTTCCTTGCCGTACATGTCTTTGATCTTGTCGCAGAGCATACGGCGGTTGAGGCGTATGAAGTTGGATTTAGGAAGCTCGCCGATGAGGGTGGCGATGTTTTTCTTCTCGACGTTAGCGTTGGCATCGTACTTGCTGCCCGTCGCGGCGTTCTGGGCGTTGCAATAGTTGATGAGGAAGTCGAGTTTGTCCTTCACCTCACGGTCTTCGTAATGACGCTGGCGATAAAGGATATACGACTTGGCGACATTGTAATAACGTTCGGCCATGAGAGCATTCTCCACCTGGTTCTGAATCTCTTCGACCGAGATTCCGTCGTGGATGCTGACACGGCTCATGATGTTGGTGAGAACCTCCTGCGGTGCAAAGCTTCCGACGCTCAAGAAGGCTTTCTGAATTGCATTTTTAATCTTGTCGACTGAGAAAGGCTCGCGCTTACCATTTCTCTTAATGATAAAGACTTGGTTAAACTCCATACTACTGTAAGTTTTATATAATAATTTTGCTCGTTTTTAGTAAATCCTATGATTATCAACTATGGTCACTGTCGATTTTTTAGCTTATTTTTACTAAAATTTCCATTGCAAAGTTATATAAAACTTTTCGTTTGGATTAACAAATTTTCATCTTTTTATTAACAAAATTATCAACACTTCACAAAGTCAACAGCTACAAGGCTTTTGCGATTTTGGAGGGCATTTTTGACTTTCGAAAAGCCCTTTTCGACGACAAACTTGCCATCTTTTTTGTTGATAACGAGTGGCTCACCGGTGTCGTCAGGCTCGTCACCTATTAATATTAATGACTTGGGTGAAAGCCATATCTTGGTGTATTCTTTTTCTTCTTCAAAAGCCTTGAAACTATTGTAAACCAATTCGTTAACCTCATCACGGGTGGCATGGCTGGTGTCGACGATAAGGTCATAGTTGCTATAGTCGTCGAGGTTGCAGTGGTAGAAATTCTGGTAGCGCAGCAGCTCGCTCTTGCGGCGGTCGATGATCTCCTGGCGTGCCGTCTCCTTGTCGGAATACGACTCACTCACTCGACCTTTGTCGTTGAAGATACGCTCGGTGGCGGTGTCGACGTCGACATAGAGATAAATTTTAAACGACTGAGGCACAAAATGCCATGCCATACGAGAGTCGAAGATGATTTTCTCGTCGGTGCGACCCAGCTCGGCCATAGTGTCGTCGACGTAATGGTCGTATTGGGGGTCTGATTCGATAAACTCATTGAATTCCTTGGCCGACATGCCGTGTTTGGCGGCAAGCTGACGGAACAGAAGTCCTGCCGACACGATTCTGAAAGGCATCTTGCTGATCAAATAGTTGGCCACGGTGCTCTTGCCGCTGCCAAGCTCTCCCGACAATGTGATATGGTTCATTTTTTGTCTTTATCTTTAAAAGGATTAATTTTCTGTGTCTCAATCTGAATTCTCTCGGTGAACTTCGAGACGACCCTCAGTGGCGCAATGAGGAGCAATATCACGATTTCTAGGATGTAGATAAGCCACGCCGGAGGATAAATCGTCTGGTATTGTATCGCGACAAGCATGATGGTGAAAACCATGAAGAGGAATTTACCCCATCTTTTTTTGAAAAAGACGAGAAAAAGACTCGTAATGATGAGGGCCTGAAGCACCCAACGCGCGATGAAAAGCTCGTAATAATTGTCCATCACCATATCGTTGAGCTCGTCGCCGAAATAGACCTTGTCGTAAACGCTGTTGAAGTTGAAGACAAAGTAGGTCATAAGGCCGAAATACAATATATAATAGGTTATCGCAAAGGCACACACCAGCTTCATGCCCAGCGTGACGTGCTTGCGCTCCTTGAAAAGATTCGGAAGATCCTTTATGACCTGCTTCTCGTCCATTATTGCAAGGTTTTCCTGTAATAGATGTAATAGATTCCTATCCAGATGGCTGTCAAAATGACGGAGCCCCAAATAGAGGCGCCGGTGACACTGGTGACGAACACCGCTGTCACGATGAGCAGCAGAAGCTGCGAGATGGCATAGATATGGAAGCCTTTCTTCTGCAGTCGCCACATGTAAAGCACTCCGATGAATGAGCCAATATACAGTAAGGCTTGGAGAAGATAGCTCACGCGACTGACGGCGAACTGAGCCTCCATGGCGGCCTCAAACTCGTCCATATCAGGCGCGAATTTCTCCATCATCTCCAGATAATTCTCATCGGTTGTCAACGATTTCATGACATTGTACGACAAGAATGTTATCAGATTACCCAGAGCGAACCATCCAGCGCTGATAAACGAGAGCACGCAGGCCACGGTGAGACCGTTGGGTCGCTTCGGGGCTGGGTTTTCAAACTCGTTAAACTGCTGATTTTCAGTGAAGTCTTCCATATTTATGTGTATTTTTTATTTCTCAAAAATCTTCTCGCCGAGGTCGTAATCCTGCAGGAACTTCACTGATTTGGCGATTTCGGTGTACATCACCTTGTCGACTTTCACGAACTCCACTTTCTTGCGGTATTCGGCGACGAAGTTCTCAATGAATGCTGACGATTTGACAGGTTTGCGGAAGTCGAGTGCCTGGGCTGCGTTGAAGAGCTCGATGGCGAGGATACGCTCGAGGTTGTTGGCGACGCGCAATGCCTTGGTGGCTGCGTTGGCACCCATACTCACGTGGTCTTCCTGACCCTGCGACGACTCGATGCTGTCGACAGATGCAGGCGTGCAGAGCTGCTTGTTCTGGCTCACGATGGCTGCTGCGGCATACTGTGGAATCATGAACCCTGAGTTCAATCCTGGCTCAGCGACGAGGAACGACGGGAGACCGCGTTTGCCTGCGATGAGCTGGTATGTTCTGCGTTCAGAGATATTGCCGAGTTCTGCCATGGCGATAGCCAGGAAGTCGAGGCTCAATGCCAGAGGCTGTCCGTGGAAGTTACCTGCCGAGATGACCATGTCCTCATCAGGGAACACTGTCGGGTTATCGGTAACGGCGTTGATTTCCTCACCGAGAATCTGCGACACGTAGGCGATGGCGTCTTTCGAAGCACCGTGCACCTGCGGGATGCAACGGAATGAATACGGGTCCTGCACATGCTGTTTCTCGCGGGCGATCATCTCGCTGCCTTTCAGGAAGTTGCGGAAACGCTCAGCGGTCACAATCTGACCTCTGTGGTGACGGATCTGATGAATCTGGTCATAGAACGGCTCAATGCGGCCGTCGAAAGCGTCCAAAGAGACAGCGCCAATCATATCGGCGAGGTACTGCAGACGGAACGCCTTGAGCAACACGTAGGTGCCGTATGAGCACATGAACTGTGTGCCGTTGAGCAGTGCCAGTCCTTCCTTCGACTGAAGGGTGATAGGCTCCCAACCGAAGATCTTGCTGACTTCAGCAGCCGGACGGATCTCGCCTTTGTAATGCACCTCACCGAGGCCGAGCAATGGCAGCATGAGGTTGGCGAGAGGTGCGAGGTCGCCTGAAGCGCCGAGTGAGCCCTCGTCATAGACGACAGGCAGAACGTCGTTGTTGAAGAAGTCGATAAGTCGCTGGACTGTAACGAGTTGCACGCCTGAGTTGCCGTATGACATGTTCTGAATCTTCAGCAGGAGCATGATGCGGATAATCTCTTCCGGGACGAGGTCACCGGTGCCGCAAGCGTGCGACATCACCAGGTTTTTCTGGAGAGTGCTGAGGTCCTGCTTCGAGATGTTGACGTTGCATAGCGAGCCAAAACCGGTTGTGACACCGTAAATCGGAGTCTTCTGGTTCTCCATCTTCTTGTCGAGATAGTCGCGGCATTTCTGGATGCGCTGTTTGGCGTCGTCCGAGAGGGCGAGTTTGTAATGCTCGTTGATGATACGGTTTACTTCCTCAAATGTGAGGGTTTCTGTTGAGATATAATGTGTCTTCATTGTATGTTATTTTTTGATTATTTCGATTAAATTTTCAGCTTTGACGGTCTCCTGACGGCCTTCTTTCATCCATTTCACGGTGAAAGTCTTTTCGTTGACCTCGGTCTCGCCTGCCATCACCACCACCGGGATGTTGCGCTGGTCGGCATATTTCATCTGCTTCTGAATCTTGCTCGCGTCGGGATAAATCTCGGCGTTAATGCCTTGACGGCGAAGCTGTTGCAGATATGGGAGACAGTAAAGTTCCTCGTTTTTGCCGAAGTTCAGGAAGATGACCTCAGTGTTCTCGGCGTTCTTCTTCGGGAAAAGGTTCAGCTCGTTCAAAACGTCGTAGATACGGTCGGCACCGAAGCTGATGCCCACGCCTGAGACGTTTGGCAGGCCGAAGATTCCAGTGAGGTTGTCGTAGCGACCGCCACCCGAGATGCTACCCATCGCCACGTCTTTCGCCTTCACCTCGAAGATGGCTCCGGTGTAGTAGTTCAAACCACGAGCCAATGTTAAATCAAGCTCGTATTCAATCTTCAAACCTAGAACATCGAGATAATTGAATAGAGTTTCTAGTTCTTCTATGCCTTTTGTGCCAATTTCAATGCCACTCATCAATGATTTGAGCTGGGCGAATTTCTCGCGGGCGGTGCCTTTCATGAAGAGGATAGGCTGCAGCTTCGCAATGGCTTCATTGTCAAGGCCTTTCTCGGCGAGTTCGGCGTTCACTGCGTCGATTCCAATCTTGTCGAGCTTGTCGATTGCCACGGTGATGTCGACGAGAGCGTCAGGCTTCCCGATGTATTCGGCTATTCCGGCAAGCACTTTGCGATTGTTTATTTTCAGCACCACGTTGATTCCCAGCTTGTTGAACACCTCATCGACGATCTGGACGAGCTCGGCTTCATTGAGCAATGAGTCGCTGCCGATGATGTCGACGTCGCACTGGTAGAACTCGCGGTAACGGCCTTTCTGTGGACGGTCGGCGCGCCACACCGGCTGCATCTGGTAGCGTTTGAACGGGAATGCAATCTGGTCGCGGTACTGCACCACGAAACGCGCAAACGGCACTGTGAGGTCGTAACGGAGACCTTTTTCGCAAATCTTGCTTGAGAGCTTCAATGAGTCGAGCGGCTCGCCGTTCTGCTCCACTCCCGACATGAAGTCGCCTGAGTTGAGGATGCGGAACAGCAGTTTGTCGCCTTCCTCGCCGTATTTTCCCATCAGAGTGGAGAGGTTCTCCATCGAAGGGGTCTCAATCGGTTGAAAACCAAAGCGTTTGAAGACGGTCTTAATGGTGTCGAAGATATAGTTACGGCGCATCATGACATCCGGAAGGAAGTCGCGCGTGCCCTTAGGAATTGACGGTTTCTGTGCCATTTTTGTAAAATATTTGAATTTGCAAAGATAATAATTTTTAGAATACAGAAGCAAGAAGTAAGAAGCAAGAATTTTTTATGAACAAAAATCTTTAAAATGGGCTGCGGGAAAAGATTTTTTGATTATTTTTGCACTTTATAAAATATGTCAGGCAAAAATTTATATATAATCAGTGGCCCAAACGGTGCTGGGAAAACAACAGCATCTTATACTGTTTTGCCTAAAATACTAAATTGCAAAGAATTTGTTAATGCCGATGAAATAGCTCGTGGGCTATCACCATTCAATCCAGAAGGAATGGCCATTGAGGCTGGCAAACTTATGCTAAAAAGGATTGACGAATTACTACAAAAAGAAGAAAGCTTTTCAATTGAAACGACTTTAGCGACTCGTTCTTACTTTAAACTGGTAGAAGCTGCACATCAGAAAAATTATGACGTAACTTTATTGTATTTTTGGTTAAAATCGCCAGAGCAAGCCGCCCAACGTGTAGCCGAAAGAGTAGCAAAAGGCGGACATGATATTCCTAAAGATATTATTGAAAGAAGATTTTGGGCTGGTCTAAACAATCTTTTTAATATTTATATGCCGATAGTTGACACATGGCTTCTTGTAAATAACAGCGAAACCCCAAGGACAATAATCGCAACTGGAGGTAAAAATCAAACAACTAAAATTGAAGATATAACAAATTTCACAAAAATCAAAGAATATGTCAAAGACTGAACATAACCAAATGATTAAAAAAATCGTTAACGGCTTGAAAATAGCCGAGCGCAAAATGCTGGAAGAAAAAGCCAAGAATAATGAAGATGTCATTGTTTGCGGAGATGATAATGTTATACGTCATATTCCAGCACATAATTTTTTATAAAAGCCTTGATATTAGATTGCTATAAAGAACCAAAAACGATTTGCAAACAGTTGGGAATTCCTGTAATTGGAAGTAATTAAAGCTTTTTGCTGAAAAATACTTATAGTTTTAGGTATTGACAAACAAAATTATTTACCTATTTTTGCAAAGTTAAAATTTAAACCCATGAAAAGAATTTTTGTTTTCATCATAGCGATGTTAATTAGCGTTGTTTCTGCATTCGGGCAGGTGAATGAATACGAATGTAATACTTCAGCCCCAGAAGAGAAGGCATTTCTTACGTTGTGCGACAACGGTGTCTATATCTTCGGTTTTCGCTTGGATTGGAAAGATATTTACGCCGAGAGAATAATCTCGAATGGTCTTTACGAGCATCACAACGACACTATTGTTCTCAATGATCAGGTCAACGGATATCAAATGCTTGTCAAAAAAGGCGAAAACAACGATATTTTAGTGGTTAGAGGCTGGTGTTTCATGAAAAACATGAAGCTTTATTATAAAGAAAACCACAGTTACAATAAAACAAACTATGACAGCACTTACTACACGTCAGATTCGATGCATTCGTTAGAAAATTTGATAAAAGAGCGTGAGACTTACCGCCATCAAACTGTTTTGCGTGATTTTAAACCAGGGGCTTATGAAGTGGCGCAAGACTCTGATAATAAATTGATTATCAATACAGACGGTACATATCAAAATTATCTAACAGCAGGCACTTGGAAGCGTAAAGGAAATCTTATTACTTTCTATGATAACTGTCTTGGCGAGGCTTTCACTGCATTTATCGAAGATGGTTTCATTGTTGTGAAACACAGGTTTTATTATTACAAAAACGATAAATTGCAGATTTTCCCGGAATAGAATCGAGAAATCTTATTTCAAAATCTCATCAATCACCACATAAATCTCCTCTTCCCTTTCGTAAGGATGAATCTTGAAATACGGATTTGATTTGCCTCTTTTATCCCTTAATCATCTTCGAGGGCATAATCCTGTCAACAACAACCACATCATCTTCGATATGGAACACATAATTCCATTTCTTGTTGTGAGACACCATTCTTCTAGCCTGAGGATGAATGATTTTTATGGTTTTTGATCTACTTTTGAAATAAACATCGGCATAAACCGATAACGATAAAACTTCTTGAATCATCGAATCCAGATACTTTCTGGCTCCTTCAAGCGACAACTTTGTCGATAAAAACTCTGCTAATTCCTCAATATCCTCTCTTGCTGATGAATCAATTTCAACTTTATACTCCTTCATGTTTCTCTACCACCCTTTGCCAAACCTCATCAAAAAACTCGTTAACCGTCATCCTTCCAGGCTTACTCACCTTTCCCATTGAAGCATACGACTGCGACGGCTCAGCCACCACTGTCACATCGTTTTCAACTACCTTATAATCCTTCATGTTTTTAAAATTTATATTGCAAAAATAATAATAATTTCGCCTCGTGCAGCCTGGCTTTGAGATTATTTTTTCAAAATTTCATCAAGCACCTCATAAATCTCCTCTTCCCTCTTGTAAGGATGAATCTGGAAATACGGATTGCCGGTGAGCATTGCGGAGAGATGAGTCTTGGCTTTGTTGTAGAAAATATGACACGGGATGCCGAAACGCTCAGCGTATGCGAGTTCGTAGCCGACACCGAGCGACGGACAGGTGCATTCGCCTATTAAGAGGTCGCTTTCACAAAGCCAGGCTGTGTCTTGGTTGTAAATCTTTGAATCACGATCGAAGCCTTGCTCGGTCAGGAAAAGGTTTTTGCTGCCAACGTGCTCTGTCAGAACGACATCGGTGCGCTGGATGTACGAAATAATGCGGTTGTATAGGTCAGCATCGACGCGACCACCGCGAATGGAACCTGCAAAGTAGATTTTCTTTTTCATTCTCTGTGTTTTTTGCAATAAATCACCACCTTCTTCTCCCCCATCATAATCGTGCCGAAAACAAAATTCTCATCGCTCTCCTTGAGATTTAATGATTTTCGTAACTCATTGGCACTCAATGGGAAATTTCGGACAACAACCGAGGCTTCGGTGACATCTTTCAACAATTCTTTTTTAATCTTTTTGCTAAAAGGTGCGAAACCTACGACCTCGAAAACGCGGCCTGGAAAATCGGGAATCAGGTTGTCAGATGTGTATAAATGGCTGTTAATGTGCAACTTATCAATTCCAAAACGCTGAGAAACCAATTTAAAGGCACCGGCTTTCATTAACGATGCATTCGGTTCGTACAAATATTTTTGTATATTTGATGAATATGATGGAATGGCGGATTTTTCATCATTTTCGGTATATTGTAGAGACGTGCCATGGCGCGTCTCTACGGGGAACAAATCAACACAATGAATTGTTATCTTGCCATCGTAATCTGGTCGCAGCAACACCAAAACCTCTTTGCATTCGTTTTTTACCGCCACGATATGGATTTCTGCGATATTGGATAATTCATTGATAATCATGGAAACATCCAACATCGGGGATAATTTGATCATCACGGTGGCACCATGTAAAGACGCACGGCCGTGCGTCTCTACCAAATCGACGACATCAGGCGTGCAATCGTGCAACGAGACCATTTTGCGGTTGTAGATATCCCTTCGGGCGGGGTCCAAATAAAGGACAACGCATGCGTTGTCCCAACGGGTTGTCTGGTTATCATATCCAGTCGGGATAAGGCATGCCTTATCCCTTAAAAAAGATTCCGCATCGGAATTAATGACCGTGATTTTTCGGCCTAAAACCGTAAAATTATGCTCCGCCAAATCACATAATTCCTTCTGATTTTCAACGTAATACGAGGTTTTGAATTTTTCGGAAAGGAAATATGAATCGATGCCAAGACCGCCGGTCAAATCGACGAAGACATTGCCATTTTCGACCAACGAGGCCTTGTATTTTGCAGTCAGTTCAGAAGAACTCTGCTCCAACGAGAGGTGTCTCGGAAACAACAAATCGGGATTCGACGCCCACGAAGGCACCTTCTTCGACAGAATCTGTCGCGCCTCTATCTGATTGAGTATCAGGGTCTTATCGACATCGTCAGGAAACTTCGACAATGCCAGCTGGCGCACGTCGTCCTTCAGATGCGACTCGATAAACTGTCGTGTGGCGGCATTCATCAGCGTTCCTATAAAGCTTTGACGTTTTTCTTACGCCAGTTCCAGAACAGAACCGCGAACAACACCGTGATGCAGGCTGCGATTATCGGGGCAACCGTCGATGAGAATCCCACGCCTTCGATGTATTTTCCGGCAGGGAATTCGAAAATATATGTCATCGTGACCATCGTCATGAACATGGCAGGAATCAATGTCACGATGTATGCCTTCTTTTCTTGTGCGAGATAAACAGTTATGGTCCAAAGAGTTACCATCGCGAGTACCTGGTTAGCCCAAGCGAAATAACGCCAAATGATGTCGAAACCTTTAGCGTCGGCGAGGCTGTAAACCAAAATCAAGGCCGTCACAGCAAACATCGGGATGGCGATGATAAGACGGTTCTTGATAGACTTCTGGTCAAAATGCAGGAAGTCGGCTATGATGAGACGAGCCGAACGCAATGCCGTGTCGCCCGAAGTGATGGCTGCCGAAATAACGCCAAGCACAGTAATCACTGCTATCGCCGAAGGGAACCATGTGTTAGCTATAATGCCCACGATGGCGGCTCCGCTCTTGCCTGTGACATCGACAACACTGTCGGGACCGAAGAAATATGCCGCCGCGGCTGCCCAAATCAACGCCACGACACCTTCAGTGATCATCGCGCCGTAGAAAATCGGGCGACCTTGCTTCTCGTTGACCATACAACGTGCCATCAGAGGCGACTGTGTGGCATGGAAACCGGAAATTGCGCCACATGCGATGCTGATGAACATCATCGGGAAGATTGGGTTATGCGCTGCTCCAGGATGACGGTTCTGCAATCCGCTCCAAATCTCCGGAATCTCAGGTTTGTAAACGATAAACGCCACAAAGATTGCCACCGCCATGCCCAGCAAGAGTATTCCAAAAATCGGATAAATCTTGCCAATGAGCTTGTCGATAGGCAACAATGTCGCAGTGATGTAATAAACAACGATAATGATGACCCAGATGTAAGGATTCCAACCTGGCGTGAAGTTGTTGACTAACAATGTCGCCGGTGTGTTGGCAAAGACAACGCCGACCAGAATCATCAGCACAACAGTAAATCCACGCATCACCTGTTTCACGCCGTTGCCAAGGAACATGCCGTGAATCTCGGGCAGACTGGAGCCTTCTGTGCGCAACGAAATCATTCCTGAGAGATAGTCATGGACTGCTCCGGCGAAGATACTGCCGAGCACAATCCACAGGAACGACGCCGTTCCGTATTGCGCTCCCATGATGGCACCGATGATAGGGCCGACACCCGCGATATTCAAAAACTGAATCAAGAAGATTCTCCAGGGCTTCATCGGGACGTAGTCGACACCGTCGGCCATGGTGACAGCCGGTGTCTCGCGTTTCGGGTCAGCGCCAAATAGCTTCTCTATAAATTTTCCATATATCAGATAGCCGATAATCAAAACGGCTAAAGCAACAAAAAACGTTACCATAACTCTATTTTTTTATTTCTGACCGAATTCCATCAGATATGCCTTAATAAATTCATCGATTTTGCCGTCCATCACAGCCTGCACGTTGCTGGTCTGGTAGTTGGTGCGGTGGTCTTTCACGCGGCGGTCGTCGAACACGTAGGAGCGGATCTGCGAGCCCCACTCAATTTTTTTCTTCGATGCCTCGATTTTGTTTTTCTCCTCCATGCGGTGCTGCAGCTCCTTGTCGTACAGCTGTGACTTCAGCAATCGCATAGCGTTTTCCTTGTTTTTCGGCTGGTCGCGCGTCTCGGTGTTTTCAATCAGGATCTCCTCCTCGTGACCGTCGTAAGGGTCTTTGTATTGATATCTCAAGCGCACTCCCGACTCCACCTTGTTCACGTTCTGACCACCAGCGCCGCCGCTGCGGAATGTGTCCCATGTCAATCTCGACGGGTCGATGACGATTTCTATGGTATCGTCAATCAATGGTGTCACAAACACCGAGCTGAATGATGTCATTCGTTTGCCTTGGGCGTTGAATGGCGACACTCGCACGAGACGGTGCACTCCGTTCTCGCCTTTGAGGTAGCCATAGGCATAGTCGCCGTCGATCTCCATGGTGCACGACTTGATTCCGGCATCGTCGCCTTCAAGAATGTTACTGATTCTCACCTTATAGTTATGTGCCTCGGCGTAGCGCATATACATACGCATGAGCATGTCTGCCCAGTCCTGCGACTCGGTTCCGCCCGCGCCCGCGTTGATTTTCAGCACGCAGCTCATTGAGTCGGCCTCGTCGTGAAGCATGTTTCGGAACTCGAGGTCTTCCACCAGCTTCAGTACGTTGGCATATTGTTGGTCGACCTCTTCCTCCGTCGCCTCGCCTTCTTTGGCGAATTCATATAAAACGCCGAGGTCGTCGTTGGCTTTCACAATCTCGTCGTAAGCCGTCACCCAGCTCTTCACGTCCTTGATCTGGCGCATGATGACCTTGCCGTTCTTCGGGTCGTCCCAGAAGCCGTCGACTTTGGTTTTTTCTTCTAACTCTTGGATTCTCAATAGCTTAGCATCGATGTCAAAGATACCTCCTCAAGGCATCGATCCTCTTACTCATTTCTTTTAAGCTGTCTAAAGTTACCATATTAATATAAGGTGTTGTTCTTTATTTAAAAATTTAAAATTCAAAATTCAATATTTAAATTTAAATTCAATTTTTTTGCAAAAATAGTAAAAAGTTTTAGACTTGTTATTTTTTCTTGACTAATTTCTTGAACTCTTTTTGTGCCTTTGCCATCTGCTTTCGGCTGATAATCTTGAGCACTGACATTACACATGAGATTTCCCCTTCACCTCGTATATTTCAACCTGACAATCCTGTCTAAAAACTAAAGACTAGAGACTAAAGACTAAAGACTTAACCACTTCCCAAACCATCCCCGGCTCATACCCTTTCTGCATGGCGTATTGGGCAAGTTTTGCGTTTCTTTTGTACGGGTCTGACTCGTTTATCTTCTTGGTTTTCAATACCTTAACAAGCTCTTCGCGATAAACCTCAGGGTCGATTTCCGATAGGGCGTTTTGGATTATCTCGTCAGAAACACCTTTCATTTTCAACGACATACGAATCTTGTTCACACCCCATTTTTTCAGATGTATCTTGCTTCTCACGAAAGTTGAGGCATAGCGTTCGTCATCGATAAAGCCTTCATCCACAAGGACTTGCATTATCTTTTCTTTGTCGGAAGACGGTATGTCGAACGTTGCAAGCTTTGTCCTCACCTCCTGCGTGCAGCGGTCCTGATACTGACAATAATGCAGCAGCTTTTTCAAAACTATGTCGCGGTTCAGCTCCATCAGAAATTCCTCCCGTAAAGACGTGTTATCCAGTCGGCTTTGCCCATTTTTCTCAATGTCTGCTTCACCCACTGGCGGTTTTCGGGTTTGTACCAGAAGAAAAAGCGTTGCTGGGCGAGCTTCTCCTCCTTGTTTTTCGCCACAAAAACGGGTTTCAAGGTATATGGGTCGTAGCCCGAATAATAAATCTCGGTCGCAAGCGTCATCGGCGTGGGTGTGAAGTCCTGCACCTGCTCAAGATGATAGCCCAAGTCCTTGGTTTTCACCGCAAGTTCAGCCATATCCATAAGTGTGCACGCTGGATGGCTCGATATAAAATAAGGTATCAGTTGCTGGTTGAGGTGATATTTGTCGTTCACCTGGTCGAAACGTTTTTTCAGCTTGTTGAACAGCGAGAACGGCGGCTTGCGCATGAGTCTCAACACGTTGTCACTCACTTGCTCGGGTGCCACCTTCAGACGGCCGCTCACATGACGTCGCATCAGCTGCTCGAAATATTCCTCGTAACCGAGGTGGCCGTCGGGGTCGTCGTTTGTGAGAAACAGGTCGTAGCGTATGCCAGAGCCAATGGTCACCTTTTTAATATTAGGCATCTTGTCGACCTCCTTGTACAGCTCGATGAGCGGATGGTGGTCGGTGTTCAGATTCTTGCAGATATTAGGTTGTATGCATGTCGGGCGGGCACATTTCTCGCACAGCGACTCGTCTTTGCCGTGCATGCGGTACATGTTTGCCGACGGACCTCCCAAATCGCTGATATAGCCTTTGAAATCAGGCATCTGCGTCACTTTCTCGACCTCTTTCAAGATTGATTCCTTGCTCCTCGATGCCACAAATTTGCCCTGATGTGCCGAGATAGTACAGAAGGCGCAGCCGCCGAAGCAGCCGCGATGAATGTTCACCGAATGACGAATCATCTCGTAAGCCGGAATCGGGCCGCGTTTGGCATATTTCGGGTGCGGCATGCGGGTGTAAGGCAGGTCGAATGCGGCATCAATCTGCTCGGTGGTATATGTCGGATATGGCGGATTGATATAAAGTGTCTGATTTCCAACATCTTGCACAATCCGAGCTGCGTGTTTTTTGTTCGACTCCTCCTCGATATGCTTGAAATTCGAGGCGTAAAGCTTTTTATCCTTCAGACAGACCTCATGCGAGATGAGCCGTATGTCATCCCATTCAGAATCAACAGGTTGCGATTTCTTTTTCAGGAAAAACGTCTGCGGGATATTTGTTATCTCATCTATCTTTTTGCCTTCTGCGAGGGCTTTTGCAATCTCGACATTTGCCAGCTCGCCCATGCCATAAACGCCCATATCAGCTTGAGAATCGACGAGAATGCTCGGTTTCAGCGAATCTGACCAGTAGTCATAATGCGTCACTCGTCTCAATGATGATTCTATGCCTCCAATGACGATTGGCACGTCGGGATAGAGCTGTTTGAGTATCTTGGAATATACCGTCGTGGCGTAATCCGGTCGGAATCCAGCCTCGCCACCAGGGGTGTAGGCATCATTTGAGCGCAGACGTTTGTTGGCGGTGTAGTGGTTCACCATCGAATCCATGCAACCTGCCGACACGCCGAAAAACAACCGCGGACGGCCGAATTTCTTGAAGTCGCGGAGGTCGTCACGCCAGTTGGGTTGCGGTATGATGGCCACCCGATAGCCCTCGCGCTCTAGCGTCCGCCCTATCACCGCCGCCCCAAACGAAGGGTGGTCGACGTAGGCGTCACCGCTGATAAGCACGATGTCGAGCTCGTCCCACCCACGCAGGTCGGACTCCTTCTTCGTTATCGGTAGCCATTTCAGCAAGTCCATTATTTAAAAAACTCCGTCAATCCATGGCGTGCGTCAGCAAGCTTCTCCTGCCAACTCTCCACCGAGTTCTTTCCCACCACGTCGGTCACGTATTTCACCGAAACAAAAGGTATTCCCATCTCACGGCACACATCAGCTATAGCGTATGATTCCATATCGATGACGTCGCCTTCAATGTCGGCTCCCGAAGTGATGAAGGAGTCGCCAGTGTTGCAGGTACCCCACAAAACCTTGGCACGTTCATTCAGCCGCTGTTCTGTTAGGGCGTGGCGAGCCTCATCCGTACCAAACACAATCTCCGACACCACGCCATCGAGCGTCACCTTCTGTAAATCCCTGTCAATAAATCTGTTACAGACAATGATATCGCCAATGTTATGATTCAGCGTACCTGCCGAGCCGTAATTTATCACCATGTCGGGATGGTACTCGCAGATGGCGCGCATCGTCTTCATAGCGGCGTTCACCTTACCCATGCCGGTCTCAACATAAATCACTTCCACATTGGGGATGTTGATCTCAATTTTTTCCTCAGGAATAGCGTAAACAAACAAAATCTTCATAATCAATAGTAATTTCATAATTTATCCTTTTTTAAAATGGATAAGGCATGCCTTATCCTTACGGGTTATTATATCTTATACTGTTGGGATAACGCATGCGTTATCCATACCATAGTCTCCATACCAATTTTCATCGATTCTTCGTCGATGTCAAAAGTGGCTGTATGTTGTTTTGAATCAATGCCTTTCGCAGGATTAGCGGTTCCCAGACGATAGAAACATGCCGGCACTTTTTGCGAGTACCAGGCGAAGTCTTCGGCTGTCATCAATTGTGGTAATTCTTTCACTTTCGAATCGCCAAGATAATCTTTTGCCAAAGCGACACATTTCTCGGTCAGTTTCACGTCGTTACGCAGCGAAGGATAGCCTTGTTCGATGACGACCTCGGCCTTGCATCCAAATTTTGTCGCGACATCGTTGGCGACCATCAAAATATTGTCTTTCAACAATTTACGTTTATTCTCATCGAAAGTGCGCATAGTACCTTTCATTGTCACCTCCGATGGGACGACGTTGTATGTGCCATCAGCCATCAGGCTGCCAAACGTCAGCAAACCGTTTGATTTATCGTTTTCCGGATACAAATTCGACAATTCCGTCACAATCCTCGCAGCAGCAAGCAACGCATTGTCACGCTCAGCAGGTTTCGCAGCATGTCCTCCCCTGCCCTTCACTGTGATGTTGACCTCATCCGACGACGCCATATACGGTCCGACGTGAAAACCCACCTCGCCGCAAGGCAAATCAGGATAAACGTGCTGTGCGATGATCATATCCACGCCCTCGAGCACACCTTCTTTTATCATCAATGACGCTCCGCCGGGAAGTTTTTCCTCGCCAGGCTGGAAAACCAGCTTCACTGTCCCTGAAAATTGGTCACGCAAATCATTGAGAATCAATGCAACACCAAGTAGCATGGCGGTATGCGCGTCGTGACCGCAGGCATGCATCACGCCCTCGTTGACGGAGCGGAACGGAAGGTCGGAGGCTTCTTGAATTGGGAGGGCGTCCATGTCGGCACGTAAGGCAATTGTTTTTCTCTTTGTCATTTCGAGCTTGTCGAGAAATCCTTTTCCATCGTTTACGTCTGAAAAAGATTTCTCCACTCCGCTTCGCTCCGGTCGAAATGACAATAAACCGTGTATTGTTGCCACAACACCAGTGCCCGCCACATCTGATTGATACTCAATATCTTTTGAAGCAAGAACACGTTTTATGAGTTCCGCGGTCTCTTTCTCGCAAAAGCTCAGTTCAGGGTGCTGATGAAGCTGGCGACGGATCGCCACAACCTCATCAAAATACGCGTCACTCTTGACTTTTATCAATTGCTTCATTTTTAATTTTATTTTTTGCAAAAATAAGAAAAATTTTTAGTAACTTTGCGGACCTTTTAAAAGAGTCGAAAAAAAAATTTAAAAATATAAAAGAAAACGAACATGAAAAAGGAAGTTAAATTCAGTCTTGTCTACCGCGACATGTGGCAAAGCTCAGGCAAATATGTGCCTCGCAAGGATCAGTTGGAAAAGATAGCGCCGCTCATCATCGACATGAAATGTTTTGACCGTGTCGAGACCAACGGTGGTGCTGCCGAACAAGTCAACTTGCTTTACGGCGAGAACCCTAACCCTTCGGTGCGAGCCTTCACAGCGGCTTTGCACAAAGGCGGCATCGAGTGCCACATGCTCGACCGCGCTCTCAACGCATTGAGAATGAACCCCGTACCAGCCGACGTGCGTCAGCTGATGTATAAGGTGAAAAAAGCTCAGGGCGTCGACATCACACGTATCTTCTGCGGATTGAACGACGTACGCAACATAATCCCGTCGATTCAGTGGGCCAACGAAGCCGGCATGATATCGCAGGCCGCCATGAGTATCACCTATTCACAAGTGCACACCGCCGAGTATTATTGCAAAATGGCTGATGAACTCATCGCCGCTGGCGCAAAGGAAATCGCCCTCAAAGACATGGCGGGCGTCGGTCGTCCAGTGTCGTTGGGCAAGATTGTGAACCATATCAAGACACAGCACCCGGAAATCAAGGTGCAGTATCACGGCCACACCACTCCAGGCCTCTCAATGGCTTCAGTTTTGGAAGTCTGCCAGGCTGGCTGCGATTACATCGACGTGGCAATGGAACCACTCTCATGGGGCACCGTGCATCCTGATGTCATCAGCGTGCAGGCCATGTTGAAAGACGCAGGTTTCCTTGTGAAAGACATCGACATGAAGACATACATGGCTGCCCGCAGCATGACACAGAGCTTCATCGACGACTTCCTAGGCTATTGGATCGACCCGCGCAACCGTTACATCAACTCGTTACTACTGGGTTGCGGTCTTCCAGGCGGCATGATGGGCTCACTGATGGCCGACCTCAAACCGGTGCACGCCGCCATCAACATGAACCGCAAAAACCAGGGACTGCCAGAGCTTTCGGAAGACGAGATGCTTGTCGAGCTGTTCCAGGAAGTGCAGGATATCTGGCCTAAACTCGGCAACCCGCCATTAGTGACGCCATTCAGCCAGTACACCAAGAACATCGCCTTGATGAACCTCTTCGCGTTGAGCAAGGGCGAGCCTCGTTACGAGACATCTATCGACCCTGCCGCATGGGATATGATTCTTGGCAAAGCCGGCAAGCTGCCAGGCACACTGGCACCTGAGATCGTGGAACTCGCCAAGAAGAAAGGCTTCGAGTTCTTCACAGGCAACCCGCAGGACAACTACCCGGATGCACTGCCTCATTTCATCGAAGAAATGAAGAAAGAAGGTTGGGACCGCGGCCAGGACGACGAAGAGCTGTTCGAGTTCGCAATGCACGAGAAACAGTATCGTGAATACAAGTCGGGCGAGGCAAAACGCCGTTTCAACCAGGAACTTGAGGCAAAGATGCAGGCTAAAGCCGAACAAGGCGGCAACAAAGTCAGCCTCGACGACCTCCGCAAGATGCGCCACCCGAACGCCGAGACAGTGACCGCCCCGACAAGCGGACAGGTAATCTGGGAACTCGACGCCTACGACAAGTCGATGGCACCAGCCACAGGCACCAAGTACAACGAAGGCGACACCTTCTGCTACATCCAGACACCTTACGCACCTCAGGAAGTGACGACCAACTGGAGCGGCAAGCTCGTGGAGGTCATCGCTGAACAAGGTAAAAATGTGAAAAAAGGTGATATTTTAGCGTTTATTGAAAAATAAAATGTATATTTGCAACTGTTTTAAACTTATAATAATATGAAAAGAACATTACTATTCATCGCGGCAATATTGATGTCAGTATCAGTATTTGCTCAGACAAGAGCCACATTCATCAACGAGCATTTCAATGGAAACAGCTTGCCTGAAGGATGGCAAATCATCGGCCAGACATCAAACTGGAGCGTCTCCGCCACACAGAACGCAGGCGGCGAAGCCAACGAAATGAAACTCGATTGGAGCCCTCAATTCAACGGCATGACACGCCTCGTAACACCAGCAGTCGACCTTACAGGAGTTACTTCAGTGGTTGTGAGCTTCAAACACGCTCTTGACAACTACCAGGGAAGCAACGGCATCGGCGTCGCCACATCATCAGACGGCGGTTCCACATGGAATGACGCTTGGACACATAGTTACAACACAAGCGGCTCATGGGCTGTGATGGAAAACGTCACAACAACCGACATGGGCAACGACAACGTTATGTTCTGCATCTATTTCAACGGAAGCAGCTACAACATCAACGACTGGTATTTCGACGATATCGAAATCTTTACTCAAGAAAATCTTGACGCACAACTGGCAACAATCGACCTCAACAGCGTGATTGGCGCCGGAACAAAAGACATCGCATGCACAGTTACAAACAAAGGTGTCGAAACAGTGAATGAAATCACTATGTCATATCAAATTGACAACGAATCAGCTGTTGTTGAGACTTTCAGCTTAAACCTCAGCACATTCCAGTCGGCACAACTCACTTTCACCGAACCAGTGACATTCATTCCTGGCACATACAACCTCACAGTAAGCATCGAGGCTGTAAATGGCACCTCTGATGACGACCCAAGCAACAACAGTTTGGAGAAAACCATCGGCGTATCTCTTGGCGAGACCCAAAGAATCCCTATGATTGAGCACTTCTCAAGCTCAACATGCGGACCATGCGTCAGTGTGAACACCACTATGCTCAGCCTCTGCAACAACAACCCTGGCAAGTTCACCTACACCAAATATCAGATGAACTGGCCTGGCAACGGTGACCCATATTACACTTCAGAAGGCGGCACAAGAAGAACATATTACGGTGTCAGTGCAGTGCCTCAATGCTTCCTCGACGGCGAAGACCAAGGCTATGCAGCAGTTCAGCAGACTGTACTCGACAATCATTACAATGCTCCAGCTTTTGCAGATGTGAGAGGCTCATTCAATGTCAGCGGCAACACCATCACCGTCAAAGTCGACTTCATGGCATACTATGATTTGACCACTGCCAAGGCATTCGTCTCAGTGAATGAGAAAGAGACTCACAACAACGTCGGTACCAACGGCGAGACATCGTTCCACCACATCTTCATGAAGTACTTGACAGCAGCCACAGGCAACGCAGTCAATATCCCAGCCGGTGAATACCAGCATTTCGAGTTCACACAAGACATGTCAGGCACACACGTCGAAGAGATGACCGACCTCGAAGTCTCAGCTTGGATTCAGGAATATGGCACAAAAGAGATGCTCAACAGCCATTTCTTGTATGAATACACCGACATCCACCCATATCCAGTGCAGAACCTCGTGGTTTCAGCTGAAGATGGCAACCTGACAGCCACATGGGAAGCTCCAGAAGGTGGCAACGCATTGAGCTACAACGTGTATGTCAACGGCGAAATGGTACAGAACACTCCAGATCTTACCTATTCAACAACCACAACAGAAGAGTTCAATGTGGTCGCTGTCGAGGCAGTCTACACAACCGACATGACTTCAGTGAAGATTGTAAAAGCCGCCACAGCTCCTGCAACAACACTCACACTCAGCACAAACGACATCGTGTTCGATGAACAGTATGAAGAGAAATATCTGACCATCACCAACAACACCGCTGCTCCTGTGACTATCAGCGAGATCGCTGAGAATCCGGAGACAAACTATCTCGCCATCGAATTTGAAGGCTTGATCGTGCTTCCTTACACACTCGAAGTCGGCGAAAGCATGCAGGTCAACATCGCTCCATGGCAATTTGATGCAAAAGAGCAAGTTGAGACATTCATCGGCATCGTATCAACAGTAGGAACACAGACAGTCAAAGTCACTGTCGATTCATCATGGTACGATGGAATGGAAGAAGCTGGCAGCAGCTACGAGATCTATCCTAACCCAACCAATGGCAACATCATGGTCAGCGGCGCAAACATCAACATGGTTGAGGTTTACAACCTCTGCGGCCAGAAGGTGGTGTCAGTCAACGGAGCACAGAACGTGAACGTCGACATGAGTGCACTCGAATCAGGCGTTTACATGGTGAAAGTCATTGAGGTCAATGGCAATAGCACCGTGAATAAGGTCGTGAAGAGATAGTAACTAGTCGTTAGTCGCTAGTCGCTAGAAAAAAGGTCTCTCGTGAGAGACCTTTTTGTTTTATATGTCTAAAAACTAAAGACTAGAGACTAAAGACTAACTTAGCAAAGTCCTTTATTTCGTCTTTGCTTGCGTTCACTCCGAACACCTTGTCAGGTTTCAGATACCAGACGTCGTTGTGCTGTTTGAACAGTTTCTCGCCGCCGCCTGTGATGTTGAGCATAACGACATCGTCGGCTTTTACTTGTTTGTTTTCAACAGCCTGCATCAATGAGGCGGTCGCCACACCAGCTGCGTGGTAAATGTCGATGCCTTCGAGTTCCTCAAACATATCGCAAGCCTTCTGTGCCTCCGCGTTGGTCACTGCGAAGAAGTCGCCATCAGTGTCGACCATAGCGTCGTACAAGCCTCCAGCCAATGAATATGGCGGCTTGCGGTTTGAAAGCACCTTCGCCACTATCTCGGCTGCGTCTTTACGTGCCTGCTCAGCGTCGTATGGCAACATCGCCCTTGAATGAGCCTTCCAAGCGTCATACATTGGCAGGAACGGAGCGTTCTGTGAGACGTAAATCTTCGCTTTGTTCGTGCCGAAGCGGCCGTCCTCGATAAAACGCAGGTTGGCTTCCCATGCCGCGATGGCACCTGTGCCGCTACCCACAGCCTGGAAATAGAAGTCAGGGATGCGTCCGATGAAAGTCACAGCCGACATCATGGTGGTGCTCATGCCATCACGACGTGCGATGTTCTTAGCGCCTCCCTCAGCGAAGAAGCCGTCCATTTCGCAAACAATATTACCTAAATTAATAGCGTCGAAATAGTCGCTGCCGCTCTCTGTGCAAAGCAGTTTCACACACGGATTCAGCGGCTTCTCAAACCATAACGCGTTGATGTTATCCTCCGGAACCGTCAGCAAAAGCTTGATATTGTTGTCGGAGCACACCTGTGCGAAGGCGCGTGCCGTGTTGCCTGCCGACGACACCACCATCACCTGTTCACGTTCTTTTTCACCAAGACGTGCACACACAGTGTAAGCCTCGGTTTCCTTAAATGAGCAGGTACGCATCTTTGCGCCGATAACAGGGTTATATCCGCTGAAAGTGATGTATAAGTTGTTGAGTCCCAGCTTCTTGGCGAGCTTTTCACTCTTATAAGTCACTGGGCATGAAGCGTTTTTCAACAATGTCTTTATCGGAAGCCAGTCGGCAAAACGGTACAAACCGCCGTTCTCCTCTTTCACCTCAAGCTGTTTCTTCTCATAGATAGCGCGAATCAGACTCGGTTTCTCGCTGTCCGGGAAGTCGAGCATCCATCCTGCATCGTCGCAAACGCGGCCGTCAGCGATGTTTTTAACTTGGTATTTTGTTGGTTGAAATGCCATAATTTTTAAATTTGAAAATGCAAAAATAGTAAAATATCTTACTAATATGAGATTTTTTTTTATTTTTATCACAAAATTTAAGAGTTTTAGAAAATATTTGTATTTTTGTAGCTTGAAATAAAAAATTTTAGCTATGAAAATTTTAAAAAGTATAGTATTGCTGGCTGTCGCGACACTTCTCGCAATGCCAATGCAGGCTCAGAAAGACGAAAAAGCCGTCTACCAGATCACCGATGATGTTGAAGTGCCTCACACCATAGTGCAAAACCAAGCTTCATCAGGCACTTGCTGGTGCTTTGCCGGAACAGGCTTTGTCGAGGCCGAGATCCTAAGAAAATACGATGTGAAACTCAACCTTTCGGAGATGTACTTCGTGCGTTGGGCTTACGCCAAGAAATTCGACCGTTTTGTGCAGATGCACGGCGTCACCAACCTCAGCTGCGGTGGCGAGGTCATCGACGTGCTCTACGCCATGACTGATGCCGGAATGATCACCGACGAGGCTTATCCGGGCTTCATGGAAGGCTTCGCACGCCACAACCACGGCGAGCTCCAAAAAGCTATTGAAGGCTATGCCAAAACAGTCACACAGAAAAGCAGCGGACGCATCCTCTACGAGACCTATCCAAAGGCTTTGAAAGGCATCCTCGACGCTTATCTCGGCGAGGTTCCTGAGGAATTTGAGTACAACGGCGCAAAATACGACCCGAAATCGTTCGCCGAGAAATATGCCCTCGACCTCAACGATTATGTGCAGTTCGCATCATTCACCGACAAAGAGATGTACAAGCCGTTCAACATCATGATTCCTGACAACTGGACCAACACTCCGAGCTATAACATGCCATTCGATGAGATGATGGCCGAGCTCGACAACGCCTTGAACAACGGCTACACCGTAGGCTGGGCTCAGGATGTCAGCGACAAAGGTTTCTCACGCAAGGCAGGTGTCGCCATCGTCCCAACCGACGACGTCAACGCTATCCGCGAAAGCAACCCTAAGGCATTCAAGAAGATGACAGATACGGAAGTGCTCGAGAAACAATACACTTTCGAATATGTGATTCCTGAAAAGGAAGTCACAGAGGAGATGCATCAGACAGCTTACAACGACTGGAGCACAGGCGACGACCACTCCATGCTCATCGTCGGCATCGCACACGACCAGAACGGCACCAAATATTATAAGGTGAAAAACTCATGGGGCGAGACAGGCCCATACGCAGGCTATTGGTACTGCTCAGAGCAGTTTGTGAAGCTCCACACCGTGTTTTTCACAGTTAACAAGGCAGCTTTCAGCGATACTATGAAAGACAAACTCTTCTAGTCGTCATTTCGACCGACCGAAGGGAGTGGAGAAATCTCATATAAAGAAATTATTAACAAATTAAAATAATTAACAAATGAAATTCAAACACTTAATTCTGGCCGCTGTGATGTTGTTCAGCGTGCCTACATTTGCACAAGAGGCAAGCGAGCCTGAAGAAGAAGGCTACAAATTCGAGATCATCAAAGAGTTACAAGTCACTTCGGTGAAAGACCAAAACAGAGCAGGCACATGCTGGTGCTACTCGACACTCGGTTTCTTCGAGGCGGAACTCCTCCGTATGGGCAAGCCTGAGTACAACTTCTCAGAGATGTACATCGTTTACAAGACCTATCAGGACAGAGCTGACCGCACTGTCCGCACACACGGCGACGTGTCATACGCAGAAGGCGGCTCATTCGGCGATGTCATCTACGCCATCAAACACTACGGCCTCATGCCTGACGAAGAGATGAGCGCAGGTCAGATGCACGGCGACAGCCTCAGCGATTTCTCAGAATTAACATCTGTGAGCACCAATTTCCTTGAAGGCGTCATCAAATGCAGAAGTCTCCAGCTCGGAACCGATGAGAACCACACCCCTCTTTGGAAGACAGCCTTCAACGGCATCCTCGACGCTTACATCGGCAAGGTGCCAGAGAAGTTCACCTATAACGGCAAGGAATACACTCCTATGGAGTTTGCGCAGTCAACAGGCTTGAACATGGACGACTATGTCAACCTCGCCTCTTTCGCACACCAGCCATGGTATGAGCCATTCATTATCGAGGTTCAGGACAACTGGCGTGGCGGCAAGGCTTACAACCTCCCAGTCGACGAGTTCATGGAGGTGATGAACAACGCAATCGACAACGGTTACCCGATTGCTTGGGGTGCTGACGTCAGTGAAAAAGGCTGGCTCCGTGGTAAGATGGCAGGCGTTTGCGTGCTCCCAGACCTTCAGAACCAGGCAGCCGACAAGTCGGGCACCGACTTCGCACACTGGAACGGCCTCAGCGCCGCCGACCGTCAGCAGGAAGCCATGAAGAGACCTACCCCACAACGTTGGGTCAACGATCAGGACCGTATCGACGCTTACAACAACTATGAGACAACCGACGACCACGGCATGGTGATCTACGGCAAGGCAAAAGACCAGATGGGCAATGTCTATTTCCTGGTCAAGAACTCATGGGGCGATGCAGGCAACTACAACGGAATGTGGTACGCATCAGAAGCATTCGTGCGCTACAAGACCTTGAACTACGTGGTTCATAAAGACGCTCTTCCGAAAGCAATCAGAAAGAAACTCGGTATCAAATAATTTTTTACCTAACCTAACTAAAATAATACAACTATGAAAAAGCTTTCATTTATGATTCTTGCATTGTTCTTAGGAACAATTGCTTTTGCACAAGCTGATCAAGCCTCAAGTGAAAAGAAGGCTGTTGACCAGTACGGCAACAAAGTGGACATTAAGGATGTGACTGCCACCGAGCGTGATGGCATCCTCGTCTTCGAATCAAAAGACAAGGACTACAAACTGTGGTTTGACACCAGAGTTCAGGTAGATTTCGGCAATTACTTCGGTGAGCAGAAGTGGGCAGACCCCATCGGTGACGGTGCGAACCTCCGTCGTGCACGTTTCGCCGTGAAGGGCCAGATTACTCCGCAGTGGTATGGCGAGATCGATATGGAACTCGCTAATGGCTCATTCGAGCTCAAAGACGCTGTCGTCCGTTACACAGGTCTCAAGAATTTCCAGTTCACCGTCGGTAACATGAAGCCAGACTTCTCCATCTCACGTAACACCTCATCACGTTACCTTGAGTTTATGGAACGCCCGATGGTAGTTCAGGCATTTGCGCCAAGCCGTCATCTCGGTATCTTTGGTAAATACTACAACAAATATGTGTTTGCGAGCGCGAGCATCCTCTTCCAGGAAATCGAAGGTCAGGAGACACGTACATTCGTTGAGGACAACAACAAGAACTACGGCATGGACGAAGGCATCTCTTACGTCGGAAAAATCGTGGCACGCCCAATAAACGAGCTCAACTACGGTATCCATGTCGGCGGTTCTATCATGTGGGACACACCTAAAACATCTGATGAGATGGGAGCATATGCAGGCGTACGTTACAGCACACGTAATGCGACCACCATCAACCGCAAGAAATATCTCGACACAGACGATATCAAGAACACCGACCACAGCCTCATATACACTGTGGAGCTCGCAGGTCACTATGATGGACTCCGTATCGAAGGTGCATGGATTGGCAACACCACTTATATGAAGAAAGATTTGAACATCGATCCATATAAATTCGGTGGTTGGTATGTTGAAGGCAGCTATCTCCTCCTTGGCGGCAAGCAGACCTACGACTCCGACGGTGCCAAGTTCAACCGCGTTCGCGCTGGCCGTAGCTGGGGCGACATAGAGCTCACACTCAAATATGAGTTCATCGACCTGAACGACTATGAAAACCGCGGTGCTGACGCCATCTATGGCGGTTCGGCAGACCTCTTCGGTGCCGGTCTCAACTTCTACTTCGGCAAAAACGTCAAAATCGTTCTCAACTACCAATATGTCAACAACGACCGCTATGCTAACGGTAAGGGCAAACTCAACGTCGGTCTCGACGCAGCTGGCAATCCTACCAAGGACTTCACCAAAGTCGTCGCTAAAGACGGTGACGCCGGCGTGAACTACAGCATGCTTCTCGGACGTTTCCAAATCGCTTTCTAACGAACCAGATTGTTTAACATTTAAAATTGAACTAATATGAAAAAGATATTATTTGTGGCATTAGCCCTTGTACTCGGTCTGGCATCATGTGTGAAAGACAAGCAATATCCAGGCATCACCATCACCAACGTCA
>JAGCPH010000010.1 GCA_017645275.1 Bacteroidales bacterium | reverse complement strand
ACTTACATACAACTCGTCTCCAATTTTGATAGACTGTTCTTTTGAGAATGAGAAATGTGTCACGCTTTCCACTTCGGGCAGCTTGTCGGCGATAAGCTCCTTCATACCGTAGCCGTTGGTCATTTGATCGGCACCAACTGCGTAAATTCGCTCACGGTCGGGGTTCTCGCGCGTCACGCCATATTGCTGCACCACATAGCAGAAGCTGATGATGACGAAGGCCAGCGCCACGCTGAGGCCAAGGAATTCTATCGATGTGTAGAGCTTGTTTCGGGAGAGAAATTTCAAGTAGCTTTTCATAATTATTCCGTTCTTAACGATTTCACTGGATTCATTGTGGCGGCACGCAGGCTTCGCAAGGTCACGACCAAGATGGTGATGCCTAAGACGGCGACGATTGCCAGGGCAAACACCCAGATATGCAGCGGCACGCGGTAGGCAAAGCCTTCAAGGTAGCGGTTCATGATGATGATGCTCACTGGCACTGCGATGACGAAGCACACCAAGACGATTTTTACGAAGCGTGAGTTGAACATGGTAAGAATCTGCTGCACTGTAGCACCATGCACACGACGGATGCCGATTTCCTTGCGGCGGTGCTCCGTCTCGAACATCACCAGCCCAAACACCCCCATCAGCGAGATGACGATGGCCAAAACCGTGAACAGAGTGATGAGTTCAGAGAGGTTCTGCTCCTTTTTGTATTGGTTTTCAATGGATTGCTCGAATGGCCACACCTCGTATGACATCCCCTCGCCCAAGTCGGGGTCGAGGTCGTTGAGGGTTATCCTGATGCGCTCCATTAAGGCGGGGACATCCACTCCAGCCTCGGTGCGGACAAACATCCTCATGCAAGGCCGCCACGGATTCTTGCCATACACATAGAAACAGAACGGCTGGATATCATTCCTCAAAGAAGCAAAATTGAAGTTCTTGCAGAAGCCCACAATCTCCGCCGGATGGTCGGTGTGACCGGTGATTTGGTCTTCAAAAGTAATTCCGTACATATCCCTCGCCGCCTCGTTGAAGATGAAAACGCCGTTCTCAGACTGCTCGTCGGAAGGGCTAAAGTCGCGACCTTCCACGATGTCGATGCCCATGAAACGCAGGAAGTTCCATGAGACGGGATAGCATTGGAAACCGGCGTCCTGCTCACGAACCTTGCGTCCCCAGCCCATGCGGCTGTCGCGCACAAAAGCACCGTCACCCCACGCGATGTCTTTAATGGCGGCATCGGCTTTCAGCTGACTCTCAACGGCTTCACGGTTGTTGGCGAGCTTCCACGACAAGTGCGACTGCAACAGGCATTCCTGATTGAAACCCATCTCGTGATTCATCATGAAACCGCGTTGCTCATGGACGAAGATGGCACAGATGATCAACACAATGGAAACGGTGAACTGCAAGCCAATCAAGCCAACGCGAAAGGCTTTGCCCTTTTGCGTGGTGCCAAAGGTGCCTTTCAGGGCAAAGGCAGGATTGAACGAAGTGGCAAAAAGTGCCGGATAGATGCTGGCTATCACCGAGATTAATAACGCCAAGCCGATGGTCAGGGCAACGACACCCCAATTATGATTGAAATCCAAGGATGTTTCGATCAGTGGCGCCAAGGTGGATTGTCTGAACAGCGTCACCACACCAACAGCCAACAATAAGGCGATGACCACCATCGTTAACGACTCTCCCACCGACGACATCACCAATGAAAAGCGACTGCTGCCCAAGATTTTTCGTGTGTTGATGCTTTTCAACCTTAGCGGCACCATTGCAAAGAAGAAATTGATGTAGTTGATGAATGCAATGAGCATCACGAAAATGGCGATGGTAAGCAGGGTGATTGTTGTGGTGCGGTTGCCTTGTTTCCCTATAGGATTGATATTGTCGGCAAAATACAGGTCACCAAACGGGTATGGATGAATCACAAATTTCGCTTCCTCGTCATCACCCACCACTCGATTTTCAGTAATCGATACGTATTCTTTGACTAAAGGCTCTGAAATCTTATCGATATTGTATGGGTTAGCTCCTTTGCGCAGTTTCACAAAATAGTTGTACGACCACTCACTTCTTTTGTCTATATTCTGTTCACCCATGTTGACCACAAATTCAAAAGACGCCAGGTCGCTGTGTTTCTGCATGTCCTTGTAGATAGCGGCGATACTCGCCTCCGCCCAAACGTTTCCGTATGAAACCTTGACATTATCGCCCACTTGCAGACCAAACCTTTTCGCCGCCGATTCGGTGATGGCATAGCCTTTTCCGGCTTCCCAGTCGTCCCAACTTCCTGAAACAAGCTGAAAATCAAACACATCGAAAACACCTTTTGTCATAGATGTCACTTTCGTTGTGACAGGGTCTTGGTCGTCGCTCAATCGGATAATCAAATCATCGCCAAACAAATGGCCGCAGCCGCTTGCCTCAATGTCGGGTGAGTTGGCGATGACCGCCTCGCAAAGCGGACGATTCAGCCAGGTTTGATAGGCATCATTGCCGAACACCTCGCCATAGCCGGTAAGGCAATAGATGCGATCGCTGTCCTTAAGCCCCTTGTTGTAGGTGAGGTCGTGATGCACCTGCACGAGGATGATGTAGAGCGCGGCAAAGGCTGCCGTCAAGCCCAGAATGTTCAGGATTGATGAAGCAAGGGCTGTTTTTCCTTTTTTGATAATTCTAGACATTGTTGTATTTTTTTAAGTCTTTAGTCGCTAGTCTTTAGACTCTAGTTTTTAGCATCGTCTAATACTAATGACTAACGACTAAAAACTAAAGACTAATTATTCTTTTTTCAAAACATTTGCCGGATTGGCTTTAGCTGTCCGCACGCTTTGCCAGATTACTGCGATGAACGCCATCAGAAGCATGACGAGGCCTGCGAGCACGAATATCCACCATGAGAGGCTGATGCGATGGGTGTAGCCCTCGAGCCAGCGGTGCATCACGAGCCACGCCACCGGGATGCCGATGACGAACGCCACGCCCACCATCTTCATGAACGACAGCACCAGCTCGCGCAACACGCCATTGTAGTCGGCACCGAACACCTTTTTCACCGCCACGCTACGACGCTGTTGCTGCATGTAATACGAGCTCATCGCAAATAAGCCGAGACCCGACACCAGCATTGACAGCAATGTGAAAATCAGCACTATGCGGAGGATGCGGCTCTCGTCGACAAAACAATCGTTGATCATCTCCTCGATATAATTGGCACCAAACAGCTTGCCAGGCATCACTTCGTTCGTCACCTTTTCCAATCTGGCATAAGCCTCTTTGTTGTCGCCCCTGACCTTCACGAGAATGGTCCACGGCCAGTCTTCATCCCAGTCTTCACCTCTGTTATATATCAAAGCCGACGACTGCTGTGCCTCCAACGGTCTGATTTTGAAGTCATAATAGATGCCTCCGATTTTGAAAGTCCCATTCTGAGCGGACTCGAACTCCGTTGCCGATTCGTCGATTCCAATCTCCTTAAATGCGTATTCATTGAGCCAAAATGCAGGATTTGCAAGCTGGTTGTCCTGCTTAACTCGGATGCCGAGGATGTCGAAATAATGCTGGTCGCCCTGAATCTGCTGGAACGAGACCCAGTTACCGTCGCTAAGCTCCATGGTCCAGTTGTTGGTGCCTTGCAGCGGTATGCCGTCGCCTTGTCCCACGTCTTCCACAAACGGCTCGGCACGATAGGCATCGAGCAACGGCCTTATCTCGCCCATCTGACCGTAGGCATTACCAATCATCAAGATATCTTTGGTGTTATAACCCAGATCGGCGGTTATGAGGTTGCGAATCTGCAAGTACATCGTCAGGGCGGCGACGAGCATCACCACGGTGATGACGTTTTGCAGCGTGATGATGATTCGGCTGTACACCGTCTTGGTCTTCAACCGCAGCGAGCCGCGCACAATCTCGATAGGCTGCGCCTTCTGTATCAGCAGGGCTGGCACGATACCGGCGATGAAGCCGAGAATCACCATCAACGCAATGACAACTAAAATATTAACTAAACTTACTGCTCCGAATATGGAGATTTGATAATCCAAGACACGTGTTGCCGCCGGTGACAATGCCTCGGCAAGCAAAATCGCCAGTCCCATCGCCACGGCACAAAGCAGGGTGCTCTCCCCTATCATCTTCATGAAAATGCCTGTTTTTGTTGCCCCAACGAGCCTTCTCGTCGCCATCTCCTTGGCACGGAATCCGATAAGGGCTGTGGAGAGGTTCACATAGTTCAAAATCGCGAAGAGCAAGAGCATCAGGCACATGGCGAGAAGCAGGTTCACAAACGAGCGGTCGCCGAAATTCAACGCTCCCGTCCAGTCGTAGTTGCCGTTGTTGAGGAAATACATGTCGCGCAACGGGATGATGCGTATCTCGTCATATTTGTGTTTGTAAATCCAGAAATTCTCCTCGCACCAGTTCAAGATGTCGTCGTGACGTGCCATCAAATCGGCACCAGGATAGGTCATAACAAAAGTGACACCTGCCGCTGCGTTTCTCATGTATTCGTCATGCGAATGGTTGATTTTTGTTATAATTTCGCCACGGATAAGCACATCGGGTGTCTTGAGGATACTGTTGCCGAAGTCTTTAAAGACACCGCAAACGGTCAGCGGGTATGATTCGCCCTCGTCACTTATCGACATTTGTCGTCCGACGGGGTCTTTGTCGCCGAAATGCGCGTTGGCAAACTCATCGCTCACCATGCAGCGGTCACCCGAGATTCTCCAGTCGTCTTTCGAGCCTTTCACAAGGTCGTAGCTGAACATCTCGAAGAAGCATGAGTCGACAGCGATGGTGTTGCCATAAACGGTCTCGCCGTCAATTTTGTATTCCGAGGCAATCGACACATTAGCCACGCATGTCGATTTCTCTATCTCAGGAAACTGCCCGCGCAGATGCTTGTCGAGCCAGTATCCCATGTTGACGCTTTCCTCGTTGGTGACGACGTAGATGCGGTCGGCGTTCTTCTGGAATGCGTCAGTGGAGAGTTGTCGCTGCACATACACCGCCAGCAGCAGCACGAAAGCCATCGAGACTGTCAGCCCCAGCAGGTTAATCAGGGCGTAAAGCTTATTTCTTTTAAGGAAGTTTAGGAATGAGTTCATGGTTATTTTCTTTATTTCTCACAGATTTCACGGATTTTCACAGAATTGTTCTTTCAAATTTATTTTGTTCGCAAACGAACAGATTAGCACAGAACTTCAATCTGTAAAATCGTTTCGCTTTAGCGAAAAAAATCTGTCTTTGTCCAATATCTGTGTTCATCTGTGTTATCTGTGAGGGATTATTTAAAACATTAAGACATCACTGTCTCCGAAGTTATCGTATGATGAAGTAATCACTTTCTCACCTGGTTCGAGACCATCGATAACCTCGTAATATTGAGGGTTTTGGCGACCGATACGGATGTCACGTCGAGTGGCTTTTGTGCCGTCTGAAGAGACCACATATATCCATTTGCCGCCGGTCTTCTGATAGAAGGCGCCACGAGGGATGAGCACCGCCTCTACAGGCTGGCCGAGCTGCAGGTTGAGGTAGTAGGTCTGGCCGCTGCGGATGTTCTCGGGTTGCTGCTCCATGAACTTGAAGTCGGCCTTGAACTTGCCGTCGCGCACCTCAGGATACACTTTTCTAATCTGCGCCTGATAACGCTCGCTCTGACGCTCGAAGGTGGCCTGCAGACCTGCCGTCACACGGTCGATATAATGCTCATCGATCTGAGCCTCAATCTTATAGCTGTCGAGGTTGTTGATCTGCCCGATCTTGGCACCGGCACTCACTGACTGACCGAGGACGACATCCAGAAGTCCGAGTTCGCCATCGATAGGGGCTTTTATCGTGAGGTTATCCTTACGTTTGCGAATCATCAACATGTTTTGGCGCATGTTTTCGAGGCTCTCCTGCATGCGGACGACCTGCACCGAGCGGTAGAGGCTGTCTTGCTTGGCTCGGTTTTCCACCAGCTTGAGGCGACTGTCAGAGAGATAGTAGTCTTCCTCGGCTTTCAGATAGTCTTCTTTCGAGATGAGGCCGTCGTCGTACAGCGATTTCTGTGCCTCGTAGTTACGTTTGTTACGGCGCACGTCCATCTGCAGCTGCAGCTTCTCCTGCTCCACGCTCAGCTTCTGCTGTTCCATCTGTATCAAGGTGTTGCGGAGGATGTTTTCCTTCTCGGCGAGGTCGGCCTCCGAGTTAAGAATCTGCATATCGAGGCTCTCGTTGCTCAAAATAAGGATTACGTCGCCTTTCTTGACCTTGCTGCCTTCCTCGGTGACGATCTCCTGCACCACGCCGCCTTCGAGCGGGCTTATCTGAATGGTTGTGATAGGTGCCACCTGACCGCTGATGCGGATATAGTCGTTAAACTGTCCGAGGCTTACGGTGTTGATGCTGATGTTGTCGGCATCGATGCGGAGCTTCTTCGAGTCGTCGCGAAACGCGAGCCAGAGGATGAAAATTAACAACAATGCGCCGAGCCAATACGGCAGTGCTTTCTTGGTAAAAGCGAGGTTAATGCCTTTTTTCTTTTCAATTTTTCTGTCCATGATATTTAATTTTAATTCTTTCTTTTATGTTTGAGATTTCTCCACTTCGCTCCATTTCATTGCGCTTCGGTCGAAATGACGGGGCGCATATTATTGTTCAAGATACGGCACGCCTTTGTAATATAATACAACGGATTTTTTTATAAAGTGCTGCATCTGGGCGTTGAGTTTCTCGGCGAGGGCGTTCAAGTAGGTGTTCGACGCGGTTTGGTATTCTATCGACGATATCAGTCCCTGTTCGAATCGTTTTGCGTTGAGGTTGAATGCCTCGTGTTGCAATGTGGCGCGTGTCTCGGCTTGGCGCAAGGCATCGGCGGCGCCGGCGCGGTCAGCGACGGCGCGGCTCACCTCGGCCTCTACCTGTTGCAGCGACTGCTGGTATTCAGCCTCCGCACGGTTGTAGGCGTTCCGCTTTCTCGCGATGTTCGAATGCCTTGCCAAATGGTTAAAAATAGGTATGTTAAGTGACAACTGCACGTACTCTCCACGGTTGTTTTTCAGCTGGTCGCCATATGGCTTGGGCTCGTAACCAGCCATGCCCGGATAGGTGAAGTAGTTGGTCGAGAACCCGCTGTAAAGCGACAAGGTCGGCAATATCTGCCAACGGGCGGTCCTCAACGACCTGCGGGCGTTATTCATCGTCATCTCCGCCAAAAGCACTTCAGGCATTATCTCTTTGGCGTTGTCAACCAATGCGTTAACGTCTTCAGGGGTGTCGAAGACCACCTCCTCACCGAAGTCGTTGTCGACCTTCAGAGGCTCCTCAATAGGCCAAAACATCACGTCTTTCAAGGTGATGACAGCGTCGTTATGTCTGTTTTTGCAGTTTGTGAGCTGATACTGGCGCTCGGCAAGGTCGGCTTGCATCTGCACCACGTCGGCATGTGACTTCTGACCGAGACGTTCCTGACGCTCAGCGAGTTGCAGGGCTTTCTCTGCCGTCTCGACCTGCGCTACCAACGCTTTTTCAAGCTCTGAGAAATATATCACGTTGCAATAAGCCTCCATCGTGGCGAGACAAATCTGGTCCTCGATCTGCTGCGAACGTGTCTTGCCCATCAGCTGTGATGTCTTGGTAATCTTCAGGTTGTTGACCGCCTCGAAACCATTAAACAAATCTATTCCAGCTGACAAATTATAGCCGTTGTGGAACGATGTCACGGTGCTGTAGGTGTTGGTCTCCGGGTCGATACTACGTCCGAAGTTGTAGTAAGCATAGGTGTTTCCGCTCACCTGCGGCGTGAAGGCCGTCAGCACCGCGTCACGACGTGCCACATCGGCATCGGCGTTGTCGGAATTCTGAATCTTCACTTTAGTGGAGTGCTCCACCGCATACTGCATGCAATCCTTCAAACCCATCACCACCGTATCCTGCCCATGCATCAACATTGGAATAAAAAGTGTTAAAAAAAGAAATGACTTTTTCATATTTAATAATTTTACATTATTAATAATACAAAAGCCGTGCCAAACTTATAACATTTTGATTATCAGCATTTTCAAAAACAAACAAAAAGAAAAAGTGTAAAGATTTTTTACACTGCTGTAAAATTATTTGACAAAAAAAAGACGCCGTAAACCGATACGACGTCTTATATTAATAAAGGTGTTGTTATCAGTAGATTACCCTCACCTCCACGCGGCGGTTGATAGCCCTGTTGTTCTCGTTGATATTTGGCACGAGTGGACGGTTCTCACCGTATCCGTTGGCGAACATTCTGTCGACCTCGATGCCTCTCTCTATCATGGCATTTTTCACTGCCTCGGCGCGCTCAATAGAAAGCGCTTTGTTATGTGCCGAATCGCCGGTATTGTCAGTGTAACCTGATATTTCGATACGGATATTAGGATTCTCCGTCATGAAGCTTGCCAATGAGTCGAGCTCCGGTCCAGAAACGATGGTGTCGATGACTGCGCTTTCCAACTCGAAGTTGATGTTACGCATCACGAAGAGGCGCATATCGACTTCTTGTGGCTGGTCAACCTGGTCTAAATCAAACACATAGATATCGTAGCCGCCAAAGCCGCCTTCACGGTCGGTAGAGATATAGCCTTTCTTGCCGTCGGTGCTCACCACAAAGCTTATCTCGTTTTTCTCCGAGTTGATAGGATAACCGAGGTTCACCGGGTCGCTCCATTCGCCACGGTCGATTTTCTTGCACATGAAGATATCGTAGCCGCCCATGCCTGGGATGCCGTCAGATGCGAAATACAAGGTATTGCCGTCTGGATGGAGGAACGGACTCATCTCGTTGCCCTTCGAATTGGCGTTGATAACCGGTTTAGGGTTGGTCCATTTGCCCTGATAGAATTGGCTGTAATAGATGTCGGTGCTCTCGTAAGTCCTTGAGTATCTTACGAAATACAGCTCTTTGCCGTCAGCGCTGATGCATGGCTGCGACTCCATGGTCGAGGTGTTCACGATATTGCCAAGGTTGACAGGCTTACTCCATTGATTATCAACGAAATCTGATGTATAAATGTCACCACGGCCGTAGCTGTCGATGAAGTCGATGCCCACAAAATAGATCTTACTCTGGTTTGGAGTGATGGTCAGAGCGCCTGTTCTCTTCTTGTTGCCCCAGTCCATCTCTAATGGCATGGCCGCCTTGTATTCGCCATCGACGATAGCCGACCAGTATATCATCTCCTCTCTAATGCCTTGTTTGTCAGGCTCTCCCGAGCGACGTGTGAAGAACAGACGGCTGTTGTCAGGCAAAATCTGGTTGACGTATTCGTCGCCATCAGTGTTCACATACTCACCAAGGTTGACTGGATCGAACTGCACCGGGTTGTTGAACGCCTCGTCTCTGAACTCCGCTATGGCAAGCAAGTCTTTGGCTTGCAGTATCAGCGCGCTCTTCTGGTTAGGCACCCTGATATACCAATACAGGATTTTCACCGCATCGCTGAAGCGGAATGCGTCAAGATACAGTTTCGACAATGCTATAGCCGATTTCGGGTATGCCATAGAATCGGCTGCAAACATCTGCTCATAGCTCTCAATAGCCTGTGCATCATCGTGCAACGTCAACGAGAGCTCAGCCTTCAGCAGCAACGCGTCGGCGAACTTCGGGTCGACATCCAATGCCTTGTCAAGATATTTTATTGTCTTGGGATATTTCTTGCTGTCGTACTGCTTCTTCGCTGATTTATAATACTTTATAGCTTTTTTCGACTTAGTATGATAAGTCTGGGCATAAGAAGTGACAGGTGCTGTCAAAAACAGCGCAAGCACCAGCAAGATTAAGCTTTTGAGAGTTTTTTTCATGTCTTACTTTCTTTTCTTGGCTTGTAATGTGTTATAAAGCAATGAGACAATTGTCATCGGGCCCACTCCGCCTGGCACAGGTGTAATCTTCGATGCCACCTTCGCCACTTCGTCGAAATCGACGTCGCCTTCGATGTGGTAACCTTTTTCCGATGTAGGGTCTTCGATACGATGGATACCCACGTCGATGACCACTGCGCCCGGCTTCACCATGTCGGCTTTGAGGAACTTAGGTTTGCCGATGGCCACCACGAGAATGTCGGCCTGACGTGTTATCTCCGAAAGGTTCTGTGTCTTGCTATGGCAGATTGTCACTGTAGCGTCGGCGCCTTTACGTGAAAGCATAACACTGATAGGCGTTCCCACGATGTTGGAGCGTCCCAGCACGACCACGTGTTTGCCTGCAGTCTCCACGCCGCTACGTTTCAGCAACTCCACTATGCCGGCTGGTGTGGCAGGCAGGAAACAAGGCTCACCAAGCTGCATCAGACCGATATTAAAAGGTGTGAATCCGTCGACGTCCTTCTTCGGGTTGATCGAATGGATGACCTTGGTCTCGTTGATATGTTTTGGCAACGGCAGCTGGATGATGTAGCCGTCGATTTCCTCGTCGTTGTTAAGGAAGTCGATGAGTTTCAGCACTTCTTCCTCTGTGGTGTTGGCTGGCAGGCGGTACACCGAGCTCGTCATACCCACCGAGTGGCAGGCTTTCTCCTTCGATGCCACGTAAGTCTGGCTTGCGCCGTCCTCGCCCACTATCACTGCTGCGAGATGTGGGGCGTCCATGCCTCTGTCCAACATACCGGCCACTTCAGCCGCTATCTCTTTTTTCATTGCGTCGGCAATGGCTTTGCCGTCGATGATTTTGTCTTCTATATTCATTTTTAAACTTTAAACTTTTAACTTCAAACTTAAAACTACTCTAAACTCTACACTCTCAACTATCAACTAGCGTCTACGCTTAGCCTGTTGCATCATCTGCATCATTTTCTTGGCGCCGCCCGTCGACACCATACGCATCATCTTCGAGGTCTCGTCGAACTGTTTGATGAGGCGGTTCACCTCTTCGATGCTGTTGCCCGAGCCCATGGCGATTCTGCGTTTGCGGCTGCCGTTCATGATCTTCGGGTTCTCACGTTCTTCAGGTGTCATCGAGCCAATGATGGCCTCGATGCTCTTGAAGGCGTCGTCGTCGATGTCCTCGTCTTTGATCTTGTTCATGCCAGGAATCATGCTCGCGAGGTCTTTGATGCTTCCCATCTTCTTGATTTGCTGTATCTGCTTCAAGAAATCGTTGTAGTTGAACTCGTTCTTGGCGAGTTTCTTCTTCAGCTTGGCTGCCTCTTCAGCGTCGAACTGCTCCTGTGCCTTCTCTACCAACGACACGATATCGCCCATACCGAGGATACGGTCGGCCATACGTTTCGGGTAGAATATGTCGAGGGCGTCCATTTTCTCGCCGAGACCCACGAATTTGATGGGTTTCTCGACGACAGTGCGTATTGTGAGGGCCGCGCCGCCACGTGTGTCGCCGTCGAGCTTGGTGAGCACCACACCATCGAAATCGAGGCGGTCGTTGAAGGCTTTAGCGGTGTTCACAGCGTCCTGACCTGTCATGGCGTCAACCACAAACAAGGTCTCCTGCGGCTTCACCGTCTCCTTGATCTTCGCTATCTCGTTCATCATCTCCTCGTCGACAGCCAGACGGCCTGCGGTATCGATGATGACCACGTTCTTATTCTGTGCCTTGGCGTGCTCGATGGCGTGCTGGGCGATCTGAACAGGGTTTTTGTTTCCTTCTTCAGTGTAGACCTCCACTCCCACCTGCTCGCCGAGGACTTTCAACTGGTCGATAGCGGCCGGACGGTAGACGTCGCCTGCCACCAGAAGCACGTTCTTTCCTTTCTTAGTCTTCAGGAAATTGGCAAGTTTTGCCGAGAAAGTGGTCTTACCTGAACCTTGCAGACCTGCGATGAGCACCACGGCCGGATTGCCTTTGATGTTGATCTCGGAATGCTCGCCACCCATGAGTTCAGCGAGCTCGTCGTGCACAATCTTCACCATCAACTGGCTGGGCGAAACAGCTGTCAAAATCTTCTGGCCGATGGCTTTCTCCTTGATGTCATTGGTGACATCTTTCGCGATCTTATAGCTCACATCGGCGTCAAGCAAGGCCTTACGAACCTCCTTAACTGTCTCAGCCACATTGATTTCCGTGATATATCCCTGTCCTTTGAGGACCTTAAACGAACGTTCTAATTTCTCGGTTAAACCTTCAAACATATCTAAATTTTTCTAATTTTTACAAACTGCAAATATACAAATAATTTTTTAATACCTGTTAAATAAATCGAAATGATATTGCATATAGGCTTTTCCCTGTCGCGTCAAGCTGTCGGACAACTCCTCCGGGAAGGTGTTTTTAGTGACGTTGTCGGCACTGGAGATGACGTATTCGCCCTCGTCGGTCTTCCAGCCGAGTCCGCTGTATAACTCAAAGAATGCGAATGGCTTATAGCAAATATTGAACACGTCTTTGCTCCAGATGAACTCCTCGTGTTTCTGTCCGAGCTGTGCCAGAAGCGTCGCCGGAAAATCGGTGTTGCCACAAATCTTATCGTAGGTGGTGCCGCGCAACGAATCCATCAGCGGCTCGCCATAGAGAAGCATCGGAATCTTATGATATTCAAACGATTCCAGCGGATAGTTCTTGTACGACGGATGGCTGTGGTCGGCCATGAAGACAAACAAAGTGCTGTCGTACCATGGCTGCTGTTTTGCCTCATCCATGAACAGCTTCAGCGCGACGTCGGTGTATTTGCCTGAGTTGACGAACACCTTCTCGAGCTGAGGCCATTGGAGCTCATCGAAAAAGCCTTTCGGATAGTCGTATGGCGAGTGCGTGCTCAGCGTGAAGATTGTTGTGAAGAACGGCTGCGGCTGGCTTGTGATGTCTTTCGCCGCCCACGGAAGCATGTCGGTATCCTGGATGCCCAACTTGCCTTTCTTGAAATGCTCGGTCACGTCTTTACCCTCGATGACACGGTCAAATTCGTTGTATCTAAGGTAAGAGAGGATGTTGCCGTAGTTAAGTTCGCCGCCGAAGTAGAAACTCGAGTAATAGCCAATGGAATCGAGCGTTTTCACCACTGATGGGATGGCGTAATACTTCTCCTGATGGTTGGTGATGGTAGTCACTGGAAGGCCAGGCAGACCGCCAACGATAGAGGCTATCGCCTGCTGTGAACGGTTTGCGGAGGCGTAATAGTTGGTAAACAGCAGACCTTCTTTCTCAAGTTTATGGAAATTCGGTGTGATGCTCGGATCGCCGCCCAACGACTCGATGAGGTCGGCCGACCAGCTTTCGAGCAAGATTATCAATACGTTAGGACGCTCGGTCTTCAGGATATGGATTGTAGAATCGCATTCCACCTGATGTGTCTCTTCGGTGATGGCCTTTGCCGTCTCGAAGTCCATGTAGTTGAAATGCGCGTTGTCGTTGACCTTGCGCACGTTGGTGTAGTTTTCGGCGAGGTTATACACCGGATTGACGGTCATGATGTTGACTATCTTATAGTTGCTAAAATATCCTGAGCTCGTTGAGATCGGGATTTCGCCGAAGCCGCCGCGCATGCCGAGGAATATGAAACCCACAACTATGACCAGAAGAGCCGGATACATAAACCAGTCAGGCTTGCGCTCGCTGGCGCGTTTCTCTTGTTTCGGCTCGATCCAGCGTACGTACCACCAGCAGAACAGCAAGGTGAAACATGCCCAGAGTGACAAGAGCAGCACAGTCTGTTGTGTCGAGGCTGTATTCATCACTTCCGAAGGATTCTCAAGATATGCTAACGCTTTGATACTCAGCTTTGTACCCCATTCGCCATAGATACCGATTTCGCCCATCACGGCGAGGATGTAAAGCGCTATCACGATGTAAAAATACCATCGCAGCCAACGGTAGTTGAAGTTGCGGTTAAAGCACATCCCGACGAAGGCCACTATTGCCGGTATTGACATTATATAACATGATGTAGCTATGTCGAGCGGTATGGCTTTGTAGAACCCGCGGATTATCTCGACAAACGGAACCATGTCTATCATGACTAGGTGCCAGTAGTTCACGATGAACACAATACGCATTGAGGCGAACATCACCAGCATGAAAATCAATATCTTAACGAGATAGATGACGTATTTTTTCATAGTTTTCAAATTTTTGCAAAAATAAGAAAAAAGTTCTTAAAATATACCGCCACAAGCAAAAAAAATAGGGGCCGCTGACGCGTCCCCTTTGGAAACAAAATCTTATATGGTGTTATGTTTATTGATGGTCGTAAACTAGGCGGACGGAAAAGCCTTCGTATCGCATCTGTGGCATCTTGGTCATGAAGCCCGCATCGAAGTTAAACATATAAGCGCTGCTGGCTCCGACATTGGTACAGGACCAATAGTAACCACCATCCTGAACGCTAAAGACATCACCTTCATCGCGCATGCCTGCCACAGGAAGAAACACTGCACCCGCAGTCTCCATTTTATCCCAATCCTGCACACTTATCACATCGACATTGCTGTCAGAAAAGCTTGCATCTCCTCCTTGATAATTGACAAAGCCAGCTGTCAGCTCAGCCACATCAGCAGGATGATCATATTCGTCAGGAAGTATCACCAGACCATAGGTATCATTGACTTTAGCCCTTGTAAAACGGGCATTAGCCACGCCACTCACCGTTGATGCGCTACGGCGATCAGTCGACATGCCCAGCAAATACCACCATTCGCTGATGGTTAAAACACGCCAAGATGAAGATTCATCATGATTCACACAATATCCCCAATCAGAATGATTGATGACAGATAGGTTGAAGCTACCTGTAGGACCATATTTTGCAGCATTAGCCGTCAATGCCTCCACGGTATATATACCACCGTACGAAGTGCTGTTAGGCATATAATACCCTTGGTTTTCACCATGTTCTACATCACGTGAGCCTGTACATCCCCATCCGAACAGACCCTCTTCTAATTTGTTGGCATAATCCTCATCTATCGCGTTTTCTGGCACAAACTGATAACCGACCCAATTATTCCGCTCCACATAATCATACTGATGCTCCATGAACCCCCAGGTGCCTGTGCTCCAGTCATCGTTGAGGCTTGTTCTCGAATATTTCAGATTGCCTTTTGAAAAACGGACTTTTTTTGTTGGTGAGACGGAGAACAGTCCAGGCAACACGTCATCAGGCAATGACATTGCAGCCTCTATTGACAAAGGAGTAAATTCCGAGTTAAGCTCGTCGGAATAAAACACATTTTCCTTTATACCATCAGAAAACTCTATGCTTCCCGACTTACTGTTGCTGTCGAAACACAAAGTTGTAGGTCCAGTGGTCCCCGAGCCGATCAACGACACGTAAAAACCTTTTTCATTGTTGGCACCCACATTGATAAAACCTTTGTCTTTGCCAATGACTTCGCCTGTCTTGAAGTTTATTTCAGCTGACGAATAGAGGTCGGAGCCGTGCAGATAGACCTCCTCGTCAAGAGTTGAAGCGCCGACAAAACCGCTCAATTTGAAATATGCGATAGCTGTTTTAACCCGCAAATCTATTTTCACGCGATATTGATCGTTTTCTATCTCGACATCGTCGATGGAGATATGCTCGGTAGCGATGAGATAGTCGGTCACTGTCGACACGTCTTCGTTCACCTGATTGGAGAAATCGATGACAACCGACTCTGTGCCAGCGACTTGCGAATGCGAGCCGTTGCCCAGATAGAAGAAATACAGCTCTGTATCTTTTTCACTCGGAGCTGTTATCATACCTCTAAACTCTTTTCTTTGCGTGACCGCGCATCCGCCATTTGACGAAGCCGTCAACTCGCCGAGATAGCCCGAATAATTGCCACTCACAACGACATACTCATTACCCGTGGCATTCCAATTAAAGCCAAGAATCTCCGGGTTGAACACCACCCTGTCGCCTTCGGTCGAGACAGTCATCAAGACAGTGCCCGATTCAGCAGTCTCCACGACCTTTTTGCGGCATTGGGTCATGCCCAAAAGCAGCACGACTGCAAGCAACATTATTATTGAACTATTTGATTTCGCTTTACGGGAACGACGCATAGTCGCATAGCCGATGCCTGCAGCCACCATAACAAGCAGTCCACTGCCAAGAGGCGCATCTGTAGGACTCTCAGAATGCATTCCCTCAATTGTAATACCATGATTGTCAACGCCACGGTTGTCATACGCATCATTACCACCATCATTGAAGAAACCGTCGAAACCATTTGCAAACATGTTTAATGGCGACATCATCATGATGGCTAATGCCGTTAGGATTAAAGTTTTTCTCATTTTCAATAATATAGGATTAAATTTGAAGGCGCAAAATTATAATAATATAACAATATAAACTTTATTCTGCGTCCATATCGTTTTATTCTCGGTGTAAAATGATTAATTCTCCGTGTACAAATTTTATTCTACATGTATTTTTTCCCTTTTTGCAGCATACTTTAAACAAATTTTAGTAATTTTGCATTGTTTTAAAACTTTGTCATCATGGTAAAGGAAAATTTGGAAACAGTAAGAAAAACAATACCTTCTGGAGTTTTGCTGGTGGCGGTGTCGAAGACAAAACCCGTGGAAGATTTGCAGGAGGCGTACGACGCCGGGCAGCGTGTCTTCGGCGAAAACCATGCGCTTGAGATGCGCGACAAACACGAGGTCCTGCCAAAGGACATCGACTGGCATTTTATCGGACATCTGCAGACCAACAAGATAAAATACATAGTCCAATATGTGCGGCTGATACATTCTATCGACACGTTTAATCTGCTGCAAGCCGTTAATAAAGAAGCGGTTAAGCACGACAGAGTTGTCGATTGCCTGCTACAGTTCCATATCGCTGAAGAGGAGACGAAATTCGGATTGAGCATGGAAGAAGCAGAGGAAATTTTGAATTCCGACATTTTCAAGACGATGAAAAACGTTCGCATCTGTGGCGTGATGGGCATGGCGACCAACACCGACAACATGACGCAGGTCCGCAAGGAGTTCCATCATCTGAAGGAGATTTTCGACACATTGAAGGCGAAGTATTTCGCTGATTGTGAATGGTTTAAGGAGATTTCAATGGGAATGTCGCACGACTATCCTATCGCAATCGAAGAAGGCTCAACCATGGTTAGAGTCGGGAGCAAAATTTTTGGAGAACGAAACTATAATTTAGTTTAGAGTTGAGAGTGTAGAGTTTAGAGTAGTTTTAGAGTTTAAAGTGTAAAGTATAAAGTTTATAAAAATGAAAGAATACAGTTTTGATGCAAAAACAGTTAAAAACCAAGTAGTTCAATGGATTAGAGACTGGTTTGAAGCTAATGGCAAGGGCTGCAACGCCGTGATAGGCATCTCGGGCGGCAAGGACAGCAGCATAGTGGCCGGACTGTGCGTAGAAGCACTCGGCAAAGAGCGCGTCATCGGCGTGACGATGCCCAACGGAGTGCAAAAAGACATAAGCGATAGCATGAAACTCATCAACCACCTCGGGATAAAGTACTGCTGCGTGAACATCGGCGAGACATATAACGCCCTCATGAAAGAAGTGAAGGAACAGCTCGCCACGATAGGCAAAGACGTTGCAAATCAGACAGTTATCAACATGCCACCGAGGTTGAGGATGACGGCACTTTATGCAGTGTCGCAGTCATGCAACGGACGTGTGGCAAACACCTGCAACCTCTCGGAAGACTGGGTTGGATACAGCACTCGCTATGGCGATGCTGCCGGCGACTTCTCCCCTCTTGGCGGACTGACAGTGCAGGAGGTGAAAGCCATCGGAAAAGAACTCGGATTGCCTATCGAACTAGTTGAGAAGACCCCATCAGACGGCTTATGCGGCAAGAGCGACGAAGACAACTTGGGATTCACCTACGCCACTTTGGACAAATATATCAGAACGGGAGCGTGCGAAGACGCTGCGATAAAGGCGAAAATCGACGACAAACATGCGAAGAATCTGTTCAAGTTAGAGCCGATTCCGCATTTCAGTCTGTAACAGATCGTCATTTCGACTGAAGCGTAGCGAAACGGAGAAATCTCCGGTAAATTGTTAGGCTGTGATTTCTCGACTACACTTCGTTTCGCTCGAAATGACGATTAGTGTTTGCGAATTGATACAAACAGCTTTATAATCAGCAAAATGATTCCGATATAAATCATCCACAGTGCGGAGGTCCACAGGTATGAGATGTGGTCAAGGCGTTGTTTTACAATCACTTCGCTATCATGGCGGGTAACGGGGTTGAGCCACATCGTGGTGCCGTCGAAGAACGTAAGCACGGTGCGCACATACTGGTCAGAGGGCTGGATGCTATAGAAGACATTGGTGACAGTGTCTTCTTTTTTGTATTCCTCCTCTTTCAAAATGGTGCCGCCTTGTCCGATAAAATCAGCTTTACGTATTGGTTTTGAGACACTTACATAGAAATCGACACTATCCAGTCGGGCACTATATAAATAAGGTATGTCACGTTTGAAACGTTCCACCTTGTGATCCATCGCCTCCTGACGGTCGAGGTCGAAATCGATGCCAACAGCCTTGCCGGCAAGGAGAGCGTCGTAAAGTTCATCGGCAGCGTTGTTTTCAGCGTTGAGATAAGTGATACGCAGAGCTATGTCATTGACTTTCAATACGTCATGAGTGTCGTCGTCAGCGATAAGATACACCAGATGACCGTTAGAAAGTGCCATATCCCAGTGCTCTGGCGAGTTGACGAAACCATTTAAGACCTCCAATATTTTGTAGTTGCTGAGGTATTTCATGTCACGCACGTTATAGCTGCCGTCGACGAAGCTAGGATGAGCCACAGCCACCACCTTATTTTGCTCGCCTAACTTGTTGAGCATATGCTGTTTATGACTCAATGTCTGATAGAAGAAATAGTCGATTCGGCGCACTTTTTTGGTGCCGAGGCACACCTGATGCGTCTTCCACACGTTGTAGCCGTGCTCGTAGCCAGGGATATAACCCGGATCTTTGCCGTTTTCGTAAGGATTCACCTTGTTGTAATCGGAGATTCCGACATGATCGTAGCCGAAAAGTCGGTACATGCTGTCGTAGACCGCGTTGCCGTTATTTCTGCCGTTGGTCACGCCACCATACTGACGCGTATGTCCGTGGAAGTTGCAGCATTTCCAATAGGTTGAGTCGATATCCTGATAAGGGTTATGGAGATAATCGCCGTGAAAAGGCACAGGTTCGTCGTAGATGTAAACCGGCACGAAAAGGTTCATCGCAACGAGAAAACCCACGAATGCGATTATGAGATATAACAGATATTTCAGAATTTTCTTCATTCCTATAACTATAAAATTACAAAATTACAAAAATATTTTGAATGAAGAATCAATTATTTTGACTATTTTTGCGCCATGAAAAATAGAAATTACATAGTGCATATTGCGGGCGTTATCGCAATGATTATCTGGGGGTTATCGTTCATCTGGTCGACACAGGTGTACCGAAACCTGAACCCCACGGCGACGATATTCCTGCGTCTGGT
>JAGCPH010000009.1 GCA_017645275.1 Bacteroidales bacterium | reverse complement strand
TTGTTCGCACCATAATAATACGGCATGAACTCCAGCTGTGTCATCGGCTTGGTAATCATCACGTTAGCGATTTTACCTTTGGTGATTGAGCCGAGCTCATGAGCCACATCCATGGCGTAGGCAGTGTTCAATGTCGTCGCATTCAACGCCTCTTCCGGTGTCATGCGATATCTGATGCAGGCGCATGAGAGCACAAACTGCATATTGCCTGATGGCGACGTTCCCGGGTTGAAGTCGGAGGCCATTGCTACCGGCAATCCTGCGTTAATCATGTCGCGAACCGGCGACAACGGCAAGTTCAGGAAGAACGCACAGCCTGGCAACACCGTCGGCATGGTGTCGGAGCCTTTCAACGCCTCGATTTCCTCTTCCCCCATCTGTTCAAGATGGTCGACAGAGATAGCGCCGTATTTCACTCCCACCTGCACGCCGCCCGACACTGCCATCTCGTTGGCGTGAATCTTAGGTCGCATGCCGTATTTGATGCCTGCCATCAGGATTCTCTCGGTGTCCTCGACAGTGAAGAAACCTTTGTCGCAGAAAACATCGATGAAATCTGCCAGATCTTCTGCCGCAACCATAGGAATCATCTCGTTGATGACGAGGTCGACATAGTCTTCCTGATGTCCGCGGTATTCCATCGGGATGCCGTGAGCGCCAAGGAAGTTCGACTTTATCGTCATCGGAGAGTTCTCTTTCAGGCGTTTAATCACGCGCAGCATCTTCAACTCGCTCTCGGTGGTGAGACCATAGCCGCTCTTGATCTCGACGGCGCCTGTTCCCATGCGCATAATCTCGTCGAGACGCTGCATCGCCGACTCATAGAGCTCTTCTTCGCTTGCAGCTGCTGTGGCTTTCGCAGAATTAAGGATTCCACCGCCTCTCTTTGCGATTTCCTCGTAGCTCAGACCACGAATCTTGTCGCAAAACTCCATCTCGCGCGAGTTGGCGTAAACCAGATGCGTGTGCGAGTCGCAGAACGCCGGCAAGACTAATCCGCCTTTAGCGTCGACGACCTTTCTCTCTTTTGCCAGGTATTCCCGGTATTTCGGAGAGTTCATCTCGCCATAGTCGGCAATCTTGCTACCTTTTATTAATAGGTATGCGTTTTTGATGCGCTTAACATCCGACATCGCGGAGCCGGCTTTCCATAACGAGCCATCTTCAACAATGCCGCATAGTTCTTTAATATTTTTAATAAGCATATCTCAATTCGCTAATGGCTAATAGCTAATGGCTAATGGCTAATATCTAATAGCTAATACCTAATGGCTAATACCTAATGGCTAATGGCTATTTCTGATAAATTGATTGCCAGTTCTTGTATTCGCGTTTCTTCCAAGGTCCGTTGTGGTACACGTACGATGCAATCATCGGGATGACTGTTGTACCTTCGGCATAGACCATCTGCTGGAGTTTCTCGCTGACCTTGCCCCATGAACCTGCCTCGAGCAATGTTGATGATGAGCAAGCGCCATCGCGGACGTCGGCAACGGTGATCTGGATAGCGTATTTGTGCATTGGCACCTCGTGACCGAGGATCTCAGCGCAGACAACTGTATCCTGTGCGAAGTTCTTAGGAGTACCGCCACCGACCATGAACAGACCTGTCTGTGGAGCAGCCATCTTGATTTCTGTCAGCTCGAGGAAGTCGGCGACAGAGTCGATGCTCACGTATGGCTTGCCAGCGTGCTTGCGCTCCCACTGGTGCAGACCGATACCAAAACCTGCTGAAGAGTCTGAGAATGCCGGGCAGAACATCGGGACGCCGCACTCGTAGCATGTCTGGATGAGGCTGTCTTTCTTCACGCCGTGACCTTCATGCAGCCATTTACCGAGGTTCCACAGGAACTCACGTGATGAATACGGACGTGGCTCGAGGATGTTGGCGAGCTCGTATGTGGCATGGTCGCACACCTGAAGCTGTTCCTCGTCGATATATGTGTCGTAGATACGGTCGATGTAAAGCTCGCGAAGCTTGGTATCCGGCACCACGTTCTCTTTCTCGCCGATATAATGTTTGAAACCGAGAGCCTCAAAGAGGTCCATGTCGATTACTGAAGCGCCTGTCGAAACGACGACGTCAATCATTTTGTTGCGGACAATGTCGACGTAAACCTGCATACAGCCTGCTGCTGATGTTGAACCAGCCAGAGTGAGGATGTTGGTGCATGATTTCTCTTTCACCATCATCATCAAAATGTCGGCGGCGCGAGCGGTGTCGCGTGATGTGAACGACATTTCACGCATTGCGTCGATGATTTCTGTTGAGTCGTACTTCTTGATGTCGATGTGCTTCACGACATTCTTCAATAAGTCTTTCTTTTCAAGTTTTCTTGCCATTTTATTTAGATTTTAATTGTTATTTGTTTTCATTTTAATCTGCAAAAATACAAAATATATTATTCAATAACAAAAAAATTAAAAAAATCTAATGGCTAATGGCTAATAACTAATGGCTTTTTCCTATCTTTGCGAAAAATTAATATGTCATGAAAAAATTATTGCTCATAGCGATTATCTCAATTGCATTTTTATCATCTTGCGGAAACTCCGAAAACAGTAAAAAAGAATCAGCAAAACAAGATACAACTACCTCAGAATCAACGGCTAAGGAAAAGACTTACGTTAAAGTGATGTCATACAAAGACTTCGTCAAAAACGTTTGGGATTTTGAAGCGAACACCAACGAATTCGTTTTTAAAGGCGAAAAACCTTGTGTGGTTGACTTCTATGCCACATGGTGCGGCCCGTGCAAGACGGTCGCCCCTATTCTTGAAAAACTGGCTAAGGAATACGATGGCAAGGTCGATTTTTACAAGGTGGACACCGACAAAGAGCAGAAACTCGCTATGATATTGAAGATTCAGTATCTGCCAACGGTTTTCTTTGCAAAAAATGGCGCTCAGCCTGAGAAATCGGTAGGAGCAAAAGATGAGGCATTTTTCCGCGAACAAATCAAAAAAATGTTAGGTGAATAACATCTTCCCGACATCTTATCTTCCTGACATTCAATACATTGCATTGTTTTGCCAAAATGATGCGCCAAAGATTGAATTGTTCGAGACGTATCAGAAACAGTCGTGCCGCACTCGTTGTAACGTGATGACTGCCAACGGATTACAGACATTGACAGTACCTATCGTGAAAACCAACGGCAACCACACATTAACTAAGGACATCGCTATCAGTTACAAAGAGCCGTGGCAGCAGATTCACCAACGTTGTTTGGAAGCTGCATACCGTAAAACGCCTTATTTCGAGTACTATTTTCCTTACCTTGAGCAGGCTTTTTCAACAAAATTCGACACGCTCATCGAATTGAACGAGTTTTGTTTGAAGTTTATCCTTAAAGTATTGAAAATCAACAAAGAAATCGTTTACACCGAAGATTTTGAGCCAATCCAAGATGCAAACGATTATCGTGTTTCTTTATCAAAATGGTCGCCTGACGCCACCAATTTCCCGAAATACTACCAAGTCTTTGCCGACCGCCAGTCGTTTGTTTCCAATCTCTCAGTCATCGACCTGATTTTCAACGAGGGACCGGAATCGAGAAATTATCTAAACGTGCTATAAAAGCCATCACCCAGCCTAAGCTCAAAGCCAGGTGATGAAAAAAATTATTTAACAAGAAAAAATTTATTAATTAGCTCTACTAAACAGTTATATCAATAGGTCTGTTTGGTTATATAAAAAGTCAGATTGATTTCTGGAGAAAGTTAGATAATGAAGTTGAGACCAACAAAAATGGTATGGAATGTGATATCTTGCCCATAATCCTTGCTACGGTTAAGCAAACCAAGGTTGTAGCCCCCCTCAATACCTATCTTGTTGTATCTAAGCTGGGCACCAAAAGTAAAACCAAGGTCAGCTCTTTTAAGATCACCAATAAGATCACCAACATAACTATCATTATAATGATCACTATCATATACATTTCCTGAAATACCGACATTTACAGAAGGACCAGCGAATAAGCCGAAAACAATTTTTTCAGTGATTGATTT
>JAGCPH010000008.1 GCA_017645275.1 Bacteroidales bacterium | reverse complement strand
GAACGCAATGCACTATGAAATGGGCGCCAAGATGGTTCCATTTGCAGGTTTCGACATGCCGGTTCAGTTTGAAGGCGTGAACGTTGAACACGAGACAGTCCGCAAGGGCGTTGGTGTTTTCGACGTCTCTCACATGGGCGAGTTCCGCGCAAAAGGTCCTAAGGCTTTCGCTTTGGTACAGCGCTGCACATCAAACGACGTGGCGGCATTGGTTGACGGCAAGGTACAGTATACCTGCCTCCCTAACGGCAAAGGCGGCATCGTCGACGATATGCTCGTTTACCGCGTGTCAGCTGACGAATATTTCATGGTTCCTAATGCAGCCAACATCGATAAAGACTGGGCTTGGATGTCGAAAGTCGCTGAAGAGATGGGCATGAAGCTCGGCGTCGACTTCATCAACGAGAGCAACCAGTGGTCACAGCTCGCAGTGCAGGGTCCTCTCGCACTCAAAGCTATGCAGAAGCTCACAAAGGCATCTGTCGTCGACATGGAATACTACACATTCAAAATCATCGAGTTCGCTGGCGTAAAAGACATCATCTTCTCGACAACAGGTTACACCGGCGCAGGCGGATGCGAGATCTACATCCCGAATGCAGAAGCAGTGAACGTTTACAAACAGGTCCTCGAAGCAGGTAAAGAGTTCGGCATCAAGCCTATAGGCCTTGGCGCACGCGACACTCTCCGTCTCGAGATGGGATTCTGCCTCTATGGCAACGACATCTGCGACACCACATCTCCTATCGAGGCTGGTCTCGGCTGGATCACCAAGTTTGTCGACGGCAACGACTTCATCGACCGCGCTTACAACGAGAAACAGAAAGCTGAAGGCGTCACACGCAAGCTCGTCGCTTTCGAGGTGACAGGCAAAGGCATCGCACGTCATGAATATGAGATCTGCGACGCTGAAGGCAACCACATCGGCGAAGTGACCTCAGGCACAATGGCTCCATCAGTGAAGAAAGCCATCGGCATGGGCTACGTGAAGAAAGAGTTCTCAAAGGTGGGAACAGAGATCTTCATCAAGGTGAGAGACAAACTCATCTCAGCAGTGGTGGTTAAACTTCCTTTCTATAAAGGATAAATAAAAAAGGCGGCTGCTTTCGCAGCCGCCTTTTTTATTACCATGACCAGACGATACCGCATCGCAGGTTGCTTTGTCGCAACGACGATGCCATCTCGAGTACCGGATGGCCAATCTGTGCCACACTCAAGATATTGTCGGTGACAGCATAGATGTTGAACGGTCCGAAATGTCCGCCAATACCGAAGCCGACTGTCGTTCCTGTATATTTCGACAAGGTCGTGTTCAGCGTCAGGTTGAGGTGGTTCCAGAAGCAACCGCTGTAAGCGAGTGTCAATGCCGGATGCACCTTACCTTTCACAAAATACAGCTGACCGATTGCAGTAGCACGCAGCATCGGGTTGTATTCGTAATAACCCTGCGCCATGAAACGAGTCTTCAAATATGTCTTGTAGTCAGCGCCTCTCTCCAACAGTTCATCGCCCCACACCTCTGTTATCACATTGTCGACCATCGACTTATAGTCGATATTCAAAGTTGTGAGGTCGGTATAGTCGGTAAACAGAGCGTCGTTGATGTTAACTTCCGTTTTGTGAACCTCTTTCACCTTTGCATCGGTCCATTTGATGTAGCCGAGGTCATAGATACCCGCTGCCACTCCCCAATGCTCGTTGATGATATACGATGCGCCAAGATCAATGCCGAAGCCGAGATTCTCGCCGATATCAAAGAGATCCTTTGCGGTCACCGAGTCAATCATCTTGGTGATATCGCTCAACTGACTGGCATTGCCTTCGAGCAGACTTGCCATCTTCACGCTCAGGTCGACATCAGCCGAGATAGCGTAAGTGTTAGGATCAGTGTAGATTTTAGTGTCTTTGTTGTTAATCGTGGCGTTGGCAATACCGCTCAGGATTTTCGGACGGATACCGACGGTGAGCTTTTCGTTGACATTATACTGTGCGCTGATTCCGAACTCATGGAACGCGGAAATGTCGGCACCGAGAGTGAAATCGCAGTAGTTTTCGCCCAAATAATGACCGTTACCGAACACGAAGAAACCAACGAAATCTTTTGAATAATCAAACGAACCCGTCATCCTCAACCTCAAATCGATATTGAAGAACAGGTTTTGTGCAACGCGGAAGCCCACATTCACCAAATCCAATGAGAAATTGGCGTTTATGGTGTTGTTGTTGTCAAGAGAGTTGACAAATTTTACAGCGTCAATGACAGTCTTAGTGCTTCCGACAAGGTTTTTATACTTAATGTCGGAATTGTACATCGAGATGTTGAAGTTCGAGAATGCGACACCCACAATGCCTCTCTGCTCCATCCTGATGCCTGGGTTGTAAAAGTTGGCGTAAGGAATCTGCGGAAGCAGTGTGAATCCGATACCGTCGTTTTGTGCTTTAGAGATGAATGATGAGCAAACTAAAGCTATGACAATCAAATATTTATATAACTTTTTCATATCAACCTCCCTTTAATTATTGCCACCTACATTAATTTCTGAAGTCTTAGTCAACATTCTCATTCTCATGAAAATAGCGTCGGTATCCATCAGCTGGACCGGGTCCGGGCTTATTGACTCTGTAGAAGCGCCCAGACGGAGTATCATCTGGTTGGCTCTCATCACGTTTCTAAGCTTTTGGCCTGTCACCCTGACCGAAATAGTTGAGATATTATCGTCAGCCGAATAGTAAATCACATGGTCACTGTTAAATAACGAGTCGAGAACGGTGTTGTTTTTCATGAAGATACCTTGCAAATCGATATCAATCTTGAT
>JAGCPH010000007.1 GCA_017645275.1 Bacteroidales bacterium | reverse complement strand
GAATTTCTTACGTGCACCTGGCTGACCTGGCTTCTTACGTTCGACCATACGTGGGTCGCGGCGCATCAAACCTTTAGCCTTAAGGATAGGACGATATTCAGCGTTGATTTCGCACAATGCGCGGCTGATAGCGAGACGGAGGGCTTCTGCCTGACCGTTGATACCACCGCCATCGAGGTTCACCTTGATGTCATATTTTCCAAGGTTCTCTGTGAGCATTAATGGCTGTTCAACCACGTAATGCAGGATGCTTGTTGGAAAATACTCTTTGTAGTCACGTTTGTTGACCGTAATTTTGCCTTCGCCAGCTTTCATGTAAATACGTGCGACGGCTGTCTTTCTTCTACCTAACGCGTTGATTACTTCCATGATGTTCATTTCTTAATTGTTAATACTTGTGGTTGCTGGGCCTCATGCGGATGATTAGGTCCCTCATAAACGTAAAGATTACGGAAGATGGCGCTGCCAAGGCGTGTCTTAGGTAACATGCCTTTCACCGCGTGTTCGATGACGAAGATAGGCTTCTTGTTCAGAAGTTCCTTGACGGTCTTTACGCGCTGACCACCAGGATAACCTGTGTAGTGTACGTAAACCTTCTTGTCCATTTTGTTGCCGGTGAGGATGACTTTCTCGGCATTGATTACGATGACATTATCGCCACAATCACTGTGGGGAGTATAGCATGCCTTCCTCTTTCCTCTTAAAACCTGGGCGATTTCCTGTGCCATGCGGCCAAGAACCTGACCCTCAGCGTCGACGACATACCACTTTTTGTTGGCATGCTCCTTGTTGACGCTAACTGTTTTGTAACTTAATGTATCCATTTAATTTTGTTAATTAATTTTATTGTGTTTTTTTACACTATTTTCCTACCCAAAATTTGGGACTGCAAAATTACAAATAAATTTCATACGAAAAACATTAATTTAATAATATTTTTCAACCCATTGTCAAAACTTGGAAACACTCCTCAATTGACGCGTCTTTGCTATGCATCACATTCATCTTGATGTTCTCAATTGAGTCGTTCGCAACCACCACACCTTTATTAATAATAATGATATGCGGACACATCGCCTCGACCTCCTGCATGATGTGTGTCGAGAGAAGCACGGTCTTTTCTTTTCCCAATTCTGAAATCAAACTACGAATATCAACGAGTTGGTTCGGGTCGAGTCCCGATGTCGGCTCATCCAAAATCAAAACCGATGGGTTGTGCATCATCGCCTGGGCGAGTCCCACACGCTGGCGGTAGCCTTTCGACAAAGCCCCGATTTTCTTACGCATCTCGACGGTCAGACCAGTCTTTTCAATCATCTCGTCAATACGTTTTTTCGCCTCCGAGCCTGTAATGTGATGAATTCCAGCCACAAACTCAAGATATTCGCGAACATACATGTCAAGATAAAGAGGGTTATGCTCCGGCAGATAACCCACGCGCTTGCGCACCTCCATCGGGTTGTCGATGGTGTCGAAACCTTCAACCGATAGTGTGCCTTCCGTCTGTGGAATAAAACAGGTTATGATCTTCATCAGCGTTGATTTTCCGGCTCCATTCGGACCTAAAAGTCCCACAATCTGGCCTTTCCCGATCTCCAGATTCACATCATTCAGCGCCAGCTGCTGATCATATCTCTTCGTTACGTGGTTTATCTTTATTGACATGTTAAAATTTTTGGATTGCAAAAATACAAAATTATTTTTAAAAATCATCTGCATATCAAAAATAGTTGTATCTTTGCACCAAATTTCAGTGGACAGATTTGATTGATTGCAACCACAAGAAAAAATGCTAAAACAGTATTTCTTTTAACAATCTCAAATTATCCATATTTATTAACAACGTTGCGATTGGTGTATTGTAAAGACGTGCCATGGCGCGTCTCTGCAATGGCTAATCCCAATAAATAATTAAATAAAATGGGTTATTACTTCACTTCAGAATCAGTATCAGAAGGCCATCCGGATAAAGTGGCCGACCAGATTTCAGATGCCGTCCTCGACGAAATGCTGCGTCAGGACCCTGAATCAAAAGTGGCTTGCGAGACGTTGGTGACCACAGGTCTCACCGTCGTCGCAGGCGAGGTTAAATCAAATGGATATGTTGACATTCAAGGCACTGCACGTCGTGTCATCGAACGCATTGGCTACACCAAAGCGGAATACCAGTTCGACAGCAAGTCGTGCGGCGTGTTGTCAGCCATTCATGGACAGTCGCAGGACATCAACCGTGGCGTGGAACGTAAAAATGAGGAAGACCAGGGCGCCGGCGACCAGGGCATGATGTTCGGCTATGCCTGCAAAGAGACACCCGACTATATGCCGCTTACGATAGTGCTCTCGCACATGCTTCTCATGGAGCTCGCCAAGATCCGCCGCGAAGGCAAGAAGATGAAATATCTCCGTCCTGACGCGAAATCACAGGTCACGGTGGAATACGGCAACAACTGGAAGCCGCTGCGCATCGACACAATCGTCATCTCGACACAGCACGACGAGTTCCTCGACGACGACGCAGCCATGATTGAAAAAATCGAGCACGACGTTCGCACAATATTGCTCCCGAGGGTGAAAAAGCTTCTGCCTCAGAGAGTTAGAAACCTCTTCAAGGCTGATATGAAGCTCTTCGTCAACCCAACGGGCAAGTTCGTCATCGGAGGGCCTCATGGCGACACCGGTCTCACAGGCCGAAAAATCATCGTCGACACCTACGGCGGTCGTGGCGCACACGGTGGCGGAGCGTTCTCTGGCAAAGACTCGTCAAAGGTCGACCGCTCAGCAGCATACGCAGCACGTCATATAGCGAAAAACATAGTGGCAGCAGGCGTTTGCGACGAGGCTCTCGTGCAGATAGCATACGCCATCGGCGTGGCACAGCCTGTCGGTTTCTACGTCAACACATACGGCACCGCTCACGTGAAAGACGCCAACGGCAAGAAGATGGGCGATGCTGAGATAGCTGATAAACTTAAGGCTTTGTTCGACCTCCGTCCGTATGCTATCGTGAAACGTTTCGGACTGAAGAATCCTATCTTCGAGCCGACGGCATCGTACGGTCACTTCGGCCGCGACCCGTTCACCGCAAAGGTCGAGGTGATGTACAAAGACAAGGACACCTTCACCGAAAACGGGAAGAACTACAAAAATGTCGAGTTCTTCGCATGGGAGAAACTCGACATGGTGGAGAAGATCCAGAAGGTTTTTAGTATTTAATCAAAAAGAACATACGAATGTAGAGGCGCACGGCCGTGCGCCTCTACATTATTTTGGTAATTTTTTTCAAAAAAATTACCAAAATTTAATAATTATTAGTAATTTTGCATCGAAAAAATATAAATGATATGAAAACAACATCTGTTGCATTAGGCAGTTATTTTGATGATTTTATCAGCTCGACCATTCAAACAGGCAGGTATAACAACGCCAGTGAGGTGGTTAGAGCAGGTCTTCGCCTCTTGGAGGAGAGGGAACAGAAGGTGGCGCAACTGAGAAATGCCATCCGTGAAGGACTTGAAAGCGGTCGGAACGATGATTTCGACCCTGAAACCAATTTGAAACAACTGAAAGCCAAACATTATGAAACATTATCATCTCACAAACAAAGCAATAGAAGATCTCAACGAGATATGGATCTACACGGTTGAAACATGGTCTGAAACGCAGGCCGATGCTTATTATCACGATCTGATTGAGGAAATTAAAGAAGTTGCCAAACATCCAAAATATCTCGACAGAAATTATGATGAAATTCTTCTAGGATTATATTGTCATAAATGCCAGAAACACTTGATATTCTATCAATTAGTAGACGATGGAATTGAAATTTTGAGGATTTTGCATCAGAAGATGGATATATACTCAAAATTTGATTAAAGCTACTATTTTAATGTCACCCTCGTAATTCCAGCGCCACCAGTTTCCAAACTTGCATCGTGGAAGTCGTTAACGCATGATTGCTTGCTCAGGTATTCTCTGATGAGCTTTCTGAGAATGCCGTTGCCTTTGCCGTGGAGGATGCTCACTTCCTTGATACTCAATAGTGTAGCTTCATCAATGTATTTAGCTACGTTGTCAACAGCCTCGTCGCCACGCTGACCGCGGACATCCAAAGTGAGGTTGAAATGCTGCGCCTTCTCGTTGATGTCGTTCATGATGCTCTTGCGCAGATACGATGGGTTGTTGGCGGCTTTCTTGGCCTGCGTCTTACTCATCTTACGGAGCTTGTCGGCGGTGGTGCGCAGTCTTACGTCTCCAAACTGAACCGTGACATCGGTGTCGGATATCGCCAAAAGCTCTCCAATGACTTCTAACTCATTGATACACACTGTGTCGCCGACTTTGAGCTCTTGATTGACGACTTCTTCTTTTTCCTCGGCTTTCAGCTTCTTCGATATGACTTCAGCATCTTTCACGAGGTCGTTTTTCATCTCTTTGAGCTCCTCGCGAAGCTCCTTAGTGCGCTGCTTCTCCGCCTGCGCTTCCTTGATTTCCTTGATGGTGCGTTCAATCTTGGCGTTGGCCTTGTCGATGAGTGCCTGCGCCTCTTTGTTAGCCTCCTTCAAAAGCCGATTCTTGTGTTTCTCGATGTCGGCAAGATGGCCTTTGTATTTTGTGACGACCTCGTCAAGCAGTTTGTCGGCGACTTTAAGCTCGTATTCCTTCTTGCGCACCTCTTTTTTCTCGATCTCGAGTTGCTGCAGCTGCTGGTCGAAGTCGAGGTGCTCGCGACCTGATATCTCTGCCGCATTGTCGAGTATTTCTTGAGGAAAACCTATCTTTTTCGCTATCTCGAAGGCGAACGATGAGCCTGGTTTGCCAATCATCATCACGTAAAGTGGCTGCAGATATCTTGTGTCGAACAGCATCGCGCCGTTGACGATGCCCGGATGGTTGTCGGCGAGCAGTTTAAGATTCGCATAGTGTGTGGTGACCACTCCGAACGACTTTTTCTCGTTCATTTTCAATAAGATAGCCTCTGCTATGGCGCCTCCAAGTTGTGGCTCGGTGCCAGTTCCGAACTCATCGATGAGGAACAGTGAGCGCTCGTTGCCGTTCTCGATGAGCGCCTTCATATTAATAAGGTGCGAGCTGTATGTCGAGAGGTCGTTTTCTAGCGACTGCTCATCGCCGATGTCTATAAACATGTCGTGAAACACGCCGCATTTCGAATCCACCTTGACAGGAATTGCGAGTCCGCATTGCAACATGTATTGTAACAATCCTATCGTCTTGAGACACACCGACTTACCTCCAGCATTCGGTCCGGAAATCACTAAAATTCGTTCCGTTTCGTCATTTCGACTGGAGCGGAGCGGAATGGAGAAATCACCGGCATTTGAATCGCTCAGAATTGTTTGGCGGAGATTTCTCGACTCCACTTCGTTACGCTCGAAATGACGGTGTACGCCAAGTTTCAAATCCAGCGGTGTTATATGTTTTCCTTGCCCCTTCAGCTTCTCCTCCAGCAGAGGATGCCGCGCCTCAATCCAGTCGAACATCGGCTCATTTACAACTTCTGGGATAACGCAGCCGTATTCATGATTCAACAGCGCTTTCGCCCTGATGAAATCGAGTAATCCTAAGAGTCGCCATGCCATGATGAGATTCGGGATATCTGGTCTCAGAATCTTCGTGAAAGCCAGCAAAATCTTATTGATCTCGCGTCTCTCGGCATATTCCAACTCCTTGATTTCGTTGTTGGTCTCGAAAATCTCCGCCGGCTCGATATATACCGTCTGTCCCGTCGCCGACTCATCGTGGATGAAGCCTCGCAAAGCACGTTTGTCGGCGGCACGCACAGGAATCACTGGCCTTCCGTCGCGTATGGTCATCTCGGCGGTGCTGTCGGTCCAGCCTGAGTTCTTCGCCTCGACCAAAATCTTATGCATCCTGTGGTCGATAGAGCTCTGTTTTCGCCTTATATCTCTGCGTATCTCTGCGAGTTCGGCTGAAGCGTTGTCTGGAATTTCGCCTTTGTCGTCGATGAGACGGTTTATCTCTGTAAAGAGATGATTATCAATGGAAATGCCTTCTGCCAATGCTTTCAGATATGGCACTTTTTCAGACGATTCTGAGTTGAAGAATTTGAAAATATACGACAACGCCGAAAGGGTGGGCTTCAGCGCAAAAAGGCTCTCTAGGCTGATGATGGTGCCGTCAATGGCGAGATGATGGAAATCGTCGCGCAAATCGTTGTAATCCCTGACAGGAAAAGGCACTCCGTCCTGCAAAAGCGTCTCGAAATCCTGTATCAGGCGCAGATAAGTGCGAATCTCGTCGACATCGGTGCTGAAACTCATCTTGCCAACGAACTCTTTGCCCATCTCGCTGATACACAAGGTGTTAAGACGCTCTCTTACAGCCTTGAAACCGATTTTATTTTCAAATTCTGCAGGATAAATCATTTTTATGAAAAATTATTTGCAAAATTACAAAACTTTTCATATCTTTGCCAAAAATTATGTTATGGTTAACTTTGAACTTTGCGCAAACGGCTATCAGTCAATGATCAACGGCGTTGTAGGCTGTGCCGACTGCGCCGAGCTCTGCGAGGCGCTGGAGGTGGGCGGTGTGACACCGTCAGAAGAAACGCTGTTTAACTGCCAAAATGCGGCACGACACATCCCTGTGAGGGTGCTGATCCGCTGCCGCGACGGTAATTTTGTATATAACGAGAAAGAAATCGATACCATGTGCGACTCCATCAGAAAGGTGAAAAGCCTTGGCTATGAAGGAGTTGTGATAGGCGCCCTTAACGCTGACGGCGAAATCGACATCCCAGCAATAAAAAAGATGAAAAAAGCAGGCGAGGGGATGAAGTTTACCTTTCACCGTGCCATCGACAGATGCAAAAACCCAGTTGAGACAGTGGAGAAACTCGTTAGCCTCGGATTCGACAAAGTTCTTACAAGTGGCGGAAAACCAACGGCTTACGAAGGAATACCAGTGATCCGTGAGATGCAGAAACGCTACGGCGACAAGATAAAAATAATGGCAGGTGGCGGCATCACTGAGGAAAATATCGAACAAATACTAAGCGCCACAGGCATCAATAACTGTCACGCATCGCTGACATCACAAAAAGACTATCTGCCGCACAAATTATATCATAAAGAATATGATCATAACAAAGTGCCGACGTCGATGAAAGTGTCGGATGTCAACAGAATCAAGGATATCGTTGAGAGTATCAAATGAAAAAACTTATATTCTTTTTGATTCCGCTCATCCTATCGTCATGCATAGGTAAAAACCATTTTTCATATCAATCGCTAAACTCCGGATGGAATCTCCAGACCGACACGTTATCCATTGATTTACAAGTGGATATCCCTTCCGTCGTGCAGGCCGATCTGTACGAAAACGGCTTAATTCCACATCCATATCTCGGCAAAGTGGAACAAGATTTGCAATGGATTCCACAACAGATCTGGGATTATTCTTTGAAATTCGATGTCGATAACGATATTTTTGAAAAAGATAATATTGACCTGATTTTCAATGGCTTAGATACTTACGCAGACGTCTGGCTCAATGGCGAGAAGATTATTCGCTCCGACAATATGTTCGTCAAGTATCAGAAAGAGGTGAAAAATCTTCTGAAAAAGCACGGCAATGAGCTTAAGGTGCGTTTCTATCCGTTTGATAAACAACGAGATAGTCTCATCGAAACCTATCGTCTCCGTTTCCCGGAAAAATATGCCGTGATGCGTAAAGCAGCCTATCAAAACGGCTGGGACTGGGCTCCTCGCTATCTGAATGTCGGCATCTGGAAAGACGTTGAACTGCTCGGCTGGAACGGTTTTAGGGTCGAAAAGATATCGGTTTTAACCGAAGACCTTGATGGAAACGACGCTGAAATGTCAGCAAACATTAGGCTTTGCACCGATGGACCGCATGATTTAAAATTCGTGGTTTTACATAACGATTCACAGATTTGTGCACAATCGGTTTCAATCAACGGACAGTGTCATGTAAAGATTCCGTTTGAACTGCAAAATGCCAGTCTTTGGTGGCCAAACGAGATGGGGGAGCAGTCGATGACGGATTTTGTTGTCGAGATTTATGAAAATGATAAACTTATTGAATCTCAAAAAGTTACGACAGGTATTCGCAAAATAGAACTCATCGAAGAACCCGATAGCATCGGAAATGCCATGTATTTCAAGGTGAACGGCAAGAAAGTCTACATCAAGGGCGCGAACTACATCCCAGAGGAGATGATCGAGACGTGGATGTCTAAAGACAAGACAATCAAGCTGTTAGCTGAATGTGTGCCTGCGCATTTCAACATGCTCAGAGTGTGGGGAGGCGGTATCTATCCTCCCGATTATTTCTTCGATGTCTGCGACAGCCTCGGCATCATGGTGTGGCAGGATTTCATGTTTGCCGGCACCACTTACCCATATTCCGACGAGTTCCTGAACAACGTGAAAGAAGAAGCTACCCAGCAAGTGATTCATTATCAGAACCATCCGTCGCTGGCACTGTGGTGCGGCAATAACGAAGTGAGCGAAGGCTACGTCAACTGGGGCTGGCAGCAGTCGATGGGCTGGACCGACGACGATTACGCCGAGATGAAACATGGCATGGACACTCTGTTTGTCGATATTTTTACTGAAGTCGTTGAAACACAAGATGGTACGCGAAACTATTGGCCGAGTTCTCCTAAAAATGGTTGGGGCAAACCACAAAGTCTTACCGAAGGCGACGTGCATTACTGGGGTGTGTGGTGGGGCGAGTTGCCTTACGAGGCTTATCTCGAGAAAGTAGGTCGTTTCAACAGTGAATTCGGCTATCAGGCATATCCTGCTTTGTCAACATTGCTAGCCATTTCGCCTGATCTGGATGACGAGGTTATCCAAGCACACCAGAAACACAACAGGGGAGAGGCACTGATACAAAAACATGTAAACCAATACGTCTGTAGGGACGCGGCGTGCCACGTCCCTATGGATGATTACGTCTATTATTCCCAATTGTCGCAGGCATGGGGCATCGGCCTTGCCATCGAAGCCCAGCGCGCCGCCAAACCTCGTTCCATGGGAACACTCTACTGGCAACTCAACGACGCTTGGCCTGTAATATCATGGTCGTCAATAGATTACTATGGTAACAAGAAGTTGCTGCATGATGAACTCAAAGTTTTGTATGCACCTATATTAATAGGTGTGCTCCCGACCACCGACGGCAACTTCACGGTTTACGCCGTCAGCGACCTCTATCGTGAGATAAACGCCGAATTGAATCTTGATATCTATGATTTTAACGGAAAATTACTGAAGTCGTTTGGTGCAGACGTTGCAATCCCAGAAAATAGTAGCATAAAACTGCCTCTCGACGTGAACGATTTTGTTAAGGAATTCGATAAAGAAGAAATTTACATCGAGATGCAACTCGTTGAAAATGATGAAGTTGTGGCTCAGAGAAAGCAATATCTCGTTTGTCCGAAAGATTTGCGACATTCAATACAATGATTATTGATACCTTTCGCAGAATTACGACTTACCACAGGGTACTGCGAGTAATTCGAGAAAGGTATCAATAATTAATCCAGCTTAAGAACCGCTAAAAACGCCGACTGTGGCACCTCCACGTTTCCAATCTGCCTCATTCGTTTCTTCCCTTCTTTCTGTTTCTCAAGCAACTTGCGCTTACGCGAGATATCGCCACCGTAGCACTTCGCAGTAACGTCCTTACGAACTTGACGCACAGTCTCTCTTGCGATGATTTTCGCTCCGATAGCGGCCTGGATGGCGATGTCGAACTGCTGTCTTGGTATCAACTCCTTTAGTTTCTCGCACATGCGACGTCCGAAAGAGTAGGCGTGGTCAACGAAAATCAAGGTCGAAAGTGCATCGACAGTGTCGCCGTTGAGCATGATGTCCAATTTGACCAGCTTCGATGGCTTGTAGCCGCAGATATGATAGTCGAATGAGGCGTAACCTCTTGATATTGACTTTAGTTTGTCATAGAAATCGAACACAATCTCGCTCAATGGCATCTCGAAGGTGAGCTCCACGCGGTCGGTGGTGAGGTAGACCTGGTTCTTCAGTATGCCTCGTCTTTCGATGCAAAGCGTCATGATGGAGCCGACGTACTCGTTTTGTGAGATAATCTGTGCCAAGATATATGGCTCGTCGATGTGGTCTATCTTTGTCACTTCGGGCATTCCGCTCGGGTTGTGTACGTCCACAATGTTGCCGTCAGTGAGATAGGCCTTGAACGAGACGTTAGGCACAGTGGTGATAACATCCATGTTGAACTCGCGGTCGAGGCGCTCCTGTATGATCTCCATGTGCAGCAATCCCAAGAAACCGCAGCGGAATCCGAATCCCAATGCCGCTGATGACTCAGGCTCCCACACCAAGGAGGCATCGTTGAGCTGAAGTTTCTCCAACGAGCTCCTAAGTTCCTCGTAATCATCGGCATCGACAGGGTAGACACCAGCAAACACCATCGGCTTCACGTTCTCGAAGCCAGCGATAGGCTTGTCGCAAGGGTTGGCAACCGAAGTAATCGTATCGCCGACCTTGACCTCTTTCGAAGTCTTGATGCCCGAGATGATGTATCCCACGTTGCCTGCTGAAAGCTCTTTCTTAGGCACTTGTTTCATCTGCAAGACACCAATCTCGTCTGCGTCGTATTCCATGCCTGTGTTGAAAAACTTGACGTTCTCGCCAGTGTGGATGGTGCCGTTCATTATTCTGAAGTAAGCGATGATTCCTCTGAAAGAGTTGAAGACGGAGTCGAAAATCAAAGCCTGCAACGGTGCATTTGGGTCGCCTTTAGGTGCCGGAATGCGCTTGACGATGGCTTCTAGAATCTCTGGGACGCCAAATCCTGTGCGTGCTGAGCAGCGTAAAATATCCTCACGATCGCAACCGATGAGGTCCACAATCTGGTCCTCCACCTTCTCGGGTTGAGCGCTCTCCATGTCGATCTTATTTAAGATAGGTATCACCTCCAAATCGTGGTCGATGGCCATATAAAGATTGCTAATCGTCTGAGCCTGAATGCCTTGCGATGCGTCGACAACCAGCAAAGCACCTTCGCAGGCGGCTATTGAACGCGAAACTTCGTATGAAAAGTCGACGTGGCCGGGAGTGTCAATAAGATTCAAGGTGTAAACTTCGCCCTCATGCTCATATTTCATCTGGATGGCATGACTTTTAATGGTGATGCCACGCTCGCGCTCAAGGTCCATGTCGTCCAAAACTTGGTCCACTAACTCCTTCTTTGTCAATGTGTTAGTGAGCTCAATGAGTCTGTCGGCAAGGGTGCTTTTCCCGTGATCAATATGAGCTATAATGCAGAAGTTTCGAATCTTATCCATCTTAAAAAACCAATTTACTCCAAAATAGTAATTAATTCTGCAAAAATACGAAATTTTATCATAATGACGATAAATATTTATTTTTAAAATTTTTTTGAAAATTGCTTGTTTTATTAAAAAATAGTGTCTAACTTTGCAAAACAATTGTAACATGAATTTTTTGTTAACAAAATAATATCATCATGGCTAAGAAAATTAGAATAGGTATCAACGGTCTCGGACGAATCGGCCGTTTGGTGCTTCGTGCCGCACAAAAACGTGACGACATCGAAATCGTTTACATGAATGGAACGTGCCCTGTTGATTATCAAGCATATATGCTGAAATATGACACCATGCACGGACAGTTCGACGGAACGATTGACTTCAATTTGGAGAAGAGTACTCTTATCATCAACGGTAAGGAGATTCCGACAAGTGTTAGCCGTGACCCAGTTGGCCTGAAATGGGGCGAATATGGCGCGGACTACGTCATTGACTCAACCGGAAAGTTCCTCACCAAAGAGGCAGTGCAGCCGCACCTCGATTCAGGCGCGAAATATGTCATTCTCGCCGGCCCTTCAAAAGACGACACTCCTATGTTCGTCTGCGGTGTCAACGACAAGACTTATGTTAAAGGCACCCAGGTCGTTTCCAACGCATCATGCACCACCAACTGCTTGGCACCTCTCGCTAAGGTCATCCATGACAAATGGGGCATCACCAGCGGTTTGATGACAACAGTGCACTCAACAACAGCAACACAGAAACCTATCGACGGCCACTCATTGAAAGACTGGCGTGGCGGTCGTGCCGCATCGGGCAACATCATCCCTTCGACAACAGGTGCAGCAAAAGCAGTGGGTAAGGTAATCCCTGAACTCAAAGGCAAGCTCACAGGTATGTCGATGCGTGTCCCTACATTGGACGTTTCAGTGGTCGACCTCACATGCAACCTCGCAAAACCGGCAACTTATGATGAAATATGCGCCGAGATGAAGAGAGCATCGGAAAATGAACTCAAAGGTATCCTCGGATACACCGAAGACGCAGTCGTTTCAAGCGACTTCCACGGCGTCATCCGCACCTCTATCTTAGACGCAAAAGCAGGTATTGCATTGACCGACACCTTCGTGAAACTCGTAGCATGGTACGACAATGAGATCGGTTACTCCAACAAGCTGTTGGACCTCATCCACACAATGGCAGTCATCAACGGCGATTATTAATCGATTGGTTTTGAAACAAAAAAGGCTCCCAATTGGGAGCCTTTTTTAATGGTAGTTACCCGAGGTAACTATCTCTTTACGATTCTTCTGCTCTGTGTCATGCCTTCGCTGATAACGTTGATGACATAGGTTCCAGCAGGAAGCTCGCTCACGTTGATTTCAAACGATTTCTCGCCTACCTTGGCGCTGTAAACCATCTCGCCTGCAACGTTGTAGATGTCGTATTGGTTGACAACGACTTCGCTGTCGATCTTCACCATGTCGCTGGCAGGGTTAGGATACACCACAAACGAAGTGATTGCGTTTTCGCTTACATTGTCATAAACTCTGTTGAGCAAAATGTCGTCGACATTCACCATAAACTGGTTGGTGCAGTTGTAGTGAACGATGGCCACGTAGATGTCCTGGCCCTGGAACTCTCTCAGGTCGACATCAAACAGATACCAGTTGCCCACTTGTTTTGCTGTCATATCGACATCCCACACGATGGTGAACTCATCGGCTGAGTCGCCTGTTGTTGTTGACACTGCCACGCCGAGGTGCTCTGCCGGATGTGCTGCATCCTGTACGCATGCCTTGAACACTATCTGCTCGCAGTCGAGTTTGTAAGGTGTCACCATGTAGTTCTCAGGGAACAACGGCACATCGTAATCGTCGATAGAGGCTGATGTGGCGCTGTATGGGTTCTCAGGGTTACTCCAGTTCTGGCGGATATCCCAGTTGTAACCGTCGCCATCGGCGTCGATGAGGTTGAGATGCATGATGCCGTCGTTGAAGTCGAAGAGGATGTTGCCCTCTGGTGGTGTTGGTGGGACAGGGGTGTAATCGCCAAGAGCATAGATGCCGATGAGGTTAGGGCTCTTGTCGACATCGCCGAAGAAATACTGTGAGCCTTCGACTGAGCCGATGAATGCGCCGCCTGCGCTGCAAGCTGCTCCCCATCCTGGTGTTACCGCGAAGTCGAAGATGTAGCTTGATGACATGCTGTCGGCTTCGATTTCATAGTCGAACACATGTGCTGTGAAGCCTTCCACTGCAAACAGATAGAGGTGTGCCACACCGTTTTCGTCGGTGAAGTAGCCGGTGCCGTGCACTGTGTGGCCGCCGAGGTTGTGTGCTGTGGCTGTTTTGATGACCACGCCGCTACGGTTCACGAGCTTGAGGTCGAGGTGGAGCGCAGGGCTTGAGCCTGTAGCTCTCTCGCCAACCCAGAAAGCGTCGTAAACAGGGTCATAGGTGCAGGTGCCGAGTTCGTTGAAGTTGGTGACAATCTTGTTTGAGTTCACCAGAGTCTTGTTGCGGAGGTCGTAGCACCAGATGTTGCCGCTGTGGGCGTCGCATCCGTAAACATACTGGCCGTCCCATGTCATGTCGCGCATATAGTTGTCAGAGTTGCTGACGCCGGCGACGTCGAATTCCTCGATGAGGTTGCCTTCAAGGTCGTATTTGTAGAACATCGAGAGCACTGTTGAGCTCTTTCCCCAGGCGGCGGTGTAGATATTCTCGCCGTCGTAGACCACAGCATGTTGGCGTCCTGTCGAGCATGAGAAGGAGTTGACAAAGTCCCACATGTCCTTTGTTTCCTGTGCGTTCATTGCAAACGGAGCCATAAGCACCATAAGCAATACAATCAGTAATGATTTTTTCATAAATGTTAATTTTTTATTTAGTTATAATTAAGTTAATAAAATATTACATATTTTAGCCTGCAAAGATACGAATTTTTTTTGACATGGAGCCAAAAAAATATCAAAAAAAAGCCAATCTGTTGGGATTGGCTTTTGTAATTATGATTGTTTGTGTATTTTACTCAACGTCTTTAACGAGACGGACAGAAGTTCCATTATAAGTGTAATAATAACTTGCAGAAACTCCGTATGAATTAAACTGTATTCCTCTGGCTTGTTTGATATCATATCTATTAACGCTCCAATAACGGCCTTGTGAGCCTGAATTCCATATGGTTACACCACTGGTTCTATATCCTGCAGTTGGTAAAAACACAGCCCCAGCTGCCTCCATCATATTCCATTCTATTTGTGATATTACAGCAGTAAAATCACTCTTGCTATTATAGACAGCATTAGTGATTGTTGTACCATTAGGATGTGTATAATTATCAGGAAAAAGCACTAAACCTTTTAAATCTTCGCCAATAGTTGCCTGTGTGTATCTATAATCTTCGCCTAAAGTATTTATAACTGTTCTACAATTAGTTCCTGGAGATGGTTTGCTATCCAATCCTATCAGGCAATACCATTCACCAGCTTTATTATCTAGTGTCAAAGTACGCCATATGTTAGTAGTATTTCCACCGTTATTTATTGCATTAAATATACCCCAATCATAGTTTTTACTTGTTTCAATTAAACTTACATCAGTCATATTCGTTGACGGCCCATATCCGTAATAATTATAGTCTACATTTACTGTTGAACTAAGTGTTTCCAAATATGGTTGATATCTTGTTGCATATTCATCATTTGCTGTATTATTATATCCACTTGTTCCCCAACTAAATATAACTATCCAATAATTTTGTGTTGGTCTGTTTGCTGATGCCGTATTATTACCAGGGGCATTCCCTATATAATCATATTGATTGTTTGCAAATTTCCATTTTGTCTCTGAAGCTAAGTATTGTAAATTTCCTTGTGAAAACTTGACTTTTTTTGAATTATTAGCAACAACGGAAAACTCTCCGCGTAATGTACCTTGGTAATACTCTGCTCCAGTAACTGCTATAGGCTCATCAAAACCGCCATTGCAATACCAGCCGTTTGAAACAATGCCATATTTGAAAGTGGTAGTTGCCGAGGTTCTCTTGTTTACGAAATTAACAACATGGTTCACCTCTGTCTGTCCGTCAGCACTTGTAGGAATAAACATGTAATATGCATTCGCTTTGTCGGCCGATGTTCCTGCACTGATATAATATCCGTCATGTTCCGGAGTAATACTATTGTCAGAGAAGTTTATTGTCAGCTGCTCATAAATGTTGTCACCATACATATACAGATTTTCATCCGTTTCACTATATCTGTTGAAGCCGCTCACATTGAAATATGCCACCGAAGTATATGATCTCAACGTGGCACTCACATTCATTCCTGATTTGTTGATAATCACATATTGTAAGCCTTTTGATACATGAAAGTCTCCAAGATTCGCTTTCGCGCCTGTCTGTCCCGACATGCTCATAGTAAATGATGTTTCGCCACTGCCTATTGTCTGATTTCCAACATAGTAGAAATAGAATGTCGTTTCATCTGATTCGCTAAAAGCGTCAAGGTCAACATATCCTGAAAAATCATTGCCGTCATAAGTCAAGGTTCCGATACATTTTCCACCTGCCACAACATTCAGTTTGTCGCCACTCACCCACGAGATAACGCCATCGTCAAAACTCGTTTTGGCACCGTCGGTTGTAAGTGTCATCGGGACGAGATTGGCTGTGTTGTCAACGACAGTGGCAACATCTTTTTTCCTGCACTGAGTGAGTCCTAGCATGAGAACGCCTGCCATCAGCAAAGCCGCGCTTTTGCGCACTGCTTTTTTACGGCGAGCCACTGCATAGCCGGCACCCGCTGCCACCATAATCAATAAGCCGCTTCCGATGGGAGCCGGCGAATTCGGATCTTGCTGATTCATCTGGTTGTTAGTAAAACCGCCACCATTGATAAGTGTCGAAGCATCTCTGTCATTGTAAACATCATCATTATTGTTACTTCGGAAGAATCCGTCGTTTCTCTGGGCATGTAAGGTTGTGCTAATACCTCCTATTGTAAGTAGGAGTAATGCCATCGCAAGGCGCATAATACGCCCTGTGCTTAAGTTTTTTTTCATTTTGTTTTTGTTTTTCAGTTAATATTAAAGTTTAAACATGTGATTCTCAGCGTTTTACCCTAGGAGGGTCGATGCTCTAATCGGACTGCAAAAATAAATATTATTTTTATACGCGCAACAAAAAATTATACTTTTTTTAAAAAACAAAAAAGCCAGCCCGGGCAGGCTGGCTTCAAAATTGTTTAAACTTTAATATAAGGTTGATGTTAATCAACTTCTTTTTTATTCGACGTCTCGAACAAGACGGACTGCGCGACCATAAGAACGTTTGGCGTCGGTAGAACTTGTCGCGCTAATACCAGAATTATTAAATAATAAATGTTTACAATTATCTCCAGAATTATTTTCTGATGATGAATAATAACCAGCTGTTGTATTATTCTTTAAGGTAGTTCCCTCTCTATAACCTGTAAATGGTAAAAACACAGCACCTTTTTGTTCCATTATAACCCAATTATCATCACTGTAAGACAAATACACATTACTCCAGCCAGCTTTATTGATATTGCTTGCAACAGGAACAGGGAATCCCGCATCTGTTGGATAAGAAAATGAATCTGGGAATAAAACAACACCATTTTTTCCATGGACATTTGCTCTTACAAAACGAGCATTCGGTGTTTCGTTGATGGTTGACGCACTTCTTGTATTCAACAAATAATTCCATTCTGTTGATGATAAAGTGTGCCAAGTATAGTCTCCAATAGAAACTGATGACCCCCAATCCGTAAATGTTGAATAATCATCTATTGTTGTTGAAGTGGTTGTCGGGTTATTACCTGTGCCCCAGCCAAAAAGACCAACGGCTGTCTGTGAACCATAGTTTTCGGAAACATTTCCTGTTTCAACCACATCGTATTGATTGGCCAAAAAGCTATAAGATCCGGTGCTCCATGCTACATCAGTGCTTTCTCTCGTATATTGCAAATTGCCTTTTGCAAATCTTACCCCCTTATTTGGAGACACGGTGAACAAGCCTTTAATGACATCATTGGTGACAGAAGTTGGTTCAGATACGGAAAGAGCAGCACCGCTATTTGAATAATAACGGCCAGCTTGAATTCCGCGACTGAAGGTGATTTCGCCGCCTTGTTTGCTATTGCTTTCTAACTTGAGTGTAGTTTCGGCTTCGGTTGAAGGAATTAATGCAACATAAGCACCGTTTTTACCAGATCCAGTGTTGATATAACCATAAACAGCAGTTAAACTGGTTGTGTTTAATTCACCACTAATGTAACTAATGTTAACTTTAGATATAATATTATTACCATGAAGGAAAACTTCTTCACTTCCAAAATTACTCGTGTTGAAATAAGCTATCGCCATTTTCATTTCCAGAGATGCGCTGAAACTGGTTTGGCCAGTAGAATATGTTGCATCACCAATGGCGATGTGATACTTGGTTACGTTGTCCAGAGTTCCGTCCTGATTTGAAAAATCTAATGTGGTTACCGCACTGCCGTCTCTGCCTTTGCCTAAATAAAAGAAATGAAGGGTTTCTCCGTCGTTTGGCGTGGTTGTCAAATCACCAGTGAATGACATGGTTGTTTCGCCATTTCCTGTACCACTAAGCACTCCAAGGCATGTTGAGTGGGCACTGCCACCAACATATATGTATTCGGTGGCTCCTTCTGTCCAAACGAATGATGTCGGGGTGAAGTCTGTTCTGTCACCTTTTGCTCCTTGTCCTGCATTAAGCGTAATGTGTACGCCGTTGTCGTTGTTTGTTGGTGCCACTGTGCTTTTCTTGCACTGTGTCATTCCCAAAATAAGTGCCAGAGCTAAAAATAAGGTTGTGCTGGTTTTTGTTTTCTTTGAGTTGCTTTTGCGGTTGCGGCGTGCCACTGCGTAGCCTGCGCCTGCCGCCATCATTATCAGCAATCCGCTTCCGAGAGGTGTCGGGTTTTCGTTGACTGCGTCGCCAAGCGACATTCCATCGCGGTTGCTGTAGCTGTCGTCGTTGCCTCCACGGAAGAATCCGTCGCTTCCCTGGGCGTTTAAGGTTGTGTTAATGCCCCCCCCCCATGCGAATAGCAAAGTCATCGCTACGAGGCTTAAAATGCGTTTAAATTGCAATTTTCTTTTCATTTTTTGTATTTGTTTTTTGTGTTTTACGTTATATGCTTTTTCGTTGCTCTTGTTTTTCGTTGCAATTGCCAAATCAACTTCGTTTAAGCTATTGAAAATCAATTTTGTAAATGCAGCTCAAAATTCCATCAAATCGGACTGCAAAAATACAAATTATTTTAATATGTCAAACAAAAAAATAAAAAAATTCGAAAACGCTTTGAATTGTCAAATTTCCTTAGTAATTTTGCATGTTTTTAGCATCTAAAACTTTTAGGATTATGTTTACTTTGCCCGACACTTATTCTCCAGAAGAAAAAATAGAACTCGAACGGCAGTTTGAAGAGCTGTTGAAGTGTTGGAAATCAAGAAAAAACGAGCAGGATGTGGCCCTCGTCACCGAGGCTTTCCTCCTCGCCGCCAACGCTCATAAGGACCAACGCCGACGTTCAGGTGAACCATATATGTATCATCCTCTAGCTGTGGCTACAATTATCGCCAGCGAGATGGGTGTTGGACGTACCTCTATAATATGCGCACTATTGCACGATGTGGTGGAAGACACCGACTATACCCTTGAGTATATCAGCGAGCATTTTGGAGAAAAAGTAGCTAAGATAGTGGACGGCGTCACCAAACTCACCAGCGAGGACTTGGATAAAGGCGTTCACAGCCCACAAGCTGAGACGTTTCGTAAGGTGATCATGAGTATGTCGGTTGACATTCGTGTCATCCTCGTGAAACTCGCTGACCGACTGCATAACATGCGCACACTCAGTGCGATGCCTCATCATAAACAGCTTAAGATTGCATCAGAAACAACGCAGATATACGCCCCGATAGCATACCGCCTAGGCCTTTATCGAGTGAAAATCGAGCTCGACGACCTCTGCCTGAAATATATCAACCCATCGGTGTTTGAATCGGTACAGAAACAGCTTGAAGAGGTTAGAGAAAAGAAAATCAAAGAGATAGAGGACTTTCTGGCTCCCGTCAAGGCGGAACTTGAGCAGCGAGGCATCAAGGTGCGCACCCGTGCTATAGAGCGTAACGTGAGCTCGGTGTGGGAGCGCATGGTGAAGTTCGGGATGTCGCTCGAAGAGGTGTACGACGCCTACGTGGCACGTATCATCATCGACTGCCAAAACCCTGAGGATGAGAAGGTTCAGTGCTGGGAGACCTTTGCAGTGTTCACAAAATACTATTACCCCGACAACAAGAAGATGCGTGACTGGGTGTCGTTCCCTAAAACAAACGGTTACTCGTCGATACACGCTGTGTTCATGAACAAGAAAGGCAACTGGGTTGAGACGCAGATACGCACTGAGCGCATGGACGAGACTGCTGAGAATGGTTTCGCCGCCTATTGGAAGTATCGCGATCAGAACTTCAACGCTGAATCTGGTTTGGATTTATGGATGAAAGTGGTTAGAAATCTGGTGCAGCAAGCCGACGAGAACCACGCGTCAGCAATAGAGTTTATTGATAATTTCAAACTCGACCTATTCAACGACGAGATTTTCGTGTTTACCCCGAAAGGTGACAAGATAACATTGCCGAAAGGCTCTACAGTACTCGATTTCGCATACAATATCCACACCGACCTTGGCAACCATTGTGTGGGCGCTAACATTAACAAGAAGCTGTCGCCGATACAGACAGAACTGAAGATGGGCGACCAGGTGGAGATTATCACATCAGAGTATCAGGAACCACAGGAGAAATGGTTCGATTACCTGGCTACCTCAAGTGCGAAAACGCGCCTAAAGAACGGCATCAAAGATTTTCGTAAGTCGTTTAAAGACAAGGGTAAAGCTATGTTGAAAGAATATTTCGACAACGCTAAAATCGACTTCAGCAAAACGAATCGTAACATACTGGCTGAGAAGTTTAACCTCTCAAACCGCAACGACTTGTATTATCTGGTGGCAACTAACAAAATAGGCCAGCAAGACGTAGAAACCTGTCTGAAGAAAGATGAGGCGAGTTGGTCGGAATATCTGGTGAAATACCTCACACTTGGCATAGTGAAACCGTCGTCAGAAAGGAAGAACGACAAGGCCGAAGAAAAGCCGGCAGATAATAGCGTTTCGGGTTATGTCATCTCCACCTGTTGTAACCCTATTCCAGGCGACGATGTCGTGGCGATACAACTGCCGGGACAGCCAATACAGATACACCATCCCGACTGTCTGGAAGCCCAGAAACTCATGTCACGCTACGGCGAGAGTATAGTGAAAGCACACCTCCAGTTTGGTGACGATTTTGCTTTCCTTGCTACACTTAAGATATTGGCGGTCAATAAGATGGGTTTTGGAACGACATTGTTTGACATCATCACCAACCAGGAAAAACTCGACATGCAGGCCATGGAGATGAAAATAGAAGGCGGTATGGTTGTGGCAACGGTTTCGGTATACGTCAATAACCTCAAAACCCTTGAAAATCTTATAGATAAGATTAGGAAACTCGAACTTGTAAAAAAAGTTGAAAGAGTAGGAAAAAGAAGCTAAAAATTTTGTAACTTTGTACGCTAAAAAATACGTACAAATATGTCAAAATTGGATTTGCTTCTCGGATTACAGTGGGGCGACGAAGGAAAAGGAAAGGTCGTGGATGCCCTCACTCCAAAATATGATATGGTATGCCGCTTCCAGGGCGGCCCTAACGCCGGTCACACCATCGAGTTTGACGGCAAGAAGTTTGTGCTTCACACAATTCCGTCGGGAGCTTTTAACGATAAGTGTATCAACGTGATAGGCAACGGCGTCATCATCGATGCCAAGATTTTGAAGGACGAGATTGACGGTCTGGCAGCCGCCGGCATCGACCTCACAAAACGCCTCATGATTTCCAACAAGGCGCATCTCATACTGCCTACACACCGTGTTTTGGATGCCGCCAACGAGAAGGCACTCGGCAAGATGAAGATAGGCTCCACCTTGAAAGGCATAGGCCCTACTTACACCGACAAGACGGCGCGCCGCGGATTGCGCATAGGCGACATCATGATGAGCGACTTCAAGGCACGTTATGAGAACATCAAAGCCAAACATTATCAACAGATTAAGGACCTCGATTTCGACATCGAAGAGGTGCGTCTCGACGGTATGAACTTCGCTGATTATGAGAAGGTTTGGTTTGAGGCAGTCGACTTTTTGAAGAAGTTCCAGTTTGTCGAAAGCGAATACCTTATTAATAAATATCTCGACGAGGGCAAAAAGGTCCTTGCTGAAGGTGCTCAGGGCTCGATGCTCGATGTCGATTTCGGAAGCTATCCATTTGTGACATCGTCGTCGGTCGTCGCTGCCGGTGCTTGCTCTGGTTTGGGCGTGGCTCCAGGAAAGATTGGCAAGGTTTACGGCATTTTCAAGGCATACTGCACACGTGTGGGTACAGGCCCGTTCCCAACAGAACTGTTTGACGAGACAGGCGAGATGCTTCGCGCCAACGGTCATGAGTTTGGCGCTACGACAGGCCGTCCACGTCGTACAGGATGGCTCGACATCCCTGCTTTGCGATATGCCTGTATGCTGAGCGGTGTTACCGACCTCATGATGATGAAATCTGACGTGATGGATGATTTGAAAGAGATAAAAGTCTGCATCGGCTACGAATACAAAGGCCAAGTGATTGATTATCTGCCGTATGACGCCTGCACCGAGACGTTGAAACCGGTCTATACAACAATTCCGGGATGGAACCAGAAAATTGATGGAAACATCCCGCAGGCGCTTGAAGATTATATCAAATTTATCGAAAAACACGTCGGGGTGCCGATTCGATTCGTGTCGTACAGCCCAGATAGGAATGCTAATATATTAAGATAGACTCTAGTCTTTAGTCTTTAGTTGTTAGACCTTATTTACTAAAGACTAGAGACTAAAAACTAAAGACTATTATGATTATACTTGAAAAACCATACGTCTCCGCTCCATTGGTTGAATACTTGGAGAAATCGCAGATTGCTGTTTTGAAAAATGATATGTCGGAGCTTCTCGTGAAGCAGGGACATCGTCTTAACTTGGTGAACGACAACGAGTTCGTTGCTCATTATAAAAAATCTGGAAAGCTTTATGCCGTGTCGGAAAACGCCCTTGTGTGGCTCTATCCGCATCTTGCAGGCTCAGAGCTCATCGAGAAGGTGAAGATTGTGAAAGACAAAGCCGAGTTCCGTAAGATTTGCGCCAAGATATTCCCCAATTTCTACTATAAAGAAGTGGAAATGAATGAGTTACGCTCTTTGAACCCAGATGAACTCCCATTACCTTTGGTCATAAAACCGGCTGTGGGCTTCCTCAGCGTGGGCGTGTACATCGTGCGCAATAAGGAGGAATGGAACAATGCCCTCGACGATATTGATAAAAACTTCGCAAAGCAGTGCGCGGTATTCCCTGAAACGGTGGTGAAGAGTGGCAAATTTGTGCTCGAAGACTTCATCCAAGGTGAGGAATATGCTGTCGACGCATATTATGATAAAGATGGTAAACCAAACATTATCAATATTTTCCACCATGTTTTCAAGAGCGAAACCGACGTCAGTGACCGCCTCTATTGCATGAGCAAGGATATTTTTGAGAAGAACTACGGTCCGTTCAACCAGTTCCTCATCGACTTGAACGGCGTGTTGAACCTTCGCAACTTCCCGATGCACGTGGAGTTCCGTGTAGATAAAAATTCGGGCAAGGCTATCCCGATTGAGGTCAATCCGTTGCGTTTCGCTGGCATGTGCCTCAACGACTTGACGCGTCACACCTGCGGTTTGTTGCCGGTGCAGGCTTTCTTCGAAGGTATTCATCCCGACTATGCCACGATGTGGAACGGCATTGAGGACGATGTATTCAGTTTTGTGGTGCTCGACAAGCCATACGAAACTCAGAAAGCCATTGATTTTGAGAAGATTAAAAAACATTGGCATGGCGTGTTGGAGACTCGCGACATCATGAATCCGGCAATGAGCATCTGGGGGTTCCTCTTCGTGAAAACGGATAAAGCTCACAGAAACGAGCTGCACGAGATATTACACTCAGATTTGATGGAATTCATTCGATAACGCCTTGTCATTCCGAGCGCAGCGAGGAATCTCATTCAAAACAATATGTAACTATGAAAAAAATACTATTTGCCATACTGATGCTGGTTATCGCATCATGTACCAACCATCATTTCATCTCCGACGCCTCGCAACGTGCTGAGGTGCATCGCGATTTTGAAATAAAGAAAGCCGCCATGCCTTACGGCGATTTGTTTACCATTTTCGATGAAAATCTGGAGCAAAAGGACCGTGAAGCCCTTGAGTTTTTGTACGCTTACATGCCATCATGCGATGTGGCGGACTACGACAACCATTATTTTTTGAATAATGTGAAGCAGTCATTTCAGGCAAAAGCTGAGTTGCCGTGGGGTGGGAGAGTGCCTGAACGCGAATTCAACCATTTCGTGCTACCTGTTCGAGTAAACAATGAGAATCTCGACGATTTCCGCACCGTTTATTACGACGAATTGTACAACAGAGTCAAGGACTTATCAATGTATGACGCTGTGTTGGAGGTCAACCACTGGTGCCATGAAAAAGTCAATTACAAAGGCTCCGATTCTCGAACGAGTGCCCCGATGGCAACCATCAAGACCTCGTGGGGTCGCTGTGGTGAGGAATCGACGCTATTGGTGGCGGCTCTGCGCACTGTGTGCATCCCTGCACGACAGGTATATACCCCTCGTTGGGCACATTGTGACGACAACCACGCTTGGGTGGAGGCCTGGGTTGATGGCAAATGGCATTTTCTGGGTGCCTGCGAGCCTGAGCCAGTGCTCGATCTGGGATGGTTCAACGCTCCTGCATCACGGGCATTGCTGCTACACACCCGCGTTTTCGGAAAATATTTCGGTCCGGAGGAAGTAATAGACAGAAATGGCAACTACACTGAGATTAATGTAATCGACAACTATGCGGAGACAGCCAAACTGAATGTCAAAGTCGTTGATTCTGAAGGTAATGCGGTTCCTAACGCTCGTGTCGATTTCAAGATTTACAATTACTCGGAATATTGCAGTGTTGCTACCAAACACACTGACAATCAAGGTGATACGTGGCTGACGGCAGGTCTTGGCACCATGATGGTTTATGCATCAAAAGACGGAAATTTCGGTTTTGAGGTCGTGAAAATCGGGTCTGCCAATACACTTACAATAACTATCTGTAGAGATGCGATTCATCGCTTCTCAATGGAAAATATGGAATATGATTTCGACATCATCCCACCTGTTGAAAACGCCAGAATTCCTGAGGTTTCCGCCGAGATGCGTGCCGAAAACAACCGTCGTTTGGCCATTGAGGATTCTATTCGTAACGCCTATATCGCACAATGCGTCGCTGCTCAAAATGAAGGCGATTACGACCGTGAGATAATGGCAAAGACATGGGGTAACTATCAGACAATCAAGGATTTCGTTGATTATTCGCGCAAGATTGATAAAGAAAACGAGGCTTATACCATCCTTCATAACCTCACCGACAAGGATTTGCGTGACGTCACACTCGACGTTTTGGTTGACTGCCTTGACAATGGCGTCATGAATCCGCGTGTCGCCAACGAGATGCTGCGTCCGTTCCCAGCCGATGGCTGCGATGTTGATACTATATTTATTAACAATGATTTTAACGTCCGTCAGATTCCGATGTCGCCTGCCGGAGTGGCTCGTGCACGTGTGACAGATTCGCATTCGTATGATATATACAACGTGACATGTTCACGTCGCGGTGGTAATCCCGAACCTGTTGCGACAAACACAGGGACATTGATAATCAATTACAAAGGCACTGACGATCCACGTTATTACACACATTTTTCAATAAAGAAATTCAATGGCAACACCTTCGATTTGTTAGCCTACGATGCGATGGACCCTGGAATGGATGTGGGCATGACTTTGTCCCAGTTGATGGCTGATGGCGGATTTGTGCTGGATGAAGGTTACTACGTTATGAGCAGTGGTCCTCGTCTAGCCGACGGCAGCGTGCTTAACCATTTGATTTTCTTTACGATAGAATCAGGAAAAACAACTGAGATTGAATTGGTGATGCGTTCTGCTGAATCATTGCGCCATGGCGATTATGTTGTCGCCTACCTCGATGGCGGTTCTGAACCTACAACTCACGCCATGCAAGATATATCAATTTTAAAAGATAAATTCGAGCAATGGAATGGCAAAATCACCTTCGTTTTTAAAAATGAAGAGGATTATAATAATTTTAAGTTAAAGAAATTCAATAACTTACCTAAAAATATTGATTTTGAGATAAACTCTGGCACGGTTTTTGATACAATTAATTATTTACCTTGTTTCCAAATTTTGAACTTTGAAAACGATGTGATTTTTGAAAAACAAGGCTATACTATCGGTCTCGGCGAGCAGCTTCTGCGTTATCTCACCGAGTTGCCGTAAATTCCCAAGAAGATATCTCTTAAAAGTGCCTGGTCGAGGTCTTTGTACATCTCGATCCAATTCATGTATTGCAGGAAATCGTTTTTCTGCTTCTCGGTGTAATGGCTGGCGTATTTGTTTGATTCACTGCGTAAGTCGTTGGCAATGAAGTTGTTTGACATCGACATATATCCCGCGTTGATACGTTCGTCCATCAGCTTGGCGATATTGTTGAAGTAGTCGCCAGGGTTGTTGTCCATCCTCTGTAGGTCGGCTTCCGTCACAGGCTCACAGATGTGGAAATGCACGTGTCCCTTGGGTTGTATTATGCCTGTGATGATGCTGTTGAGGTCTTCGCCAGGTCGTTTTTCGTATCGTCCGTTGACCTTAGTCGCGTAAAGCTCAAGCGTTTTCAGCTTGTCACACGATTCCCACTCGTATGAGACAGCCACTGGCACTATGTTCAACTCCGCCAATGATTTTACTTTGTCGTCTCTGCGGCTCATCCAAAACATCTTGATGATGGCAGGGTCGGTGGCGTCGATGCCGTCTTTGGTGCGGCCATTGCGCTGTGCGATCCACACCGACTCCTTCTCCTCCGTGATGACGTGGCGCATATACTCCGACATGTGCATCAAATTGTTGTAAAACTCCATGCGGTTGCCGCCGCGCTCGGTACGGAACATCTTGTTGGCCTTGCCGAAGTCGACGACCATAGGGTGTTCCATGAGGTTGCTTCCAAAGGTGATCTGACAGGTATTGTGCCCACCGGCGTTCAGTATATACTGCAAAAACATAGCGTCGAGCACTATGTCACGGTGGTTCGAGACAAACAGATACGGTTTCTTCTCGCTGATGTTTTCCATGCCCGACCAGTCGAATTGTGTGGTGGTCTTTTTCAGCAAAATCTCAATGACTTCTTTTAAAAAGCTAAGCTGTAACTCAGTGATATTTTTGATATTGCGAATCTTGTCGCGTAACACTTCCGGGTCGATACCCGGCATCAGGAAGTCGGCAATCGATGGAATGAGCTCGCTGTCGGCGATGCGTTGCATGGCGGCAGGAAACTCCTCCGCGTTGTAAGGTCGTATGTCGTCGAAATTAGCCATCATTTGTTTCTTAAGTCGATGAATTTTATGGGTTTACGGCTCTTCGCCGGATAGTTTATCTTCTGAATCTCCTCCACGGGATGCACCTCGATCTGCGGAGCTACTCTGATGCGTGAACGGAAGCTGTCTTTTAATTCTTTCACCACATCGAAATCAGGCTGGTATTTCAGGCCGATTTTTACCACTACGTCGTCGGTGCCAGCCTCGCTTTGTTTGACTTCAATCACATAATTCTCAACATAGTCAGTGTTGTCCAAAACGTCGTTTATCGCAGGCGGATACAGCGTTGTGCCTTTGAGTTTTATCATGTTGTTTTTGCGTCCCACGAGAGGAGTGAGGCGGTAGGAGTTACGTCCGCATTTGCATTGCTCCACTATCTTCGCCGCTATGTCGCCTGTGCGAAAACGCAGCAGTGGCATGCCTTCCACGCCAAGTGTCGTCACCACTATCTCGCCTGGCTGGCCGTCAGGAACAGGCAGACCGTCTTCACCGATGATCTCCACAATGATGAGTTCCGGATGCACATGGCCGCCCAGTCCGTACTCGCATTCCGAGAAGGTGGCGCCCATCTCGGTAGAGGAATATGTTGCAAACAGCTGCACATCCCATTTCTCCTTGATTTTTCGGCCAAGAAGGTTGAGCTCAAAGTTCTGGTCGCGCAGGCCTTCGCCGATGCCGATTATACGGCGGATGCTGCTGTTTTTATAGTCGATATTATGCTCTTCGGCGTATTGGATGAGTTTCAGTATGAACGACGGCACGCACATGATGGTGTCGGGCTTAATGCGACGGATAGTGTCCCATTGCAGCTCCGGGATGCCGTTGCCGACTCTGATGACGCTGGCACCAAGCTCGCGAAGCCCAAGAAAATAAGCCAGTCCCGCCATGAAACGCTTGTCCAGGGTGGTCATTAGTTGGACTATGTTGCCGGGATGAACGCCAGCACATTCAAAAGACTTTTTCTCGTTGAAAGCCAAGCGTTGCAGGTCATTCTCTGTGCATCCAAACGTCACAGGGTCGCCGAGAGTGCCTGAAGTAGTGATATAATCGATGATTTTAGCTTTCGGACAGCATAAAAACTCGTCGTTGAAAAGCTGTAAGTCTTTCTTTTCGGTGAATGGAATCTTCACTAAATCCTCGATATGACGGATTTTATCGATGTTGATGCCGTAGCTCTTGAACATCCTCTGGTAGTAAGGCGAGTTATCTTTCAGATAAACCAAAGCCTTGTGAAGCAATTCCTCTTGAAAAGCCTTAATCTCTTCTGCTGATTTGTATTCTATGTCGTTGTTAATCATAATCTTGTGATGTTAGAGCTTGATTTCATCAAGCCATTCCAAAAATTCATATTTCCATTGTCGGCATTCCTCGCTGCCATAAACCTCGCTTACGCCGAAGCCGTGGTCGCCGGTGTTGTAAAGAATGTATTTGTGATCTATCTTTTTTGCGGTCAAAGCTGAATCGAGTAGGATAGAGTTTTGATAATCAACGGTTTCGTCGTCCATACAGTTGATGACAAACACTGGAGGACAGTCGTCGGGGATGTGTCGTTCCATCGACAACGAGTCACGCATCAGCTGGATGTTTTGCTTGCGTTCACCAAGCAAAGCCCTGCGTGAACGTTCATGCACATAAGGCTCGTTCATCGTCACTACTGGATAGATAGCGCCTACAAAAGCAGGCTGGTTTTCTTCCTTGTCGGAAAAACATGCTGTCATCATGGCAAGGTGTCCGCCTGCCGAAAACCCTATGATTCCCAATCGGTTAGGGTCTATGCGATACTCGCTGGAATGCTCTTTCAAATATGTGATTGCTTGCTGTGCGTCATCAAGCATATCGGGATGCTGCTTGCCGCGAAAAACACGTCTGTTATGCCAGAAAAACGCGCCGAAGCCTGCCGCCCTGTAACGCAGCACAAACGCTGAGATGCCTTGATTTTGCAGCCATTCCGCTACTTCTTCGCCTTCGTTGACGTCGTCGAGCCAGAAATAACTGCCGCCCGGACAAACGATAACCGCTGTCCCGTCAGTGTTGTTTTCAGCCAAAAACGGCGTCAACGTCACCTGCTTGCCGTGACTCACGTCCTGACCTTGCCATAAATAAATTGGCTTTTGTGCATAAGCTCTAATGGCAAGAATAGCTATTATACTGAATATCAATAATTTTCTCAACATTATCTGCCCAAAATCTTCATCACTTCTTCTTTCGATAACTGGCGGTATTTGTGCTGCGTGTCGGCAAAGAAATCTACTTGAAAATACTCCTCGTCGTAAAATGAAAGCTTAGAATTGGTGTTTGGTGTGCATTCCAAGTATATTATGTCTTTCAAATCCAAGCCTTTTGCTTCGCAGATCTGGTCGGCGAGTTTCTTACCCGCATATGTCACTGATGTACCTGGGTTATCTTGATACAACTCAGTCACGATGACATATTTTTTACCATCTATCTCTCTGATTTTCAATCCACAAGACGATTCCATGTCCCATTCGCCTTTGAATTCAAAAATCTCATCATAATATTCTTTTGAAACCTTCATCTTAAATAATTTTCAATTAAACAACCTGTAAGGATAACGCATGCGTTATCCCTACGTGTTAAACACGGACGTTAACATTTCTCTTGCTGCGGTCCACATCACGGCCGAAAGATTTGTTTATCAATCGTCTGTCACGCGGACGATATGTGCCTTCTTCCATTTCGCGCAAAGCCACGTTGCAGAAGAGGCGGAACATCTTCGATTCCTGTGTCTCGCTGGCGTAGAAGCTCTTCCAAGCATAGTCGTAGAGGTCTTGCAGCTTCTCCGGCGACATGTTCTTCGGCTGGTAAACCACCTGACCGGCGTTGTAATGATCCCAGTCGAAGTCGAAAATACGTCCCTGGCGCAGCAAGTCGTCATGTCCTTTGGTGTGCGGGAATGGTGCAAAAATTGTAAACTCTGCCAAGTCCAAATCGATTTCGCCAAGGAAGTCAATTAATCGTTTTATGTCGTCTTCTGTTTGGTTATCAAGGCCAAAGAGTATTGTCCCTTCCACTCCTATGCCGTAGTCATGGTAGCGTTTTACACGTTCTTTGATATAATCTGATGTGTCGTAAACGGCTTGATACACGTACCAAGCGCCCGCTTTTGAAGCTAGATCGAGGATTTCGGGATCGTCTTCAATTGTATGGCTGATCCATTTTTTCTTCAGTGGGGCTATGGCTGTAAACAGCTCTTTTTCCCATTCTTTGTTCTGCGCCAACGAGTTATCGACGATAAACAGGCGGTTGTTGTCGATGCCTGCCATGTCTTCCACCACCTTGTCGACCGGACGTGGACGGAATTTTCTACCTCCAAGATATGAAACTGCGCAAGGGTAGCAGCTGAAACGGCATCCTCGGCTTGCATGGAACAAATCGACCATTTGCACGCCTTTGTGGTTGTACAGCTCGCGCTTGTATAGGTCACGGCGGCATGGTCCCACCAAAGCGATGTCAGGCTGGTTGCCCATGTAGTTGTAAATCTTCTTCAGACAGCCGTTCTTCCAGTCCAAAATCACCTGCTCCGAGCGGCCTTCCGACTCACCGAGAAACACGCTGTCGACGTGGTTTACCATCTCCTCGGCATGAAGCATGGTCGAGATGCCTCCCGCAATGACTTTCTTGCCTCTCTTGTGATATTCGTCGGCGATGGCCCAGCCTCGTTTTACCTGTGTGGTGAGCATCATCGACAAAGCTACGAGATCGCATTCCTCATCAAAATCAATGGGTTCCACGTTCTCGTCGGTGAACGAGATGTCTACATATTCAGGCAAGGTGGCGGCAAAAGCTACTGGTCCGTGAGGCGGCAAATTGAATGTCGTCTGACCTGGAAGCTTGTTCCACTTAGGGTAAATAAGTTTCAGCTTTATAGTTTCCATTAGTTAATAATATTCCTTAATTAAACTACAAATATACGAAACTTTTAATTACTTCAACAAATTTTATTGATTTTTCTTACAATTTCGTTGTGTCCGACTATGGCTTCGGCTGTCTCGATGGCTGTTATCGATACTCCACAAAAACCATGGATGTTGACATTTTGTCCTGTAAGGAATAGGTTTTTAACCTTAGTAAACACAGACATTTGCGAGAGCATGAGGTCGTTGCTGTCTTTCTGGAATCCGTAGTTCGAGCCTTCTTTGTTGCCGTAGTAATCGCGTATGGTGAGAGGGGAGGAAGCGAACGAAAACTCAATGCTGTTGCGGATTTCCGGATATATCTTCTCCACAAGGTCAAGCAGTTTTTCTGTCATAGCTTGTTTCCAAGTCTCATAATCCTTGCCACGATGCCCCGTTCGGGTGTCTTCCCATTTCTTTACTTGCTCAAATTCCATCGGACTTATGACAACCATCGTCTTCGCAAACTCGTCCTGATTCTCGACAGGCGGCGTCACGCACATGAATTGATTTGGCCAATCTTTCTGATTATCAATGTAATAGCACGGATGATTGACATATCTGAAAGCCTTGTCCTTGAATTTTATATAAACTTTAAAACTCGATGCGGACTCTGGAATCGAATGAATTCTTTTCTTGAAGGCTGTAGGGAATGCGTTATCTGAAATGACATTAAGCAGCACGTCGGGATGAACGTCGGATATGTAACTGTCGGCTTTGTAGGTGTTGCCTTTTTTAGTTAAAACGTCTGTAACTAAATGATTGTCAACGTTTATTTTTACTACTTCTTCGTTTGCTATGACTTTGCCTCCACCGTTTTCTATCACATTTTTCAGCAAATTGGCCATCTGTTGGCTGCCTCCGGCAAACTGGAACGTGCCGTTGATGTGCAAAACGCTAAGCAAAGCATTGAAAAATGCCGGTGTCATGCCTTCCACACCACCGAATAACGGGCTTAGATAACTCAACAATCGCTTTAATTTTGGATTGCTTATATATCTGTCTATCAATGAGTTATATGGCATCAGGAAGTCTTGGCTCAAAGATGAGAAATTAGGTGCAGTCGAGCTTTCGCGAAGATAGAAAAGGTCTTCTTCGTGCGATAACTCAAACAGCTTTGCGATATAATTTCTGATGTTTTCAGCCTCTTCAGGGAAGATTTTGGAAAGATAATTTATAAGATTATCTTTGCCTGTCGGAAGATGATAAGTCGTGTTGTCTTCGGTTACCGTCACTACATCCGAAGCGTCGGCGTCTGTTGGAACAAGATGAAGTTTTGACGTAATATCAAGATAATCAAAGATTTTCTTTAGATTTCCGCCTTCGCTGAAGCCTCCGAAGATATGCATGCCAGTTGGAAATTCCACATTGTTCCTGTAAAATGACTGCAATCCGCCCCCGATGGTGCCGTTTTTCTCCAACACCGTGACCTTATAGCCTTCTTTGGTTAACAGTGCACCTGTCACGAGGCCTCCCAGACCGCCTCCGATGATGAGTGTGGTCTTGCGGTTGGCTTCAATCATCTGTCGCTTAACCTCTTGTTCGCCAATGAGTTGCGAACACACTGTCATTGTGCCGACGAGAACTCCAAGCATGCCGTGCGAGTTGATATTTTGACCAACTAAGAACAGATTCGACACTTTTGTTTTATATGAAACCCTTCCCGTGATGCCTTTTGACACGTCTTTGGCAAGACCGTAAATCGAGCCGTCAGGCGTGGAGGTGTAGTCGCGGTAGGTAAGTGGCGTGGCAGAATAATAGTCGGCAATTTTGTCGCGTAATCCTGGAAAGTCTTTTTCTACCTCATCGAGCAAACGATCTGCCATCTCTTGCTTAAAGCGTTCATAATCAATGCCTCTATGGCCGATTTTAGTGTCTTTCCATTGTGATAAGGCGTCAATCGACATGTAAGAAAGAATAACTCCGCTTTTAGCGAATCTCGGCTCTTTCTCATGGCAATGATGCATATAAAGATAGCCATTCGGCCATTTCTCGTCGACCTTTCCACTCATCTCCCATGGCGTAACTAATTGAAAACCATAGAAGTTTGAGTTAAAATACGGCATCGCCTCGTCTTTGAAGCGCAAATAAAGCGAGAAAACGGAATTGGTGTTGTTGATGTCACGAATTCTGGATTTGTATGCCTCGTTAAAGACGCTATTATCAACAATATCAATAAGTTGCTTCGGATTTATATCTGATATTACAATGTCGGCAGGATAAAAATCACCGTTTGCAGTTTTGACACCAACAGCAATCTTGTTTTCCACTACGATTTGACTCACTTTTTTGTGCGTCAGCACTCGTCCGCCGTAGCGTAACAAAATGTCGGTCAATGCTTTAGCGATGGTGTCGCTGCCTTCTACGATGCGAAATGCGCCGTTGTTGTAAAAATCGAAGATGAAAGCGTGTATCGCAAATGGCGTCTTGTCAATCTCTGCCGAGTAAAGCGAGATGTTGCCGACCAGCACATTTCTCAGAGTCGGGTCAGTGATAGTGGCATCGAGAATCTCGTTTATACTCTTGAATAACAGTTCGTTACTCTTGAAAAAATTATCATCGTCGAGAAGTTTCAAGTCGCGGTATGGCGACAGATTGGCAACTTGTTCGACCAAGTCATAATAGCGTTTCAGGTTCTCGCGTTGATTTGGAAAACGTCTTGAAAAATAATCGATAAAAGCCTCACGACCATTAGGGAATGCAAAACGTTCGCCATTTATGGAAACGATATCGTAAGCGTTTTCGTCAAGCTTGTCAACAACGATTTTATCCTTGATTTCCAAATAGTTAAGATAGTTCGAGAGTATCTGTCCGTCATCCAGACTGCCGATGAAATGCATGCCGGTCTCGAACTTTGCACCATCACGTTGGAAGCATTGAAGGCATCCTCCAACTTGATTGGCCTGCTCCAAAACAGTCACGTCATAGCCGTTTTTGGCCAAGATTACTCCAGTGGACAAGCCTCCTAATCCGCTTCCTATGATGATGCATTTTTTCATCTTATAAATGACTGATAATCAATTATATATTCGTATTTTGGCAAGCAGTTTTCATCTTTTACGAAGAACAGATTGTCTGGGATGTTGGTGCAATGTGAGGCAATCATATATTTGTCTTCGTCGGCCTCGAAAGCGTAAACTATGGTGTCGCGATGCACCATTGCAAACACCCACGCAAGTTCTCCGTAACCGCTGTTTGTGATGATTATCTTATTGTAATTCAATGCGTTAATCTCTTTGGCGCGTTCCTTGACCTTCTTCAGATTGGCTCTTACTGTACGTTCCACCTCGTTGCCTTTGTAAATGTATTTGTATCTGACATAAGGCAAGACGTATTCTGTGTCCTCATATTTCTTTCTAAGTTCTTCATAATGAGTGATATAGAACTCGTGGAAATACGATGTGAGAGCGCGCGTATCCATGTTTCTCGCTTCTTCGGCAGGCACGCGTTTGCCTATCTCCACATGAATCTGACCCTCGCGCAAGACGAAGTCGTTCTTAGGCATTACGTCGTGCACACCATGGATGAATATGGGCAAAATGTCGATATTCAACGCTTGTGCCAGCTGGAATGCACCCTTGTGGAAATGTATGATATCGCCTGTCACCGATCTTGTGCCTTCTGGGAAGACGACTACGGAATAACCACGTTTTACAAGGCTTTGCAAGCGTTCCACATTCTTGTCGTAGCCGTCAGAAACGGGGTAAAACTCCGCAAAACGGATGATGACACCGTAAATAGGGTTACGCCAAACCCAGTCGGTTGTCAGAAGCACCACCTTTGGATTCAACATCATGACACACAATAAGTCGAGATGCGACTGATGGTTTGCGATGATGACAGATGGCCTGTCGAAGGTCTCGCCATACTTGTTTTCAAGATGGTATTTGATGCCTGGCAGCAGCTTCAAGGCAATACGCATGAAACCGCAAATCATCTGATGGTAACGATAGCGTTTTTTCTTGGTCGGAGGCCATAACACAATGTAAATCAATGTCAAAGGAGTGACGATGACAAATGCCGCGATGAAAAAGACAATCAGCATCAAGGTGGTGTAGACGATACGTTTCAGTGTTAGCGGCACCTCGCGTAACTTGCCTGTTTTCTTTGTGAGCCAGCCAAAAACGATTGGAGGGAGGTAACATGCCATGAACACTACTGTCGCCATGCCGATGATTGCCACCTCTGCAAGGGATTTCATCGCCGGATGTTTGGCAAAAATGAGCGTCCCGATGCCGATAAACATCAGAATTCCTGACAAAATCACACTGTTACGGTAATTTTTCAGCATTTTTTTGCCGTAAGCGTATTCGTAAAGCAATCCTTCAGTGATAAATATGGTGTAGTCGTCGCCCTGACCGAAGATGAACGTCGCCAAGATGATGTTAACTATGTTGAACTGTAATCCGGTTAAGTCCATGATTCCCAATATCCAAGCCCATCCGATGGTGAGTGGCAGGAACGCCAGCAGTGACAACTCCAAGCGGCCAAAAGAGAGACAGAGGAAGAAGAAAACCACTATGCTGCAGACATACAGAATGTAGTCGAAGTCATCGGAAAGTGCATTCACGAGATTACTACCCACATCGTTGATACTGAACGCATACACGGTCCCTGTGCCTGTCGAAGGGCCAATCATATCTCTTATCTGTCGTTTCACCGATTCCGACTCATTGGCTGGCACCCGCACAAAGTTCACAAGCCTCGTTAGATTGTCATGCTTTAAAGTGTAAGTCTTACATAACTCCGACAAAGCCTCCATTTCGTCTGCCGACTTTGTAACATATTGTTTGTCAATGTTTTGTGAAAATGTAGCGAAGGCATTTGCTGTAAATCCTGCTTTGATTGCCTCGTTTTCAACAGTTTTCGCTATTTCTGAGTGTCTCTGCCAGAAATCAGCCCATTTTTCAAGTGATTGCTGCTGTTTTTCGATTGATGGAAGCAAACCGTTAGGTCCTGAGATCTTTATTGAGTTATCTGAATTTTCAAAAGTCTCTAATAATATCTCATTTTGTCTCAAAACCTCTTGAAAATCAGCGCCTTCCGAAACCACATAAATCAAATCCATCTCGTCATCATTATTCAGAGACTCGCTCAAGACAGCCAGATCTTCTTTCTGCTGTTCCGTCATGTAGTTGATGTTGTGTAAGTCGGAATCGAACGATGTGTTTTGACTGAAGTAACTGAGTATCAATGTGATAATGACCAAAGGCCAGAAAGCATACAGCTTGATTTTACGCCATTTTTCGGATGGTTCCTTGCCGCTGTCAACGAAAAGTTTGTGAGTTTTCTTTGGAGAGACTGCAAACAGAGGCAAAAACACCATCACAAAAAGTATAGTGCCGACAAGCATAAGTGCGCCAAAGAGTCCCAAGTCGTGCATGGCCTCGGCTTTCACGAAGATCAGACATGCAAAGGCCGCCACAGTGGTGATGTTGCCGATAACCAGAGGCTGTATCACGTCTTTCAACGCTTCGCGTTTGTTTGGTTCTTGTTTGATATGGTCGAGATAATGCAGGGGGTAATTCACGGCAATGCCAACAATCACTGAGCCTATGCCAACCACGATGATGGAGATGCTGGTCTTGAACAACGCAATCACCGCTAAGGCGAATATCCAGCCGAAAAGGATGGAGATACCAAGCCAAATCAGGTTGCGTTTGCGTGCCATCGTAAACATCAAAATGCTGAAAATCAACACTATAGCGAGTGATATGGACAGGAAACTGTCTTTTTTAACCTGTTGCGCATTGGTGACCGCAATAGTGGGCGCTCCGACAGCCGAAATCTTCACATTTTGATGGCAATCTGACGTCGTTTTGATGACATTATCCATCAAAGTGACTAAAATCGCATTGTTTTTGGTGTCATTCCCTGAGAAGGGTGAAGAGAAGAACGCAAAAGCCTTGTCGCCAGCCTCATTGAAGAGATAATCGTCCTCCACACGATAGCCTTCTGTGGCATTCAATGCCGTAAGTCGTTGAAGAGTAGGGGAATACAGATTCAGTGGGTCGGCCTGTATGCCTTCAACAACAAAGCTTGCCGTAGGAAATGCCAATATTCGCTTTATGTTTCGCATGCAGGTTGCCACATAATCAGGCTCGGCAAGCAACGAATCCATGCGCCTGTAATCGTCGTCAGTCAAAAACAAAGCCTGGTTTTCCCTGATGAAATCGATGGCATCGAAGACCAATCTGTCGTCGATTTTACAGCGTAAGTCATTGACCAACAATGTTGTATCGAGTTTGTGCCAATTAGATTCAAAGTCATCCATGGCATCAATGATATCGTCCATATCGTCGCCAAAAAAGATAACTGTGATCTGTCCTTGGTTGCTCAAATCGTCGTAAACCGAGGTGTACCGCTCCTTCTCAGGGTCTGTAGGCAGAAAATCGGCGATGTTTTCCTTGTAGTCTAGTCTTAATGCCGAAAATACGCATAAAACTATGATTATCAGCAATATAACTGCTGAAAAAGCCTTTCTTTTAGATAGAAAATCGTATAGTTTAAGGAAAAACTTAGTCATGTTGCCTCCTTGCTCTTCTGATTAGCCTTGAAGGCAATCCGTAAAACACCGCTAAAATGCACAAAAACGTGTTTAACACGCTGATTCTCAAGAAGTCCCAAAATGGACGGAAGTGTGTGACGCGTTCTTCTGCTTTCGGATAAAACACATTTATTTTAATAGGTATCAAGTCGACACCTCGCCAAGCGGCACCTACCAGCAGTTCGAGTTCTGCCTCGTATCGCGATGTCAAAAGATTCAGATTTGGCAGGTTTTTCAAGGGATACAGACGATAGCCAGTCTGCGTGTCTGGCAGATTGACCCCCGTTTGAATCTTAAACCAAAAGTTTGAAAACTTGTTTGCAAAAGTGTTTTTGCCAGGCATGTTTTCTTCGTTAAGGTTACGACTTCCTATGATCAAAGCATATGGATGCTGCTCTAATGCATTGATAAACAAAGGAATATCTTCTGGATAATGTTGTCCGTCGGAGTCAAGGGTTATGACAAAGTCAAAGCCTAGTTCTATGGCTTTTTCGAAGCCTTTTTTTAACGCATAGCCTTTGCCACGGTTTCTGCCATAATCCACAACGGTGATTTTTTCACCAAATGAAGCTAAAATTTCGTCGGAAGTGTCTGTACATCCGTCGTTTACGACAATGACATCATTGCAGAACTTCAAAACGCGTTCCACAACATCACGCAATGTGCCGTCGTTGTTGTAAGTCGGCATCACCACGCAGATCTTTGATGTCTTAGAGTCGTACATAACTGAAAATCAATGAGATTTTGGCATAAACAATGGCATCGTCGCTGACGACAACCTGTACTTTACAACTGTTTTCGTCCTCGACAATATTTGAAAAGCTGTATTTTATCTTTTTCTTTTCTTCAGGAATGATGACTGACAGAAATTTGACGTTTTTCACTGTCTTGAGAAAGAGCTTGCGGTCTAATTTTTGCTCTAGCAGTTCTCCAGCTGTCTTAATGATGCAAACACCTGGCGTTATTGGGTTTCCAGGAAAGTGAGCCTTGTAGATGAAATGTTCTGGATTGGTACGCAAATCAGCCTCAAAACCGTTTTCAGTTTCGCGAAAAGCCTCAAAAATGAAGAAATCGTCAGTCAATCTCATGGTCAATCCTCCCAGAGGCACATTTTGTTGTAAAACAGTATTGTCGTGGCATCACCGTTGACCTCTGTAAACTCTACCTTATCGATGATTTTGTCGTCTAATCCGAAGAAAAAGGTAAGCTTGCTGAACATACGTTTCATGTCGCGTTTCTTAGGCGTCATCTCAACTTTCCAATAGGTGCCATCTTCTTGAATATCAATGTTAAACATCGATTTGTCGAATAAGATGTTGCCTGAAGCGCACCCCACAATGATGTTCATCATGCCATAATACATCTTTTCTTTTTTTGCATCGAGAATTTCTTCGCCATCGTCAGTCACTTTTTTGATGACGTTATGGTCAAAATGAAGCTCTAAATGATTTGGCTTGGTGTACACCCAACTAAGATTTTGCGTTTTTGCGATATACTCCATTTCACCTTCTGAAACGGCAGGCTTCGCCAACAAATACGAATTTTTTTCTTGTACAAAAACGCTTTTGAATTCTTTCATCGACGCAGCTTTTTGCGTAATCATCGAAATCACTTCGTCTTGCGTTTGCGCAAAGCCGAAAACGCTAGAAAGTATCAGAGTAACAATGAGATAAATCTTTTTCATATTATTTCATAATTAAAAAACAACCTGCAACTACTAATATCAAGCCTATCCAACGTGAAAATGGCACCGCCTCGCCGAAAACTAGCCATGCAGCGAGCATTCCAAACACAAACGAGAGGCTGGTGAGGGGATAGGCCTGACTGAACGGAAACTTTTTAAGGATGTATAGCCATAGGACCGTCGCAAAACCGAAGCTGATGCCACATGCAAGCAGCCACCAGTCGACTAAAACGGCTTTGAAATATGCCCATGTCCACTCAAATCTGGGGAGTTTCTCCATCGCGAGCTTCAGAAAAACCTGGCCTCCAGCGAGGAAAAACGTCTGTAACGATACTAGTCCGATCAGTCTCCACATAATTAAGCCTCCAACAGTGTTAATGAATAGTTATTGCCATCAGTATGATTGAAAATCAATATCTTAGATGGCTTTTTGCCCTTTATTTCGTCTTTGTTAACGAACAGATGAGCGGGAATATTGCCAGCTTTCAGGCACTGCGCCGCCACATATAGTCCGATGCCCGATGAAGTGAAGCTTTCGCCAAATAAGTGCTTGTATTTCAATAAGATAGAACTGCCAAACAGCTCTTTACACTCCGTCAGATATGCCTCGTCGCTCTTGTGGTTCCCACTGATGCCTGTAAGAATGTAATCAGCTTGAAAATCTTTCGCGATGACTTTCAGTGTTTCCGCTGATGGCTTGTGTAACATCTTGAAATTCACCAATTTACATAGAGAATCATGTTTCTCGGTGCCTAAAACTACCGACACTGCCGCCTCGCCGCACATCTCCTTGTCCTGACCCATCACGCCGCCTTTTTTCAGGATGTTGTAAAACGTCTCGGTCATCTCATCGTGACCGCCGACGAGGGCTGAGTGTATCTTTCCGAGCTGCATCTGTAACCATGCGTCTTGTAAGGCGCTGTCGAACGAGATGCCTTTGTGCGCGTAAGTGACGTTATAGCCGTGGTTTTTTAGCTGAATCGCCACCAGCGAGCTGATGGTGTTGTGTGTTGACTGCATGAAATAGGTCGGACTGAGCATCTGTTCGCCTTCTTTTGAGAGCGCGTCGAGGAAAATCTCAGTGTTTTCAATGCATCCGTAGCCTGTTCCAGTGATTATTGCGTCAACGCTGTTCAATCCTGAGGCTTTCAACGCTTCTTTCGAAGTGGCGAGTGCGCGTTTCAGTATCTTGCCCATGCGTCGAGCCTCGATAGGGGAGATGTATTCCTTGAAACTTGGGTCTATCGAACGGTTGAAATATGCTTGATATTCAATTGGTTGCATCATCCAGTCTTCGCACAGTGGCTGCTGAACCGAGATTTGCTTTGCAGAAAGGATGTACACGGTTGCTGAGCTTGTCGAAGTACCGTTGTGTTGGGTCGGCCCTTCGACAGTCGCAGGGACCTTGGCGCGTGAAATCAACAACGACGAGTCGTTGCCGCCGAAGCCGAAAGCATTGCACAAAACATGCTTCAGTTCTTTCTTAACTGATTGATGCACAGGCACTATGCCGTCATCCATCGGCTGTGACCAGTTCAAGTTCGCTGGCAAGAAACCGTGTTGCAATGCCAAAATGCAGAACACTGCCTCAATCGAGCCTGAAGCGCTTGTCGTGTGGCCTGTGAAAGGTTTTGTCGATGACATAGGAGGCACATTATCACCGAAAAGGCGCATCACCGCATGACTTTCACTCAAGTCATTGTTGGGCGTCCCTGTCCCGTGTGCATTGATGTAGCCGATCTCAGATGGTTGAATATCAGCGAGTTCCAGTGCTTCTTTCATCGCTCTGTAGGCTCCTTCGCCGTCGGGCGATGATGCTGTCTGATGGAAGGCGTCGCAGGCGTTGCCGTAGCCCGACAATATCGCTTGTGCCTTCACCCCGCGGCGTTTTGCGCTCTCTTCAGTCTCCAAAACGAGGTATGCAGCACCTTCGCCGAGGTTCAAGCCAGCTCTTGTGGCGTCAAAAGGACGACAAGGCTTGGTGTCCAATATCATCAGCGAGTTGAAGCCGTTGAGATGGAACTTAGTGATGCATTCGCTACCTCCGACCACCACGATTTCGGCCTCGCCACGACGTAACATGTTGGCACCCAATATGATAGCATTGGCCGCAGAGCTACATGCCGTCGACAGAGTGGTCATGAATGCAAACTTTCCGAAGTGCTCGGCAGTCATCTCTGAGCAGCTGCCACAGTCATGCACCTTGATGTATTCCTTGTGGTTGTCGTTGCTGATGTAGTCGAGATAATACTGCTCGCTCATGTCCATGCCGCCGACTGTTGTGCCAGAGATAAATCCCACCTCAGGCAGCATGTCTGTGGTAAGACGAGCATCTTTTAGTGCCTCGTCCAACGCCATCATGCCCATCAACGCGGTGCGAGTGGTGATGTCTTTATCGTTGATATTCAGGTGTTTGCGCATCTCTTCGTTGCTCATCTTGACTTCGCCGACAGGAAACTCCTTGTGTTCCGTCTTGAGGTAGACAAGCGGCCCCACGCCCGAACGGTTATTCAGCAAGGCATCCAATGTTTCCGCCTTGTTGCGCCCAATCGCCGAGACGACGCCACGACCCGTTATCAAAATAGGACTTGTCATTTATTTTGTCCTGTTCTTTGCAATGAAATCGGCCATCACAGCCACCGACTTGAAGATCTCTTTGCCCTGTGCCGGATCCTGCAGCTTGATGCCGTAGTTTTTCTCCATCATCACGATAAGTTCAAGAGCGTCAATGCTGTCGAGGCCAAGGCCTTCGCCAAACAATGAGGCATTATCGTCGATGTCTTCCGGTTTCATGTCTTCGAGGTTCAAAGCCTCGATAATCTGCTGTTTCAGTTTGTAAATCAATTCGTCCATATCTTTTATTTAAAAATTTAAAATTCAAAATTCAAAATTTAAAATTCAATTATCTTTTTCCATTAAAAATATGCGTGCCTCAAAATGCTCTTCGTCGCTGCAGTCGACCCACCCGCCGATGATGCTTTTCGTGATGGGGTCCTGAAACGCGTTTTCGAGGTTTTTCATTATTATTTTTTCATCAAAATCGTCGATAACCATGAACGATGTCTCTCCGAAATACTTGTTCCGTATAGCGATTTCACCTGTCACGATGTTTGGCAAAGTGTATACGAACGCGGCCGGGCTAGGGAAGTAGTTCTCGGGATTTTGTATCGTCGACTGGTAATGTGTGTCGGCCTGCAACGAGGCGTTTCTGTTGAAGAAGATGACGGCACGGTCCTCGCGGGGCTCGAAACCTCTGTATCCTTCAGCATTTAAAAGCAGTTCCGAAGCAATGAAACCGACTTTGCTCAAGGTGTCCATCTTGAAAAACTTCGGATAGTCGCCTACCTGACTGCGATACAATTCGGTGAGTATTGTCGAACCGCAGCCGTTGATTGTCAACGATTTACCATTGACTTTTACCTCGTTTGGCGATATGTAGACCTGATGTTTGATCATCTGAGACCTCCTTTCGCCATGAGCAGTGCTGCGTTGCATCCGCCAAAACCCGATAAAAGCTTGATGAAAGCGCGTTTTTCGGTGCTTCTGTTTTGGTTTGTGACATCCAGATGATGCGTCACGCCCAAGGTGTCGAACCCTCTGGTAGCCAATATGTTATGGTTGTCGACAGCCTGCATCGAGATGATGGTCTCAAGCACGCCCGCTGCTCCCATGGTGTGACCGTAATATCCTTTCAGTGAGTTGACGGGAACACCAGCTAATCCTGCTCTTTCGATGGCTATCGACTCCATCTCGTCGTTATATGGCGTCGCCGTCCCATGTGCGTTGATGAACGCAAGCTCCGATGGGTCAAGGTTACCGAGTGCTACTCTCAAAGCCCTGTAACTGCCTTCTCCCACACGCGACGGACCACTGATATGGTTCGCGTCGTTTCTGATAGCACCTCTACATGCAACCCATTCATTATCACTGACTTCGTCTTTTCTTGTGTAAATAATCGTGGCAGCGGCATCGCCAAGATTCAATCCGCATCGGTTTGCGTCGAAAGGCTTGCATGCCTCTTGCGACAGGGCCTTAAACGATTGAAAACCAGACACTATGAATGCTGACTGCACGTCTACGCCACATACAATGACGTAGTCATACTCTCCGCTTTCCAGGTAACGCATGGCTTCTATCTGTGCACAAACACCTGAGATACAAGCGTTTGACACCACTATCGGCTCATTGGGATTGCTAAAGTGTTTCGTCACCTCGCGAGCCATCATTCCGAGACGTACACGTTCTTTCGGGAAACCGTTTTCACGCTCGTCGAGCAGAAATACATTGCCTTTGGTCGTCGAGATGATGAAAAGCACCCTTGTCCATGTCGTGTCTATCTCGGTTCCTTCTAAAGCCTTTGATATTGAATCGATTACGATTTTCTCGTCTATCGTCTGTCTATCATCAGCGTAGGCGTTTCTATCTAAAAGTGAGGCAAAAAACGGCTCTGGAAGCCCCCAAAGTCCGTCGTAGCGTCGCAGTGCGGACAAGCCGGCTTTCACCTTGGCGTAGTTCTCAGCCGAGGTGGTGCCAAGTGGCGAGATGATATTGTCTGACACCTTGACAATCATACGTTTACCTCCCATTTTTTCTTCCATTCCTCATAAAAATCAGGGCTGTAAAGCACCATCTGATAGTTGGTTTTGTCCATGAAAACCTGCACCGAGTGGCCTGTCACGTAGACCTCGCCCGTAGCCGTGTCGCGAATCTCGTAGTCGAACACTATCTTGGCGGCCTCGGTAGGGAGGTATGTTATCGTGATCTCGGGTTTCATGCCGTAAATCAACGGCTTCTTGTATTTGAAAGTCAGCTCGACGAGTGGCTCGAAAAAGCCTTGGTCGTACATGAAAAGATATTCGAGATGATATTTCTTGCCGAATTCCTCACGTGCATCCTCAAAATACATGGCATAATGTCCGTGCCACACCACACCCATCGAGTCGACCTCGCTGAAACGGATGTCGAATGGCTTAGTAACCGATAATACCTTTTCTTTTCCCATGATAATCAATCTTTTGAGTCGATATCCGTCAAGGCTATCTTCATGTTCGCACTAACAATTTCCTCTTCTCCAATCTTGATTGAGGCGAGCACCATCGTCACGTTAAACACCTCTTCGAGAAGCTGTATCGTCGTCGTCAATCTTTCTCCTACTTTTGGCGTCCGCGTGACATTCAAGTTGCTTATCGAACCGATGACGCCGATTTTCACCGTGCCACCGTTGTTGAGGTTGATGTATCCGATGCGTGCGGCACATGTCTGAGCGATGTTTTCAATCAGTCCTGAGGCTGTAAGTCGTTCATCTTCAACGAAAATATTATCATTTCTTACCTCCAGCTCCGTCACCGAATACACCGCGTCGCTCGACAACAGCCTGTCAATCATCACGAAAGGCGGCCGCTGTGGAATCAGCTCGTTTAACGGTATGTCTTTTATCTCTCTCATTGTTTCCAAAAGTCAAAATAGTTGAACCATTGCGTCGGGTATTTCCTAACTATCTCCTCGAGATTTGAAGCAAAACTTTGCGCCAGCTGAGACATCTGTGTGCGTATATTGGCTTCTCTGTCGCATTTAATATCACGGACATACGCATGATAGCTCTTGTAACCTTCTTTCATCACGAAGACCGTCAACACCGACACGTTTTTCTGGGCTGCCAAGGCAAACGCCCCTAACGGAAATCTCGCTTTCTTACCGAAAAACTGGCATTCCGCAGCTTTCTGCGAGCCGAAGATTCTGTCAGCAGGCATGCTCACAATCTCGCCATTGTCGATGGCAGCGTTAAGCTCAAACAGATGTGACAAGTCTTCCTTCACCAAAATCAGCCTCATATTGTTTTGCGAAAGCAGCCGCTGACGGTTCTCCATCACCGTGTCGGTCTCGCCAGCGAATACTAACGCATTGAATCTCTTTGCCTTAGGCTTTAACGAATATCCTGCGATCTCGTAATTTCCAACATGACTGCTTAAGTTTACAAAACCTTCCGAATGCTTTTCTAATTCATCCATAAGTTCTTGACCTTCAGAGACCAAGTGATATTTTTTGCCTGCATACACACAGAATCGGTCCAGGATTATCTGACCGAAACGGAAATGGTTCGCGTAGACGTGCCAAAACGACTTCCAGCGACCGTAGCCAATGCGTTTTCTGAAAAACTGATACATCGCTTTGCGGCCTTTCCCATTGAAAATCATGTAGAAAGGTACCACCAACGCCATCACGCCATATGGCAGCCACAACGGCAGCACACGAAACATGACGATGAGCGAGCGCTGCATCCACGGAAGTCCTCCCGTTTTACCTGACCATTCGTTATGTTGCAGAGCGTCGGCCATCCGTTAGGCTGTCTTCTTCTCGATATAATCGCAGAAATCTTTGAATGTCTTGACGTTAGCCATCTCTTCGGTCTTGATTTTGAAACCAAATTTGCGCTCGACGATGACCACGATGTCAACGAAATCGAGGCTGTCGATGCCGATATCTTCCTTAAGACGTGCCTCCGGCTTGATCTTTTCCTCGTCAAGTTCAAGATCCTCAATCATGAACTCTTTAACCTTTGCTTCTATTTCTTCCCTATTCATATAAAATAAACTTTTAACTTTCAACTTAAAACTTTAAAACTACTCTAAACTATACACTTTACACTCTAAACTTTCTTGCAAACCATAATACTGTGTCCATGTCCCAAACCATCATGTATCGTCTCGACCACCAAACCGGCCTTTTTCACGAGACGTTCCATATCGTCGGAGTGGTACATCTTGCTGTTTCCATTAGCTAAAGCAGTGAAATACAACGATGTCATTGTCAGTGCGAAGGCAGCAGCAGGGTAGTTCTGGCGGTCCCAAAACGTCTCCATGATGCACAGACGGCTGTCTTTGTCCATAATCTTAGCTGCTCTCGAAACGATGCTGAGTATCTCGTCTTCGCCGAAACAATCCAAAAACTGGCTCATCCAGATCACATCGTAGTGTTTGTCGGTTGGAAATTGCTGGTTGTCATCAAGTAAGTTGATGCCGTAGCCGTTGATGCGCTCGAAGCCTTTCTTGCCGTTGGTGAATTTCTTCATCATCTCGAGCTGCTGCGGAAGATCCATGATGGTGACGTTGACATTCTCGTCGAAATCTACGCAGCGAAGTGCCCAACGTCCAGTGTTTCCGCCCACATCGAGCAAGGTCTTTGTTTTGTTGCTAAACACAATCTGCAGAGCCTGGTCGAATGAGTGATCGGAATAAAAGTGGTCGAAGCCGAACCAGCTTTTCTGAACCTGTTCGGGAAGTTGCGAGAGGCCTTCATAGATGGTTGGCCAATTGCCGAAATGCTCCAAACCTGCAGGTTTTCCTTCTTTCAGCGCCTCCTCAAGCTTAAACCATCCTTCATAGTTCACGTCGTGATTGAAGTCGATGTTCACGCGGATGGAAGGGTCGGTGAGAAGGAAAAATCCTGTCTTCGATATGGTGAAACGGTCGGTGTCTTTATCCAAAATCACCAGCCCGATGCAGAGCGAGCCTTCCATCAACACCTTGACGGCGTAGTCGGAAAGGCCTGTTTTTGCTGCTATCTCAGCCATCGTCATGCCGTTCTCGCTGTCGCGCAGCATGTCGAGGATGTCAAATTTTATCATCAGTCGTCCGACCTGGAAAATTATCGGGCCGAAGGCGATGAAATAAGCCATCTCCTGAGCTTCGCCGGCTCTTTTGTGTTCTTTGGTATATGCTTTTTCGAGACCTGGAAACAATTTCATGTCTTAATGTATTTTCTTGATTATCAATGCGCTATTTGTTCCACCGAAGCCGAATGAGTTGGAAAGGATAGTCTCTAATTCTTTGTTTGTAGTCTTGCTGACGATGTTCAAGCCTTCTGAAAACTCATCAGGCTTCTCGAAGTTGATGTTCGGCGCGATGAATTTGCCCTGCATCATGAGGATGCAATATACTATCTCGCTAGCGCCCGCCATCCAGCATTCGTGGCCTGTCATCGATTTCGTTGAGGATATAGGTGTGTGTGTGTCGCCGAAGAGTTGTTTCAATGCCATCGCCTCAAACATGTCGCCTTGCGGTGTTGATGTGGCGTGTGCGTTGACGTAATCGACGTCTTTTGCCTCTACGCCAGCCTCTTTCATGGCGCGTGTCATGGCTCTGTAGCATCCTTCCTGGCTCGGCTGTGAGATGTGGCTCTCGCCGTTTGACGAGAATCCGTAGCCGCAGACTTCAGCGAGTATCGTTGCTCCGCGAGCCACGGCGTGGTCGTAGTCTTCGAGCACCAATGCCGCAGCACCGCCGCTGGGCACGAGACCGTCACGGTCTTTGTCGAATGGACGAGAAGCCTTCGTAGGGTCGTTGACTCTGGTCGAGAACGCGCTGATGCCGTCGAAGCTGCCCATCGAGAGGTAGTTGGTCTCCTGAGCACCGCCACACAGCACCATGTCCTGTAAGCCGTTTTTGATCAATAAAGCACCTAAACCTATTGAGTGTGAGCCACTTGCACAGGCGGCGCTTATGGTCATGTTGATGCCTTTCAGGTGGAAGATGGTCGAGAGGTTCATCGTCACGGTGGAGTTCATCGACTGGAAAATTGCCGACGAGCCTATCAAAGTGGTGTCTTTCTTTTCCAATGCTATCTCATGCGACTCGATGACGGCCTTGGCGGATGAATCGTTGCCGAAAAGCACGCCTATCTCGTTATTCAAAAGGTATTCCTCGGTGATTTTCGCCTGCTCGAAAGCCTCCAACGTCGCCATATAAGCATATTCGCCTTCTTCAGCGAGGTACATACGGAGCTTTCTATCGAGTTTGCCTTTCAACTGAGGCCTCTCCACTATGCCTGTCAACGGTGAGCGATAGCCATATTCGATGCGCTTCGGGTCGATGCCGATGCCCGACTTGCCTTCACGCAGCGCAACGCTGACTTCTTCCTTATTTTTTCCCAGACATGACCAGATGCCCATGCCGGTGATGACTACTCTTCTTGCCATAAATGTCTGATTCTTAAGTGTATAATCCTCCGTTAATCGAAATCGTCTGTCCTGTGATGTAAGCGGCCTCGTCGGATGCCAAAAACGACACCAAACTCGCCACTTCTTCAGGTTTTCCGAAGCGTCCCATCGGGATGAGCTTTTTCAGCTCGTCCTCGTTGAGTTCCTTGGTCATATCTGTTGCGATGAAACCAGGTGCAATGGCGTTGACGGTGACTTTGCGTGCTGCCACCTCTTGTGCCAAAGCCTTTGTCGCCCCGATGAGCGCTGCCTTCGCCGCTGAGTAGTTAGCCTGTCCAGGAAGCCCTTTGATTCCTGACAATGACGCCATATTGATGATTCTACCGTTGCGGTGCATCATCATGTCTTTCAAAAGTCTGCGTGTGATGTAGAAGAATCCGTTCAAAGTGGTGTCGAGCACCTTGTTCCACTCCTCATCCTGCATGAAAACCATGAGGTTATCCTTGCGTATGCCCGCATTATTGACCAAAACGGAGATATAATCGTCTGGGTGTGCGTTCTGCCAGCTTTCGAGTGCCGCCTCAATAGCCTGAGGGTCAGCCACATTGAATGGCAAAAGCTCGCCAGTGCCACTGAGTTCCTGCACCTGTTTCAGTGTGTCTTCAGCAGCTTCTTTGTTCGATTGATAATTGATAATCACCGCGAAACCGTCTTTTGCGAGGCGGATAGCAACAGCCTTTCCCAAGCCGCGTGAGGCACCGGTGATAAGAGCGTATTTCATTATTTCAGATTCAATTTGTTGGTTTTCAAATAGTTTTCAACGTTGGCGATGTCTTTGTAGAATGGCGTGTCTTCGATGAAGAGCGGCACCATCTCACGAATCTTGTCGTAAACCTTGCGTGAGGTAGGGCAGAGCTTGGCGGCTATTTTTAGGCAGTCAGTCGCCTGTGCCAATGCGATGTACTGTATAGCCATCACCTGGAAGCAGTTCTCGACCACTTGTTTGCAGATCAAGGCGGTGTTGGTGCCCATACTCACGATATCCTGGTTGTCGTTGTTGTTAGGGATGCTGTGCACGTAGTTCGGCATCGCGAGTGTCTGACACTCAGCGGTTGTCGAGGTGGCGGTGAACTGGCAGGCCTGCATGCCGTAGTTGAGGCCGAGCGTCCCGAGGTTGAGGAATGGTGGCAGGATGTTGTTGATGCGGTCGTGGAACAGGTAGTTGAGCTGTCGTTCGGCTGTCATACAGAGTCGCACCAGCGCAATTTTGACCTTGTCTTCCTCCAGTGAGATATAATCTCCATGGAAGTTACCGCCATGGTAAACGTATTGTGTTTCAGGGTCGACAATAGGGTTGTCGCATGCCGAATTGAGTTCATCTTCAATGATTTGACGTGCGTTTTGCAAGGTGTCGTAGATGGGACCGAGGATCTGCGGAGTGCAACGCAACGAATAATATGCCTGCACCTTGTGCTCAAATACCTTCACATCAGCATGGCCGTAGTCGTACAGCTCATGGGCACGTTTCTTGAGGCATTGTGAGCCTTCTGAAAGCTTACGCAGACGACGTGCAACCACCTGTTGGCCTTCGTGGCGGCGGCAGTTGTTTTCGCCCTCCGACATGTAATCATCAAATGAAGACGCAATCTCGTTCATCCAGACTGCTGCTAAAGTCGCCCAGTCGAGCAGATTCTCCGCATGGAGCTGGTTCACCACGCTGATGCCAGTCATCACTGATGTGCCGTTGGTAATCGAGAGGCCTTCGCGGATGTGCATCTTCAGAGGGGTGATGCCAAGTTGTTTCATCACGTCCGCTGATTTGCGCCATTCGCCTTTATAATGCACCTCACCCTCGCCGATGAGGCATAAAGCGATATGTGCCAGCTGAACAAGGTCGCCGCTCGCACCCACGCTGCCATGCATCGGGATGAATGGGTAAATCTCATTGTTGATAAATGAAATCAAGAGATTGGCCACATCGGTATGGACTCCTGAACGGCATTGCAAAACAGTGCCAAGGCGTGCCACCATCGCCGACTTGACATACACGTCGTCAAGGGGCTCGCCGGCGCCTGTGGCGTGACTGCGTATTATATTATATTGCAAATCAGTGAGATATCGGTCGTCGACACGCCATTGCGCCATCGGACCGAAACCAGTGTTTATGCCGTAAATCACCTTCTCGGCAGCGAATTTTTCTAAAAAACGGTAGCAGGCATCGACACGAGCCATCCAATCATCGGAAACACTGATATTTTCACCTGAATACAGGACTTTTTCTACTTCGTCAAGAGTTATTCTGTCTTTAAAAGTTATCATACAACAATCCTAAAATGCACTATTCTTCAAATTTGCAAAGGTATGAAAAAAATCAATAGCTTGCAAATAATTTTGACGAAAAATGAATTTTGGATTATAAATTAGTGAATCACCGAAACCTTTTTCACAATAGTGTGGCGTTTGGTGTTGATTTTCAATACATAAAGACCATTTGGAATACTTGAAACATCAACCATGTTTTCAGTCGTTTTGACTATCATTTTACCTGTCATTTCGATGACTTCAACTGTGGTAAATTCCTCGTCGGATATGATGTGCAAAACGTCGTTTGATGGATTCGGGTAAACCGCAAAATCGTGGTCCGAAACAGTTTCGACATTATCATAAAATTCAGCCGCGATCCAGTTTTCAGGCAGGCTATTATCAGTATCTAAATCAATGAGTTGCAAATACGGACCAAATCCATCAGGCTCACTGGGCCACGGTTCGCTATCATAATAATGTACCTCGTCGATCACATTACCCCATGCGTCTGCAAGAACTATGTTCTCGTCTTTATTTGAGAGTTTCCTGTCGTATTCTCCGAAAGGAATATGATGATAAAAATCAATGTAAGTCGCTGAGTCTGAGCACAATACAAGTGAGTCGCGGGCTGCGAGATGTGAATCGATAGGGAAGGTGTATGTCACTCCGAGTTCGCGCAGATAGAACCCCGTCAAGTCGACATCTTCGTCGCCGTTGTTGTTGATCTGAATGAACTCAAGTCTGTTGCCGTTGATGCTGTCAATGTCGGCAGGATGATAATGAATTCTCGATATCACCAATGGTGGCAAGTCAAGGTCGTCGCAAGCGTTATACGAACCGATATTCTCATTTAGCCAATCTATTCTCAATTGAATCCATTCTTTCATGTCTTCCACATAAGAGTCGTGCTGATTCATCTGATGCCACCGCTGGTTGTCACGTGCAATAGCTTCGGTTATCCATTCGTCGATTTCGTCGATGCGACTGCATAATGCGTTGTAATCCAATATGTTGCCTTCTGAAGATATCTCAAACCATCGTTTTGCGAAATAGCAACGGAACTCGGGCGTCTCGAACAACTCATTAAAAAACTCCGGACCGTTATTGTCCTGGTTGTTGAATTGCCATACATCGTAACGGCTGCGGTAGCCAAATTCGTCGTGACCGTAGGCGAGATTGTAGTCCCACACTGGTCCTGCACGCAGCTTGCCATTTTTGTCTTTGTGGAAAAACGTGCTGTAGGTGTACACATCAACATTTGATGAAAACTCGGCAATCATCATGAAATCGACAAATGAAGGTATGTCAATGATGGCCGGAATACCGTCAATTATGGAAGTGTTGTGGTTCTCAGCTTGGTCGGCAAGGTCGAAAAACACACTCTTGATATAGTCATGTTGTGCTTGCGTAATCTCGTCTGGCTTCGGATAGTGATGGATGAAATCGACGTATGATGGCCACCAGCCGCCGCTGCTGTTTTCACGCATCTGCCATGCTACAGGATCGTTGCCGGTATTCTTGTCTGCTTTGGTGATATAACCTCCGTCTTTCTCAATGTTTACTCGTCCATCGTCGACTTTTATCTTCTCCATGAAGACATAAAGACCGTTGTATTGGCCGTTTATCATCACTTCGCAGTAAACGCGTCGCGAAGCGTATTGACCAAGTTTTTCTGAGAGTTCGTATGATAAAAAATCACGCATTCCGGTCTGGTCGAAGGCTAGAGAATTGAGTACCCAGTCGTTTTCCTTTGGCATACCGAGCAGACTGACATTGTTGTTGGTGATGTCGTCGTCCATCAAAGTCTCCAGACCATACGGCTTCTTGGAAGGCATCTGAGATGAGCTGCCTCGGCGTTCAATGCCTATACGTCCGTCGTAATTCAAAAACTCGGGGTTGTTGGCATCCGACAAGTAGTTGCGCGACCCGTCCTGATGCCAGATAATCTTCATGTTTCCCAACACTTTGGGCTCGTCTGGAATGGGCACGCCTCCGTCAGTCTCGATGATGACAATAGGGAGATTGCTGTCGGTGAAAATCTGCGCCATCGACAGCATCTGTACGAGCAATAGCAATAATATTAAAACAATCTTTTTCATTCGTTGTCGTCAGGATACTCAGGAATCTCCATCACCCTTAACGCTTCTGTAAAGTATTGAACAGCAGTAAGTTGGGGGTAATTAAGAATTGCTGTGATGGCATTCGGATGTCTCTGACGGATAGGTATAATCTGCTCCTCAAGTTCCATTGCGACAGGAAGCTGCTCGTCAAGACGTATCTTGTTGCAGCTGATGATGGCATCGTGGATGATAGGTGCCGCCTCTTCGTAATATTTCAGAAGCACCTTGTTGCGGGCTTCGTCGTCACCTTCAGCCTTCTTCAGCTGTGGCTCATATTTTGCGTAAATGGCCTTGCATTTCGAATCGGCCTCTTGATTGACTTCGATGATTTTGTTGTCAAAGCTCGACCAATGGTCAATCATCGGCTGTAAAGGCTCTAGTTCTTCGCCGACTTCAGCGGCCTGCTGTAGCAAAACAGCTTCAGCCTGTCCCTCCTGATAATGCTCAGCGAGATACGCCTCTTGCTCCTCTTCGCTCATCTCTGAAAGCATGTCGATCTCCTCTTTCGAGAGACCTGTGTACATCTCGGCATATTTGTATGCGTCTTCCACAATCTGTGCCGAATCAGCTCCTTGAACAGGAATAGTATAGACTTTTGAGGTGAGCTCAAGGACTGTCATCTGGAATTTCATCACCGGACTCGACATCTGACGGAGGCCTTGTCCTCCAAACTCGGCTTTTTTATAGCTGACCATCTGCTGTGCTGAAGGGATTGGAGGCATCATGCGCATAACACCTTCATAGGTGAGAGGCTCGCTCTCATCGGTTGTGTAAGCAGGGTCTTCTGAGACCTCTTCTTCAGGAATCTGGTCAGCAACTGCGTCAGAGATTTGCTCGGAGGCCTTGTCCGAAGCCTTGTCTATGATCTTTTCCTCTGTTTTCTGCTGCGCTTTCTTGGCGGCTTTCTGAAGAAGACCGCCAATTTGCGCTTCGGCGGTGATAGTGCCTACAATTACGGCAATGATTAGTAAAGCTAATTTTTTCATAATTATTTAGGTTTAAGTTATATGGTTACAATCCTATTATTGCAATACTTTATTCATAGTGATATAGTCAGGATATGCAAGCTGTTGGCCACCCACAGTGATATATGGCTTCACTTTGATTCCAACGTTGACAGGATTGCTTGTTGCACCTGCCAGCTTGAAAGCTAAATTCATGATGGCTTCAGCCGACTCGCCACTGAACAATTGGAACAAATCGGTGGTGACAGGAATAGTCACTACATTGCTTGAGTTGGCAGGCACACTGATGCTGTTGTTCATCGTGGTGCTGATGATCTGTTTGTCGTTGAGAGTCAATATGTAATCCATCTTTGTCATCGAAGCGGCGGTGGAATTAGGGTTGTTTATGTCAAGGTTGACATTGAATGTCACTGGCAACGACTTGCTCATCAGAGCATTGGTGAGCTGTAGCAGCTGGCCGACACTTAAGTCACTCTTAGTCATGCCTTTACGTAAATTAACGCCAAGCATTTGGACACTGTTTACACTTTCGAAATCAAAAGTGCATTTGGCGAAAGTGGCCATTTGGTGCATCTGTGATAAAATGTCGCATGACGATAGTCCTAACGCAACGAGAAGGATGAGGATGATTCTTTTTATCTTATTCATGATACAGAAATTTTAAAAAACTCAAAAACGTTATTCGACAATCAGTTTTTCTGTAACACCGTCGTCTTTTTTGACAAAATATATGCCTTTTTCAAGCATTATAGTCTCTTTTTCAACGATTTCTTTGGCGAAAACTTCCTGTCCAAGACTGTTGAAAATGGTGATTATGCCGCTGCCTTCAATAGTCACATGGCCTGTTGAAGGGTTTGGATATATTGCTGTTTTCACTTGATTTTCATCAATTCCGTCTGCTGCCACGGTGGCCCAATAAGTGTACATCGCTGTTGCACATCCGCAGTCTATGGTGAACATCACATCGAACCAACAGGTTGTCCCAGGCTCTATTTCCGGCCTGAGTGTAGCTGTTCCTCTGATAGCCACGGTCTCATCTTGAACGATAGGGAAATGGTTGGTCATCTCGCCATTGACATAAAAATGCACGTCAGTAAAAAACTCGGTATGCGTAGACATGTATATCGTAATCGACTCATAGCCTTCGTTCAAGACTTTACAGTTAAAAGTGATGTTATCACCAGGCTGCAAAATCGTGTCAGTCTCATATGGTGAGGCACTGAAGGCATATTGAACGATATAGTCGATACAAATATCGTCAAGGGTAAGATAATACGCGTTATCGTTAGCTATTGCATGAATTCCGAAATAATCATAGTTGCCGTTTAATGTTTCAATGTAAGTTGAAAATATCTCATAATTGGCGCTATTTACTGTTTCGGTTAAAAGCAACTGTGACATATTGCTTGCATTGTCTTGGGTTCCGGCCCACAACTCCACTGTGTAGCTTCCATCAGAAATCGCCCAGTATGAAATCTTATATTGCAGCTGAGTGCTCAAAAAAGCTGGAATGAACATCCAGGATTCATTAGCATTGGTATAAACATACCAAAACCCGGTATGTGGCTTGCGGTTGTGGTCTTTGTCCTGATATCCACATAACCAGGAGGCATCGTCGCATGTCCATCCCAATGGGGTCTCACCGTCGTGATTAGCGTATTCAAAGCTTTCAGTAATAAGATTGTTAGCCTGCATAACGCTTGCTGACACTAATAATATCAAAGCAATAACAATTTTTTTCATCTCAAAAATGATTAATTCAATCTGCAAATATACAAAAAAAATCAGGGACGCAACCGCGTCCCTGATTTTTTTTTACAGTTTTCTGCTGACTTCCTTCTCGGTGTATCCCTCAATTATATCTCCGACCTTGATGTCGTTGAAGTTCTCGATGTTCAAACCGCATTCGAAACCAGCGCTGACTTCTTTCACATCGTCCTTGAAACGTTTCAGTGAGCCGAGGGTGCCAGTGTGCACCACGATGCCGTCGCGGATAAGGCGTATCTTCGTCTGGCGGTTGACCTTTCCGTCGAGGACCATACAACCTGCGATGTTTCCGACCTTGCTGATGTGGAACACCTCGCGGATCTCGATGTTGCATGTCACGACCTCCTGGATCTCAGGGGCTAACATGCCTTCGATAGCTGATTTAATCTCTTCAATGGCAGTGTAAATGATGGAGTAGAGTCGGATATCGATCTGCTCGCGTTCTGCAATCTTTCTGGCCTGCATTGTCGGACGTACGTTGAAGCCAACGATGATGGCGTTGGATGCCGATGCCAGCATGATATCGGCCTCAGAGATAGCACCCACCGACTTGTGGATGATGTTGACCTGCACCTCTTCTGTCGAGAGCTTGAGCAATGAGTCGGACAATGCTTCCACAGAGCCGTCCACGTCAGCCTTGACGATGATGTTGAGCTCTTTGAAGTCGCCGATGGCGATACGACGTCCGATCTCATCCAAAGTGATATGTTTCTGGGTGCGGATACCCATCTCACGCTGCAGCTGCTGACGACGGTTGGCTATTGTCTTCACCTCGCGTTCGTCGGTCATGACATTGAAGTTGTCGCCTGCCTGAGGAGCGCCGTTCAAACCCAACAACAACAATGGGGTAGAAGGGCCTGCCTCTTTCAAGGCCTGGTTGCGCTCGTTGAACATGGCCTTGACCTTACCGTAGGTTGTGCCAGCAAGCACCATGTCGCCTACATGTAATGTGCCTTCTTGTACCAAAATCTTGGCCACATAGCCGCGACCTTTGTCGAGTGCCGACTCGATGACGGTACCTTTGGCGAGTTTGTTCGGATTGCCTTTGAGATCCAGCATCTCGGCTTCGAGAAGAACTTTCTCAAGCAACTCGTCGACGCCGATACCTTGTTTTGCTGATATTTCCTGTGACTGCACCTTGCCGCCCCATTCCTCTACGAGTATGTTCATGTCGGCAAGCTGACGGTAGATCTTCTGAGGGTCAGCCGTTGGCTTATCAATCTTATTGATAGCGAACACGATAGGCACGTTGGCGGCGTGTGCGTGGTTGATGGCCTCAACTGTCTGTGGCATCACGTTGTCATCAGCAGCGATGACGATGATGGCGACGTCGGTGATCTTAGCACCACGGGCACGCATAGCGGTGAACGCTTCGTGACCAGGGGTATCCAGGAACGTGATCTTCTTGCCTGTGCTGGTCTTCACCTCGTAAGCACCGATGTGCTGAGTGATACCACCGGCCTCGCCAGCCACCACGTTGGTGCTTCTGATGAAGTCCAACAGTTTGGTCTTACCATGGTCGACGTGACCCATGACTGTGACGACAGGGGCTCTTGGGACAAGGTCCTCTGGGTTGTCAGGCTGGTCGGCTTCCTCGATGGCCTCATGGATGTCCATGCTCTGGAACTCTACCTTGAAGCCGAACTCTTCTGCCACGACCTGCAGGATCTCAGCGTCGAGACGCTGGTTGATGCTGACGAACATGCCGAGGCTCATGCAGGTGGCGATGACCTTGGTCACAGGGATGTTCATCAATGTGGCCAACTCGTTGGCGGTGACGAACTCCGTGACCTTGAGGACTTTCTGTTCCTCCATTTCGTGCATTCTCTCCTCCTCAAGCTCGTTCTGGATGTTGTGACGTTTCTCGCGACGGTGCTTCGAAGTCTTCGACTTGCCCATAGGCTCCAGTCTCGCGAGTGTCTCCTTGATCTGTTTCTTGATCTCTTCGTCCGAAAGCTCCGGTTTCTCCTCAAAGATAGGCTGTTTACCTTTCTTGAAGCGGTCTTTCGAGCGTTTTTCGTCCTTGCCCGGCTTACCGCCCTGACCTTGTGGCTTGCCGCCTTGCTGTGGCTTGCCGCCCTTGTCTTTAGGCTTGTCGGCACCTGCTATCTCGTTAGGATTCACAGGACCGTTGCCGATACGTTTGCGTTTCTTTTTCTTGTCACCAAGTGCTGCAGGAGCCTGTTGCTTGCTTTTGCCTTTATGCTCTACTGGAAGCTCGATCTTGTCGACAATCTTCGGTCCCTCAAGTTTCTTGAACTTGGTAGGGATGAAGTTGTCGTCATTATCAGCTGTTGCTTCTGGTTGCACAGGCTGTTGCTTCTCTGTCTGTGCAGGTTTTTCCGGTTGCACAGGCTTGTCCTGTTGCTTCGGCTTCTCCGGCTGAACCGGTTTCTCCTCCTTAGGCTGCTGTTTTGGAGCGTTCTCTTCTTTTTTGCCATCGTTTCCGGGCTGTCCGTTACCCTTCTGTTCCTTGGCTTTCTTGCCACCGTCCAAGTCGATCTTGCCAACGACGTTCAGCTTGATAGCATCCTTGACACTATCATCTTTCGGCTTTTCTACCTTGGGCTTCTCTTCTTTCGGTTTCTCAGCCTTCGGTTTCTCCTCTTTCACCTCTGTCTTTGGCAGAATATTGGATTTTATAGATACGATTTCCTCCTCTTCTTCCACTGCCTTAGGCTTTTCCGTCGTCTCAACGGTGATGGTTTTGCCTTTAAATGCAATGCTTCCGAGCTGGTCAGCGTTCTTTTTCACTTCTTTTTCGCCTTGATATTCTTTAACGACCAAAGCATATTCATCAGGCGAGAGCTTAGTGTTAGGCGACGGATCAATGTTAAAACCTTTCTTTGCCAGGAATTCCACAATCGTCGAGGTGCCTACGTTAAACTCCCTCGCAGCCTTTGATAATCTGATATTTTTAACTTCTTCGGACATAAAATTTTTAATTTAAATAATTGTTTTTCAAATCTTTTATTGTTTAGTAAAGACGCACGGCCGTGCGTCTCTTCGTTTAATCCTCAGCAAATTCAGCCTTCAAAATTCTGAACACCTCGTTCACTGTCTCGATTTCGAGGTCGGCGCGTGATGCCACTTCTTCTGGAGTGTAGGCGAGGACATTCTTTGCTGTGTCGCAACCCATTCTGCGGAGTGAATCGATGATCCAGTCTTCGATTTCGTCGTTGAATTCCTTCAAATCGACGTCGTCTTCCATGTCGACCTCGTCACTATTACGGTAAACGTCGATGTCATAGCCTGTGAGCTTGCCGGCAAGCTTGATATTATAGCCACCCTTACCGATGGCGAGGCTCACCTGATCATTCTCCATGTACACCTCGGCGAGTTTCTTAGCCTCGTTGATGTTGATGGATGTGATCTTGGCAGGATTCAAAGCTCTGCTGATGAACAGTTCAGGCTTTGTCGTGAAGTTGATGACATCAATGTTCTCGTTGCGGAGCTCTCTCACGATGCCGTGGATACGCGAACCCTTCATACCGACGCATGCGCCCACCGGGTCGATTCTGTCGTCGTACGACTCAACAGCGATCTTAGCTCTCTGACCTGGCTCACGCACGATCTTTCTGATGGTGATCAAGCCATCGTAAACCTCAGGAACCTCCTGCTCAAACAAGCGCTGAAGGAAGATCTCCGATGTTCTCGACAAAGTGATGACAGGTGTGCCGTTTTTGTTCTCCACGCTCTTCACGATAGCGCGGATGCTTTCGCCTTTCTTGTATACGTCGGCAGGAATCTGCTCGGCTTTTGGCAAAACAAGCTCGATGCCGTCTTCGTCAACGGCGATGATTTCCTTGCGCCATGCCTGTGAGACTTCGGCGTTCACGATTTCACCAACTTTATCTTTATATTTCTGATAAATGTTCTCCTTTTCGTATTCCATGATTTTTGTCTGGAGGTTCTGACGGATAGCCAAAATCTCTCTTCTGCCAAAGCTTTGAATATCAACAACTTCGGCTACATCGTCACCGACTTCGAAGTCCGGCTCGATTTTTATTGCGTCGGAATATGCTATCTCTGCCAACTCGTCCTCGACAGCGCCGTCCTCAACCACAGTGCGGTTGTGGTATATCTCAAGGTCGCCCTTGTCGATGTTGACGATGATGTCGAAATACTCGTCACTGCCGTATTTCTTGGCAAGCATAGCCTTGAACACGTCGCTAAGGATGTGCATCATGGCCTCGCGGTCGATGTTCTTGAACTCCTTAAATTCGGAGAAGGTGTCGATTAAGTTAAGTGTGTCCATTTTTAAAATTTAATATATGGTCTGACTTCTTTTAATTTATTGATTTCCAATGATGTAGCATCGTGATAGATGATTTTTGTCAACTTGCCGTATTTCTTGGCCTCGGCTTCTTCAACCTCAAGCTGCAAATCGTTGAACGACAATAGTTTATACATCTTTTTTACGCCTTCTATATCGGTGATAATCAAATCTTTGCCGATATATTTCTGATATTGTCTCATCTTCAGCAATGGCTCGTCGATGCCGGCTGACGACACGCTGAGTTCATAATCCTCAACGTCTCTGTCCAACTTCTCATTGATGTAGTTGCTCACTGCAACGCAGTCGTCGATGGTCACCGAACTGTCGGCGTCAAGGAAAAGCTCAATGACATTGTCCTTGTGTATCAACACGTTAACAACGTAGCGGTCGCTACCTTGCATCGCCTCTTCGGCCAGACTGATGATTTGTTCTTTCGTTATCATTTTCTTTAACAATAAAAAAACCTGTTACATTCCGTAGCAGGCCTTCAACTCTTTCCTAATGTTGTCGAGCAAGGATTCGAACCTTGACAGGCAGAACCAAAATCTGCAGTGCTGCCATTACACCACTCGACATCATTCCAATTC
>JAGCPH010000006.1 GCA_017645275.1 Bacteroidales bacterium | reverse complement strand
CCCATGATCATGTTGACGTCTGAGCCGATACCTTCAGCGCCCAATGAAGCCTTTGTGAAGCTTGTTGCCATTGAGAAGAAGTAAACGATACCGTCGTCCTTTGTGCAGAGGACTGCTGTCATTTCCTGATCTGGCACGTTGACGCAGTTGATTGTAACGTCAGCCATCTTACCGTTTGTGAGTTTCTCGACGAGTTCATAAACCTGAACTGGTGTCATACCTGCAGCGCTCTCGACGATGTCGCAGAAGCCGAGATCTTTGATACGCTGTGTTGACTTAGGGCTGTTGGCGATGCCGATGACCTTACCTGTCACGCCGACGCGTTTCTTTGCCTCGTAAGCGCAGAGCATACCTGACTTACCACCAGCGCCAAGGATGACGACTGTCTGACCATACTGGCAGAGTTTTGCTGTCTGTGCTGGAGCACCAGCGACGTCCAATGCTGACAATGCGAGTTTCTCTGGCATGTCGCTCGGGATCTTAGCGTAGATACCGCTTTCGAAGAGGATAGCCTTACCTTTGATGTCAACCTGGTCAACGTCTGGACGGATAGCCAAAATCTCATCGATGCGGAGAGGTGTCAGTGACAATGACACCAAAGTAGCGATACGGTCGCCTTCTTTGAGGTCGATCTTGCCTTTCAAAGCGTCACCGATCTTCTCGACTTTACCAAGGAGCATACCGCCTGAACCTGTACGACGGTTGCGGTGTTTGCCCTGCAACTCGACGTTGAGGAACATCTCTTTCTTCACCTCTTCCATGATCTTGTCCTCTGATGCGCCAGGACCTGCCTGCTGTTTCGCATAGTTGTGAATGTCGGTGAATGATGCTGAGTCGATATTCAAAGTCTGGACGTCAATCAAAATCTCGTTGTCCCAGATTTCGTCCATGTTATTGTCGAGTTTGTTAGCTGGTTGTGGAAGAACGCCTTTTGGTTCAATCACGCGGTGTGTACCGTATTTGTTTCCGTGTTTCTGCATTTTATTTAAATTTTATTTGTTATTAAATCTTTTAAAATTATCAATTATCAATTATCAATTATCAATTCCTTGGCTTAAGTCCCAGAATCTCTCTCGCCTCATCCGATGTAGCAATCGGTCTGCCGAGTTCCTTAGCCAATCTCACGACCTTCTCAACGAGTTCGCCGTTTGATTTTGCCAAAACACCTTTCGACAGATAGAGGTTGTCCTCGAATCCGACGCGGACGTTACCGCCCATGGTGATAGCTGCTGCTGCCATCGGGAATGCGTTACGTCCGACGCCTGTCACTGTCCATGTTGAGCCTGCCGGGATGCCGTTGACCAACCAGCAGAGGTTAGCCACTGTTGCCGGTGTGCAGCCTGGAACGCCCAACACGAAGTTGAACTGCATCGGGTTGCCTGGCACTTCGCCCTTGCGAGCCATAGTCAAGATGGTGTCGAGGTGACCCATCTCGAAGCACTCATATTCAGGCTTGATGCCGCGTTCGATCATGCGTTTGCCGAAAGCTCGCATCGTCGGCATGGTGTTGTCGAAGATCTCATCACCGAAGTTGCATGTTCCGCAGTCCAATGTAGCCATCTCCGGACGTGGGTTGGTGTCGGTTGACTGAAGACGCTCGTCTGGTGTCATACCCACTGCACCACCTGTCGAAGGGATGAGGATTACGTTAGGGCAAACTTTGAGGATAGCCTCTTCGCATTCCTGGAAACGGCCACGGTCCTGTGTAGGTGTGCCGTCGTCCCAGCGGACGTGAAGGTGGACGATAGCTGCGCCAGCATCGACTGCCGACTTGGCCTCGCGCACGATTTCCTCAACAGTGTAAGGAACGTTAGGATTCTGTTCTTTTGTTACTTCTGCGCCGCAGATAGCAGCTGTGATTATCAGTTTATCCATAATTTTTTACTTTTTTCTTTGGCAATCTTTTGGTGTAACACATGTGCCTGAAGCGCGGCAAACCAGGATAGGCTCGTCAAGCTCATCAGCAGCCGATGGAGAGATGTCAGGACGGGCTACAGCAACCTTGCGAGCCTCAAACAACATGTGGCGTGATGTGTTGCCTTCACGGTCGATCCAACCTTCAGCTTCGATAAAGTCGCCTGCATAGACAGGGGCTTTGAATTCAATCATGTCGTATGCACAGAACAGACCTTCGTCGCCGTCACGCATAATCAAAAGTTCGGTAGCCACATCACCGAAGAGGTGAACCATGTGAGCGCCATCAACCAAATTGCCACCGTAGTGTGCATCCTTCGCACTCATGCGAAGTCTAATCTTTGTTCTATATTCTTTTTCCATTTTCAAAACTTTTAACTTAAAACTTTAAACTCTAAACTTTAAAACTACTCTAAACTCTACACTCTAAACTCTACACTACTTCTCAACGTAAATACCATCAACATAAATACCTGAAGCATGTACGCATTCCGGCTTGATTTCTCCAACTTTCACGAGTTTCTCGGCCTCAACGACGACGTAGTCGGCTGCTGTCGCCATCAACGGGTTGAAGTTGTTCGTTGTTCCGAGAAACACCATGTTACCGAACTCATCGACGATGTTGGCGCGCAAGAATGCGATGTCAGCCTTGAGAGGTTTCTCGAGGATGTAGTCTTTGCCATCTACTTTCACAATCTGCTTGCCGTCCTGCATGATAGTGCCGAGACCTGTTGGGGTGAGGACTCCGCCGAGACCTGCGCCGTAGGCTCTGATGCGCTCTGCCAATGTACCCTGTGGCACGTATTCAACCTCAAGAGTGCCGGCGTTCTTCTGTGCCGCTGTCTCTTTGTTGGTACCGGTGTGTGACACGATAGCCTTCTTAACCTGATGATTTGCAACGAGTTTGCCATGAGCGATGTTGTCGTATGCGGTGTCGTTGGCGATGATTGTCAAGTCTTTAACACCCTTTTCGACAATAGCGTCGATGATTTGCACTGCGCTTCCCACTCCGAGGAATCCGCCGAACATAATTGTCATGCCGTCATGAACCTTCTCAACGGCCTGCTCCAATGTAATCTGCTTATTCATAGCTGTTTATATTTTAATTTGTTTAATTTTTTAATTCAAATCAGTTTAACAAAAAATTTGCGGCAAATTTACGGATTATTTTTGAAAGTTGCAAGACATATTTAATAAATATTTTATATAAATAAAACGCTTCGATTATTTCTTACGTTTCAGGTATTGAACCTCAACATCCATTTTCCCATTTTCGCCAGCTTTAGCTTTTTTCAGATCCATCTTGTCGCGCTGATATTGTTCCACACTCATCGATTCATTAACGCGATTTATTTGCTCTAATTCGCGTGTCGGAACAGGCCGTTGCCAATATATTGCTTTGTTGTACGTTTCATCACGGCAAAAGTCAGGCCCACGCCAATTGCTGTTCCAATAACGCTGATCAGGAACTGCACCCACCATGATCTGCGTTCTTTTTTGTTGTCTTCCTTAGTCATCTTAATTGTAATTTATACCCCCGCAAAGATAACGAATTTCATGCAAGGAAAAACAACATTTTCATTAAAAATAATGACAATTCAACAATAATTCGTATTTTTTCGCAAAAAAAATCGTATACGATAAGTAACGACGAGATTATTCCCGTTGTTAACGAGACTGAAGAAAAGTGGGAAACATTTTTTTGATTATAGCATTCAATTTTTCCCTATCTTTGTCCCCGTTAATTAATCATTTCACCAATATGAAAAATCTCATCACCCCTCTCCTTGCCCTTCTTGGATTTGCATCATGCAACAACGTCGGTTTCGGAAACGCCTCTATTGACACCTTTACTACCAACTCCGGTAAAAATGTCATATTCCACGCACTCGTCCACTCCTCTATCCGTATAGAATTCGACGGAAAAGAAATACAAATTGACCCGGTATCTAAACTCGGCGATAAAACCATTAACTACGCCGCAATGCCTAAAGCTGATTATATCTTTGTAACTCACGAGCATTTCGACCACTGTAATCCTGAAGCCATCGCCCAACTTTCAGACGACAACACGCAAATTATTACTAATCAACGCTGTGCAGAGATTTTAGGTTATGGAACCACTATGGCAAACGGCGATAAAATTCAATTATCAGATAACATTTCTGTTGAAGCGGTGCCAGCCTACAACACCACCGAAGGACATCAACAGTTTCATCCGAAAGGCCGAGACAACGGCTTTATTCTAACTCTGGATAATCTTAGAATCTACATAGCCGGTGATACTGAAGACATTCCAGAAATGGCAGAAATCAGTAACATCGACATCGCATTCCTCCCTTGCAACCAACCATACACCATGACGGTCGAACAGCTAACAAATGCCGCACAAATCATTAAACCAAAAGTGCTATTCCCCTATCATTACAGCCAAACCGATGTCAGCACTATCCCAGCACTTTTGAAAGATGATGGGATTGAAGTTAGAATCCGACACTACGAATAAATGCCTTAAAACCAAATCTCATAAAGACATACCGGACGCATCGAGAGACCATAACGACCTGGGGAATGGTACTTGGGGTTAGCCCGACCCTCCGACTCCACAAAACTTGTGGCAAACCAGTCATAATATTTCGTGCCCTTGACTTTTTCTTTGCTTGGACTGGACGACCAATAATAACCCGCTCTGCCAGCCGAATCCACCGACACCATCCGTCGGATGCCGGCAGCCGGCAAAAACACCGCACCGTTAGCCTCCAGTTTTGTTGTCCAATCCGACAGCGAAACGATATTGTCAGAATATCTGTTTTGATTATCTTTGGCTTTTTGCAATGTATATATATTCACGCTCCAAGAGTCAGGTAATAAAACTATTCCAGGAACATTATTTACTGTCGCCCAAACATAATTTATTCCCGAAGTGGTTTTTCGTTTGTAAAGCACATAATCCCACTCCTCATCATCCAACAGCCTCCATTTAAGTACCTCAGCACCAGTATTTTTGTTGTATTTCTCATACCAATCTTTATACGTCGCATTCATGGCTTCAATGGAATTATAATTACAATCACCATCCACCCGCCAAGCGAACAAGTCTATCCAACCATTATATTTTTCCGATATATTCCTATTGTCGTTACCAATATAATCCCACTGATGTTCTGCATACCTCCAAGTCCATGTAGAAGGCTGGTATTGCAAATTGCCTTTCGCAAAACAAACCTTTCTCATCGTACTAACTGAAAACAGAGCATTTACTACATTTTCAATAGGATGGGCTTTTACCATGGTCACATTCATTTCATCACGCACTTCATTCATCAAGACTGATGCTTTTCTCATTGGGAAATATCCTTTTTTTTCAATTATTACAACAAACATTTCACCCTGATTAACATCAAATTCCATTGGAGTGACACCTCTTTTTTTGTCGTCCACATATACAGTAGCTCCTGATGGTTCCGAATTGACACTAACCTTACAAACAATTGGAGTGTAATGAAACTCATAAGTAGCAGACTGTCCTGCAACTACATTGATCATCATAGAATCTGGATAACAGTATCCCACCACGGATTTTATCTCATGCTGACCTGGCGATATTTTAAGAGTCGGATTGGCGTCAGTCCAGTACTCCCTATCATCAATAAAAAGATTGGTACCATTGGTGTTTAAAAGAGTGATTTCCGCATATTCAGTAGATAATTCAAGGTTAATGGTCTGGTCTTTACCGCCCTCCACCTGTATTGTTTTTTTGGCGACCTGATACATCTGTTTTTCCAAATAAATTTCATGCTGCCCGCTAACAAGCTCGCCACTCCAAGTGCCCATCTTCATAAAATTGCCATCAATAAAAACCGTAGTTTTGTCATCAGCATTGATTGTAATCACAGCCATATCAGTCGGCATTTCAATTTCAAGCACTTGATTATCACCATCTTGGATATTTACTGTCCTTGTAACTGACCGGTAGTTCTTTTTTGAAACAGTAATTTCATACTGTCCTGCCGCAAGCATTTCATACGTATATGGAGTTTTAAAAGCCAAAAAAGTTCCATTCACCTTTATTTTTGCACCGTCTTCTGGCTTTGTCTTAATAGTTAGAGTTCCCGATCCCGAAGATTTTGTAGCGGTGTTGTTAATCAGCACCATCTCATATCCCTTCTTGGGCTGCAAATCAAATGGAAACCAAAACTCCGTAGAACCATACTCAGGATGCAATATTTTAAGATATGTGGCAGGCTTGCTGCTCAAATACACCCAAACTTCACCAACTTTGTACTCCAACTCAATAAAAGTTGACTCATTGCCTTTGAAAATCAGTCGATGACGCTGCTCATCATTGATATTCTCGGTATTAACCTTAATAACAGAATAAAGAACGTTATTGTCATCTTCATAAATATCAGTATTGATATTCACAAAGCCCAACACTTCCTTAAACGACCCTGGCTTGACCTCAAGCTGGGCATAGCTGGATATTGAAAAAAACAATACAGCAAAAACAAACAGTATTTTTTTCATATTACAAATATTTACTAAACCTTTAATCGTATAATAATCAAGCTATTCCAATACATCATCAGTGTACGACCCGCCAACTGTCAAACCATCGGCGGAACGGACAAGACGCACACCCAAACCATCCATATGATAACCAGCAGTACACCTTACAGGATGCTCAAATGATATATAGTAAGCCTGTCCAGCAGCCGACATTGGTGTTTTTCCCATATTTGACCAATAGAATCCGTAGCTACCAATGAAATCCACTCTTTTCTCCATTCGTTTGCCAACTGCAGGCAAGAAGACTGCACCATTCGCCTCAAACTTTTCAGTCCAATCTGATAATGAGATGACATTGCGAGTATACGAAGCAGACTTGTTTACACTTTTTAATTCAAACGTTTCCGTATCCCAATTATCTGGTAACAAAATCACGCCGTTAACTCCATCCACTACCGCCCTGGCAAATCTTATTCCCGACCTCGTCTCTCTTTGATTAACCAAATATTCCCAACCGCTTACATCAAGTGTCCTCCATTGTTTGGAACCACCGCCATTACTAATATAATTATTGCCCCAATCAACAAACGACGGAATATTGCCATCCCGAACAAATTTTGTCGGACAATTGCCTGTACCCCAGCCAAACAAGTCTATCCATCCATTGTAGTTCAATGATATGTTTTTGTTTTCATCACCAATAATATCAGTCTGTTTCTCCGCAAAACGCCATGTTTTTGTCGATGCCTGATATTGCAGATTTCCTTTTGAGAATAGAACTTTTCTATTAGGACCTATTGAAAACAAACCGCTTAATGCACCTTCAGGACAATTCACCATTATGACTTTTGTTTGCAATGTGGTGTTTTCTTTAAGAACAAACTGTTTTTTCACAGTAATAAATCCTTCTTTAACGACCCTTAAAACATGTCGTCCTATAATAATACCTTTAATCTCACAAGGCGTAACGCCATATTCCTTGTCATCAATAAACACGGCTGCTCCCGACGGCTCGGAAGTCACACTGATAGCACTAAGTATCGCTGGCATATCAATTTCAACAGTCTGCTTATCAGCCTCTTTGATAATCACTGTTTTTGTTACAGATTTGTATCTATCTTTCGAAACAGTTATTTTATATTGTCCTGCCGGAATCATGTCATTGGTATATGGGGTTGTTTGGTTTAAAACCATACCGTTCAATGATATCGTTGCTTCATTTTCAGGTCTCGTAATAATAGTCAATGAGCCAGATGCCGCAACATTTGTAGTTTTATTTAAAAGCACCATCTCATATCCTTGCCGTGGCTTCAAATCCATTGGAAGTTCAAACTCAGTCGAGCCTAAATCAGGATGCGAAATCTTAAGATATGTGGCTGGCGTACTACTCAGATACACCCAAATTTCGTCCTGTTTGTATTCCAATTCAATGAAAGTCACAGCATTGCCCTGAAACAGCAGCTGATGACGTTGTTTGTCATCGAAATTCTCAGTGCGCACTTTAATCACGGCATACAAAACATTATTATCATCATCAACGATTTCAGTGTTTTGATTCATAAAACCCGGTACTTCTTTAAACGAGCCTGATTTTACTTCCAACTGTGCATAAGCCGCAATTGAAAGGAAAAAAGCAAATAATAAAAACCAATACTTCTTCATAATATCTTGTAAATCTTGTTAATCCTGTCTGTTAAAATCTAATCTTGTCAAATACTAATTTGTCACAATCTCTTCAGCGCGTTTCAACGCAAGATTGATATGCGAGCACACGTTCTCCTCGCCTAATTTCTTAATAGTTCCCGCCTTCTCCAGCGTCGCCCTCACATGCACATTGACGCCCGAAAGCACCACAATCATACCACGCTGCTTGCAAGTGTCACACAGCAACTCCAAGTTGTGAATTCCTGTACTGTCGATAAACGACACCTTCCTCATCCTGATAATTCGGACCTTGTAGTCCTTACCCACCACCGATTTGTCTATCTCATCGAATTTATTGGCGATTCCAAAGAAATATGGTCCGTCAATCTCGTAAACTTCAACACCTTCAGGAATAATTAGTTTCTCGTCATTACTAAACGCCACATCAGTGTTATCACCTGGGTCGATCTCATCGTGGAACGAGCGGATGACAGTAGCCTCGTTGGTACGTTTCAGGAACAACGCGATTGATGCCACCAAGCCTATTTCGATAGCAATCGTCAAGTCGAAAATCACTGTCAAAAGGAATGTCATGATAAGGACTGCAAAGTCAGCCTTCGGGTTCTTCGCCAGCATCTTGAAAGTACGCCAGCCACTCATGTTGTACGCCACCATGATAAGCACCGCAGCCAAACACGGCATCGGAATCAAACCGACTAATCTGCCGAACAAAAGCAGCACCAGAAGCAGCACCACCGCATGAATCAAGCCCGCCACTGGTGTCTTGCCTCCGTTGTTGATGTTAGTCATAGTTCTTGCGATGGCTCCTGTCGCCGGGATGCCACCAAACAATGGACTTGCGATGTTTGCTATGCCTTGTGCGATAAGCTCAGTGTTTGAGTTGTGTTTGTCACCAATCACACCGTCAGCAACCATAGCCGATAGCAACGACTCGATAGCACCCAACATCGCAATGGTAAATGCAGATGGAGCCAGATCAGTCATCAGCTGAATCAACGACTGGCCTTCTTTCAATCCCAAATCAGGCAACTTTGGCGCCGGTATTGACGTCGGAAGCTCATACAAATCGCCAATCTTAGTGATTCCCGTCACTCCACAGAAACGTTCTAATATCCACACGATCAACGTGATAAGCACGATAGCCACCAGTGAACCTGGAATCTTTTTCGAAATCTTCGGACTGTAAATGATTATCAGCAAGCTGGCAATTCCCACTCCAAATGCCCACCAGTTGATATGCGTCACATTCTGGAAATAGCACACCCATTTGTCAATGAAGTTGGCCGGCACTTTCTCTATTCCAAAACCGAACAAATCGTTCATCTGGGTCGAGAAAATCGTCAAGGCAATACCGCCGGTAAAGCCAACAACCACTGGGTATGGCACAAATTTGATAACGTTTCCCAACTTAAAAACTCCAATCAATATCAGGATTATTCCAGCCATGATCGTGGCTATCATCAGGCCGCCCAAGCCATGCTGCTGGATTATGCCATAAATGATAACGATAAACGCTCCCGTCGGGCCTCCAATCTGAACCTTGCTGCCGCCAAAAAATGAGATGATGAATCCAGCGATGATGGCGGTAACAAGACCTTCCGTCGGGCCCACACCCGATGCGATACCAAATGCGATAGCCAACGGCAACGCAACAATACCAACAATGACACCAGCCATGGCGTCAGCTGAAAACTGCGCTTTGCTGTAATTTTTCAGGCAATAAAATAACTTTGGACTAAAAACCATTTTCAATATTTTTACAAATCCTAATCTTTTGCAAAAATATCAAAATAATCCTTTCCTTCGGGAGTTTTCAGTAAATTTTCTTCAGAATTCAAAATATAGACGTAAACCAGCTCTTTTTCAGTCTTCGTCTCACGGATATATTGCTTTTTTAACTTCGGCTTAACGCCAGTAATTCCTAACGTTTCCGAAAGTTTTCGTTTCAGCGTCTTCTCGGGTGTGTCGCCAAACGCCACATGCCACCAATATCTGTACGACACAATACCTTTATTATTAATAACGTGCAAATGAATCACCGGATGCAGAATTTTATTCCCTTTATGCAGCTCCATGTACAATGCCCTTCCCACAATGATTCCCCTCTCATTCACCACTGGCAGGAACTCCATGATGTTTTCCTCCGGCTCAAATCTGCGTATTCCTTCCGCTTTAGCGGATAAATCGATGTGATTGTCTTGTATAATCTGCTGTTTCTGCGGTATCTGCGTGAGAATTTTGGGAGTCGAGGCAATTGGTTGTTTGGTCTGGGTCTCAATCCGTGTAATCTGTGAAATCTGTGAGAGTTTTTGCGGTTCATACCAAATCCCTTGAACCTCAATCACTTCCGTCCCTTTTGGAATCTTAATCTCGAACTTGTCCCCAACCTTTTTTCCAACCAACGCCTTCGCCACCGGCGAGATGAACGACAGCAGTCCTTTCGAGAAATCAGCCTCGTCGACACCCACGATGCGTACAGTACGTCCGTTGTATTTCACATACGCCCCGAAGCTCACGGTATCCTTGTTGGCTTTGGTCATGTCCACCTCCACGGCGGTATTAATACGATCAATGAGCAACTTCATCTTTGCGTCGATGAAATTGCTCATTATGTAGTTTCCACTTACCGCAACACGTTCATTCTCAAGGCTTTCACGTTCTTTATTCAACGTCTCCAAGCCTTCGTGTGTCACGTAGTTGGGCATGCCTTTCGGCAGGTAAGCCCTCGGCGGCACCATCGGAATCTCTTCCTGGTCACCCTCTTTGATAAAACCTCTACTCATCGGTTAAGCCTCAGCACACTCGTAAGTAGCGGCGTATTGAAGAATTGTATCCAGTGTTTTGCGACTTGGCTGCATCTCCGAGCACATGTCGTAGAGCACATTTTTAACCACATCTTCAAATGACAGTGTAGAATTTAATACCATAGGCACTCGATTTCGTTTATATTTTGAAATCTTAACGCCGTTTGATATCGATTTATTTTACAACTTTGAAAATTTTTGTTAATAATTTTTAACATTTACGCCACAGTGAGCTCCACATGCTTCTCTTTCGCCATCTTACGAAGATTGATCAAAGCATAGCGCATGCGTCCCAATGCCGTGTTAATACTGACATTCGTGGCTTCCGCAATCTCCTTGAACGACATATCGTCGTACATCCTCATCACCAGAACCTCGCGCTGCTCATCCGGTAAAAATTCAATCATCTTGCGCACGTCGTCATAGGTCTGCTCTGTCACGAGCTGCTCCTCTATCGACGGATCCATAAACCTCGCGTTATCAAGCATGTCGTAGTCTTCCTTCGTCGGGTCAACCATCGGCAGCCTCTTCGCCTTACGGAAATGATCTATTATAAGGTTGTGCGCGATACGCATCGCGAACTGTATGAATTTCCCTTCTTCCTTGTAAACTCCGGCCTTGATGGTACGGATTATCTTCAGGAATGTGTCCTGGAATATATCATCAGCCAACTGCTTGTCCTTCACAAGCATCAGCACGTATGAGAAAATTTTGTTCTGGTAACGATCAACCAAAATCTGGAAGCTGGCCACATCACCATCGCGGTAACGGAGCATCAACTCCTTATCATTTAACATATCTGACATAAGTCCCCCTTTTTTAAAAGGTTATACATTCAAAAAGGGTAAAGTTTATTCGATAATGTCTCTCCTATTTTTTATGGTTGAACAATAATTTGTCTAATTTTTTTGCAAATATACAACATTTTTTAATACGGAGCGAAAAAAATTTGTAATTTCGTGCAATTTTTTTGAGATATCTTAGTTGCGATGACGAAATTAGAGAACATAGAAATCCACGGAGCGAGAGTTAACAACTTGAAAAACATCGACTTACGTATTCCGAAGAATAAACTGGTCGTGATTACGGGTCTTTCGGGCTCCGGCAAGTCGTCTTTGGCGTTCGACACGATTTATGCCGAAGGTCAGCGCCGTTACGTCGAAAGTCTGAGCTCCTACGCACGCCAGTTTATGGGCCGCCTCTCTAAACCAGACGTCGACCTGATAACCGGCCTCTCACCCGCCATCGCCATCCAACAGCGCACCATGACAAGTAACCCGCGCTCTACCGTGGGCACGACAACGGAAATCTATGAATATCTCAAGCTTTTATACGCCCGCATCGGAAGGACTTTTTCCCCCGTTTCAGGAAAGGAAGTGAAACGCAACCAGGTGGGCGATGTGGTCGATTTCATACTCCAGCAGACAGGAAAAGCCGTTTATATCCTCGCACCTATTATTATACCTGAAGGCAGAACGCTTCAAGAACATCTGAACATTCTCCTTCAGCAAGGTTTTAACCGCCTGATTATCAATGATAAACAGATAAGAATCGAGGATTATATCAAAGAAAAAGGTAAAGAAAAGCCACAAGATATCCACATCATGGTCGACCGACTGAAAGTCAACAAAGACTCGTCGGAACTCATCGGCCAATTGTCTGATTCTGTGCAAACGGCTTTCTACGAAGGCAAGGGTGAATGCATCATTCTCGTTGACAATCAAGCAGATAGACAAGAGACATTGTTCTCGTCTCGTTTCGAGGCCGACGGCATCACTTTCGAGCCCCCTACCACACATCTGTTCGCATTCAACAACCCTTACGGTGCCTGCAAGACATGCGAGGGCTTCGGCACAATCATAGGAATCGACGAGGATCTTGTTGTTCCCGACAAGTCATTGTCAGTCTACGACAACGCTATAGCCTGCTGGCGAGGCGAGAAAATGAGCGAGTTCCGCGACCATCTCGTAAAAGTGGCTCATTACTTCGACTTCCCTATCCACAAGCCGTATTTCCAACTTTCAGAAGAGCAAAAAGATACGCTTTGGAGAGGTAACAGGTATTTCATGGGCATCAACGATTTCTTCAAAGACGTTGAGAGTCAATCATATAAGATTCAGTATCGTGTGATGCTGTCACGTTATCGTGGCAAGACCGTCTGTCCCGACTGCCATGGAAAACGTCTGCGCCCAGAGGCTAACTACGTGAAAATCAACGGGAAAAGCATCACCGAACTCGCCACAATGTCGATAAGCTCACTGAAAGAGTTCTTCACAAACCTAAAGCTCTCAGAATCAGAGAGTTTCATCGCCGAACGACTGCTCATCGAGATTCGTAACCGCATCAATTTCCTCATGGAAGTCGGACTCGGATATCTGACCTTGAACCGCGCCTCCAACACCCTATCCGGCGGTGAGGCACAACGCATCAACCTCGCAACTTCGTTAGGAAGCAGCCTCGTGGGCTCCACTTACATCCTCGACGAGCCGAGTATCGGACTGCATTCACGTGATACTCAACAACTTATAAAAGTTTTACGCCGTCTGCGCGACATCGGAAACACCGTCATCGTGGTCGAACACGACGAGGAAATAATACGTGCCGCCGACGAGATCATCGACATTGGTCCTTACGCAGGACGTTTCGGTGGCGAACTGGTGTTCCAAGGCGACATCAAAGCGATGGAAAAAAGTGGCAAATCGCTTACTGCTCAATACATTACAGGTAAAATGGAGATTCCAGTGCCGAAACATCGCCGCAAATGGAACAACGCCATAGAGTTTGTGGGCTGTCTCGAGCATAACCTCAAGAATATCAACGTAAAAATACCGCTCAACGTGCTCACCGTGGTAACTGGCGTCAGCGGCTCGGGCAAGTCGTCACTCGTCAACAACATCATATACACCTCGCTGAAGAAGATGTACGGCGGCACTACTGAAAAAACAGGCTCCTTCGGCTCGATACGCGGCAGCATCCAAGCAATCCAGTCGGTGGAGATGATCGACCAGAACCCTATCGGCAAGTCAACACGTTCAAACCCAGTGACTTACGTCAAGGCATTCGACGACATCAGAAATCTGTTCGCCGAGCAAAAACTGTCGAAAATGCGCGGTCTGAAAGCCGGATATTTCTCGTTTAACGTGCCAGGCGGACGCTGCGACAACTGCGAGGGCGAAGGTATACTCAAGGTCGAGATGCAATTCATGGCCGACGTCTTCCTCGAATGCGACGTATGCCATGGCCAGCGTTACAAAGAAGAGGCTCTCGAGATTAAATTCCTCGACAAAAACATCTTCGACATTCTCGAAATGAGTATCGACGAGGCCATCGAGTTCTTTAGTCAGCCAAACGAATACAAGAATTATACCGATCGTATCATATTGAAACTCAAACCATTACAAGATGTCGGACTCGGCTACCTCAAGATGGGACAGCCTTCTTCCACCCTCTCCGGCGGCGAGGCCCAGCGTATCAAATTGGCTTCATTCCTGGTCAATGGAACTAACGAGCGTCCTACGTTATTTATCTTCGACGAGCCTACCACTGGCTTGCATTTCCATGACGTAAACAAGCTTTTGGCTGCTTTTGAGGCTTTGATCAACAACGGTCACTCTCTCATCGTCATCGAGCACGACCCTGATGTCATCAAGACCGCCGACTGGGTCATCGACCTCGGCCCTGAAGGCGGCGATGCTGGCGGAAACATAGTGTTTGCAGGCACTCCCGAAGACTTGGCAATATGCAAAGAAAGCTACACCGCGGAAGTTATAGCTAAAAAACTGAACTAACTCCAGGCGTCATATCCGCCGTCAGGATGACGGTAATCGAGAAGCCATTCGTAGGCGTCTTCGCTGCCTTCACCGTCAGCGTACGCCTCCTCCATGATTTCTGCTACTACAGCAAGTGAAATCTCGGTTTCCGTTTCCAAAATTATACCCACTTCGTACAAAGCATCATAATCGTTTTCTTCGTATGCTTTTTTGTACAATTCATCAGGTATTTCGACTTCAAAATCCCGCTCCTCATACTCGTCGTAAAAAGATTTTTTCATAGTTTTTTATGTTGAACAAATACATGAAGTAACTTTATTAAAATCTCTGTCTTTCAAATCTTTAGGATTTATTAAAATATGTAGCATGCCCCAATCAATAAAGTTCAGGGTACAGTCTTCATAATCATCGGAATCAACTTGCAGAAGTTCTGTCCAACCATTGTATGGTTCGTCCCAATCTTCCCATTCGCGATTGTATGGCACGCCCAACATTTTATTGCCGTCACACATTGCATCTGCCTTAGAAAATATTATTTTCATTTCTTTCATAGCAATAGGTTTGCCGTCATCATCTACAAAAACAACTTGTTCAAACGTCTGATTATCAATATCTTCTACATAAAACACCTTCACATCATCATTATTCCAATAAAAATCCTTCGGGTAATATGAGTCGAAATTGCCGAAATAATAGTCAATTGCGGCAAAAAAATACAACATCCCCTTGTGTGGAAGCAAGTTCTCGTCATCAAACTCAGCAATCTCGTCGCATCGTATCTGACAGATGAAGGTCAAATCGTCGGGAACCTCATAATTTACTGGCATATCAGGATTTCCCCACCATTTGCTTTGCATGAAAAGATCCTCATCCGTCTTTTTTGTAATAATTTTTATCGAATTCATACAATAATTTTTTGCAAATTTAATTAATATTTTGTACTTTTGCACAAGAAAAACGAGTACAATAATAGATTTGTTTAAACGTAAATGTCCAAAACTAACATCAAGAGTATCAATGTATTAGTGATTGGCATTTTGTTTGTGTTGTTTTTGTTTGACACAAACAGATGCTATTCACAGGATACTATTGGTGAAAAAAAAGAGAGTCGGCACAAGCTGGATGGCAGTTTTGGATTCACAATCAATCAGCTGGCAATCACACATTGGGCGGCTGGTGGTGAGAGTACCATGAGCGGTAAAATCTCTGCAAATTTCAGGCACACTTACAACCGCAGCATGTTCAAATACGTTACCACAGGACTTTTTATATACGGAGGTCAAGGTTATACGAAAGACAAACGTTGGGAAAAGACTGATGACCGTTTAGAAGCGTCTGTCACAATGACGCACAACAACCATAAAAACCTCACTTTCACATCCATGGCGATGCTGAAGACACAGTTCACCAACGGTTACGCCTACCCTAACGACTCTGTACCTATTTCCAAGTTCTTTGCACCTGCATATCTCACACTATCAATAGGTTACACTTATAATATTCATGATATAGTGAGTGTGTTTTTTAGTCCGTCAGCTGGCAAATTTACATTTGTAAACGACCAGACATTGGCCGACCAAGGAGCTTTCGGTGTCGAGGCTGGCTATTGGAACATAGTGGAGGGCGACAGCACCTGGATTCCAGGAAAACGATTCCTCGGCGAGCTCGGATTTAACCTTATAATAAAATATCGCCAGACATTTAAAAACAATATCAGCATCTTTTCCACACTTAACCTTTACAATAACTATATGGACTCAAACCGAGCCAACCGATGGAATATCGATGTTGACTGGGAAACAGGCATAAAATTCACCATAAGTAAATATGTATCAACGATTATCAACGTACACATTATATACGACGACAACGTAAAATTCAATATCGATGGCCGACTAAAGCCAATTCTTCAGTTTAAAGAGTCGCTTGGTATTAGTTTTTTATATAAATTTGCAACGTGATTTTTCAAATATTGAATTATTAACTTAAATATATAATTATGGAAAACGCTACACCTGAAATCATTGAAAAGGCGAAGTCTTGGTTATCAAGCCAATACGATGCAGAAACGAGAAAACAGGTTCAGTATCTGATCGATAACGACCCTAACGAGCTCACCGAGAGTTTCTACCGCATCCTGGAATTCGGAACAGGCGGTTTGCGTGGCATCATGGGCGTCGGAACAAACAGAATGAACATTTACACCGTGGCAATGGCTACCCAAGGACTGGCTAACTACATCAAAATGAAGTTCGCCGACATGAAAACGCCACAGATTGCTATTGCTTACGACTGCCGCAACAACAGCAAGGAATTTGCCAAAATCACCGCCGACGTCATGACAGCCAACGGTATTAAAGTGTTCTTATTCAGCGCTTTACGCCCAACACCAGAACTCTCATTCGCAATCCGCGAACTGCATTGCCAATCAGGTATTGTGGTGACAGCATCGCACAATCCGAAGGAATATAACGGCTACAAGGTCTACTGGGAAGACGGAGGTCAGATTGTGGCTCCACACGACAAAAACATCATCGCCGAAGTGCAGAAAATCACCGACATCTCAATGGTGAAACGTAAAGGCAACGCCAAACTCCTCGAGATGCTGGGCGACGAATTCGATGAGATTTATCTCAACAAGGTCATGAGCCTCTCTTTGTCACCGAAACTGATAAAGAAGCACAAAAACCTATCGTTTGTCTACACTCCTATCCATGGCACTGGTGGCCAAGTTATGCCTAAGTTGTTCGCCAAAGCAGGATTTAAAAACTTCTATCCTGTTGAGGAACAGATGGTTACAGACGGCAACTTCCCAACTGTTGTGTCTCCAAACCCCGAAGAGCCGGCAGCAATGAGCATGGCTATCGAGAAAGCCAAAGCCATGAAAGCCGATGTAGTTCTCGCCACCGACCCTGACGCTGACCGCGTGGGTGTAGCAGTGAGAGACGACAACGGAGAGTTCCTGCTGCTCAACGGCAACCAAACAGCAAGCATTCTCACCTATTACATCCTCACACGTTGGGAGGAACTCGGCAAGCTCACTGGCAAGGAATTCATCGTTAAGACCATAGTAACCAGCGACTTACTGATAAAGATTGCCGACAAGTTCAATGTCAAAACATACGATGTGCTCACGGGATTCAAGTACATCGCCGACAAGATTCTCAACAAGCCGGAAGAACAGTTCATCTGCGGCGGCGAAGAGAGTTACGGCTTCCTTGTCGGTGACTTCGTACGCGACAAAGATGCCATCATCACATGCTTCATGCTCGCCGAAGCCACAGCATGGGCAGCCGAACAAGGCCGCACACTCTATCAGATACTGAAAGAGATATACATGGAATTCGGCGTGTATAGAGAGAAACTCGTGTCACTCACCAAGAAAGGTATCAGCGGCATCGAAGAAATCAAGAATATGATGCTTCAGTTCAGAACTAACCCGCCTAAGAACCTCCTTGGCTCCAGAATCACTGAAATCAGAGATTACAAACTCGGAATCAGCAAAGACATGAACTTCGGCGTAGAGACAGTCATCAATCTCCCGAAATCGGATGTACTTCAGTTCTTCACCGAAGACAGCATCAAAGTAAGCGTAAGACCTTCAGGCACAGAGCCTAAGATCAAGTTCTACTTCAGCATGAACGAACCTCTCGAGAAGCTTGGAGAGCTGCACGGCGTGGAACAGGAACTCAACGAGAACCTCGATGAGCTCGCCAAACTGTTCATAGAGCCACAACAGGCGTAATCACTCGCCTATCCTGTGCAAAGCATCTATCGCCAGCTGATAATTAGGATTAACCTTTAATATCTGGAGATAGATGCTTTTTGCCGTCCTATAATCGCCCTTCTGTTCATACGCCACGCCTTTGTTTAACATGGCATCGACAGATTTCGGATTGATTTCCAATGCATTGTCGAAACACTCAATGGCTTCGTCATACTCATTGAGATACACAAGATTCACATATCCTTTATTGAATAAGATCTGGTAGCTTCCAGGCATCTTGACATCCAAAGTGTCGTAAATCTCCAACGCCTTCTCCGGATTGCCGTTGTCTTGCAGATACATCGCCAAATCATAATAGATAGCATAGTTATCCGGTTCCAACATTATGGCCTGATTATAGAAATCACGAGCCATCGGGTTGCGCTGAACCGCATAGATATTGGCAATCTGCAACACAGGATCAATGAAACTGTCATCTTGGTCTCTCGACTTCATGAACTGCTTTAAAGCCTGTACGGTGTCGTTCTTCGACATATAGATAATTCCTCGCATATAATATGCCTGAGGATTTATGCTATTGAGTTCCAATGCTTTATCAATATATGCATTTGCCATATTGACATTTCCCTGAAGGAAACTCAGCTCTGCCAGTTTGACAATCGGACGCGAATCCATAGGAGCTATCTCCGAGGCTTTATTCAACGTCAACAAGATATTGTCTTGGTCACCCAAAGCATAATAGATATCTGCCAACACAAGCAATGCGTCAACATTCTTGCCATCGATTGACAATGCACTATTGATGTCACGGATAGCATTCCCCACCTGTTCATTAGCCAAATACCATCGTGCTCTTGCAACGTAGCCGTCAACATCTAGAGAATCAGATACGAATCCTTCTTCAGGAATCATAACACTCTGATTATCATTTGTTTTAGCATTCTTATCCTCGCTAACATCCGAACAACTTGCGAGCATTATCACGCAAGCCAATGCCAGAAAAACTCTTTTCATTAGTATCTGATATTCAATAAATTACAAATCTTGATCAGTATCTTTCAACGCTTCAGTGATCTTCTGTATCAGCTCATCGCACAACTCCGGATTCTCATCAAGCAGTTTCTTGAGAGCATCCCTGCCCTGCCCGAGCTTAGTGTCATTGTAACTGAACCACGAGCCACTTTTCTTAATGATATTAAGCTCTACGCCCAAGTCAATAATCTCACCGATACGTGAAATTCCTTCACCATAAAGGATGTCAAACTCAGCTTTCCTGAACGGCGGTGCCACTTTGTTCTTCACCACTTTCACCTTCACACGGTTGCCCATGATGTTTTCACCATCCTTAATCTGACTGACCTTACGGATGTCAAGACGCACCGAGCTATAGAATTTCAAGGCATTTCCGCCCGTTGTAGTCTCAGGATTTCCAAACATAACACCTATCTTCTCACGCAACTGGTTGATGAAGATACACACCGTCGATGTCTTGCTGATTGTCGCTGTCAACTTACGCATCGCCTGCGACATCAAACGTGCCTGAAGACCCATCTTGCTATCGCCCATCTCGCCCTCAATCTCGCTCTTAGGTGTTAATGCGGCCACTGAGTCAATCACAATGACATCGATAGCACCCGAACGGATAAGGTTTTCAGCTATTTCCAATGCCTGTTCGCCGTTGTCAGGCTGCGACACCAGCAGATTCTCAATGTCAACGCCCAATTTCTTTGCATAGAAACGGTCAAAAGCATGCTCTGCGTCTATAAATGCACCAATTCCACCCTGTTTCTGAGCCTCTGCAATGACGTGTAGTGCCAAGGTCGTCTTACCAGAACTCTCAGGTCCGAACACCTCGATGATTCTGCCACGCGGCATGCCGCCGATTCCCAACGCATAGTCCAAACCAATTGAACCAGTTGATATTGAATCGATTTTCTCCTGATGGTTGTCGCCCAAACGCATGATACTACCCTTTCCGAACGACTTTTCAATATTTCCCAATGTGGCTTCCAAAGCCTTAAGTTTCTCTTGTCTCACTTTCTCGACATCTTCCTCAATATTCTTACTTGCCATTTCTAAATAGTTTTAAATCAATAAGTTAATAATCACAATAATTAATAATCCCAAATGCTACAGCTTGATTTTGACGAGTTTTTAATCAAACTGTAACGCTACAAATATAAACATTTTTTTTGAATCAGCAAACTTTTTTGTCTTTTTTTTGATAAAAATCGCAAATATTTTTGATTCCGCATTCATCACATTTCGGCTTGCGTGCCATGCAAACGTATCTGCCGTGTAAAATCAGCCAATGATGCGCTTTCGGCAGCAGTTTCTGAGGGATATGAGCCACAAGTTGTTTTTCGGTCTCAAGCGGAGTTTTAGCATTCTTTGTCAGACCAATCCTTGCCGAGACTCTGAAAACATGAGTATCCACCGGCATTGCAGGCTTGTCGAACGCCACAGCCATCACCACATTGGCAGTCTTGCGCCCCACCCCAGGTAACTTTTGCAAATCTTCAAGATTATCAGGGACAACACCATCAAAATCAGCGACCAAGGCCTTCGCCATCCCTATCAAGTTCTTGGCTTTGTTATTCGGATACGAAATCGATTTAATCAATTGATACACTTCATATTGCGAAGCCTCCGACAACGACTTCGCATCAGGGAAACGCTCAAAAAACGCCGGCGTAGTCATATTAACACGTTTGTCGGTGCATTGGGCCGACAATGCCACCGCCACAACAAGCTGATACGGATTCATAAACTGCAACTCCGACTCTGCTACAGGCATCGCGACCTCGAAATATTCGATAAATTTATCGTATTTCGCTTGAATATCAATCTTTTTCATTTTTTTAAAATTTCACAACAAAATTACAAAATTTTCTTTATTTTTGCAAAAAAATTTGATGTCAAAATACACGATTCACGAGGTAACGACTAAGCACGAAATCAAGCAATGGCTTGCATTTCCAGCTAAACTATATAGACACGACCCTCATTACGTCAGGCCTCTCGACCGCGAAGTGGAACACGTCTTCAACCGCGAGGACAACAAGCTTTTCCGTCACGGCGACGCCACACGATACTATCTGACCAACGAAAGAGGTAAAATAGTCGGAAGAATCGCCGTTTTTTATGACGAGAAGACCTCAAAAGTCTATGAAAACGAGGAAAATGGCCAGAAAACCGGCGGTTGCGGCTTCTTCGACTGCATCGACGATCAGGAAGCAGCCAACACTCTCTTCGACGCTGCCAAGAAATGGCTTGAAGAACGCGGCTATGAGGCCATGGACGGCCCAATAAACTTTGGCGACCGCGACTATTTCTGGGGATGCCTCGCAGAAGGCTTCACCGACCCGATCTATAACATGCCGTACAACTATCCTTATTATAACCAACTCTTTGAGAATTATGGCTTTAAGGATTATTTCAAGCAATTGACATTCCGTCGCAGCCTCACACCAGGCGGCTTCGACCCTATCCTCCACGAGAAAGCGCATCGCATTTACGAAAATCCAGATTATTCCTTCGAAATCCTCGACAGACGCAAAATCGACCGCTATGCCGATGATTTCCTGACGATATACAACAAATCATGGGGCTCGATACCAGGCACAGCTAAGCTTACCAGACAACATGCGGTAGCCTTATTAAAAAGCTTGAAGCCAATCATTGACCCAAGACTGATGCATTTCGCTTATTATAAAGGCGAACCCGTCGGCTTCTTCCTCATGATGATCGACCTTAATCAGATTTATAAAGGTTTGAATGGTAATGATAAGGGTTTCAATGCATTACGCGTCTTTTGGAGAGTAAAAATCGCCAGAATCTGCGACCGCGCCATCTCGCTCGTATTCGGCATAGTGCCCGAACATCGTAAAAAAGGCCTCGAATCAGGTCTGGTATGCTCGCTCGAAGCACAGGCAATAAAGCGTAAATTCAAATATAAAGAATTGCAAATCAATTGGATAGGCGATTTCAACCCACCGATGCTCAAGATCGTGGAACACGCAGGCGCAGAGCATTACAAGACACATATCACATATCGTTACCTTTTTGACAGAAACAAGCCATTTACAAGGGCAAAACTGCAATATAACGGCAAAAAAGAAGACTGATGATAGAAGCAAGAGGTATATATAAATCGTTTGGCAATGTCGACGTCATAAAAGGCATTGACCTTCATATAGATAAGGGCGAAATCGTCACTATCATGGGAGCGTCAGGTGCCGGCAAATCAACATTGCTGCAGATCATCGGAACACTTGAAAAAGCTGATAAAGGCGAGGTTTTTATAAATGGACAGAATGTCAACAAACTGAATCAAAAGAATCTTGCCGCTTTCCGTAACAAAAACATCGGTTTTGTATTCCAATTTCATCATCTCCTGCCCGAGTTTACAGCTTTGGAAAACATTTGCATCCCAGCTTATATCGCAGGCGTTTCAAAAAAAGAAGCCAACGACAAAGCAATGCAACTGCTTGATTATCTCAAACTTACAGAAAGAGCCAGCCATAAGCCGTCTATGCTATCTGGTGGAGAACAGCAACGTATCGCAGTGGCAAGAGCCCTTATAAATAATCCAGCCGTGATACTCGCCGACGAGCCTTCTGGCAACCTAGACTCATTGAATGCCAAAGAGTTACACGAATTATTCTTCAAATTGAGAGAACAGACAGGCCAGACATTCGTCATCGTGACACATAACCCGGACCTGGCAAAAATGGCCGACAGGACTTTGACTATCAAAGACGGCAAGATTGGAATCGATATATAATAAATAAGGTGTAAAAACGTTATTAGAAAAATAGAGTTTATAATGAAAAATATATTAAAGTATTTCTTTATATTACCACTTTTATTCTTCTGTTTATCAACTAATTATGTTGTAGCGCAAGAACAAACTCCGACATATCAGTCGCTGATAAAATCAGGAGATACCGAATACGCCAAAAACGAGTATATCAAAGCCAAAACATATTATCAGGAAGCTCTACGCTTAAAGCCAAACGACCCGACAGCGAAGAGCAAATTGGATAAAACTCTCCAAAAGATTCGCGAGGAAAACCAAAAAGAAGAGAAGTTTTTTGAACATATTGACAAAGCTGACGAATTTTACGCCAACGGCGATCTTAACAAAGCCCTGACGGAGTACAACAACGCCCTCAAACTCTTCCCAAAAGACGAATACGCCCTTGGCAAAAAAGACGAAATCACCACTATTTTAAAGAACGAGAAGGAGAAACTCGACAGTTTCAATGATATGGTTGCCCTCGGTGACAAGCTTTTGAAAGAAGAAAAATACGCTGAAGCCGTGCTCCAATATGAGTCGGCACTCAAGCTTTATCCGAACAACAACGCCGTTAAAGAGAAGTATCAGGAAGCTAAAAACAAGAAAGAGACATACGACACCAAAGCCTCTGAATATTTGAGACTTAAGACACAAGGTCAAGAATTTACTTTAAGAAAAAAATACAGCGAAGCTATAAATGTATACCAACAGGCATTAGAGCTCTTCCCTGATGACAAGGAGATTCCAGGAATCATCGCAAATCTACAGTCACAGCAGGACATTTCGGAAAGATACAACTCAAAAATCAATGAGGCTGACGCTCTCTACGAAGACCGCTCATACGTAGAGGCAAAAACAGCATATGAAGCAGCCCTGACAGTGATTCCTGATGACTCCTATGCCCTCGGTATGATTGATAGAATCGACGAAATTGTCAATAGTTCCGAATATCGCAAGATTCAGAGCGACAAAGCCAAAATGGACAATGATTTCGAGAATTACATTGCCAAAGGAGTAAATGCCGAAGCTGCTAAAAACTATGAATTAGCATTGACAAATTACAATAAAGCATTGGAAATCAAGCCAAATAACGCTGACGCCCTTGCCAAAAAGAAGAATGCAGAAGATATGATCCTGTATCAAGAGCAGCAACGCAAGGAACAAGAACGTTTGGCAGCTATAGAGGCTGAACAGCAGCGCAAAGCTAACATTCAAAACCTAATAAACGCTGGTAATCAGCAACTTACAGACAAGAGATACGCTGAAGCGGAACAGACATTCAACCAAGTACTCGCGTTGGACCCAACCAATGCCACAGCCACTGAAAAACTGGGCATAATCGCTGGTTTCTACGAGGAAATACAGCGTCAGAAACAGGAAAACTATCAGAATGCCATGTCAGATGGCGACTATGCTTACGCTAGCCGCAACTATGCCGAGGCAATTCGTCAATATAACATTGCTTTGACCAACAAGCCGGGCGATGAGATTGCAAGTCAACGACTTACAGAGGCACAGCAAGCCGAGAACATGCGTCTGGCATCGCTTGAAGGCGAATACAATGGATTTATCACCAAGGGCGACGCACAGTTCCAGACAAAGAACTATGACAAAGCCATAGAGTTCTACACCAAGGCAATGAATGTTGGCACCGGAAATCCCTACCCTGCCAACAAAATCAGGGAGATTGGTGACATTCTCAAGGCTAACCGACTCGTGGAACTTGTGCCAGAAAGCGTCACTATCAGCGCCAACGAGACAAAACGTTTCAATTTCGAGCCTGTTGACGTGACTACCCGTCGTGGAAATTATATACTGATTAAGGCTAAGAACCTGACAGACAAGCAGTTCCCACTTTATATCTCATATGGCTCGAAGAACGGCGAAAATGGCGGTTTCATGGTAAGCGTGCCGAAAAACACTGAGACCAACGACTTCATCGTGCGAATCGGCTCGCAATACAAGTGGTTCAGTGAAGACAACACCTGGATTGAGGTCATGCCCGAAGGTGGTAACATCGAAATAATCTTAATGGAAATAACAAAAGGCAATTAAAATATGAACAAGTCTGATTCACGTTATCAATTGTATATCAATATCTTAAAGGAAGAGCTCGTACCAGCTATGGGCTGTACCGAACCCATTTGTCTGGCCTATGCGGCCGCCAAGGCACACCAAGTGTTAGGCGCAATTCCTGACCGCGTCGAGGTCCTCGCAAGTGGAAACATCATCAAAAACGTGAAAAGCGTGATAGTGCCGAACACCAATGGCATGAAAGGCATAAAAGCCGCCGTAGCAGTGGGTATCATAGCTGGAAACCCGGAAAAAGCTCTCGAAGTGATTGCCAATGTGACACCTGAACAAAAGAAAAAAACCGAAGATTATCTCGCCTCCACCCCTATCACAGTGAAACACATATGCTGCCAGGAACAGCTCGATGTCACAGTGATTGCTTACAAAGGCGAACATCATGCCGACGTGAGAATCTCAGGTTTCCACACCAACATTGTGCATATTCAGAAAGATAACGAGGTCCTGTTCGAAAGCCAGACCATCGCCAAACCGACCAAGGAACTCACCGATCGCACATGTCTGAGCATCTCAGGTATCGTCGATTTCGCCGACAGCGTTGATATTCAAGATATTAAAGAGATTATCGGACGTCAAATAAAATACAACACAGCCATCTCTGATGAAGGTCTGAAACACAACTGGGGTGCCAACATCGGCAGCACCTTGCTGAAATATTACGGCGATGATATAAAAGTTAAAGCTAAAGCACGCGCTGCTGCCGGTTCTGACGCACGCATGAACGGCTGTGAGCTGCCCGTCATCATCAACTCAGGCAGTGGTAATCAAGGACTTACAGTATCAATGCCTGTAATAGCATACGCTGAAGAGTACAAAATCGATGAAGACCGTCTGTATCGTGCTTTGGTGGTATCCAACCTCACTGCCATCCACCAGAAAACACGCATTGGACGTCTCTCGGCTTATTGTGGTGCTGTCAGCGCAGGCTGCGCCGCAGCCTGCGGCATAGCCTACCTCCTAGGCGAAAATCTAGATGTGATTGAACACACACTTACAAATGCAGTTGTGACAGTATCAGGCATCATCTGCGACGGCGCCAAAGCATCGTGCGCAGCAAAGATCGCAGCATCAGTGGAATCAGGCATTCTCGGATATTACATGTATAAAAACGGACAACAGTTCGAGGCCGGCGACGGCATCGTGGGATGCGATATCGAAGACACTATCAACAACGTGGGACTGGTCGGTAGCATCGGCATGAAAGAAACTGATACCGAGATTATCGATATCATGACTAAATAATTGATTGTCAGTCGATTCGCTGAACCTCAGTGACATTGGCAAGAGACTTGAGCCTACGGATGAGCTGCTCAAGGTAATTTATGCTCGACATATTTATCACAAAACGACCTTCATAGAAACCGTTGCGGGTACCCATCGAAGCGTCTATAATATTGATTTCCATTTGTTTCATCACCTCAGTGATGTCGCTGAGCACGCCAAAACTGTCTTTCGCGACTATGCGTATCGTAGCCCTAGAAGGCACATCGCCATTCCATTTCACGTCGACAAGACGGTACGGATAGCGTTTCTTCATGGCTTGGGCGTTTTTGCAGTCAACACGATGGATGGTGATGCCACCTCCGACATTGACAAAACCCATCACATTATCGCCAGGAATAGGATGACAGCATTTCGCCATCTTGAATGCAAATCCGTTGATATTGGCTCCAATACTCATCGCTTCCCCCTCATTATCAACAGCTTTATCTTTCTTGACTCCCTCTTCTGACTTCTCCTTGCGCTCGATCTTCTCTTCCATCTGCGACAGTATAAACGCCTTCATCGCCACCATATCAATTTGGTCAGTCGCAATCTTATGATAAAACTCTATGCCAGAGCCACAATTGTATTCTTTTATTAACTCGCTGAAAATCTTATCGTTAAACGGAATCTTCCAGTTTTTGAGTTTCCTGTGGAAGATAGAGCTGCCAAGTTCGGCCTCTTTCATCTCCTGGTCAATCAGATAACGGCGTATCTTCGACTTCGCCTTTTCTGTGGTAACATAGTTCAGCCAGTCGGCACGTGGTGACTGCTTCTTACTCGTTTGAATCTCAACGCGGTCGCCATTGTTAAGCACGTAACGTATCGGCTGCATCTTGCCGTTAACGCGTGCTCCTATACAGCTGCTACCAACCAATGTGTGTATTTCAAAGGCAAAATCAAGGATTGTGGAGCCCACCGGAAGCTGTTTCACCTCGCCTTGCGGTGTCAAGATGTAAATCTTGTCCGACTTGCCTTTCGCTGCTCTCTTATCATCCAACGGATTGAAATCTGTCTGGTCGGTATCTTCAAGGATTGACCTTATTTTATTGAGCCATTCGTCAGGTGTCTGATGTTTGCCGCCGCTGCTTTTATACGACCAATGCGAGGCGTTGCCTTTTTCAGCCACTTCGTCCATGCGCGATGTCCTTATCTGCACCTCCACCCAGTCTACACCGTTTTTCACCGTAGTGTGCAACGACTCGTATCCCGAAGCCTTAGGCTTTGTAATCCAATCTCTTAAACGTTTCGGATTAGGCTCGTATAGATTTGTCACAATAGAATAAACCTTCCAGCAGTCAGCCTTTTCCTCCTTTATTTTCGAGTTGTTTATGATGATTCGTACTGCAAAAAGGTCATAAACCTGCTCAAATGGTACGCCTTGAGCCTTCATTTTGGCAAAAATCGATGGAATCGATTTCGTGCGCCATTTTATCGTATAGTCAAAGCCTGCATTACTCAACTCTTTGCGAATCGGCAACAGGAAATTAGCCATCTTTTCCTCCTGAGCCACATGCGACAACGATATTTTCTCCTTGATCTCCTTGAATTCCTTGGGGTTTTCGTGAATCATCACCGCTTCTTCCATGTCTTTTTTAATATTATAAAGACCCAGACGATGCACTATTGGAATAATCAAATATTTGGTTTTCTCAAAGAATTTGTCGACATCATAGTCAATATCACCCTGATTACGGCAATTTGAGAGGCAATGTGCGATGATAAGCATCACCACACGAATATCATCAATTTCCGAAAGGAAAAGCTTCCTGAAGGTGTCCGATTGCGTCGAGATATGCGACATATTCAATGACATGATTTTTATCAATCCTTTGAGAATCAATGTCACACGCTCGCCAAACTGCTCTTTCAGTTCATCAAAAGTGGTATCGGTGCATTTAGTGATGTTGTGAAGCAACGCACTCACTATGGTTTTACTATGCATCCCCATCTCAGAGTAACATATCTGCGCCACTTCAAGCACATGGAGCATCATCGGACGACCGGAACGCACACGCATGCCGTCATATTTCTGACAACAGAGCTCGTAGGCTTTCTTCACATAACCCACCTCCTCCAACGTCATGGTCTCGCCAATCGATTGAATCAGAGCGTCATACGCCTTCCCTATCTCTATCGCTTCCCTTTCCGTATAATTGACAAAACTCATTTTTTATAACGTCTCGATGATTAAATTTTTCCTTTTTTTCAAAAAAATTACTTTGCAAATATACAAATTATTTCAAAATGAAGTATCTTTGCAATCGATTTAGATGTGTTAAAACAAGTATAAAACGTAAAAATTGCTTGTTATATTATTGTGTATCAGGTAAAAAATGAATAAAAAGTTTTTAAAAAATATTATTTTTTTACTTTTTGTCAACCTGTTGATAAAACCGTTTTGGATTTTGGGTATCGACGTGGCTGTACAGAATCTTGTCGGCGATAATTCCTACGGTCTTTATCTTGCAATATCACAATTTGCCTACCTTTTCTATATATTATTGGATTTAGGCCTCACAAATTTCAATAATCGCAACATCGCACAGAACAACCAGTTGCTTTCTAAGCATTTTGTAGGCATCTCACAGGCCAAGATTCTGCTTACAATACTGTATTTCATCGTCATCTTCGTAATCGGATGGATTATCGGATACCGCGGTGAACAACTGAAATTGCTTGCAATTGTTGGTTTCAACCAGGTTTTACTGTCATTTATACTTTATGTCAGGTCAAACATATCGGCTCTGCTACTTTTCAAGACCGACAGCATGCTATCGGTGCTCGACCGAGTACTTATGATATTGATATGCAGCTTCATGCTGTGGTCGGGCTTCTTCCCCAAAGAAAATTTCAACATTTACACTTATATTTACGCACAAACGGTTTCGTATGTCATCACGCTCATCATCGCGGTAATCATCGTGTTGCGGCACACAGGCAAGCTCACTATCCGCATCAACATCCCGTTTGTGATAATGATCATCAAAAAAAGCCTTCCCTACGCCCTTCTGGTGCTTCTGATGAGCTTCTACAACCGTCTGGAACCAGTGCTCATTGAGCGACTGCTGCCTGAAGACATAGCTGCCTCGCAAGCAGGCGTTTATGCACGTGCATGGCGACTTTTCGATGCCGGAAACAATATTTCCTACCTCTTTTCAGTGATTCTTCTACCTCTATTTGCTGCAATAATCAAAGAGAAAGAAGATCTGCAAGGTCTTGTAAAACAATCGTTTGGCATCATGCTTTCGATGACGTGCATAATAGCGGTGCTTTGCATATTCTACAGCCAAAACTTCATGGAACTAATGTATCCAGAGCAAAACAATGACGAAGCATCCATCATCTTAAAGATTTTGATGGGCAGTTTCGTCTCAATATCAGTAACTTACATTTTCGGAACACTACTTACCGCCAACGGCAACCTCAAACAGCTAAACATCGTGGCAGCCTGCGGCGTGGTGATAAATATAGCCCTCAACTGCATGTTTATCCCTCATTTTCAAGCAGTTGGCGCTGCATTCACTAGTCTGTGCGTACAATTCACCACCTGCGTGATACAGTTTTTCATAGCAAAAAAGATTTTCAACCTGCGCCTCGGCACCAGTTATTGGCTTAGATTGATAGCTTTCCTGTCATTAATCACCATAACTGTCTATTTATCAACACTTTTGACAACCAGCTGGCCTATCTCATTTGCCATCGCCGCCATAATATGCATCCTCCTCGCCTTTATAACTAAGATGTTGGAATACAAGGAAATAAAAGAACTTGTGATGTCATCGGCAAAAAATATGAAGAAATAATTTAGAAAATTTGCTCATGATTAAAGAATTTTCACTATTTTTGACAAATTTTTTAGATTATTAATATTGATTGCGATGGATTCAAAAAGCATTTTATATTTACTACTGAAAAACAAGAAAAATGTAGGAATAATCCTGGTTCTGGCCATTGTCTGCGCCATTTTTTTCTCTTCAAAACTGTTCATAAAACCATTATATAAATCAACAGTAATTCTTTATCCCACAACGACTTACTCTGTTTCAAAGGCTATTATGAACACCAACAACCTCATCTATGTCGACCCGCTCGAAATAGGTGAAGAGGCACAAACCGAGCAGATGATGCAAATACTGAATTCCGGAATTATCCGTGATGCAATCATTAAAGAATTTGATCTTTTAAACCATTACGGCATTAAAGAGAATTGCGAGCACAAACAATATAAACTGTACAAAGCTTACGACAACAACATCAAAATCAGAAGGACAGAGTACAATTCTGTTAAAATCGTGGTTTTTGACACCGATCCGGAATATGCAGCAAATATTGCCAACGAAATCGCCGTGCTGTTCGATAAGACAATGAGTGACATACAACAGGAAATTGCTTCTAAAGCATTGGAAATCATTGAGAAAGAGTATAACAACACTAAAGATCGCATAATGAATCTTGAAGATTCGCTAAGGAAACACCCCAATATCAGCATCTACAATTATGAGCTTGATATGGAGAAAGCAAACCTTAACCTATTGAAAATGAAATACGACGATGCAAGAATTAACGCAACTGAGACGATACCACACAAGTTTGTCGTAACAAAAGCTTACGTGGCCGACAAACACGTCTACCCTGTCAGATGGCTTATCGTAATTGTGACTTTCTTCGCTACTCTCGTTGTAATTACTATGGTTTTAGCAGCATTCGAATATTCTGAAAATAAAAATAAAGGAAAAAATGAATAACTATTTCGACAACACACCTTTGATCAAGGTCTTTATCAAGTGGAAATGGCATTTGGCCATCATAACGCTGGTTGCAGCGATAGCTGGAGCTGTTTTCTCTAGCTCTATATTCATCACCCCGATGTACAAATCTGAGGCGGTGCTCTACCCCAGCAATGTGGCAGCCTATTCTGATGAAACATTCACCGAACAGATGCTTCAGATAATGCAGTCAAACGAAATCATGGACTCTGTGGTTGAGAAATTCGACCTCATGAAGCATTACAAAATCGACAAAGGCTACAAATACTGGAAAACGGCATTAATCGGCGAGTATCGTGACAACGTGCGCATTTCAAGGACTCCTTACGACGCTGTTCTTATCAAAGTCTTGGACAAAGACCCTGAAATAGCGTGCGCAATGGTTAATGAAATCATCCGCCTATATGACTATAAGGTAGGAACCATGCACAAAATCAAGAGATACGAGACTGTTCAGATGTTCAAACGCCAACTCGAAGAGAAACAGCTGTTCATCGACTCTTTAAAGACCAGAATGGCTGAAATATCTACAAATTATGGCGTTGTGGAATATGAAAGCCAGTCAAGAGAGGTCACCAAGAGCTACCTCGAAGGCCGCGGCAGCAAAGACAATATCGACGACATGAAAGGCAATCTAGAGCAATATGGTCCCGAAATGCTTGCACTTGAGAAACTTATCAAGATGGAAAGCGAGTATTACTCACTCGTAAAGGTCGACTACGAACAGGAACTTCGTTTCTACAATGCCGAGATGACATTCTCCAACGTCGTTTCCGAGCCTTTTGTCGCCGACAAGAAAAGTTTCCCAGTCAGATGGGTCGTCGTCGCTTTAAGCGCTTTGGGCGCCTGCCTGCTGTCACTTCTTCTTATTTATGTGTTTGACAATAAAAGCATAAAGGAATAATAATGTCATCGAAACACGTTAAAACAGCGGCTTTATATGTGATTTCCGCGATTTTCGTTGCGGTTGGACTATATTTTGTGGTCAAAAAAGACACATATATGGCTTTCGCAACACCAGCAGTGTTGGGCGTTCTGCTATTATACGTGTTTTCACTCGACAAAGTATTGCTTCTTGTATCATTCCTCACACCATTGTCAATCAACATCCAGTCGTTGGATGTACAACTGGCATTATCCGTACCAGTAGAGCCACTTCTCGCAGGCTTGCTTGTGCTGTTTATAGCAAAATACCTCTACGACCATAAATTTGACGTAAAAATATCAACTCATCCAATCTCCATTGTGATTTATATCATGTTTATTTGGATGATTGTCACCACAATAACAAGCGAAATGCCAGTGGTTTCTATTAAATTTGTGGTGTCAAGGCTATGGTTCGTGATTCCGGCATATTTCATGTGCGCAGTGCTTTTCAAAGAGCCCAAAAACATCGCCCGTTTCGTTTGGCTATATATCGCAGGTCTGGTCATCGTTGTGGTTTATACCATAATTAACCACGCAAAACATGGTTTTGACGGCGACACAGCCCACTGGGTAATGACTCCTTTCTACAACGACCACACTGCTTACGGAGCGGCATTGGCAGTTTATATCGTGCTTTGCATAGCATTGCTGTGTATGCCTGGCATGAAGAAATCCAGACGCATAGCCGGATTGGCGGTGCTGTGCCTACTAGTTGTCGCCATAATCCTTTCCTTCTGCCGAGCCTCATGGATAAGTCTCATAGCGGCTTTAGGCGTGCTGGTATGTGTACTTCTGAAGATAAGGTTTAAATACATAGCATTCATCGCGGCTGTGTTAATCGGCCTGTTCTTCACTTTCCAACAACAGATTTTCGATTCTCTATCGAAAAACGACCAGGATGCATCAGGAAACATCATGGAAAACATCCAGTCGATGACCAACATTTCTACCGATGCCTCTAATTTGGAACGTATAAACCGTTGGAACTCAGCATTTAGAATGTTCAAAGAGAGACCAGTCTTCGGATGGGGTCCGGGCACCTATCAGTTTGTCTACGCGCCTTTCCAAGAGTCGAAAAACAAGACCATCATCAGTACCAACTCAGGCGATATGGGCAACGCTCACAGTGAATACATCGGAGCGCTCGCCGAACAAGGCCTCATCGGGTCGTTGATAGTTTTAACATTGGTGATTACGTTCATGTATTGCGGCCTCATGACATACCGTCGCGCCAAAAACAGAGAGTCGAAAATACTTGTGCTCGGAGCCACTTTGGCTCTGCTCGGATACTTCGTACACGGCACACTAAACAACTTCCTAGACACCGACAAACTGGCAGTGCCTATATGGAGTTGCATGGCGATAATAACAGCCATCGACTGCTATCATGCCGATAAAGAAAATTTCTACGAAACTACCGAGCTTTCTGAACCTCAACAAGCTCCAGATCAAAAATAACTATTGAATTGGCAGGAAGGGCCTCGTCGACCGCTATATCGCCAAAACCCATCGCCGACGGTGAAATAATCGTGGCTTTACCCCCTACTCTCATCTTCAGGACAGCCTCATCGATGGCAGGAACCATCTCTCCATTACCACAAACAAACGAAAGCGGTTCCATCTCATAATTTGAGTCAACGAGCTTGTCGTCAGTGTTATACATCCTGTAATAGATCGACACGATATCGCCTTCATCCACGAAATCGCCAGTGCCTGTTACTATTTCCAGATAATAGACACCCGACTCGCTCGGTGCCACATTCACATCATGGTCTTTGATAAATTTCGCCATATTGGCCGGTTCCTCAGCCAAACGGCGGGCAGCATCGGCAAGTTCAGCCTCTTTCAGCTTTTTCTCCTCCGCCTCATACTCTTCAGATGTCATAATGTCAACATTTTTCACATCTAAGAAAAATGAAGTGTAAGGCTCTATATAGCCTTCAAGTCCGACGCTGTCATATGCGAGAGCCGAAGGTATCACAAAATGACCCTCGCCACCCTCCGGGACATATCTCATGGCCTCAGTAAAGCCAGTTCCGAGATATGAATCACCATAAATTATTGAAACAGGTTCTCTGTCAAAGAAATTAAGCAGCGTGTCGCCCATCATACTGACAAAACTGAAGTTTATCTTCAATATTTCGCCATCATGAGGTGCACGCCCCTTCCCTTTGACCCCAGTGATGATAAGTCCGTCATTGGTAATGGTATTATTCACATTAGAATAATACACCGCCAGACGATCTTCGTCATCTTGTTTCATTCTGCGCATTTTCTCAGCCTGTCTGTAAGCTACAGTCTTTGCTGGAACAATACTGTCAAGCCTGATATCAATGTATACCGGCATTCCCGCAGTAAGATAATCCGGCACGGCGTCCATCTCAAACATCTTGATACACAATGAGTCTATCAAAAACGCCACCGTAGCCGAATCACCCACATGCATATTTACAAGACCAGCCATCATATCTCCCACAAACGTAGGCTCGAAAACCTCCACTTCATTGCCCGATTCGTTATCCGACTCGCTTTCATAGATTAACGAATCGCCAATGCTTTCCGTAAAAGTGATGTAAACATGGTCGCCAACCTTTGGCATCTCACCGTTTTTGTTTTCACTATAGAAACGCATATACGTCCCGTTATCCATCTTCTTAAAGCCCTTAAAACCGGATTTTCCGCAAGAAAGAAGGATTAAACCGACCACAAATGATAAGAGATATAATGGCAGTCTTTTCATAAGATATTAAAAATCAACAAGTTCAACATCAAAAATCAAAGTTGCGAATGGTGGAATGACACCGCCTGCACCTCTATCACCATAACCAAGATAGTAAGGAATATAAAGCACACCCTTCTCTCCTTTCGACATCAGCATGATTCCTTCGTCCCAACCTGCAATGACACGGCCCATTCCCAGTGGGAAATCAATAGGTTCACCACGTTCAATTGATGAATCAAATACTGTACCGTCAATCAATTTGCCAGTATAATGAACTTTAACATTGCTGCCAACCTCAGGCATCTCACCGTTACCTTCCTGTGTCATGACGTAGTAAAGTCCAGTAGATGTTGGTTTTGCATCAATATTATGTTCTGCGAAATATGCATCCAACTCTTCTTTAGCACGAGCTGTTTCCTCCGGATAATGCTGTTTCACAGCCTCAATCATTTTTAATTTATACTCACTTTGTGGATAAAAGTCGTTGATTTTGATATCAAATCTCATAACATCAGTACTGTTAAACTCTTCTGGAAGCTTAGGGGCCATGAAAACATTAACGAAAGTAGAATCAATGTTCACAATAAACGACGCTGAGTCGCCAATGTGCATCATAGCGATACCTTCCATAAAGTCAGTCGTGAATGAAGGCTCCATCAACTGGATGATATTCTTCGCCGGAGGAATAATCACATTGGTATCGTTGATTGAACAGGCAAGTGTAAGATCAATCACATAGCCGACTTCTGGCAATGCCGCGTCTTTATCACAAACATAGAATTTGTAGAAAAGACCGTTTTTTGTGGCTTTGTAGCCTTCAGGTGCTTTTTTACCGCAACCTGTTAATCCTGAAAGCATTACGCATAATGCTGAAACAATTAAAAATGCTTTTTTCATGGTTTTAATACTTTAAATTTATTTATAATCAATAATTTTCAATTTATAAACGAGTATGCTTCTTGGTGGAATCTTATTGCCATCACCAGTCAGACCGTAAGCCAAATACGATGGCATAATCACCTCTGCTTCATCGCCTTTATGCAAATGCAATACAGCTTCTTCCAAGCCTCTCTCAACTCCGCCTCTGCCTACAACAAACGATTTAAGTCCGTCATTATCAGATGAATACACAACTTCACCGTTAATCAGACTGTTTTGGTATTCCATCACGACAATATCGCCAGCTTTAATAATAGTGCTATCTCCTTGATTAACAATACGATATCTCAAACCAGTTCCTGTTTCATCATACTCCTTACCACTATTTTGGATATACTCGTTAATTATCTCTTTTTCCTGTTTAACCAAATACCTGTTGGCCTCCTCAAGTCTTTCCCTGTCTTGTTTTTTAACATTATTAACGTTCTGGGTATCAGTATTATCAGCACATGATGTCAAAATTGCCATAAAACTGACAACAACAACCGTTAATAATATTTTTTCAATTTTTTTTAACATTATTTGCTTAACAACGCCTTATATTGAGGTAAAATTGTTAAAAACTTCTCAACAGCCATATCCAGCGAACATTCCAGCGTGCCACCGGCAGCATTCACATGTCCTCCACCATTGAAATGTGCAGAAGCCAATTCATGAACCGAAAAATCTCCTTTCGATCTGAATGAAAATCTTATAACTCCTTGACGTTCAGTGATTAACACGGCCATTTTTATATCATCAATCATCAATGGGAAATTCACAACACCTTCAGTATCGCCAACTTGGTAATTATAAGTTTCAAGATCTTGTTTGCTTAAATAGATATAAGCAGTATGATATTCATTGAGAACTTTCATCCTGTTGCTTATACAAAAGCCCAGCAAACGAAGTCTGTTTTCTGAGAATGTATTGTATATCTTATTGTGTATCAATTGATAATTTACTGTAGGAGAAATCATCTTGCCACACAACTCAAACGTTTCCGGATGATATATCGAATGTGAAAACGAGCCTGTATCAGTCATTATTCCTACCAGTAGACATGTAGCGATATTATCGTCCAAATATTTGTCAAATCCATGATACTGAATCAGTTCCGCCACCAATTCCGATGTGCTCGATGTCTCAACCTCCGACAAATACATCTCAAACTGTGAGAAATCAGCATCTCTGTGATGGTCAATCAGCAGTCGCGGAGTCTTTTTGCAATGACATAAGTCATTGTGTACCAATCCTGTACGCGACGGATGATTAAAATCAAGATAGCATATCAATTCAGCATTGTTAAGATATTCAACACCTTTATCAGAATTTTTATCAAATATCAAAATATTCTCAACGCCTGGCATCCACGACAAAAAACCAGGAAAATCGTTAGGTACAATCACTTTCGCTTCAACGCCTAGCTTCGTCAGGAAGTAATAAAATGCCATAGACGAGCCTATTGCATCCCCGTCAGGATTGACGTGTGTGAGTATAACGACCCGTTTATATCGTTTTATATATTCAGCAAAAGTATTGAAAAACAATTGTTTACGCATTATATCAGTGTAATTTTTAAACTTACAAAGATACAAATTTTTGATAAAATGCCTACTATTAATTAAATAGGTGTAAATTTATTTTTTAGGAGTCAATATTTCAAATGTTTTATCAGAATACGTCAATATAATCTTATCTATATCACCTGATTGGATTGTAATCTTTTGATTATCAACGATATCATCTATAATATCATTCTCAATATTGTCGAATTTTACTATTTTTTCATCGTCTGCCTCCTCGAATATCATATTATTCTTTTCAAGCTGGGTTGGGGCAGGCTCATTTATGGTTATCGGCTTCTTACCCATAATGATCCAATCGAAGCTGTATTCAGGAAAAACCTCTTTCAATTTGATCAAAAAATCGAGGCTCGGTTTGTTTCTGCCGTTGAGCAGATGCGACACATTTGAAGGCTGAATTTCCATCAATTCTGCAAACTGTGTAGCCGTCAAATTTTTCGCTCTCAAAATGTGAGCAAGCCTATCTTTGATTTCTTCCATGATATGTCCCTCCTTAAATTTTCGATTTTAATAACGTTTGAGATTACAAAAGTAAAAATAAAAACAATACAAAAGTAAAAAATATTCACTTTATTTTTGTAAATCTTCAGATAATGTTAAAATTCTTTAATATTTGGTTATAATTTCACCTCTATATCATTCTTTATCATTCAGTTATCCAACAATAATGTATCATTTTAAAAAATCACACAATTTATACTATTTTTAAAGTATTTATTCACTTATTTACACTTTACATATTGTTTTTCATTTATTTATGTAATTTTTTATTAACATCTGCCTGTTTTTATAGTTGTAATTTTTTATTAAATATTTTACATTTGTATTATTACCATTTACAAAATTATATCCAATTGATTATCATTGTTTTATAAACCATAATTTATTTTTGTAAATATTAATCAAAAATCGCAACTACAGCTATTTACAATTTTGAATTTTATGTTTAAGACACTTTTTTACGCCAAATGCCCATGTATGTACCCCAAAAATTTGGTGCGCTTAAAACGGCTAAAAAGCCTTTTTTGCACCTCTGCCCTATTCCACCGCTGTAATCAAAATTCTCGTTACAAAATTTAGAGGCTCGTATTTTTTTACTATTTTTGCACATCGTATGAAAAAGATTGGCCATATTCAAAAACTGATTGCAGAGGGCGAACATCAGATGCTCGATTTCAAGTTTGAGGTGTCTGACAGCAAAAAGATCGCCCGCTCGCTCGTGGCATTCGCGAACACCGACGGAGGACGATTATTAATAGGTGTGAAAGATAACGGCGCTATTTCGGGCATAAGATCCGAAGAAGAGAAGCACATGATACAGACTGCAGCACAGATGTATTGCCGTCCAGAAGTCGAATATACGGCCAAAGAATGGAATATCAACGGAAAAACCGTGCTGGAAGTGATAATTCCGAAAAGCAAGTACCACAAACACCAGGCTCCTGACCATAATAATATATATAAGGTGTATGTGCGCGTAAAAGACGAAAATATCGTCGCCAATAGTATATTAATTAAGGTATGGAAGCACGAAAAAGACAAAAACAACATCAGAATCACGTTTACTGACGAAGAAATGCTGCTTCTGCGCTACCTTAACGAACACGGCAAGATCAGCTTCGAGGATTTTATGGAAATATCCCATCTGAATAAAAAATCTGCAGAACGTATTTTGGTCAATTTTATCCTCATTGGAATGGTCAAAATGGAGATGACCGAAAAGAAGATTTTTTTTATCCCGACCGATTTGGCGTAAAATTTTCGGAGGGGAGGCGAAAAATCAGGCCTTATAAATGTAATTTCCAGACTGATTTTTGCCTTCCTGTAGGAAATTTTCAGTCACAACAAATTGATTTTCAATGCATAAAAAATATTTTAAAAAATTTTCATTTTTTTCTTGACAGTAATAAAAATCGCCGTATCTTTGCAGTCCCAATCAATCAAAAAAAGATTGGGGAGTTCTTTGAAAGCAATGAGCCAATAATAGCATAGTCTGAAAGGTAAGGAACCTAAAAATTCCAAGAGACTAACAAACAGGTGAATCCGCCAGGTAGAACAGAATAATTTATAAGTAGAACAATATACAATGAAGAGTTTGATCCTG